>NZ_FOKQ01000004.1:108674-199599 GCF_900112155.1 Hominimerdicola alba | reverse complement strand
ATTAACCTTATCAGTTTGGGTGATCTTATTATCTTTGGGCGGACGACCTTTCTTTTTTAAGGCTATACCTGCGGCTATCTTTCGCTCTTTCTTATGCTGACGGTGAAAGAATTCTTTTACTTGTTCTTTTGTAAATCCTAATTGCTGCGCTATTTCCTTTTGCGTCATGCCTCTTTCTTTAAGTTCAAGTATTTCTCTTTCATACTGCTGTATGTGTTTGTAACTTCTTGCCATAACAAAACCTCCTATGGTTTCTATTATACCATAGGAGGTCTTTTTTGTCATTGTACGTTTTTAATGGTTCGGTTCACAGCGCTTCGGGCGGTTTTTGTATTATTATAGGATCCTGTAACCCTTGACGCAGGCTGCAAGCAGTGTCAGGTCGGTGACATTGATCTTGCCATCGCCGTTAATGTCAGCATCAACGCCCTCAGGTAGAGAAATTTTGCCTTTGAGGAATGCGGCAAGTTTGGTGGTATCGGTAACATTTACCTTGCCGTCGCCGTTCAGGTCGCCCTTGATCTTTTTGGTCTCTCCGTCTGTTTTCTCGGCTTCGGCGATGAACTTGAAACCGTAATCAGAAGCGTACTTTTCAGCAGCCGAACCCTTATAGCCTTTTACGGTGAAATCATCCATCTGTTGAACACTGAATCTTCCCACATACTTATAGCCGAAAGCGCCCTCGCCGATGGAAACAACACTCTTGGGAATTAAGACGCTCTTGACATTTACAATGCCGCTAAACGCAAAAATACCGATGTCTTTGATGTTTTCCGGAAGATCGATAGCTGTCAGGGACTTGCAGTTATCAAATGCGCAGTAGCATATAGTTGTGAGGCTTTTGGGAAAAACGATCTTCTTCACGCTGCTGCACTCATAAAAACCAAAATCAGAGATAGTCTTAACGCCCTCGGGGATATGCAGTTCGTTGAAAGCTGTGCAGCCGTGGAATGCGTATTTGCCTATGCTTGTGACCTTTTTGCCGTTGATCGTCGCAGGGATCTCCAGCTTGCCCTTGCATCCGTTGGCAGCAGCATCAAAGGCGGTTATCTCCAGTGTGCCGTCTTCAAGGACGATATACTGATATCCGTTGTAGTTATATGTTTTGTTTGCTGCGCTGGCAGTGATGGATGTTTCAGCAGCGATCGTACCCATTGGCATAATTGCCCCGCTGAACACCATAGTGAGTGCCAGCAGACCTGTCGTGATCTTTTTAATGCACATAATAAAACCTTCCTTAATTTTTCTTCAATATACTTAAATACGAACCGTATTCTAAGCAATTATACACCTTAAATAAAGCTTTGTCAAGTATGTAAATTGCAGGATATTGGGTGATTCACACTTCCCGACTTTATTGCATACCATATAAAAAACAAGGAAAGGAAGTTTCACATGAAAAAGACTATGATAACGATGAGCAGCATAACCTACGCGATGAAAGCCAAGGAGTATCTTAATTCTCTGGGGTATTGGTGCGAGGTGGAGCGAACTCGTAAGAATATAGGCAGCGGCTGCGGGTACTCCATAGTGGTCAGGGATGACCCCGACCTGATAACGCTAAAGCTGGAACGTAAGAATATTCCTTTTAAGGGGATATACAGTTTATAGGGGGAGTCTGGCATGGTAAAGAACACTATGGTGAATTTCGATAACTCAGCGGGAACTTACCCCAAGCCCGATTCGGTGCGTCAGGCTGTGGCAGATGCGGTGAGGACTCTCGGGGGAAATCCGGGCAGGGGAGGGCACAGGCTTTCTCTTGAAGCTGCTGAGAGGGTATACAAGGTGAGAAAAAGCGCGGCTGAGTTTTTCGGGGCTGAGACGGAGAACACCGCTTTCACGCCAAACTGCACCTATGCCCTCAACATGGCGATAAAGGGTATAATGCAGTTCGGCGGGCATATCATAATAAGCGTGTGGGAGCATAATTCCGTCAGCCGACCTGTTTTCGCGCTGACAAAGCGCAGCGGGGTGAAGTGTTCGGTAGCGGAGATATTTCCCGATGTGGAGCGTACTATCGATGGCATTGAAAAGCTTATCCGTCACGATACCCTGTGCGTGTGCTGTATGGCGGCATCCAACGTTACCGGTCGGATACTGCCTTATAATGAGATCGCTGAACTTTGCAAAAGGCGGAATATAGTCTTTATCTGCGATTGCGCACAGGCGGCGGGGGTGCTTCCTGTGAAGGTCGGTGGAGGGATAAGTTTTATATGCACTTCGGGACAGAAGGGGCTGTACGGCCCTGTTGGTACGGGTCTGCTGATAAGCAGTGGGGAATATCCGCTTTCTACCATAATTGAGGGCGGCACAGGAGCGACCTCGGGTGAATTGGCGCAGACTCCATATATGCCTGAAAAACTTGAAAGCGGTACCCTGAACACTGCGGGGCTTTCGGGAATGGGTGCAGGGCTTGATTTTGTAAAAAGCAAGGGTACGGAAACTATCCTGCGCCACGAGAAGAACCTCTGCGAGATGTTCGAGAAAGGTCTTGAAAAGTTGGGGGCAGAGATATACGACAGGGATATGCCACGTGTGCCCATAGTGTCGTTCAATATCAAGGGCAGGACTTCCGAAGAGACCGTCGCTGAACTCAGCGAGGGTGGATTTGCCCTGCGTGGCGGTATGCATTGTGCAGCACTCGCCCATGAAAGCCTTGGTACCGGCAAGAGGGGAGCGGTGAGGTTCTCGCCCTCAGCATTCAATACCCCATCGCAGGTTAATGCACTTCTGAGATTCATGGAGAGTAAATTCAGTTCATAAATGCAAAAGCCCCGCAGAAGTCTCTGCGGGGTTTCGCGTGATATGTAAATTTACTTCCGTTTTTTGAACACCAGCACTACGCAGCCTGCCAGCGCAACACTCACTGTACCGAGGGTAACAGTGCCCGTATTGGGGTTTGTGTCTTCACTGATAACAGTTTTTTCTCCTGCATCGGAGGTGTTTTCATCAGCTTGGACGGGTACAGCGGCGGAACACAGCATCATGGTACAGCATAACAGGGAAATCAGCTTTTTTCTCATGCCGCCTCACTCCTTCACTGATGACATTATTATCCTGTCTGTCATATTCTTATATCATTATTTTATCACACTTTTATCACAGTTTCAAGATACACATTGAACAAATAACGAAGTCGATTTATGGAAGATATCAACAGTTAAAATTAATGTACAGTTAAGTGATTTTAATGTATAAAAAAGACACTTCTGCCGAAACAGCAGAAGTGTCTGAAATTACATATCAAGCGATGTA
Organism: Hominimerdicola alba; assembly: GCF_900112155.1. Lineage (GTDB taxonomy): Bacteria > Bacillota > Clostridia > Oscillospirales > Ruminococcaceae > Hominimerdicola > Hominimerdicola alba_D. Next base: position 196,344 of record NZ_FOKQ01000004.1, on the reverse strand, counting down.
TCGCTTAAAATTACTTGTCAGCGATAACGTCGATGCCGGGGAGAACCTTACCCTCGAGGTATTCGAGAGAAGCGCCGCCGCCTGTGGAGATGTGGCTCATCTTGTCAGCGAAGCCCAGCTGGATAACAGCTGCTGCGGAGTCGCCGCCGCCGATGATTGTGGTAGCGTCGGTCTCAGCCAGTGCCTTAGCAACAGCGATAGTACCTGCTGCCAGTGTGGGGTTCTCGAAAACGCCCATAGGTCCGTTCCAAACAACAGTCTTTGCGCTCTTTACAGCGTCAGCGAACAGAGCCTGAGTCTTGGTACCGATGTCCAGACCTTCCTTGTCAGCAGGGATCTTGTCGGAATCAACGATCTCAACAGCGATCTCAGCGTCGATAGGATCAGGGAAGTTGGAAACAACAGTGGTGTCGATAGGCAGGAGGAGCTTCTTGCCGTTAGCCTCAGCCTTAGCGATCATCTCCTTGCAGTAATCGATCTTGGTATCGTCAACGAGGGACTTACCAACTTCCTTGCCCTGAGCCTTCAGGAATGTGTAAGCCATACCGCCGCCGATGATGAGTGTATCGCACTTCTCGAGCAGGTTGGAGATAACGTTCAGCTTGTCAGCAACCTTAGCGCCGCCGAGGATAGCAACGAAAGGACGAACAGGAGTCTCAACTGCATTACCGAGGTAGTTGATCTCCTTCTGCATCAGGTAACCAACTGCGGTCTCCTTAACGAACTTGGTAACGCCTGCTGTGGAAGCGTGAGCTCTGTGAGCAGAACCGAAAGCATCCATAACGAATACCTGACCGTCAACCAGCTCAGCCAGTTCCTTAGCGAACTCTTCGCCGTTCTTGGTCTCGTCGTTGCCTCTGAATCTTGTGTTCTCCAGAACAACGATCTCGCCGTCGTTCATAGCTGCAACTGCTGCCTTAGCGTTGTCGCCTACAACAGTATCATCAGCTGCGAAAGTTACCTTTGTGCTTACCAGCTCAGCAAGTCTGTCAGCAGCGGGCTTAAGGCTGAACTTAGCCTCAGGACCGTTCTTGGGCTTGCCAAGGTGAGAACAAAGAACTACCTTTGCGCCGTTCTCTACCAGCTTGTTGATAGTGGGCAGAGCAGCGGTTATTCTGTTATCGTTAGTGATAACGCCGTCCTTCAGCGGAACGTTGAAATCAACTCTTACGAGTACCTTTTTGCCCTTAACATTAATGTCTTCAACAGTGACTTTGTTTAATCCTGCCATTTTAGTGACACCTCTCTCTTAATATTTCCGCCGAGGCGGATTCGTTTGTTGTTGAACTGATGTAAACGACATATAAGTCCGAAAGACCCAAGTCGTTCAAAATTTAACAACCTTAAATACTATTATATAATATCGCGGCGAAAAAATCAAGAGGTTTTGGCTTATTTTTATCAAATTATCAAAAATATCCCTCTTCTGCGGGACAGCTGTTATTCATTATTATTCCGATAGCTGCTCACTCTCTGCCTTTGCTGCGGAATACCAGTGATGCGAGAAAAGCAAAGAGCATGGCAGCGGCGATACCTCCTGCGCCTGCGGTGAGACCTCCCGTGAATATGCCGAGGAAGCCTTTGTCTTCTATCTCGCGGCGGACACCCTCAGCCATAAGCGAGCCGAAGCCTGTCAGGGGAATGCTTGCACCACAGCCCGCAATATCCCGAAGCTTGCCGTATATCCCCAGACCGCCCAGAACTACTCCCGCGACCACATAAGCGGTCAGTATGCGGGCGGGGGTCAGCTTGGTGAAATCGATAAGCAGCTGACCTATGGCGCATAGTATGCCGCCGACTAAAAACGCATAGAGATATATCATTCCTGCCCACTTCCTTTCTCTGATGACAGCCACACCAGATGGCTCACCGAGGGTATGCTCTCGCCCTGCTGGCTGACTGTGGGTGATAGTAAAGCACCTGTGGCGGCAAAGAGAATATTTTTCAGTCTGCCTCTTTTAAGCTCAGGGACAAAGTATCCGCAGAGCATACTTGCCGCACAGCCGCAGCCGCTTCCCCCCGAGTGAACGTCCTGACTTTCGCTGTCATATATCATCAGCCCGCAGTCGAGGTGGCGGGAGCGGATATCAATGTCGTCATCATCGCCCATCTGACACAGCAGTCGGCTGCCGACTTTTCCAAGGTCGCCTGTAACGATATGGTCGAAATCCGAGGGGGACATTCCTGTATCACGGAAGAATTCACGTATAGTAGAATAAGCCGCGGGAGCCATGGCGGCACCCATGTTATTGGCATCTGTCACTCCCATATCAACTATCCGACCGATGGTCACGCCCCGTACATAGGGCGCACTTCCCTTGGGGGACACTGCAAGGGCTCCCCCTGCGGTAGCTGTCCACTGGGCGGTGGGGGGACGCTGTCCACCGTAGTTGAGGGGCATACGGTACTGCCTTTCGGCGGTGCAGAAGTGTGATGAAGTGACAGCCATTGCGATGTCCGCAAATCCCCCCGCCGCCAGCATGGAAGCCAGCAGAAGCCCCTCTGACATAGTCGAGCAGGCGGCGTAAATGCCGAGAAAGGGCAGGTTGTAGTCCCTGAGCCCATAGGTTGTGCCGACGCACTGGTTGAGAAGATCGCCGCCGATGAGAACATCAATGTCATCCTCCTTTAGTCCTGTTTTTTCCAAGGCTATTCGCACAGCCTGCTTCTGAAGCTGGCTCTCGCCCTCCTCGTAGGTCTCCCGCGTGAAATAGGGATCATCGTTGATCTTGTCGAAATATTGTCCGTAGGGACCTTCGTTTTCTTTTTTACCGCCCACAGCCGCCGAAGTTATTATTGAGGGCGGTGCGGGAAATACTGTTGTTGCTTTGTGCATGGTATCATCTCCGTTTTGAGGATAGTATGAGCGGAAAAATATTTAATATTCGTTTGTTGCAATTTTTTTTGTGATGTGCTATAATATATAGAAATGCAGTGTCGCGGTCGGGGGATACTGCGTTATATAAAGAGAGAAATATCCCGATATAAAGGACAAAAGACAACAGGAGAAAAAATCATGAAAAGCAAGATGGAGCTCCCGTTTACCGGCGAGCGTGAAAAAGAGATGTACGGCGAGATAGACAGATTTCTCGGAATGTCAGCCAGATACAGCAGTGCGGGGATATGGCGTACAAAGATAGTTAGTATGGCAGGCGGGCTGATTTTTGCGGCACTGTTCTATGTGGGTATGCAGAGAACAGATGATAAGACCATGCTAATGGTGCTGATGATAATATCACTGCTTTTCGGTCTTTCGATGCTGTGCTTTTACGGCAACAAGCCTTTTCCCGCTATGGAGTTCTTCAAAAAGATAACCGAAGAAGACGGTGCTGAGAGGATATACAGCGATATGAAAACTGCCCGCAGGATAAACGGCAGCAGCATATATCTGGGCAGTGAGTATGTTTTTGATACGGACGGTCAGCTTTTTAGACTGTGTGATGTGAAAAATGTTTACATCAAAGAGATGGATAACAAGGGCTTGAAAGTTTATTATGCCGCTATGGATATCTCGGGCGGTTCGGGTGACGGATTCGTTATCATAAAAAGGCTCACAGGCAGAAACGAAGAACAGCGGATCCGGCAGTTTATGGAAGTAAAGGAAATGTTTGGATTTGACGGCAGATATGCTGGGATTTGAGAGGGCGGTATGAATGAAGATATGACCGCGGTATGCGGTGACGGATTTATAAATATCCGTGTCTGCGCTATAATACCGAAGAACGGCAGACTGCTGATGGCTTGTAATGACCATTCGGATTATCTTTACACCGTGGGTGGACGGGTCAAATTCGGCGAGACTGCCGAGCAGGCGATAGTCCGCGAGGTGTTTGAAGAAACGGGTGTCAGGCTTAGTATCGACAGACTGGGGTTCATTCAGGAAAACTATTTTTACGGCGATGCTGAGCCGCATGAGGGCAAGCTTATTTATGAGGTGGCTTACTATTTTTACATGAAAGTGCCCGATGATTTTGAGCCCGTGGGAATGGATTTCAAAGAGGGCGATACCACCGAGCATCTTTGCTGGATAGATCCGATGACAGAAAAAAGGCAGTTCTACCCCGAGTTTTTCAGGACGGAGCTTTTTAAGCCTTTCGATGGCGTAAAGCATATGGTACAAGACGACAGAATAAATTTACAGGATAGATGAGGTAGCTATGTTCAAGTTATTAAAGCAAGAGGGTGCCGCAAGGCGCGGCGAATTCAAGACAGTTCACGGTACGATACAGACCCCCGTTTTCATGAATGTGGGAACTTCCGCGGCGATAAAGGGCGGAGTGTCTTCTATCGACCTTAAAAACGAGCTGAAAACACAGGTGGAGCTCTGCAATACCTATCATCTTCACGTTCGTCCCGGGGACGATGTGATATACAAGATGGGCGGACTTCACAAGTTCATGAACTGGGACAAGCCCATACTTACCGACAGCGGCGGATTTCAGGTATTCTCTCTTGCGAAGCTCAGGCGCATAAAGGAAGAGGGCGTGTACTTCAACAGCCATGTTGACGGCAGAAAGATATTCATGGGGCCCGAAGAAAGTATGCAGATACAGTCTCACCTTGCATCAACTATTGCTATGGCTTTTGATGAGTGTGTTGAGAACCCTGCTGAGTATAACTACTCAAAGCGTTCCTGCGAGCGTACTACAAGATGGCTCCACAGATGTATCGCGGAGATGAAAAGGCTGAATTCACTTGAAGAGACCATAAACCGCGACCAGATGCTGTTCGGCATAAATCAGGGCTGTACATATGATGACCTGCGTATCGAGCATATGAAGACTATCCGCGAGCTGGACTACTGTGCGGGCTTTGCCATCGGCGGACTTGCAGTTGGCGAGCCTACGGAGATAATGTACCACGTTATCGAGCAGGTTGAGCCTTATATGCCCAAGGACAAGCCCCGTTATCTCATGGGTGTGGGTACTCCCTCGAATCTTATCGAGGCGGTTTACCGCGGCATAGATTTCTTCGACTGCGTAATGCCCAGCCGAAATGCCCGCCACGGTACCATGTTCACATGGAACGGTATAATCCATATCGAAAACAAGCGTTTTGAAACAGATGACCGTCCTGTTGACCCACAGTGCGACTGTCCTTGCTGCAGAAATTTCAGCAGAGCTTATGTAAGGCATCTGTTCAAATCCGAGGAACAGCTGGGGGGCAGACTTGCGGTAATGCACAATCTGTACTTCTACAACACCCTCACCGAGCGTATGCGCGAAGCCCTTGACGAGGGACGTTTCGGCGCGTTCAGGGCAGAGTATTCCGCTAAGCTGGCGCAGAGACTTCCCGACGGCGAGTGATACTAATAAACATATTGATATGATAAAAAGCTGGATGGCGTGCGTCATTCAGCTTTTTTGATGTAAGGAAATGTAAATAAAAAATTAAATTTCCACTCTGCTATTGCAAAAGGAAAGGTGAAGTGCTATAATAAAGTTAGTTAAGGTAAACTAGGTTAGACGATTATAACAATGCATATCGGACAGAATGTTTGCATATATAGCAAACAGGGAAGTTCGTATTAAGGAAGGTAATTAGGAATGACACTCAAAGAATTGCAGATAGGCAAGGCCGCGGTGATAACCGAGGTCGGCGGAGAGGGTGCGCTGAGACAGCATTTTCTGGATATGGGAGTTATACCCGGGGCTGAGGTCAAGGTGGTAAAGTACGCTCCGCTGGGAGACCCCATGGAACTGCTTATCCACGGATATTCTCTTAGCCTGCGTATGGCTGACGCGGCGGAGATAAAGGTGACGGAGCTTTCAAAGGAGAGCGAGAAAGCTCAGGAAAAGCCACGTAAGAAAAAGCGTGAGCATCCCGGTTTCGGTGAGGGCGGACGTTTTCATGAGGCTCACCCTGAAAAGCCCGAACCTCTGCCGGAAAGCGTAAAGCTGACATTCGCACTGGTGGGAAATCAGAACAGCGGCAAGACCACACTTTTCAACAGGCTGACAGGCTCGAATCAGCACGTGGGCAATTTCCCCGGTGTAACGGTGGACCGCAAGGACGGACCTATCAAGGGTCACCCAAACACCCGCGTGACCGACCTGCCGGGAATATATTCCATGTCGCCATATACCGCTGAGGAGGTCGTCAGCAGAAGCTTCGTGCTGGACGAAAAGCCCAGAGGTATAATCAATATCGTGGACGCTACCAACATAGAGCGAAATCTGTACCTGACAATGCAGCTTATCGAGATGGATGTGCCCATGGTGGTGGCGCTGAATATGATGGACGAGCTGACAGCCAACGGCGGAAGCGTGGATATCAACGAGATGGAAGCTATGCTGGGTGTGCCTGTGGTGCCTATATCTGCGGCTAAGAATTCGGGTGTTGATGAACTTATCGACCATGCAGAGCACGTTGCACGTTATCAGGAAAAACCCATGCGGCAGGATTTCTGCGATGAGAAGAACTGCGGCGGCGCGGTACACAGATGTCTGCACGGCATCGCCTGCCTGATAGAAGACCACGCCACCCGCGCAGGACTTCCCGTGAGATTCGCGGCAAGCAAGGTCATCGAGGGCGACGAACTGGTAATGAAACAACTCTGCCTTGAACAGGACGAGATAGATGCAGTTGACCATATCGTCGCACAGATGGAAAAGGAAAGAGGTCTTGACCGAAGTGCGGCTATCGCGGATATGAGGTTCGCTTTCATACATAAGGTCTGCACCGAAACGGTGAAACGACCCCATGAGAGCAAGGAGCATATCCGAAGCAGAAAGATAGACAAGGTGCTGACAGGCAGATTCACGGCGATACCCTCATTCATCGCCATAATGGCACTGGTCTTCTGGCTGACTTTCGGCGTGATAGGCGCGGGTCTGCAAGGGCTGATGGAAAAGGGCATAGACAAGCTCATTGCTCTGGCGGACGGCGCTATGAAAAGGGCGGGGGTCAACGAAGTTATCCACAGCCTGCTGGTAAAGGGAATATTCGCGGGCGTTGGCAGTGTGCTGAGTTTTCTGCCCATAATCGTGACGCTGTTTTTCTTCCTATCACTGCTTGAAGACAGCGGATATATCGCGCGTGTGGCGTTCTTTATGGATAAGGCGCTGAGAAAGATAGGACTTTCGGGAAGAAGTATCGTCCCCCTGCTGATAGGTTTCGGCTGTACTGTGCCTGCGGTAATGTCCACAAGGACACTGCCCAGTGAGCGCGACAGAAAAATGACGATACTGCTCACACCGTTCATGAGCTGTACTGCAAAACTGCCGATATATGCATTCTTTGCGGCGGCTTTCTTCCCCGGGAAAAGCGCGGGGATACTTATCGGGCTTTATCTGCTGGGCATACTTTCGGGAATATTTGTGGCGTGCATATATAAAGTCACGGTATTCAAGGGCGAGGCTGTGCCTTTCGTGATGGAACTTCCCAACTACCGTATGCCTGCGGCGAAGAACGTGGGTCAGCTGTTGTGGGATAAAGCCAAGGACTTCCTGCAAAGGGCGTTCTCGGTGATACTGATAGCTTCGGTTGTGATATGGTTCCTGCAAAGCTTTGATATGAACCTGCACATGGTGGAGGATTCGGAAAAGAGCATACTCGCAGCAGCGGCAGGATTGCTTTCACCGCTGTTTGCACCTATCGGTCTGGGCGACTGGAGGATAGTTACCTCGCTGATAAGCGGATTTATGGCTAAGGAGAGCGTGGTATCAACGCTGGAAGTGCTGTTCTCAGGCGATGTGGGCAGTGCGCTGACAACTCTGGGTGCGGCTTGTCTGCTGGTGTTCTCACTGCTGTATACCCCTTGTGTTGCGGCGATAGCGGCGGTCAAGAGGGAACTTGGCAAAAAATGGGCGCTGACGCTGATAATCTGGCAGTGTGCCATAGCCTGGGGCGCAGCGCTGGCAGTAAGACTTATCGGCATGGCTTTCGGAGGTGTGTGATATGAGCATTGTGGATATAGTGCTTCTGACGTTGATAATCTCGGCGGTGGCGGGAGCTGGAGTACACTGTTTCAGGAACCGCGGAAAGTGCAGCTGTTCGGGGTGCTGTGGAGATTGTTCGCAGTGTCATGGGAAGATGTAGAGATTGGTGGAGCGCGGAAACAAACCGGCGCACCAGACATACTATGCCGCGAAATAAAGCGCGCGGTCAATCCTCGCGCTAGCAGGCTTGCGGGAGTTTGAGGGCAGAGCCCTCAACTCAAGGCGCAAAACTAACGTGACAAGAGTGCTGTAAATAGCAAAGCAACCTACCGACCCAATAGGGCGCGGCAATAACAACAATATGAGCGTGGACAAAACGAACGTCCACGCTCTTTCTGTCTGCGTAAATAAATTGCCGCGCCGTCATCGGACAGCGACAGCGTTTCCGATGACTCGACCCGCAAGTGGCGACCTGTCCACCGCAGTACGTGTTGATAAGAGTGCCACACTTTGTAGCGTTTAAACAGGATGTCATTCCGCCCCTATAAAATCGGACTTTGTTGGTATAGTCGATGGTTTGCTGTTAATCGTCAGTTTGCGAGTTGTCACCCCTCGTTCCTCGGGTCGAGCTGTCAAAGACGCTTCGCTGTTTGACAGCGGGCGCGGCAATATTTTTACGCGGATAGTTTGTGCGTATGTCAAAGTTTGGCTCACGCTCTCAATTTTGATATTGCCGCGCCTTATTAGGTCGGTCGTTCGCTGTGCTATTTGTTGCTTTGTTGCCACGTCGCTTTTGTGCCTTGACCGAGAGACTCTGCCTCTCGAGCTCTCCGCAAGCCTTTCGCGAAAGGCTTGAGCCAAAGCTCCCTTCGCGGCATAGCTTTGTTCTGGTCGCAGGTTTGTTGCCGCGAAATCCGCTAGCGCTGCTTGTCCTCTTTTTTGTACTTTTTCAATCATCGAAACCGTTGTGCGTTAACAGAAAGTCCAAAAATACTCAATTATGATAACAATTGAGAAATGCATAATATCGTAATTGTGAAGAATGGATATTGACGTTCACGGCAGTAAGTGATACAATGATAGGGTGGATAATGATGCACATTTCCACAATAGATATAATAGCAGGAGAGAACAAAAAATGGAACTGAATGTACTTCGTCTGCTGGAAAAAACAGCGGACAGATTCAACACTAAAATTGCCTACTCCGACAGTGATGAGAGCCTGAGTTTTTCTGAGGTCACCGAACGCGCAAAGCGTATAGGCAGTGCCCTTGCGGAGAAGATACCCGCAAGATGTCCTGTGGCTGTGATGTCGGGCAGACGTGTCCATACCCCGGTGATATTCCTGGGTATTGTGTACGCGGGCTGCTTCTACGCCCCTATGGACAGCACTCAGCCAAAAGCGAGACTAAGGGATATACTCTCGGTGCTTCAGCCGAAACTGCTCATCGCAGACGAGGAGGGAATGAAAACAGCCCGCGAACTGGGCTTTGAGGGCGAGATACTATCAGCCGAGGAACTTGCGGCTCACGAGATAGATCAGCCTGCCCTCGATGAAAGGGCGCGTTATGCCTGCGCTGATGACCCGCTTTACGTGATATTCACCTCGGGTTCAACAGGCAAGCCTAAGGGCGTTATAACTTCCATGATGTCACTGATGTGCTACATAAGCGCGTATCTCGAAGTCATGAAGATCGATGACAGCGATGTGCTGGGCAATCAGTCGCCCCTTGATTATATCGCGGCGGTAAGGGATATCTATGTGCCCATATTCACTGGTGCATCTATGTTTATAATACCAAAACAGTGCTTCATGATGCCCGCAGAGCTTTTCAGGGTGATGAACGAGAGGAAAATCACCGCAGTGGGCTGGAGCGTTTCGGTATTTACCATAGCTGTCAAGCTGAAAGCCTTTGAGGGCGAAAAGCCTGAGTACCTGAGAAAAGTATGCTTCTCGGGCTCGGTGATGCCCTGCAGTGCCCTTAGAGTATGGCAGAAGGAACTTCCCGAATGTAAGTTTGTCAACCAGTACGGACCTACGGAGTGTACGGCATCTTGTACCTATCACGAGGTTGATGGTATCGTTGAGGAGGGTGACACTCTCCCCATCGGCAGACCTTACAGGAATTACAGGGTATTCCTGCTTGACGATGAAAACAAGCCTGTGAAAACAGGCGAACAGGGCGAGATATGCGTCAGCGGACCTATACTCGCGCTGGGATATTACAACAATAAGGAACTTACAGACGGTTCGTTCATTCAGCACCCGCTGAACGGTGCATACAATGAACTTATCTATAAAACAGGAGATTACGGGATATTCGATGAAAGCGGAATTCTCTGGTTCAAGGGTCGTAAGGACAGACAGATAAAGCACCTTGGTCACAGGGTGGAGCTTTCGGAGATAGAAAATGCCGCACTTAGACTGGAAAGCATCAGAGAATGCTGTGCCATGTACCTCAAGGAGAAAGAGCTTATCTATCTTTTCTACACAGGTACGGCAACGGTCAAGGAGGCAGCGGTGCATTTCAGGGGGATACTCCCCGGATTTATGGTGCCCCGCAAGCTGATACAGCTTGAAGAGCTCCCGCGTCTTGCAAACGGCAAGACAGATATGCGCACACTTGCGGATATGATGAAGTAAGGATTTAAGGTAAAACGTAGGAGGAACAAACTATGAAAGAACAGCTTCTTGAATTACTGGAAGAGATAAGACCCGATGTGGATTTTGAAAATGAAAAGCAGCTCATAACCGACGGCGTACTGGATTCATTCGATATAGTATCAATGGTCACAGCTATGAACGATGAGTTTGATATCGAGATAGAGGTGGGCAATCTTGTGCCCGATAACTTCAACAGCATCGAGGGCATGATGGCTCTCATCGAAAAGCTTCAGGACGAGGACTGATACCGCGGCATGGAGAAAGAGATATTAAAAAAGGCGGCTCACACCCTAGGCACGCCCTGCTATGTGTTTGATACCGATGCTTTCGCAAAGCGCACAGCGGCGGTAAAAAATGCCTTCGGTGACAGGGTCGGGCTTTGCTATTCCATAAAGGCGAACCCTTTTCTGCTGGCGGCACTGCCCGAGGAGTTTTCGTATATCGAAGTATGCTCTCCGGGTGAGCTGAGCATATGCGAAGAAGTGGGTGCGCCACTTGACAAGATAATTTTCTCGGGTGTGAACAAGACAGAGGAGGATATCGCCCGCGCTTATGCTGACGGCGTTGCGATATTCACAGCCGAAAGCAAACTGCACGCTGAACTTATAAACGAGTGCGCAGTTAAAAACGGCGGCAGGGTGAAGATGATACTCAGGCTGGCACATGGAAGTCAGTTTGGTATGGATAAGTCCGATCTTCTGGACATTATCGACCGCAGAGATCAGTTCGCGGGCGTTGAGATAATAGGTCTGCATTATTTTACAGGTACGCAGAAGACTAAGGTGAAGACCATCGAAAAGGAGCTTTCGCTTTTAGATGAGCTTTGCACCGAGCTTGAAAACGAGCATGGCTACAAGCCCTCGCATATTGAGTACGGCACGGGGCTGGCGGTGGAGTATTACAAGGACTTTACCGAAAGCACCGATATTGCGCTGCTTGAAGAAGTGTCCGAGGTAGTGAGAGCGTTTGCTAAGAAGTATCCCCTGACAGTTGAGATGGGCAGATTCTTCGCGGCTGTATGCGGAAGCTATCTGACCAAAGTAATGGACATTAAGACCACAAATGATATTAATTACGTGATATGCGACGGCGGTATAAATCATGTGAACTACTACGGTCAGAACATGGCTATGAAAGTTCCGCCAATAGAAGTCTTGGATAGATCGGGTGAGGAAAGCGACTACTGCCTTTGCGGAAGTCTGTGTACCACCGCGGATATCCTTGTGCGCAAGGCAACTCTGCCTACCCTTGAAAGAGGGGATATCATCGCATTTTCAAAGTGCGGTGCATATTCCGTGGCTGAGGGCATCGCGGCATTCCTTTCGAGAGATATGCCCGCAGTGGCTCTTTACAGCGAAAAAGACGGACTTAGCGAACAGCGCGGACACATCGCGACATACCCCTTGAATTCACCGCAGCGGAGGTAATAACTTGAGCTATACTTCGATAAATTACCTGCTGTATGTGGCGGTATGTCTGCTGTTATACGGTATTTTCCCGAAAAATAAGAGATGGTGGGTGCTTCTGCTGGCGAGCATGGGATTCTATGCGATAGTCTGTCTTAAGTACATCGGCTTCATCATAATGACCGCTGCGACTACCTACGGCGGAGGACTGTGGCTGGAAAGCTACATCGAGAAAAAGGATGCCTATCTGAAGTCGCAGAAAGGCAAGTGGAGCAAGGAAGAAAAGAGTGCTTTCAAGGATAAGGTAACGATCGGCAAAAAGCGTATATGCGCTTCGGTGCTGGTGCTGAACTTAGGCGTTCTGGCGTTTCTGAAATATTTCAACTTCTTTGCAGATACCATAAACTCTATAACAGGGCGGACAAGCGTCCCCAATCTGGGATTGTTCCTGCCCCTGGGCATTTCGTTTTATACCTTTCAGTCGATGGGGTATATCATCGACATCTACCGCAAAAAGTACAAGGCTGAGCGGAATTATCTGAAATTCCTGCTGTTCGTGTCCTTCTTCCCGCAGATAGTGCAGGGACCCATAGCCTTTTACAGCGACCTCGCCCATCAGCTTTACGAGGGTGAGCGCATCAGATTTGAAAATATAAAGCAGGGCGTTCTGCTGATAACCTGGGGCTTTTTCAAAAAGCTGGTCATCGCTGACCGTCTGGTTGGCGCGGTGCAGACTGTACCCAATGACTGTGACAGCTTTTCGGGCACAGCGGTGCTGCTTACGGCGCTTATCTACGCAGTTCAGCTTTACGCTGATTTCTCGGGCGGTATAGATATCTCCCGAGGTGTGGCACAGCTTTTCGGCATAAATATGGCTGAAAACTTCAAACGCCCCTATTTTGCTAAGGATATCTCTGATTACTGGCACCGCTGGCACATCACCCTCGGTGCATGGCTCAGGGAATACCTGTTCTATCCCGTGGCAATGTCAAAGCCTTTCCAGAAAATGGGCAAGGCACTGAAAGCTAAGTTCGGCATGAAGATATCAAAGGTACTGCCTGTAAGCTTGGCTTCGCTGATAACCTTTATCGTTGTCGGTGTATGGCACGGCGCTAACTGGAAATATGTGGCTTTCGGCGTGTGGAACGGCGGTATCATAATGGTATCGACCTTGCTGGAGAGCAATTTTGAAAACTGGAAAAAGAAACTTCATATCGAAAATACCAACAAGCCCTTTATCGCATTCCGGATGTTCAGGACTTTCCTGATAGTTCTGGTGGGCTATTACTTCGATATTGCACCTGATTTTTCGACTGCGATGCACATGATGTATATGTCGGTGACAGACCTGCACCCCGCTGAACTTCTCAGCAAGGAGTTCCTGACATCGATAACGCTGTGCAGAGCCGATATAGCTGCAGTGCTTGCCGCAATGGCAGTGATGCTGATAGTATCCCTGAAACAGGAACGTTCACAGACTACGCTGCGTGAGCAGATATGCAAGAAGAATTTTGTTTTCCAGTCGCTGATATTCATAGTGCTGTTCTATGCAGTCGTGATATTCGGCTCTTACGGACCGGGTTCAAACCCCGCGGATTTCTATTATATGCAGTTCTGATAAGGAGAGCAGGAGACATATGAAAAGCAATAAGATGAAACGTGCGGTGAAGCTTTCGTCGCTGGGTATCGTAATGCTGCTGTTATTCGTGCTTTTATCATGGGTGATGCAGTATACAGCTATCAGCTCGGAAACTCATGTGCGGAACTTCTATCGCGAACCTGAAAATACACTTGATGTTGCGCTTATAGGCTGCAGCGAGGTCTATGCTGACTTCTCGCCGCCCATCGCCTACGATGAATACGGATTCACCAGCTACAATCTGGCTTTTGAGGCTGCACCGGGTCATTTGTATAACTCGATGCTGGATACCTTTGTGTCAAGGCAGAAGCCTCAGGTAGTTGTGTTTGAGGTCAACGGATTTTTCTACAACAGCGACCATCCGTATCAGGAGGGCGTAAAGCGCAAGTGGATAGATAATATCAAAAAAGACAAGCAGTGGTTTGAACTTATCCAGAAGGAAGTAGATGAGGATGAACGTCCCGACTACTATGTGGGTCTGCTGAAATACCACGATAACTGGAAACACCCCATGATGCTCGCAAGCAGACAGTATCAGCTGTGGCTCAACAGCAGGGGCGATGTTTCGATGATGAAGAGCTTCGGCACAAGGACCACCACTGATTCGGCAGTTAAGAAGACCAAGAAAAGAAAACATAAACTGGGCGAATACGGCATAAAGAACCTCACAGCGACTCTGGAACACTGTCATGAGCTGGGGCTGGAGAACGTGTTGTTCATACGTACTCCCCACAAGGACAAGCTTCCTGCCGAAGCTGATGAAGAGCTGAAAAAGATGATAACCGATGCGGGCTACGATTACGTAAATTTCGAGTACGATGAGAACATCGGCATCGATGAGAACACCGACTATTACAACGGCGACCATCTGAATGTTTTCGGCAACGAGAAGAATACTCTCTATCTTGGCAAATATCTGGTAGATCACTATGATATTGACACTACTCACGCTAAAGAGGTCGATGAGCAGTGGCAGGAATGTGCCGAGTATACTCATAATATCTTCGATATCCTCAAAAAGAAGACCCTTGAGGAAGAAGATCAGCAGTATAACGAATTCTGTGATTTCAGCAAGAGCAATGTTTCGCTGAAGAAAAAGTATGCTGAATTCAAAAAGAGGTTCTCAGAAGAATCATCCTCAGCAAAAGGGTGATATTGACAAGCGGGTCCGCAGATGTTATACTATAATCATTAATAATTCTGCCGAAAGGCTAAAGGAGTAATTGACATGAACAAGAAGATCACGGTCATCAAGGGCGACGGTATAGGTCCCGAGATAGTTACAGAGGCTATAAAGGTGCTTGACGCTGTGGCTGCGAAATTCGGGCACAGTTTTGAATACACAGATATACTTATGGGCGGCTGTTCCATAGATGCCTGCGGCGTTCCGCTGACAGATGAGGCTGTTGCCACCGCTAAGGCTGCCGATGCTGTTCTGCTGGGTGCCATAGGCGGAAATACTTCCACTTCTCCCTGGTACAAGCTGGCTCCCAACCTCCGTCCCGAGGCAGGTCTGCTGAAGATAAGAAAAGAGCTGGGACTGTTCGCTAACCTGCGTCCCGCTAATCTTTATGACGAGCTGAAATTCGCCTGCCCCCTGAGAAGCGATATCATCGAGGGCGGTTTCGATATGATGATAATGCGTGAGCTTACAGGCGGACTTTACTTCGGCGCAAGAAAGACCGAGGAAGTTGACGGCAAGATGACCGCTGTTGATACCCTGACCTACAACGAGGAAGAGATCAGACGTATAGCTATCAAGGGCTTCGATATCGCTATGAAGCGCCGCAAGAAGGTAACAAGCGTTGATAAGGCTAACGTTCTGGATTCTTCAAGACTTTGGAGAAAGATAGTAAACGAAGTTGCTAAGGACTACCCCGAGGTAGAGCTGGAGCATATGCTGGTGGATAACTGCGCTATGCAGCTGGTACGTGACCCCAAGCAGTTCGATGTTATACTCACCGAGAATATGTTCGGCGATATCCTTTCCGATGAAGCTGCGATGGTAAGCGGCTCTCTGGGTATGCTGGCTTCCGCTTCGCTGAACGATACAAAGTTCGGTCTGTACGAGCCCAGCCACGGTTCTGCACCCGATATAGCAGGTCAGGACAAGGCTAACCCTCTGGCTACCATACTTTCCACTTCGATGATGCTGAGATATTCCTTCGATATGGACAAGGAAGCTGATGCTATCGACGCCGCTGTAAAGCAGGTACTGGCTGAGGGCTACCGCACAGGCGATATAATGTCCGAGGGCATGAAGCAGGTAGGCTGCAAGGAAATGGGTACTCTGGTAGCAGAAAGAGTATAAATCAGATAATGATTCGGTGGGGGCTGTCAATTAATGGCAGCCCTGTTTTTATTGGGAGATAACATATGAGAGAACTGGGAACTTCGGGGGTAATAAAAGAGATAGTTTTCCCCTTGGTGCTTTCAGCGCTGATAACGTGGTATATGCTGTATAAAGCAGTTACGGACATCAAGCGGATAAAGGTCTTCAAGAGAAATGGTATTAAAGTACCCGCAAAGGTTATGGATTATAATATGCTGAAATGCGGCAGCGGACGCACGAGATACCATAAATATAGTGTCACGGTGGAGTGCAAGCCGCCTAACTCCGAACACGAGGAAATGTACTTTCTTTCCACCACTAGCGGCAGGGCGAAGCGGTATAAAAAGCTGAATGAGACCGAGGTAGTGTTCATGAGCCGCGACGAAAGCATACCTGTACTTGCGGAAGAACTGCACCTTATCAGGCGAGAGATATTTGCAGCACTCCTTGGTGGGGTGACCTGCGGGCTTTTCTGCGCACTGTTACTGATAGCTGTGGCAGATGATTTTTTGGGCGGTGTGATAAGGAATTTTCTGCACAAACTATTTTTCTGAAAATTTTTTTGAAAAGCACTTGACATATCGCTAAAAAGATGTTATAATATATGAGTTGTTATGAGAGATATCTCAGAGCAAATGAGCCATTAGCTCAGTTGGCAGAGCATTTGACTTTTAATCAAAGGGTCTGGAGTTCGAATCTCCAATGGCTCATTTATCGCCTTCGGTACTTATCGGGGGCGGTATTTTATATGCGGGTGTGGTATACCTGATTTGAGTTTATCTACGTCTTTGGAGAAACACTATGAGTAATAGCGAGCACCCTCATTGGGGAAAAGAATTTCAAAAGGCTGTATTTAAATGGTTAGAATCAAAGCCCGAATATAAAGGAAAGTTTGAAATGGAAGTCGGACTTCCAATTGGAAAGCCTGAAAAGGATCATTTCTTCGATATTGTGAATAAAGAAGAAAGAATCGTTATTGAATGTAAAAGGTATACTTGGACTGAAACAGGAAATGTTCCTTCCGCAAAGATACGCGCGTTGAATGAAGCGGCTTTCTTTTTGACTTTCGTGGATAATACATATACTAAGTACATAGTTATTCTAAAAAACTATCACGACAAAAAGCGTGAGTCCTTGGCTGAGTATTATGTCAGAACATATCGTCATCTGCTTGGTGATATAATTGTTGCTGAGTTTGATTTAGACAAAAATCAGTTGAATATTATTAAAGCATAAAACTGTTTCTGTCGGCAGATTAAATCGGCAGTATATATGCGGGTGTGGTGAAATTGGCAGACACGTTAGATTTAGGTTCTAATGCCGAATGGTGTGCAGGTTCAAGTCCTGTCACCCGCACTTGGCACGGATAAGCTCCGTGCCTTATTTTAAATTATAAGGAGTTGTCTTTTTGACAAATTGCAAAATGGAGATAGCAGCGTAAACGGGAAGGTTTGCGAATACTATCTGCACAAACCTCCCGTGGGCGGTCAACACTATCAGGAGGATAAAAAATGAAAATTACAGACTATATCATTCGACAGGAAACAGAAAAGGACTACCGTGAGGTAGAAGAAATGGCTCGTGACGCGTTCTGGAATCTCAGCGTTCCGGGGTGCAGTGAGCACTACTTTATACATCTTCTCAGACAGCACAAGGCGTTTCTGCCACAGCTTGACTACGTACTCGAAAGCGATGGCATGATACTGGGCTGTGTGATGTACTCGGAATCGGATATCACCGATGAACAGGGCAACAGGAAGACCGTGCTGACTATGGGACCTCTCTGTGTGAGAAAGGGCTATCAGCGTCAGGGGCTTGGCAAGGCACTGCTTGAACATACTTTCAGGCTGGCTGAAGAGATGGGCTATGATACCGTGATAAACTTCGGCAACCCCGATAACTACGTTGCACGGGGCTATAAAAGCTGTCTGAAGTACAACGTATGCTTTGAGGGAGATATCTACCCGTCGGCACTGCTGGTTAAGACACTGAAAGACGGTGTGTTCGATGGCAGAAAATGGTATTATCATCAGAACGATGCCGCTGACCCTTGCGACGATGAACAGGCGGTGGCTGAGTACGATTCGCTTTTTCCGCCAAAGGAAAAGGCATGGCAGCCAAGTCAGGAAGAGTTCTTTATCCACAGACATTCACTGATGCGGCGCGAATGATGTTTATGACGGATACCCATATAGAAGTTTTACCCCGAAGCGTTTCAAAAGCGCTTCGGGGCATTGTATTTATTTTATCTGCTCAGATAAATCATAAATTGTCAGCATCATAGAGCAATTATTTCATCCGCTATTTCACTAATAGTCTTATTGCTTGTATCGACTTTTACAGTGTTAAGTGCTGAATACTTATAGATTCTTGCAAGACTTCTCTCGATGACATCTGCGGTACGGATTCCACGTGCAATGTCGGAGGATAAACGATTCCGCAGATTTATTTCGTCAATTGTAAGAGAGATTTTTATGACTTTGCAATCTTCTGTGTCCAGTCTATCGGTTATAGAGTCAATAATAGTCTGCTCGTGCATAACCCAGCAAAAAATAATGTTTTCATATACAGTGCAGTGGAGAAAGCTGTTTAACAAATAGCAGATGTTACGCATGACCATAACTTGCGTTTCTTCTGTCACCTGAAAGGGGTCTGCATCCCAACACCAGTCCCCATCAAGAAAAACGCTGTTCGGCAAATCCTTTTTCAACTGCTGGCTTACCGCCGTTTTGCCGACACCCATCGTTCCGCCAATCAAATATAATGTCTTCATTTTGACCTCTCTAAATTTTGATAATTAATTATATCACTGCTTTGACGCATTGTCGATGGACTACCCCCGCTTTTCGGCTAAGGACATGGCTCTCAGGTACGAAAGCAGAGCCAGTACAGCGGTTATGGGTATCAGTATTGCGGTTACAAGCAGTGGGGACATGATGGTGCCAAGGTATACCACCAGCACGGTAAGTCCCATGGTCACGAACATATTCGGGAACAAATATATGACAACTGCTGTGCCCTGCTTGATGACTTCCACCTCGTTCTCCCAGTCAAGGCGCATATGCTTTATGCCGCATACACAGCCCCATGCGCTGGAAAACGCACACAGGCATATCACCAGCAGGATAAGCAGCAAGGTGTTCAGTAATGATGCCTTTGCCGATATGCTGAAAGTCAGGGTGGCGAAGACCGCAAAGGGGACTGTCAGGTACATATTGAAGAGCATCTTGCCCTGATAGAGCGTCTTTTTGCTGATGGGCAGGCTTTGCACTATCCAGTAGTTCTTGCCTTCGAGAGAGGGGGTGAATGCCGTTGTAGCTACCATTCCCACGAAGAAATATGCGATAAATGGCAATGCGGGGATAAGCATCTCTACAGTGAGGGGCGAACCTTTTGTCATGGAGCTTAAAACTTTCTGAGGGTCGATAAACAGCACCGCAACGCCTGCCACAAAGCACATTATCTCGCCGATAAGAGCGTTGGTCATGTATACCACGGAGCCTGTCATGCGCCTGAATTCCTTGAAAGCTATGGCGTTCACAAGGTTTTTCTGCTTCTGCTCTTTCATCACGAATCCGCCGGAAGCCGCGTGTGATCTCAGTGCGGAGTTTATCTTTCGGTATGACCTGCCCACGGGGATAAATGTCACGATGAACAGGACTACGGTCACGGCTGTGAAGATAAGCATATGCAGTACATTCAGGTCGGTGACAGCGCCCTTGAACCACTTCATGGGCAGATAAATGCGGCTTGCCTTGTCGGTGGTGGCGGAGAGGGTGTTCAGCGTATCTTTCACCTTATTGTTCTGGAACATATCCTGCAAGAAGAATCTCAGCCCGAAACACAGCCCCACAAAAGCTATGGAGATGACTGTCTGGGCGATGGTCTTGTTTTTGAAGCCCGAGCCGAGCCTTGCGATGATAAAGCCGATGAATGCCGCCGCAAGCATGGGTATTATGGGCAGAAGGAGCGAGAGTATCAGCCACAGGGGATAGACTATTAACGAGGGCTTTGCGTATATGCCGTATCCTGCCAGCATGGATACCGAAACGCTCATATACCATGGCAGGCTGGTGATATACATATACATGAACTTGCACGCCGCGATGTTTTTCGGCTCAAAGGGCAGTGACATCAGCATATCGTATTCCTTGAAGCCGAAGAGGTATCCGTTTGTTTTGAAGAGGGTGAAGACGAAAGCCAGCAGGGATATCACCATGGCGCACATATCGGGGATAAAGGCTGTCAGCCCGAATTTGCCGTAACCTATGCAGTTTGCCACACAGTAGCACATCAGCATGAGATACAGTAACACAGCCCCTATCCAGCTTCCTACTATCTTACCGCGCTTTTTCTTGTCCTTACAGTGTTTATAGCAGTTGGCTCTGCTTGTGGACTTCAGCAGAGTTCTGAGCAAAATAATATTCTTATTCATCTGCTACCTCCAGGAAAACATCTTCCAGCGATTCGCCGCGGGTGAGTTCTTCCATCGTTCCCTGAGCGATTATCCTGCCATGCTTGATGATAGCCACCTTGTTGCAGAGCTTTTCGGCAACGTCCAGCACATGGGTGGAGAAGAATATGGCTGTGCCTTTTTCGCATATCTCGTGCATTATCTGTTTGAGTATGAAAGCGGCTTTGGGGTCAAGTCCCACAAAGGGTTCGTCCAGCACAAGAAGCTTAGGTTCGTGTATCAGCGCCGAGATTATCGCCAGTTTCTGCTTCATGCCGTGGGAATATGAGCTTATCAGGTCGCCGAGAGAATCTGTTATCTCGAACCTGTCTGCATAATTCTTTATGCGCTGCTGTCTTTCAGATGCGCTTATGCCGAAGACATCGGATATGAAATCAAGGTACTGTATACCAGTTAGATTCTCGTAAAGGTCGGGATTATCGGGGATATAGGCGGTTATCTTCTTACATTCGAGAGAGTCTGTCTTCACCGAATGACCGTCGATGAAAATATCCCCCTCGGTGAAATCCAGCACCCCCACCACAGCGCGTATGGTGGTGGATTTGCCTGCGCCGTTGTGACCGATGAACCCGTAGATATCGCCGCTTTCAACGGTTATGGACACATTGTCCGCGGCTTTTTTGCCCTCTCCGTAGGTCTTGGTGTATCCTTTGATCTCCAGCATAGCTTTTTTGTTTGCCATAAGCTTACCTCCGTTATTTGTTCTCTCTGTATATTTATTTGATATCATAATGATATCATATTTTTCGTAGTTTGTCAATAGGTGAGTATAGGGCGGGGGGATAATGTTATCATAATCTTTTTCACTATCACCCTTTTGCCCCCAAAAAGTTGTACGTTTTTGTACAACTCTTGCAGAAATATGTCCGGGTTAAATCAAAAAACAGTTGTCTGTACATAGGGCGATGGGTCTTTTGGAGGAGGATATACAGAAGATATAGGGTCATTTTTGAATTTGTTGATCAAAAAAAGGCATAAAAAAGCCCTTCTCAGGGCATAAAGCAACAGCCCGCTGACACAACATAACGTCATGCCAGCGGACTGCGCTTACCAATTCAATTAAACCAAGATAAGGATGTTATCCGATCCTTATTAGTAAACACCCCCGGGAAGACCCGATGGTGTTAACCATAAAGCTGGTGACGGGATTCGAACCTGCGACCTGCTCATTACGAATGAGCTGCACTACCGGCTGTGCTACACCAGCGTATATATCATCCTGCGGGGCTTTCGTCCCACAAGATGTATTTTGTTTTATCGTTTACCAGGTCTGATCGTCATCCTCGATGTGACCCAGAATAAGATCTCCTGCCGCGATAGCCTTTCCTCTGACATATGCTGCCAGCGATGCCACATCTATGGCACTGAGCTCTTCTGCCAGCTGATCTGCGGTGTCACTGTCTATCTTATACACAGGCACCTGGGGCATATTTATCTGGGGTGCAAATTTGAAAGAGCGTATCTCTTCCTCATTGTTCAGATCTACATGATAATCCTTGGGCATGGGATAAGACTCTTCCTTGCGGGGCTTTCTGATGAGCTCCACCTTGGTCAGCCATACGTTCAGCCTGTTGTAATCAGCACTCAGCTGAGGAAGAACATCATTATCGGCATAATAAAGAAAAAGCGCAGCCAGATCGCTCATGATGAACGTGCGGTCAAGACCGAAGTCATTGAAAAACACATGACGAAGCGCACAGCTGAGACAAAACCTGTTTCTTGCCATAATAAGCCCTCCTTCAAAACGAAGATGCATCTGTTCAGTCAACTTTAATATTATACACTACTTTAGCTGATTTGTCAAGTACGGCACCGCCAAAATTACCGACCACTGCCGCCGATGCTGACAGTCCTGTGAAAATGACTTAACAGTATGATAAAAATTCTATACAGCACTTGCAAAATTTAAAGGTATATGTTATAATGTAGCTTGATAGATTTTGTTTCACCAAGGGAGGCGTTTGTATGATCAAAATAAAAAATCATCTCGGTACTATTGGCGTATCCACCGGCTATCTCAGACAGCTGATATCCAATACTGCCGAAAATTGCTTCGGCGTTGCGGGACTGAACGCATACGGCGCTAAGCAGGGCGTTAATGCCATGCTCAAAAGACAGAATACCACTAAAGGCGTGATAATCTCGCAGGACGGCGACGAGCTTGTGGTCGATCTGCATATCACCGTTACATACGGCGTTAATGTGGGCGCTATCGTTGACAGCATAATACATAAGGTAAACTACGTGCTGACTAATGAAGCAGGTATAACAGTCAAGTCAGTCAACGTGTATGTTGATGAGATGACCGACTGATATTTCGTTGTTATACGGTCTGTCCATATCATAGATTAGGAGGAACTGATAGTGATAAACGGAAATATGCTGCGCCGTGCTTTCATCAGCGGTGCGCACAGTATCACCAATAAAAAAAGGTCTGTGGACGAACTGAATGTATTCCCCGTTCCTGACGGCGATACAGGCTCAAATATGTCCATGACTATAAATAACTCGGTCGCTGAACTGGAAAACCTTGACGATAACGTACCTGTAAGCACTGTTGCCAGCACTGCGGCTTCCTGCCTGCTAAGGGGCGCAAGAGGAAACTCGGGCGTTATACTCTCCCTGATATTCAGGGGATTCTCCAAGGGTCTTGCAGGAAAGACCGAGATGTCCGCAGAAGACCTTGTAAATTCCCTTGAACTTGGTGTTCAGGGCGCTTATAAATCGGTTATGAAGCCCACAGAGGGCACTATACTCACAGTTGCAAGAGAATCGGCTGAAAAGGCTAGAGAAACACTTAAATCCACCAATGACCCCAGAGCAGTCATGTCAGATGTCTGTGACCAGGCAAAGAAAACTCTGGACAATACACCAAAGCTTCTGCCCGCACTGGCTAAGGCAGGCGTTGTTGATGCAGGCGGCATGGGACTTCTCATAATCTTCGAGGCTATGCGCGATGTGTTCAACGGCGGTGATGTGGTAGTTCAGGAGGCTCAGCCCGCTGAAAAGAAGACCACCGAAGCTGAGGGAGCTGTTACGGTAGATACATTCTCGTCCGTAGTAGGTCAGTATGATACCGAGATTCACTTCACCTACTGCACCGAGATGCTGATAACCAAGAAGCCCGACTGTGACGACCCCACCAAGCTGAGAGCTTATCTTGAAACTATCGGCGACTGCGTAGTCGTGGTCGATGACGATGAGATAATCAAGGTACACGTTCATACCAACAACCCCGGCAAGGCTATCGAGAAAGGTCTTGAATTCGGTTATATAAACTTCCCCAAGGTGGAGAACATGAAGCTCCAGCACGAGAAGGAGCAGAAGAAGGCAAAGAGCTCTTTCGTTCCCGCTGAGCAGACCAACGAGTTCGGATTTGTGGCAGTAGCAGCAGGTAACGGCATCGAAACTCTGTTCAAGGATGTGGGAGTTGACTGCGTAGTAAAGGGCGGTCAGACCATGAATCCTTCCACACAGGATATCCTTGAAGCTATCATGAGCTGTCCCGCAAAGACTGTATTTGTTCTGCCGAACAACAAGAATATCATCATGGCGGCAGAACAGGCAGTAAAGCTTGCTGACAGAAAAGTATGCGTGCTCCAGACAAGAACGATACCTCAGGGTATGTCGGCAATGCTGGCATATGACCCCGATGCTGATTTCAATACCAACCGTATCGAAATGACAGCGGCTATCGAGAGGGTATCCACAGGACAGATAACCTTTGCGGCGCGTGATTCGGATTACGAGGGTCACTCCATCAAGCAGGGCGAGATACTTGCGATGGACAACGGCAGGCTTTCCTTTGTCGATAAAGACCTTGCTAAGGCGGCATTCAAGCTGACGAAGAAGCTTGTAAAGGGCGACAGTTCATACATCACCATAATCTACGGTGCAGACGTTACCGATGATGCGGCTGAAGCGCTTTATAAGCAGATAAGCAATAAATTCTCCAACCTTGATGTAAACCTGATAAACGGCGGACAGCCTGTTTACTACTACATTATTTCAGTTGAATGATAATAGAAGCACCTCCGAGAACGGGGGTGCTTTTTTGCGGAAATTTAGCGGAGAGTGTGTGGAAAATGCCAAGGAAGAGAGCTTTGGCAGTTTCCGATTATTTACTTCTGTCTCTTTTATTGTACAGCTAACTTTCACGCGTTCATCTTGTATTGACATCCGCCCATGCCGGTGCTATAATTGTCTCATGGAAAGCGGGGTGCTGACGTGGATTTTTTTGCCAATGAACTTGATAGCCTCAAATATCTGGTGGCAGGCAGTCTTATTGCTGAGGACGGCTTTCTCCATATGCGCCGTGTGCTGGATTGCCATGTGCTTATACTGGTGCTTGAAGGTACTCTATTTATCACTCAGGATGACAGAGAATTCGCCGTAGGTGCGGGCGAAACTATACTGCTTGCCCGCGGGCTGGAGCATTTCGGCACAAGGCGCAGTGAGGGTAGATTGTCATATTTGTGGGCGCATTTTTGTACAGAAAGCCAATGGCAAACCACCCCTCCCGAAAACTATGCCTGCCATCTCCCCGAAAGCTTCACTGTCGCCAACACAGGCAGACTGCGCAGGCTTTTCGATATCATGCTTGATTGTTCACGCCGCGAAGACACCACAGCCCCCGAAATGACCCTATGTGCGCTGAAAATGCTCCTGCTGGAATGTTCCTATCAGGCGGGCATTGAAGAACAGGGCATCAGCCCCCTTGTGCGGGAGATAGTTATGTGGGTGCGGCGAAACTGTCACCGCAGGCTTACGGTTGCCGATATCGCTGAAAGATTCCACTATTCACCTGATTATATCTCAGCGCTGTTTCGTCGGGAGATGGGTGATTCGCTGTCCGCTTTTTTGAACAATTGCAGAATGGAGCTTGCGAAAGACCTGCTATCCGAGGGGACTGTCAGTATCAAGGAAGTCGCCTATTCCTGCGGTTTCTCTGACGAGAAATACTTCACGCGAGTATTTCGCAAAACGATGGGCATGACACCCACCGAATACCGCTCAAAGGGCGGTGGAGAGTGAACCCTCAGCCATATGATAACAAGATAAGGAGTACATAAATATGGACAGATTTTTTGCTGTTATATCACGTATGAAATACATAAACCGCTGGGCGCTGATGCGCAATACCATCAAGGAGAATATCAGCGAACATTCCCTTGAAGTTGCTTTCATCGCCCATGCCCTGGCACTTATCCGCAACGAACGCTTCGGCGGGAACGTTAATGCCGAAAGATGTGCGCTTCTGGCGATGTATCACGATACCACCGAGATAATCACAGGTGACCTCCCCACACCCATAAAGTATTACAGCAAGGAGATAAAGGGCGCTTACAACGAGGTTGAGGAAAAGGCGAAAAACACCCTTATAGGCTATCTTCCCGATGATCTGAAAAAGTATTACGAGCCTCTGCTTTCGCCCACCGATGAGGAAGAGGAGCTCTGGAAGCTTGTCAAAGGCGCAGATAAGCTTTCGGCGCTGATAAAGTGTATCGAGGAGCGCAAGATGGGCAATGCGGATTTCGCTTCGGCAGAAAAATCCACCATCGAAGCTATACACAAGCTTGCTATCCCCGAAGTTGAGGTGTTTATGGAAGAATTCATACCCGCCTACGATCTCACTCTTGACGAACAGGCTTGACCCTACGCATAAAATCCCATTCACTCTTGGAGAAAATTTGTTGATAAAATTCTTGCAATAATGGCGGATATGTGTTATACTAATATAGTATCTCTATTAAACAATGAGGGAAAGAAAAAATGAGTGAAAAAAGGATAGGTTCAAGCTACGGCAAGCTGATGATGAACACCATCGTCTTTGCCATCGGCTCATTCAGCTCGAAAGTGCTGGTGCTGCTGCTTGTGCCGATATATACCAAACATCTGACACAGTCAGAACTTGGCAGGACTGATTACCTCACCCAGATAGCCAACTGGATAATCCCCCTCGCTACCATGACCATCAGCGAAGCTATAATACGCTTCGGATTGGACAAGGCTTACGATAAGAAAAAGGTATTCACCATCGGAAATGTGGTGTGCGGCGCGGGTATGCTGATATTCGCGGCGCTTCTTGGACTTATCAGCCTTATCGGGGTGGCGGATAAATGGATAAGCGGCTACGCGGTTCTGCTGTTTTTGTATGTATTCATGTCGGGCATAAAGACGTTGTATACAACATTCGTCCGGGCGATGGAAAAGGTGCAGCTGTTTGCGTTGGCGGGCATAGTCGCCACGTTCTTCACGCTGTTTTTTATGGTACTGTTCTACCTTGTGCTGCCGGAGGATTTTCTCGGGGCGAACACGGGTATCCAGAAGTACCTGCTATCCACCATATTATCCGATGCGATAACCGCCGTATTCGTGACCATAGCGGCAAAACTCTGGAAGTACATCGACTTCAAGTTTATCGACAGGGAACTTCTGCAGACGATGCTTCAGTATTCAGTACCGCTGATACCTGCACAGCTGCTGTGGCTGATAACCAACAGCTCCGACAGCTTCATGACCACCTACTATATCGGTGAGGACAGGAACGGCGTGCTTTCTGCGGCGTATAAGATACCGAACCTTGTGGCTACGGTGTATATGATGTTCGGGCAGGCGTGGAATATGTCTGCCATAACCGAGAACGATTCCGAGGACAGGGATAAGTTCTACGAAAAGGTATTTGATTTCAACCAGAGCCTGCTTTATATACTGGCGGCAGGCTGTCTGCTCATCGTACAGCCGATAACGATGGTGTGGATAGACAGCAAGTTCCGCGAATGTGTCAGGTATTCGCCGCTGCTGATATACTCCACCATATTCTCGTGCCTGACCACGTTTATGGGCAGTATCTACCTCGCCAGCAAGCTTACAAAGCGTTCGTTGTTCACCAGCCTTATATCGGGCGTTATAAACGTGGGGCTGAATATCGTGCTGATACCCACAATAGGTCTGTACGGTCCGCCTCTTTCGACTATCGCCAGCTACATGACCGTGTTCATTATACGTGCTATAGATTCTAAAAAGATAGTGCCGTTCAAAATGGATATCCGCAAGATGATAGTCAGCAACGTGCTGGTCATGATGATGACGGCAGTCCTCGTCAAAGAACCCGACCTTATGCACCACAGACTGCTGTACCTTGTGGTACTTGCGCTGTTCTGTGCGGTGTTCGTTATCAATATGGAATCCATAAGCAGCCTGTTCTTCCGCTTTATGCCGAAGCGCATAGCTGAAAAGGTAACGAATCTGGGCACTAAGAAGCTTTCGCTGATAGCCGCGGGAGTTGTGGCATTTGCAGGACTCAACCTGCTGTTCAAGTGCGTACCGCTGATACTTGTGCTGGCTGCGGGATATGCCTTTGGTATAAAGCTGGATGCGCCAAAGATATTCCTGTTCTGTCAGGTGCTGTGTTCGGCGCTGATATGGCTGCTTTTCAGCCATATATTCGGAGCGGGAGTGCTGTTCATCATGTGCGCCGCACCCATAGTTATGTACAGGAAGAAGCGCTATATCGCCATGGCAGTGGCATCTTTCGATCTTCTGCTTGGTGCGCTGATACTAAGTGATCTGGGCTGGTTCCTGTTCCTGATACAGCTTATCGCGCTGATAATAGTATACCGCAAGTCCATAGATGAATTTGCACTTGATTATATCGAATTCGGCACTCTGGGACCGCTGGACAGGATCACCGGCATGATACCGGTACGCCGCCGCGGCAGGAATGCCGTTAAAACAAGCGAACTGCCTGAAAGCAATGAAGCTGACAGTCAATAATACATTAAGGAGAGATAAATATGGCAGAACTGAAATTTGAGATCGTGGAGCACGTAGGTGTGCTTTCCGAGAACGCTAAGGGCTGGACCAAGGAACTGAACAAGGTAAGCTGGGGCGATCACCCTGCAAAGTATGATATCAGAGACTGGTCACCCGACCATACAAGAATGGCTAAGGGCGTAACACTTACCGATGAGGAGCTGGCTACCCTTAAGGATATCCTCAACGGCGAGGTAGAGGACGATATTGACGAATCTCAGATGCTGTAATATCGTTATAGTTAACGACATTAGAAATTGCACTTTGAAAACGAGTAAAAGTTCGATATATGCTTTTGCGAAGTTTGCAAAGTAGCAATTTCAATGTCGTTTACTATAAATAATATGTTCAGTATTATCCCACAAATTTCTCATGGAGGTTTGTGGGATTTGCACTAAACGAGAAAGAAAGTTAACAAATTGTAAAACTTGACACGATGGTTAAATGCTAATTGAATGTTCATATTTATTTAATAATTATCTGATATAATTAAATCCAAAGAATTATATTAAACTTTCTTACAATAAATATATGGTTCGGAGGGAACAGGGATATGGAACAGCATGGTATCAGTAAGCTTGACCTGAAAAGGCGCAACAGGATGCAGGTCCTCAAAATTCTGAAGCAGAGGGGACCTACGTCGCGAATAGATATCGCAGGCACTTTGGAACTTACCAGGGCAGCTGTAACTATTATTACAAATGAAATGATCGAGCAGGGCATCATCCAGGAGATAGGCGAGTACAAGCACATCACCGAGAAAGCGCCCCGCGGCAGAAAGAAGATACTTATAGATATCAACCATCACTATAAGTTCGTTATCGGCGTAACTCTTGAAGAGGACATAGTCAGCGTGGGCCTTTCCACTCTGGCAGGCGCAGTTCTTGATAAGAGAAATCTTTCGATCGATCATACCATCGAGTACAATGCAATTTTCGACTTCGTAAGGAAGTCCATAAAGGAAGTACTGGCTGATAACTGCCTGGATAAGAACTCTATCCTGGGCATAGGTTTCGGCGTATTCCCCACAATGTATGAGAAGCTTGGCGTTGAAGTCAAGGACGGTATCCCCGATTATTCAAAGGTACGCAACCTTATCAGGGGCTATACCGATCTGCCTCTGGTGTTCGATAACTCTGTAAAGGGCACCGCTATGGCGAACATCGACTTCCTCAAGACCAAGGATCCCAACAGACAGAATATCGCTTTCCTGCAGTACGGCAATAATATGAACTTCGTTGTGACAAACCTCAACGAGCCTATCGTTTCGTATGATAACAGAACAGGCTTCGTTGATAAGATGATCATCAATCCTTACAGCGAGAGAGTATGTGAAAAGTGCGGCAGACGCGGCTGTGTTGAGAACGAGATCACTCCTTCTGCTACATTTGCAAAGCTGAGCGAGGTATACTCCCCCGATAGGACACCTTACCTCTATGAGGCATCCAAGGGCAGCTTCAAGAACATTAAAATGGATATGGTGCAGACAGCATACGATAAGGACGATCCTGCTGTCAAGGAAGTTATCGACAGCGAGATCAAGCTGACCGCTGTGCTGATAAACAACCTGTATTTCTCCACCAATCCTCAGAAGATAGTTCTGCACCACTTCACAAACCACACTAACAGCGAGGTGGATTTCAACCGCATCAGAAATGCCCTCAACGAGATAGGTGGTCCCCTGGTTGCAGGCAAGATCGAGACTTCTATAATCGAAGACAAGCACCGCTTCCTGTCGGGCTGCGCTCTGGCTATCAGAGAACTGTTCTTCAACCGCGGCGGCTTCGATGCAAATTCATAATAAAATCTTCCCCGAGGGTCGAACTCTCGGGGATTTTTTGGGAGAAAACAATGTTTGAATACAGTAACGAAAAGGCAATAGAATACATATTCGGGTTCTCGCATTCGGGAAAGCCCGTGAAAGATCTTAGCCGCATAAAAAAGCTGATGGCGGCTATAGGCGACCCGCAGGACAGGCTGAGATTCGTGCATATTGCGGGAACTAATGGCAAGGGTTCGACTGCGCGTATGTTTGACGGCGTATTTGTCCGCGCAGGGCTGAAAACAGGGCTTTTCACCTCACCGTTCATCATCGAGTACGCCGACAGGATACAGGTGAACGACAGAAATATCGACAGAGAAGCCCTTGCAAGGTTGGCGGGCAAAGTTCATGAGGCGGTGTCACAATTCCCTGAAGATACGGGCTTTTCGCAGTTTGAGATAACTCAGGCGATAGCTTTCCTGTACTTTGAGGAACAGGGCTGTGATATCGTGGTTCTTGAAACAGGGCTGGGCGGTCTGCTGGACTGCACCAACATAATAACTACGCCCCTGCTGACCGTAATTACCAAGGTAGACCTCGATCATACCGCCATATTAGGCGATACTGTCGCGCAGATAGCCGCACAGAAAGCAGGCATAATCAAAAGGGGAGTGCCTTGCGTACTCAGTGCGGGCAACACCGAGGAAGTCAGGGCTGTGGTGGCAGATAAGGCGAGTGAGATGGATTCGAGCTTTGTTATACCTGACAATGATAAACTATCAGTACAAAATTCGGGGCTTGACGGAACGGACTTCACCTACAAGAACAAAAACTACCATGCTTCCATGGCGGGCATACATCAGACGGATAACGCGCTCTCTGTCATAGAGGGCTGTGAGATACTGCGTGGTGAACTTGGTCTTTCCGATGAAGATATCCGCGAGGGTATAGCAGATGCTGTACTGCCGGGCAGAACGGAGATACTTTCACGCGAGCCCCTTGTAATGCTGGACGGCGGTCACAATCCCGATGGAGTGCGTGCACTTGCAAAGGTCATAGCAGGGAAGCGCCCTTGTCATGCGGTAATTGGTATGTGCCGTGACAAAAATCTCCACGAGGCGTTGAGCGTGCTTATTCCTCACGTTGACAGCTTCATCACCGTTGACGGCTTCTCCGACCGCGCCGAAAATGCGTCGGAGCTTGCAGAGCTGATAAACGCTCTTGGCGGAAAAGCAGTGCCCGCTGAAAACAGCCTGCTGACCGTGATAGAAAATATGAAACAGCAGGACTCCGATGGGCTGACACTGGTGTGCGGCTCGCTTTATCTGGTCTCGGCTGTGCATGAGATCTACAAAAATAAAAACTGATTTGATAGAAAGTGTGATAATATGAAACTCTTTATAGCTTCCGATATACATGGTTCGGCTTACTGGTGCGAGAAAATGCTGGCGGCATTTGAAAAAAGCGGCGCTGAAAAAATGCTCCTGCTGGGGGATATCCTCTACCACGGACCCCGCAACGACCTGCCCGAGGGCTATGAGCCCAAGAAGGTCATTGCCATGCTGAATCCACTGAAAGAGAAGATGCTCTGCGTGCGCGGCAACTGCGATACCGAGGTTGACCAGATGGTGCTGGAATTCCCGATAATGGCTGAATATGCTTTCATCTATGCCGATAATTTAACAATATTCGCTACCCACGGACACAAGTTCAACTGTGATGCGCTGCCCCCTATGAGCAAAGGCACGATACTTCTCCACGGACATACACACGTCCCTGTTATCAAGGATCACGGGGATTTCACCTATATCAACCCCGGCTCTGTGTCTATCCCCAAGGAGGGTTCTGATCACAGCTACCTGATTCTGGAAAACGGAAAATTCACATTCGGAAAATTGTAAAAAAGCCTGTTTTTGTATTGTGCAAATCTTATAAAAATTTTATAACCTCTTGAATAAATTATAAAAATGTGATACAATTAAGAAAGAAGTAAAATTCGCTGTGTCATCACTGTTCAAGGGGGTGAGTGAATGGAAGAGAATAACAGGCTTAAAGCCGGCATCTGCTGTGTTGATTTTACAGCAGGCGGTAAGATAGTCTCTGTAGACGATGATTTTTTCAGCTTTACAGGGTACAGCCGTGATTATGTTCTGGAAAAGGAGCTTACATTCTACTCGCTTTTTGAAGAGAATGAACGTGAAAAGATCGAGGAATATATCGACAGCATTTCAGATGACAACAGGGCTTTCTGCGTAAGACTGCCCATAACTGCACGGGACGGAGAATCCATCTTCGTGCACTGCTGCGGCATAATCAACGACAGGAGCCGTGTTGAGGTGGTTTTCACCAACTGCAGCTGCCATGACAGGCTGGAAAACGAATATAAAAAGCTCAGGCGCAAGGTGGAGGAACAGCGGGATAAGCTGCATATGGTGGCTGAAAATACCGACGATGTCTACTACGATTACGATGTCAAGCGTGATATCATGCACCTGACCGTCAGCATCACAAGGTTCAGGCTGGATTATGACAACACTCTGGAAAACTTTCTGGGCAGCAGGGCAGCGGAGGAATTTCTCCATCCCGAGGACAAGGATGCCTATTTTGAAGCCTGGGAGGAAGCTCTGCAGAAGCCTATGAAAGGCACTATGGAGTTCAGGACAAAGGCGTATGACGATGATTACTGCTGGTACAGCGATGCGTATATCAGCTTTGCGGACGAATCTGGCAATGTTACCGAGGTCTTCGGCAGGCTTTCAAATATCCAGAAGCTGAAAGCTCTGGCTACCAAATCCGACAGTGATACCGAGTATATCAAGTTCCTGCTCCAGTCCGATCAGCTGACGGGGCTGTACAACCGCAAGGGCTTCACCCAGCAGGCGACAAATATGCTGGCGAAGCGGGAGAAGGATATGGTATATGCCATAGTGTATACGGATATCAATGAGTTCTCCTACGTCAATGAGAACTTCGGATATGAGACAGGCAACGCTATGCTTAGGGATTATACCGCCTGTCTGCGCGGCGGTGCAAGCTTTGTTATAGGTTGCCGCCTGTATTCTGATTTCTTTATATGCCTATGCAAGGCGAACACAAGGGCAGCGCTGATACGAAGCGTTGAACAGCAGAACGTAAGGTTCACCACGATGCAGAAGAAGAAATTCCCGTCGGGGGATATCCGTGTCGCCTGCGGAATGTATATACTTCCCGAGGGTGAGATCGAACTGAACACCGCCATCGACAATGCTAACCTTGCAAGGCGCAGCGTTAAGCATTCCAGCAGCATACTATGTGGAATATATTCTCAGAGAATGAGAATGCAGAAGCTCTACGAGCAGTCCATCTGCAACGAACTGCACGCGGCTATCAAAAACAGGCAGATAGAAATGTTCCTGCAGCCAAAGTTTCATCTTGAAAAACGTGTTATAATCGGCGCTGAAGCTCTGGCAAGGTGGAGAAATCCCAACGGCACGTACAAAATGCCATTTGAGTTCATTCCCGTGCTGGAAAAGGTGGGCTATATCGACGAGCTGGATTTCTTCATATACGGCGAGGTACTTCGCACCCTTGAAAAATGGAAGTGCGACGGCAAGCGAGTGCTTCCGGTATCGGTGAATTTCAGCCAGCATCATATTACGCAGCCGAAATTTGTTGATAATATCATCTGCACGGCGAATCTATACGATGTTGACAGAGGAGATATAGAGATTGAGATCACAGAATCCTGCTTCTCGGGAGATACTCAGGCACTGTTCTCGGTGATGGACAAGCTCAGGAACGAGGGATTCAAAGTCAGCATCGATGATTTCGGCATAGGTTATTCCACTCTCAGCGTGCTGATGAAAGCCCCTGTGGATATCGTGAAGATAGATAAGTCCTTCATAGACAATATCGAGCAGAATGAGAATGACCGTGATTTTGTTGCGAATATGTGCAGTCTTATCGACACCGCCCAGAAGGATATCATCTTTGAGGGCGTTGAGACCGATGCTCAGGCGGCTATCCTCTGCCAGAGCGGCTACACCAAAGCACAGGGCTGGCTCTTTGATAAGGCTATGCCTTTGGGCGACTTTGAAGAAAAGTATATGTATGACGATAAAAAATGATATAACAGGCTGCTGTACGGACAGCAGTCTGTTTTTAATGCAGAAAAAGCACTCTCCCGCGGGAAAGTGCTTTTTATTATCATAAGATCATTTACATACTCTCGGGACAGCCTATCTTCAGCATATCCAGTATGTTCTTGATTATCTGCTTTACAGCCATGGAGAGTGCAAGTCTTGCCTGCATAACGTTCTCTTCCTCGCCCTTGATACGGCAGGCATTGTAGAACTTGTGGTACAGTGTAGCGATATCTACCGCGTACTTGGTCACCTTTGCAGGGTCGTAAGCCTTTGCAGCTTCGGTTATGGTGGTGGGCAGAGTTGCCATCAGCTTGACAAGCTCCAGCTCCTCGGGTGTGCTGAGAGCTTCAGCCATATCAGCAGTAAAGGGCTTGGCTTCGATGTTCTCCTCTTTCAGCTTCTTGATGACTGAGCATATACGTGCGTGTGCGTACTGAACGTAGTATACGGGGTTCTGGCTGGAATTTGAGATAGCCAGGTCAAGGTCGAAATCGAACTGTGAGTTGGGCTCACGCAGGTTGAAGAAGAATCTTGCCGCATCTATCGGTATCTCTTCCAGAAGAGTATTCAGTGTGATAGCCTTGCCCGAACGCTTCGACAGCTTGTAGGTCTCGCCGTCCTTTACAAGTCTAACCATCTGCATGATGACAACATCCAGCTTCTTCTCGTCAACGCCCAGAGCTGTCATGGCAGCTTTCAGACGGGGGATATAACCGTGGTGGTCAGCGCCGAAGATATCTATCGCCTTATCGAACTTTCTTACAGCCAGCTTGTTGTAGTGGTAAGCGATATCGGGTACGAAGTAGGTGGGTATGCCGTTGTCGCGGACAAGAACTCTGTCCTTTTCATCGCCGAAATCGGTAGTCCTGAACCACAGCGCACCGTCCTGCTCGTAGGTGTATCCGCCTGCTTTCAGCTTTTCGATAACTTCCTGTACAGAGCCGTCATTGTGCAGTGTGCTCTCTCTGAACCATGTATCGTAGCTTATGCGGTACTTAGCAAGGTCTTTATGCAGACCATCGATATTCTTGGGCAGAGCGTAATCTACCAGAGCTTTCTTGCACTCCTCTTCGGGCTGTGCAGAAGCTATCATGCCGTATTCGTCAAAGAAATTCTTTGCATGGGCAATGATATCCATGCCGAGGTATACATCATCGGGCATGGGGAATGTTTCAGAATCTTCGTATATGGTCTTGCAGAAAGCGTCTATATCAAGGTTCTTGGCAACTATCTCCTGACCCTTGTCGCTGCATATCTGCATATATCTCAGTCTCAGGGACTTGCCGAACTTCTCTATCTGGTTGCCTGCATCGTTTATGTAGAATTCTCTCTCAACTTCATAGCCTGCATACTCCATAACAGCCGCCAGACAGTCACCGATAGCGCCGCCTCTTGCGTTGCCTATGTGCATAGGTCCTGTGGGGTTAGCGGATACGAATTCCACCAGAGCTTTTTTGCCCTTGCCGAAATCTGTCTTGCCGTACTCGGTACCCTCATCGAGAACTGCCTTTACTACCGAGCCGAACCAGCCCTTGCCGTAGTAAAAGTTTATAAATCCGGGACCTGCTATCTCGACTTTATCGAAACAGCTGCCCGTGGTACCTATCTTGCCGACTATTGCCTCCGCGATCTTTCTGGGAGCGCTCCTGAAAGGCTTTGCGCATACCATAGCCGCATTTGTGGAAACGTCGCCGTTCTTGGGGTCGGCGGGTATCTCAAGATTGAAAGCGGGCACAGCCTCAGCGGGGAATACCTCCTCGGCCACCAGCTGACCCAGTGCGTTCAGCACCAGTTCCCTTGCCTGCGCGAAAGCTTCCTTTATCAAATCCTGCATCTTACTTCCTCCGTTTATCTCAGTTTAAGTTGAATATCTATATCAAAGGTGCCTATCAGTCCCGAATTGACATCTACCACATACGAGAAAGACAGCCTGCCTCCCTCATCTGTGAGCTTATCGGTAATCTTACGTGCCTCAACGCCCACTTCAAAATTGCCGTAAAGCGTACCGTAGACACAGTGATGCTTCTCGCCGGGTTCTATCACCAGTTCAGAGGATACATTTCCCCGCCTGGACATCACCACTTTTTTCTTGCCGAAGCTCTCTATCTTCGTGATACAGCCCTCGAAGCCCGTAGCTTCGCTCTCTTCATACTCTATCAGATAGCCGTTTGCGGTCTTTTCGTATGTTCCCACCGAGAGCACTTCTGTCTGCTCGTAGTTCACGGGGTCATCGTCAAAGTCCTCGTACTGACGGCTGATGAGTATGATATCAACTTCTTTTTTATCCAAGCTCATTCTCCTAACATCGGTCAGCTTATTTTACTTATCCTGCCAAATGCATCAGTGGGCTGTCAGCACACATTTCTCCACCGTGCCCGTAAAGCTCTCTCCCAGAAATCTTTCCACGTTTTCCGAGAAAAGTTCGGGGCTGTCGGTGCAGTAAAGCTTCTGACTACCCTGCTCCTCACGGTCTGCAAGCTCATCGCTGTATGTGAGGGTCTTGACTGCGAACCTTGCAAGCTCGGCACCTGCTGATATCAGCTTAACGCCGTCACCCATGATGTCCGAGATAAGGTCAGCCAGCAGTGGATAATGTGTACAGCCCAGTATCAGTGTATCCACCTGTTCGCGCTTCATACATTCAAGGTATTCCTCTGCGAAATATCTGGTAGGCGCACAGTCCTTGCTGATATAGCCGTTTTCCACCAGCGGCACGAACATGGGGCAAGCCTTGCCTATTACCTTAGCGCTCGGGTCAATGCTTCTGATCACCTTGCCGTAGCTTCCGCTCCTGATAGTAGCACCTGTAGCGATAACGCCTATCCTGCCGTTTTTGGTAGATGCGCAGGCAGCATGGGCGGCGGGCATTACAACTCCGCTGTAGCTGGGTTCGGTGTTTCCGCTGAATTCGGGGCTGGACATTATAACAGAAGATGCTGTGCCGCAGGCAACAAGTATCATCTTTACGTTATGTCCCCTCAGAAATTCCATATCCTGTGCGGTGTATTCAGCTATCGTTTCCTTGCTTCGCGTACCGTAGGGGACTCTCGCGGTATCGCCAAGATATACTATATCCTCATGGGGCAGGAGCTTTGTGAGCTCCTTAACGCAGGTAAGTCCGCCCACGCCTGAATCGAATACACCAATAGGTGAATTATTCATAATCCACTTCCGATCTGTCGAGGGCAAGCTTTATCAGCCTGTCTTCCTGCTCGGGATAGCTTATGCCAGCGTGTTCCATCAGCATGGGGAACATACTGATCTTGGTATGACCCGGCAGAGTGTTTATCTCGTTGAGGATTATTTCGCCCTTGTCGGAAAGGAAGAAATCACATCTTGAAAGACCTGCACAGCCCATAGCCTTGTAAGCCTTAACAGCTGTCTCTCTGATAGCCTCGATCTTATCAGCGTCAATCCTTGCGGGTATGTAGGTCAGTGAACCCTCGTCATTGTACTTTGCGTCATAATCATAGAATTCGTTAGCAGGGGATATCTCGCCAACTGTTGAAGCGAAAGGCTCATCGTTGCCCATAACTGCACATTCAAGTTCGATGCCTACGATGCCCTGCTCAACCACAACTTTCTGGTCATGAGAGAACGCCGCCTTGATGCCTGCTTTCAGCTCATCGTAGTTGTGAGCCTTTGAGATACCCACGGAAGAACCGCAGTTAGCTGGCTTAACGTACATGGGATAGCCAAGCTCCTTCTCCATCTGTGCGCACTTTTCATCAAGCTGCTTCATATCGCGGTATATCATGCTTATCCACTTAGCGGTGCGTATGCCGTGAGCTTCAAGTATGGTATGTGTAACATCCTTGTCCATGCAGCAGGCAGAAGACAGAAGATCACAGCCCACAAAGGGTATCTCAGCCATCTGGAATATGCCCTGTATAGTACCGTCCTCTCCGTTTTTGCCGTGCAGTACGGGGAATACAACGTCAACCTTTATATTGGTGTAGCTGCCGTCATCTTCCAGCTGTATAAAGCCGCGGTGTACGGGGTCGGGGCTGAATATGCAGGCAGCGTTGTCGGGATTCTCAGCCCAGCTGCCGTTCTCGATATCCTCCACGCTTCCCATGAATCTTACCCAGTGACCCTTTTTGGTTATACCTATGCAGATTATCTCATAGCGGTCGGAATTTGCGCTGATACTGCGTATAACGTGAGCCGCTGAGACTACCGATACATCATGTTCATTGGATTTGCCGCCGAAAATGACAGCAACTTTAAGCTTTGCCATAATAATACGTCCTTTCGTGTACATACTACGTCAATTTAATATTATAACACATTTTTACGCTGAATGCAAACACTTATTACAATGAAATAAAAAGTTTACAATTTGCAGAGGTTTCTCACGCAGGATAAATACCAATAAAAAAGCTTTACCCCGAAGCATTATAAAGAACTTCGGGGCATGATTTTCCTGTCATGATAACTGAAAGGACAGATATCTATTTTATTATTTCGTAAAACACGATGGTCATTCTATCGTTGATTGGCATTTCATTGCCGACCAACTTAAATCCGCATTTTTCATACAGGTGACAATTGCCCGCTTCCTGCTTGATGGTGGAAAGTCTCCAAATATCGGCATTTTCGTACATATCAAAGAGCATTTTTATGACCCTCTGACCTATCCCTTTGTTCTGGTATTCGGGAATGATGAACAGTGGACTTATACGGTAAACGTGCCTGCCATCTTCAATACCGTCATCGACTACCCTAACTCCACCCACAGGCTTTGAGCCCGCATTTATGATATAATAATCCGTGTCTTCGCTTTTAAGATTGGCGATGACTTTTTCGATGGGCTCTTTTGCAGGGCTTGTTTCATCGTCTTTATAACGCTCATACAGCGGCAGAAAAGAAGAATACTTCAACGCGTGTATCGTCTTTTCATCGCCCGGTTTTGCTAAGATTAGTCTGATATCTTCCATGGTGCAGTCTCCGTAAATTTATTTGTCATAGTAAATATTATACTACCGGTCGGCATTGTTGTCAACAGAAAAGCCATAGTATCTCCGAATGCAAAACTGGGATACTATGGCAAATGCTTGTGTTTCAGGTTTAATAGTCTACAAAAATAAGTCCGGCAGAACTTATTTTTACGCCATTGTATGTGTTATATATATGTGCGTAGTCGCAAACAGGGTCGATACCGAGTTCAGTAAGGTCTATCATGGGGATATCGGTGGTACCCTCGTTTTCAAGCTCTATCTCATCTAACTTCTGATCGATGAGAGCCTTTTCTTCATCTGTTAATGCAAAGTGCAGCTGCCATACTCTGTAGTTTATCCAGGGATAAGCGAAGCCGTCGTTATAAAAATGCAGACTGCCGTTGGCATCTTTTATCTGGCTGTATGTCATGCCAACGCTGATACCCTCGCCGAGAGGTTCGTTACCCTGTACTATCAGTTCGCGGATCTCCTCACCGTCGAGCACTATCTTCTGATCTCCGTGCCAGCGATCGTATGTATCAAGAGGTCCGCTGGGCTGACCGTCTTCGCTTCTGCCGTCAACGATGTATACGTAGTTGGGGAAAGCTTTACATCTTATACCGTTCACAAGTGTGTAGGAATAGGGTTCAAGTACCACTTCAAAATCATTGTTTGAAAGCTCTCTCAGCTGAGAATTTGTCATGCTGAGAAGCTTTTGGGGAGTCATCTCCACGGGCTGAGTTTCTTTCTTTTCTTCGGGAACTTCAGTAGTTTCGGGAGCAGTCTCCACAGGTGCGGAGGTGTTCACTGCCGCGGTTACATCGATCCCATTGGAAGCCGGTGCAGGTTCTGCGTAGTTCTCGGCGGGTTTGGACGATGTATCATCTGCCTTGCTGTTTTCGGGACGGCTTGCGGTATCCTCAGCGGAAGATGCATCGGAGAGAGAAACTTCTATCAGCTCTGAAGCAAGTGTATCAACAGTGCTTGAATCATCTGCTTCAGCCGAAACAGCGCTGGAATCATGAACCCTTACGTTGCCTGCGATATCTGCATTTTTGTCCATGCGGCTAAGGCTAACTGGAACGCCCACAGCTATAACAGCCGCCGCGGATATGCCTGCAATCTTGCCGACCAGCGGGATACTGCTTAATGAAGCGCCTGATCTTGTCACCATAGCTGCCGCTTTCTTAGGTGATACTGTTCCGCGCAGCAGCTGGTTCATGGGCACAGCCGAGAGTACGATGCCCTTGCCAGCCATTTCCTCGATCTTGCTTTTCAGCTTCTTGCGTGCACGGAAGATCTTTTGCTTTGCAGTATTCTCGGGGATACCCATGGTCTTAGCCACATCAGCAAGGCTCATATCATTATAATAGTACAGTATCAGTGCCGATTTCATATCGGGCTTCAGGCTGTCTATCATGGATTTCAGCTGCCTGGCTCTGTCCTTGTCGGTGGCATAGTCCTCGGGAACCATTACGGGTTCGTTCAGGCTGTGGCTTTCCATAGCGGCTTCAAATTCCTCATCTGTATCAAAATATACATCGCTCTTTCTGCTGCGGAACATATCCGTACATCTGTTGTATGCGATGCTGTGAAGCCACGATACGTAATTTTCGGGCTTTTCCAGAGAATCGATCTTCTCCATAGATTTTAAGAAAGTATCCTGTGTTATATCCTCAGCCGCTTCCTTGCTGTCAACATTTTTCAGCACAAAGAAGTAAAGTCTGTCGTAGTATTCTTCATAAAGAGCCTTGAAAGCATTTTTATTTCCTGCCTTTACCTGTTCGACCATCTCGATAAGCTCATTCTTTTTCATCCGTGTTTTCCTCCTCATTGATCTTTGTTTCCAGTTTTTTCATTAATATTTCTTTCTCTTTCTCTGACAGTGCAGTATCTTTCTGCATCTGTATGAGCAAACGTCTGAACATCTCATCTATCGTGATATCCATACTGACCTCTCTTTTCTTATGATCCCTGTCATCTCCATTTTAGCATTTCCGGATGTGTTTGTCTACGTCTTTCTGTAAATAAGACGGGTGAAGTTTTAGCAGGGTTACACTTTTTTGAAAAAATTTTTTTCGGCGCACCGACCTCTCTATTTATTACTATCCATTGTTCTAACATTGTTTTTACCGATCGGATCTATGTCTCTCTGTTAATAAGACGGGTGAAGTCTGAGCGAGGTTACACTTTTGGAGAAAAATATTTTTGAGGTAAAAAAATATGCGTATCGGGAGGGGATACGCATGGGGGATATCGGGTTTCAGGGGAAGTTGGTGATGTGTTTGAAAATTTTTTGCAAATGGAATACGGAAGCCACCGTCAGCAAGGCTTGCTGTTATAGGAGATGCCTTACAGTCAAGACACAAAAGTGGTGGCAACAACAAAATCAGAGCGTATGCAAAACCAATTGCATACGCTCTTTATATCTGTGTATAATTATTGCCGCGCCTTTTGTCAGTGCGGGAAGTTTGTTACGCTTTTTGTTTCCGCCCATTATTTCAGCAGCTTTGCCAGCTCCGTATAAAGCACTGTCGGAATGACCGGCTTCGCGATATGCCTGTCCATGCCCGCCTCTTTTGAACGCTCCATATCCTCGGGATAAGAATTTGCACTCATTGCTATCATCTTTACTGTGGAACTGTCGCTGCGTTCAAGGGCGCGTATTTTGCCTGCGGCTTCAAGGCCGTCCATCACAGGCATTTTTACGTCCATAAGTATCACATCGTAATATCCGATGCCCGATGCCATGAACTTTTTCAGGCACTCATAGCCGTTGGCGGCAGAGTCCGTTTCAAAGCCCACACGCTTCAGCAGCTTGACTTCCAGTATGCGGTTTATGGAATGATCGTCCACCACAAGTGCACGTTTTCCACTGAAATCATAGCTAATTTCGGAGTTGTTCTCGTTAGCTTTGCCGCCCGATGCAGGCTCACAGTCGATCTCAACTACAAACTCAGTGCCCACGCCTACCTGGGATTTCACGCGGATGTCTCCACCCATCATATCCACAAGATTCTTGACTATGGAAAGACCAAGTCCCGAGCCCTGTATCTCCGCTGTTGCGGCGGTCCTTTCCTGGGTGAAGGGCTTGAACATATTCTTCGTGAACTCCTCTGACATACCGATGCCATTGTCCTTCACGGTGAACACCGTCCTCACCTTGCCGTTGC
Source organism: Hominimerdicola alba (assembly GCF_900112155.1). Classification (GTDB taxonomy): domain Bacteria; phylum Bacillota; class Clostridia; order Oscillospirales; family Ruminococcaceae; genus Hominimerdicola; species Hominimerdicola alba_D. The sequence goes on along the minus strand of NZ_FOKQ01000004.1, from coordinate 154,134 downwards.
CCGCCGCCATCTGGGACACTGTCAGCACTACCCTGCCCTTTTCGGGGGTGAACTTCACCGCGTTTGAAAGCAGATTCAGCAGTATCTGCCTGAGTCTCAGCTTATCAAGCACCAGCGTATCAGCGAATATATCGTGAAATTCAGCCGCAAATTCGATGCCCTTCTGTTCAGCCTGCGGCGCCATTATGGAAGTCAGGTTCTCCGCAAGGGCTTCAAGGGAGTAAGCCTCGGGATAAAGTTTGAACTGACCGCTCTCGATCCTCGCCATATCCAGCACTTCACCTAGTATCTCTAGCTGATATTCGGCTGATTCCCTTATCTTTTTGAAATATTCCTTAACCGCCCTGCCTGTGGATTCTTCCTCACCAAGTCTTGCAAGACCTATTATGGAATTCATCGGTGTGCGTATCTCATGGCTCGTGCGGGACATGAAAGATGTTACCGCTTCATAGTTTCTCCGCGCCCGCGATAGTTCCCCTTTCAGCTCAGCGACCTCTTTCACCGCCGCAAGATATTCCTCCTCGGTATGCAAAAAAACACCTCCCCAAAATATTTATACTATTATAACACAATATTAAGCAAATGTAAAGACCTTTAGCTAAACCATTGGAGAAACTGACTGACAGGTAAACTTCTCATTGTGATTTTTTACACATCATGAATGGACTTTTAGTATATTCTGCCGATTTTTGAGATCACTATTGAGATATCGGAGATTTTGAGTGATTATTATACAGGAGGTGAAAAAGTATGCATACTGAAGAAACCGCCATTCAGGAACTTGAACAGACAATAATGAAATACAAACGCACGGTCTACGGTATTGCATTGACACAGCTGAAAAACAAGCACGAAGCAGACGATGTTTTTCAGGAAGTCTTTCTGCTGTACTATTTAAAGAAGCCCGTATTCGATGATGAGAAAGCCAGACGCGCGTGGCTCATCAGGACTGCGCTAAACAAATGCAGACAGTACAATCTCGGAAAATGGAACAGGAATACCGACAAGAACTTTGAACCACCGGAGGGCAGGCTGGCTGACTTTGAAAGCAAGTATGACAGTGAGATATTTGAAGCGGTAAGAGAACTCCCCGAGCATTTGCGCGAGACCTTGTATCTCCACTGTTTTCTGGGGCTTTCAGTCAACGAAACGGCTTCGATCCTTGGTATCAGAGCTAACACGGCAAGCATGAGACTGAGCAAGGCAAAAAAGATACTTAGATCAAAAACGGAGGGTGAATGATATGAAAGATAACGATTTTAGAAGAATTGAAAATCAGCTTGAACCCGATGACAGGCTGGTAAGATATGTGATCGATAAGGCATCACAGCTATCAGCAAACAGTGAGATGGCTGAAGATTACCTGAAAAGCCATGATGTTTCAGATACTATCACAGTCAAGCACAACAGAGTTTACAGATATGTCTTATCTGCTGCCGCCGCACTTGCACTGGTGTTCGGAGCAGGTATATATATTCGCAGTAATAACGCTGTAAAAACGCATACTCTCGATGTTTCAAGTTCGGTAGACAGTGTGGTAGAAGTCACTGACAGCACAGCTGAAGCAGCAGTTGCGGAGAATGTTTCGGTGTCTGAAAGCATTGCGGAAGCATTGGAAAGCAAGGTGGATATCCCAGACAGTACATTGGATACCCCCGCCAGAGTGGCTGACGAAGACGAAGCAGAGATAAGAGATGATGGCAGGAGCGAATGGAAACCGGACAGAACTGCTGACAGTTTTGAGACCAAGAACGGCAATGGTCAGGCGGCTGTATTGGCACCCGCAACCGATGAATACAGATCATTCGAGATGAACGACACTACCTATTATTTCGCCTGTGGCAACAAAGGTGAGATATATGATCCGGAACAAATGATCGGAAACAATATCCCGAACATTTCTTACATCAATGAATTCCTGAAAAATGTGGAAGTGCCCTCGATGTTCGGGGATATCCGTCCTTCGGCACAAGCAGAGGTTTACAGCCTGCAATTTGCCGATCCAAACTATATTGTGGCGGTAAGGTTCATAGATGTAAACGGCGATGAAAGGTACTATCTCTTTGCGGATATGGACCACAGCTTTGACACACTGGAGGAGCATCTGCTTGCACTGAACATTGACATATACACCTTTGACGGAACAGCCATCATCAGGCGTGACGGAGTGCGTTCTTTCGTCGATGATGACAGCACACTGAAAGAGATGCTGCTGTCATCCAACGGTGAAAAGACCGACACAGCATACGGTGAAGCCCTTTGTGAGATATTCCTCGATACACCTATCTATGGCGGAAGCGTAGGCTATACTGTTTACAGCGATGGCTATATCGGCGTGGTGAATGGTTTCGGAAGTGAAAGTATCTACAATGTCGGGACAGAAACAACCGCTCAGATGGTAAGCTATATAAATGAGAACTGCCATGAGTAAAGATCATGAGTCGGTGAAAATGATCATCCGGCAATAACATATCCCCTGCACATACTGTGGGGGATATTTGCTGTAAAAGCACAAGTTTTATCCCGTAATACTGTGCATTTTCACCTGTGAACGAAAAATGAAACAGCAAACGAGAAATCGAGAAAAACAAAGAGATTTAAAGAGAAATCAAGAGAATGAGGGATATAAATTAAAAATTCGGCGTATTGACTATTGACATTGGCGGAAAGATGTTGTATAATAGCTTACGTTGCGAATCCCGAAGGTCGTCTTGCGTGCGTCCTCGGGCAGATAGAACGGTTTTTACCGTACACGATATTTTAAGGAGGATACGATATGTCTACTTATATGCCCAAGGCTGCGGACATCACCCGCAAGTGGTATATCATCGACGCTGAGGGTCAGTCCCTCGGTAGAGTTGCCGCTAAGGCAGCTACTATTCTTCGTGGTAAGCATAAGCCTACTTATGCACCTCACGCTGACTGCGGCGACCACGTAATCATCATCAACAGCGACAAGGCTGTTCTCACAGGTAAGAAGCTCCAGCAGAAGAAGTTCTACCACCACACCGGTTGGATAGGCGGTCTGAAGGAGATCGGCTATGACAAGCTGATGGCTGAGCAGTCCGACAGAGCTATGACTATTGCTGTTGAGGGTATGCTCCCCAACAACACTCTGGGCAGAGCTGCTGCTAAGAGACTGAGAGTTTATAAGGGTGCTGAGCATAACAATGCTGCACAGAAGCCCGAAAAGTACGAGCTGTAAGAAAGGAGCAATCAGAATGTACGAATCCAAGCAGCCATATTTCTATGGCACAGGCAGAAGAAAGCACTCTGTTGCCCGCGTTCGTGTTTACGAGGGTACAGGTAAGGTTACTATCAACGGCAGAGACATCGACGATTATTTCGGTCTTGAGACCCTCAAGCTGATCGTTCGTCAGCCTTTCGCTGTTACTGATACTGTTGACAAGTATGACATTGTCTGCACTGTTACAGGCGGCGGTGTTACAGGTCAGGCAGGCGCTATCAGACACGGTATTTCCAGAGCTCTGCTCCAGGCAAGCGATGAGTTCAGACCTCTCCTGAAGAAGGAAGGCTTCCTCACTCGTGACCCCAGAATGAAGGAAAGAAAGAAGTACGGTCTGAAGGCTGCTCGTCGCGCACCTCAGTTCTCAAAGAGATAATTTTATCCCTATTGGGAATACTTCAAAAACATTTCAAGGCATCCATCGTTTGGTGGATGCCTTATTTATTAGAATGGAGCAGAATATGACACAACAAGAGATAAGCGAAAATATCATGATTGCAAGACGTTATATGAACGAATACCATCTTCTTTTGCCCGATGATGAAGTCCTGTTCGACTGCTATTGCCTTCCATCATTCAGGTTCAAGGCTTTCTATGTGCAGATATCTGTAAAAGACGGCATTTACAGAGCCAGCTGCGTCTATACAAGATATGCCGATCATTCAGGGGCAGAAAGCAATTCACTGCACTTTACAGCCGTTGAAAATGATAATCATCCCGCAAAACGAAACGACATTTTCTGCAAGATAATTTTTCCGAAACCCGAGATTGTTGATGATCTCATTTTAAAAGCACAGGAATATTCCGATAAAGCCGATGATCCGCAAAACAGTGTGATGATCGATGGCATCACCGCAGGGATAAGGCTATTTGAAAACGGCAAGATAGTCCGTGATATTGTATCTGATAATCCCACCAAGCACGAACCGCTGCTTGATGCTATCTGTTCTTTTTCCAAAATAATCTAAAGTTCCCCTCTTTGGCAGCTTTCTTCACTTGGTCGCCTCAACATTGGAGTTTCTTCATAAAATATACTTGAAATATCGCAATAAATGTGATACAATAACTATATCTATTTTTTGATTGGAAGTGTGACAAAATGAGTTATAAAGTAGGATTTATCGGCGCAGGCAATATGGGCAGCGCTATCATGAAAGGTATCGTCGGAAGTACCATGAACAGCGAAGTAGAACTGTATGCATACGACAGCTTCGAGGCCGCTGAGGATAGAGCTAAGTCTATCGGCGCAACAGGTCTCGGTAGTGAAGCTGAACTCACTGCTGCCTGCGATATCGTATTTCTTGCTATAAAGCCCCAGCAGCTTGACGAAGTTCTTGCTAAAATAAAGGGCGAAGTTACCAAGGATAAGGTGATCGTATCAATATGCGCAGGCGTAACAGACGATAATATCGCTTCAAAGACTATTGAGGGCGCAAAGGTAGTTATGGTAATGCCCAATACTCCTCTGCTGCTTGGCGAAGGTGCTACCGCTCTTGCAAAGTCTGACAGCGTTACTGATGAAGAGTTCGCACTGGTTTGCAGGATATTCGGTTCATGCGGTATATACTCTGTACTGCCCAAGGATAAGATGAAAGAGGTAATCGCCATAAACGGTTCTTCTCCCGCTTTCATTTATCTGTATGCTCAGTGCTTTATCGACTACGCAAAGAGCGTTGGCATTGATGAAAAGGCTGCTACCGATCTGTTTGCTAAATCGCTGATCGGCTCTGCAAAGATGATAACCGACAGCGGCAAAACTCTTGATGAGCTGATAACCATGGTTTCCTCAAAGGGCGGTACAACTATCGCAGGTCTTGAAAAGCTGAGAGCAAACAATATCGAAAAGGCAGTAAAGGAATGCTGCGAAGCTTGCACAAACAGGGCTTACGAACTGGCAAAATAATACAGTAATAATATTTCCGCAGTGGGCATAGTATTGTTATCGAGGTGATGATGATGCAGACGAGCCCCTGCAGGACAGACGAAAACAGAGCAAGTTACAGCGCAGGCACATTCGCTTTTATGTGCGGCGCCATGCTGACAGGTGTGCTCATCGGGACGATGTGCTTCTGCCTTTCGGCTGATACTCAGCTAAATAGGCTGATATCTCCCTCAGGTGAGATGGAGCGCCTTTTGCAGACCGACCTTGGCAGCGTTATGGCCGGCTCTCTGCTGGGAAGCACGGTATTCCTGCTGGGAATTGCTGCCGCAGGATTCTGTGCTGTGGGACAGCCCTTTGAAGTACTTCTCATCATGCTGAGAGGCATGGGTACAGGTCATAAGGCGGCACAGCTTTACAGTACCGCAGGCAGAGGAGATATCCTTTATGCAGCGGGACTGTTCCTGCCGGGTGCAGTGATATCTGCGCTGGCACTGGCAGCGGCAGCAAGGGAGGCTCTCAGCCTTTCAAACATCTACCTGAGGCTTACTTTGTCGGGTGGACGTGGCTGCGATCCTTCGGGAGCTGTGAAGCTCTACGGGGCGAAACTGCTGGTCATCGAAGCTATGCTGGCTCTGGCGGCAGGTGCTGATACAATCTGCTGTTATTTGTTTATTGGAAAGCTTGTCTGACAGAAAGGTCTGTCAGTGATTAAAAACAAGGAGAGTAAAATGGGATTTTTCGGAAATTACGATACGCCCGGAAGAGGAGTGCTGAAAACTCCTCACGAGAAGCGTCCGTTCTTCAAATTCTGGGAAGTATATTTCAGACATATGTGGCATCTTATGGGGCTTAACCTGCTGTACTTCCTGTTCACGGTACCGCTGGTCGCGGCACTGATGGGGGTATCTTTTACAGGTGATATGAAATGGCTGCTGCTGGTGGTGATATCTGGCATAATGGGACCTGCCACAGCGGCTATGACAAGAGTAGTGCGCAACTATTCGCAGGAGCGTCCCACATTCATGCTTCACGATTTCCGCAAGGCATTCAAACTTAACCTGAAGCAGGGTCTTATTATGGGCTATATCGATTCTATAGCAATAGTCAGCTTTATTGTGGGCGTGCCGATGTACAGCAAAATGGCGCAGGAAAACAGCATAATGTACGTGCCTTATGTACTCTGCCTGTCGTGTATGCTGGTATTCTTCATGATGCACTTCTACATCTATCAGATGATGTGCTCCACCACCCTGACGATGAAACAGATACTCCGCAACTCGCTGTTCCTCGTGTCGATAGGTCTCAAAAAGACCATATACACACTGCTGGCTTCACTGTTTGTGATAGCATTCAACTATATATTACTGATATTACCATCAACGATAGCCCTGGCGATGACACTTCTGATGTTCTTCCCATTCACGTTCCTGACTTTCGTTGCGTGCTTCAATTGCTATCCCGTAATACGCAAGTACGTTATACAGCCTTATTACGATAAGACAGGCGAGAAGAACCCCGAGGACAAAGATATTGATCCAGATGAAGTTCTTTTCGAGGACAAGGCAGCCGAGGAAGTGGCGGTACCTGTTCAGAAAAAGTCAAAGCCAAAGATGATAAAGTAAATATCGGACAGTAGCAGAGCAGCAAGTACTCAGATACTATAAAAGAGAGCTTTGGGGTCAAGCCTTTCGCGAAAAGCTTGACTAAAAGCTCTCTTTTTGGCATAAATCGCAAGTTCCGTAACCTCTATGTTGACAAAACCCAAGAAAAATGTTACAATAACTATATATGTGACACCGCGGAGGTGTGAGAAATGGAGAAAGATGGTGTCAGGCTTCCCGAGTACAGTGTGCTTATGTCTGTGTATAAGGGAGAAAAACCTGAGTTCCTTAAAGAATGTATCGATAGTATGCTGGGGCAGACTTTTGCACCCGATGATTTCGTGCTGGTCTGCGACGGCCCGCTGACAAAGGAACTGGACAGCGTTATCGATGAGTATGAGCAGAAGCATGAGTGCTTCCGCGTGCTGCGCCTGCCCAAGAATATGGGCGTGGGTCACTGCGCTAATGAAGGACTTAAAATGTGCAGGAACGAGTATATCGTAAAGATGGACTCGGATGATATCGCTTTACCCGAACGCTGTGAGCTCTCCATGTACATGATGGCGAAGCATCCCGGAGTTGATATGCTGGGCGCTTATATAAGCGAATTCGACAGCGACACGGGAGAGGAGATAGCTGTCAGGAAGACCCCCTCGGGAAATTCCGCAATAAGGAAGTACGCAAGGCGCAGAAATCCTTTCAATAACCCCACTTTGGTTTATAAGAAGTCATGGGTGGATAAGATAGGTGGTTATACGACGGTAAGGCGCTGTGAGGACTACGATTTCGTGGTGCGTATGCTGGCTGCGGGGGCTGTGGGCAGAAATATCCCCAAAGTGCTGGTGAGATACCGTGTCAACGGCGGAAATTATGACAGACGCCGCAACTGGGCAAATACCAGGAGTTTCATAGCGGTGCGCTGGAAGATATACCGCTCCGGATTCTCAGGACTGTGGGACTTTACCGTGACCACTGCTGCGCAGCTTGTGATGTTCCTGCTGCCATCATCGCTGACAGGAAGATTTTACAAGAAATTGTTAAGATGATTACGTGAGGACAACCAGTTCTTACAGAAAGAATACAAATTGTTTCACAACAAGTACAGTTAAGGAAAATCCCTTGACTTTGATGCGAAAAGTTGGTAATATTATTGAAGCGTCCCGGGACAGAGTTTCGCGGGACTTATCAATGGGAAAGTAAACGGCGGGATGAACGCCGATTTGAAAGTAAGGAGGTTCGGTATGGAGCCGAGTGTCAAGCTGTGCATGGGCTGCATGAACGAGCTGGGAGCGGACGGACACTGCCATTATTGCAGTTATACGGACGATATCCCCCATTTACAGGCTTATCTGGCACCCAGAACGGTGCTGGATAACAGATATGTCATAGGTAAGATGCTCTCATATAACGGCGAGGGTGCTTCGTATATATGCTATGATATGGTCGGCAAATGCAAGTGCGTCTGCCGTGAATATATGCCCGATACGCTGTGCGAGAGAGGACCCGACGGTCTGACCCTGAACGTAAACAGGGACTGTCTGGCGAAGTATAAAACTTTCATGTCCGAATTTGCCGATATGAACAAGGTGCTTTCAAGAATGAGGAACCTCACTCATATCGTCACTGCAAAGGATATGTTCGCCGAGAACAATACGACCTACGTGATACTTGAATATGTTGAGGGCGTATCCCTGAAGAAATTTCTGCAGTCGAACAAGGGCTTCCTTACATGGGAACAGGTAAAGAAGCTGTTCGTGCCCCTGTTCACTACGCTGAATATAATCCACAATGCGGGGATAATCCACAGAGGTATCTCCCCCGAGAATATAATAGTCACCACCGACGGCGAGCTGAAGCTCACGGGCTTCTGCATTAGTTCCATCAGGACATCGAATACAGGCATGATGCCTGAGTTCTATTCGGGTTATACAGCACCCGAACAGTATTCGTCACTTCAGTGGCAGGGTACATGGACGGACGTTTATGCGGTGGCTGCGGTCATATACCGCATACTCACCGGTAATATGCCCCTTGATGCCAACACCAGGATACACAATGATACGCTGATGGAAGCTTCCCGCATAAATCCCCGTATCCCCCTGCATATCTCCGATGCCCTGGCACAGGCTATGGCTGTGCGCGGCGAGGAGAGAACACAAACTGTCACCGAGCTTGTTTCGGGTTTGTTTGAACAGCCCTCAAGGATAGAACATCCCAAAGGCTCTACCCAGACTATACCGATACAGCACGTTCCCCGCGAGGAAAGACGCTACCGCGACGAGGAGGACGATGAGGAAGAGTATCAGCGCAGAAGACCTGCTGCTAAGAAGAGCAGTAAAGTGGCTACAATAGTCGGACTCTGCGTGCTTGGCGTACTGCTGGTGATAGGCATATATCTTATGACCCAGCTTTTCGCTCCACCTGATACCAGTACAACCACAGTATCCCGTGCTCCTGCGGAAGAAGTTTCGGATAGCGAGGAAGAGGACAGCTACGATTACGGCACAGCCACTATCACCACCGCAGCCAAGGATGACGATGATGACACCGAGTACGGCAGAGGTTCGATAATGCCGAATCTGGTGGGTCTGTACTATACCGAGGTCGAAAAGAAGATGGGCGACGAGTTCACCCTTAAGCCGAAGTATTACTACTCTGACGAGTATGACCGCGGCTATGTAAAGAGCCAGAGCATTCCCGAAGGAACGGATTATGACCCCAAGAGAAAGAATGAACTGGTGCTTGATGTATGTGCAGGACCTTCAGTAATACCCGTGCCCGACTGCACGAATTATTCCAAGAGCGAGTATATCAGCCTGCTGGACAGTCTGAACATCAAATACAGCGTTGCTGAAGATTACAGCAAGTCGGTGCCTTACGGTTTAGTGTTCAAGACCAGCATACCTGCAGGCGGCTGGATAAATATCGAAGAGGGCGATATCCTCACCGTAACGGTCAGCCTTGGCAAACCGCCCGAGACTACTACCAAGTCTTCCACATCTGTCAGCGGCGGCACAACAGAGCCTCAGCTCTCCGTGGATACACAGGATCCTTGGGCTCCCCATACCGATCCTCCCGTGTCTTCAAATGATCCCGCCAACACGGATCAGCCCGAAAATACGGACAATCAGAACAACGGAGACGACAACAACGGTGGAGTTGTATTCTACTGATATCAAACGTTTTCGGAATATTGCATTAAATAATGAACTTCATCTAAAACGTTTTTGAAAAAATGTGAAAACGTGCTCAAAGCCCTTGACATTCCGAGGGCTTTGTGTTATTCTTAGATTTGGAAAATTGAGAAGAAAAGGGCATATAATGGACAAACAGCCCGAATTTGGAGGTATATTTTATGGCAAAGAAAATCGGCGTTCTTACAAGCGGCGGCGATGCTCCCGGAATGAATGCTGCTGTAAGAGCAGTTTGCAGAGCAGCTCTTCAGAGAGGCATGGAAGTAGTTGGTATCCAGCGTGGTTACAACGGCCTGCTGAACGGTGAAGTCTTTGAGATGAACGCAAGATCTGTATCAGGCATTATCCAGAGAGGCGGCACTTGCCTTTATACAGCAAGATGTCCTGAATTCAGGGAAAAAGAAGGCGTTGCTAAGGGCAGAGACAAGTGCAGGGAACTGGGCCTTGACGGTATAGTAGTTATCGGCGGCGACGGTTCTTTCAGAGGTGCAGCTGACCTTTCAGCAATGGGTATCCCCTGCATAGGTCTTCCCGGCACTATCGACAACGATATCTCCTGCACTGAGTATACAATCGGTTATGATACCGCTATGAATACCGCTATGGAAATGATCGACAAGATCAAGGATACTGCACAGTCCCACGACAGATGCTCTGTTGTTGAGGTTATGGGCAGAAACGCAGGTTACATAGCAATCAACGTTGGTCTGGCTGTTGGCGCTGAGGCTGTTATCACTCCTGAAGAGGATTATGATATCGATGCTATCTGCGAAAAGATCAAGAACACAATGAAGAACGGCAAGAATCACTTCGTTGTAGTTGTAGCTGAGGGCGTTGGCAAGACCGACGAGATCACAAAGATCATCAGCGAGAAGACAGGTGTTGAGACCAGAGCAACTATCCTGGGTCACGTACAGAGAGGTGGCTCTCCTACAGTAAGAGACAGAGTTGTTGCTACACAGATGGGCTATCACGCTGTTGAACTGCTTGAAAAGGGCATTGGCAACAGAGTTGTAGGCATGAAGGATAACAAGGTATATGATGTTGATATCCAGGAAGCACTGTCCATGAAGAAGCCTTTCGAGGACGAGCTTTACAAGATACTGAACGAAACTGCGTTCTGATAAAACAGAATCCGGATATATACAGAGTTGTAATTGCTGTCGATTCTTCTTCCTGATGTTAAGATCGCTTAAAATTTGGAAAGAAGTCAATTCGTACACGAGAAAGCTCACGATATATGATATCAAAAGGACAGCTTCACGCTGTCCTTTTTTGATTTGTAAACTTATTATGAATCTTTGGACGAAAAATCGAAACCGTTTACGAAAAAGAACTCTGTCTGACTTGTGCATTTTGCATTATTCCTGGTCTGAAAAAAGAGCAGTATAAACAGTAATGAGAAAGCATTTTCCGCCCTAGGTGCTGTTTTTGCAGCAAATAAATATAAGTTAAAACTATTACGTAAACGGAGCGGTCATTGACAACTAACTCCGAAAACGTTATAATGTTAGTGTACTTGGGGAAGTATGCTTTATAAAGGCGGGGATATGTCATAGTGCAGGGTTATTAGCACGGACGCATCCAAAAACAAGCGGCTGCGGCGCAATTGCGCTGTAGCCGTTTTTCGGTTTCCGCCGTCTTTTGCTGCTGGTAGATGTTTATCATACGGACTGTGGGTTTCACTGGGGAAAACCTTTTTCAAAAGGGTCTTCCTCAATAAATCCCGCAGTTCGTATAACGGACATCTACCAGTGGTAAAATACGGCGGACGGCGAAAAAATTTGGCAAGGGGGCTTTACAATTCTGAAAAAATGATATATAATATATGTGTATGTATTTTTTTATGAAGGAGTAAAGATAATGGCAGTTGTTTTTTTAGAGAACCTTAGATCGGAGCTTGAAGCCTGCCGTCCGATGATAAAGGAGCTGCACGATGTATACGATATCGAGAATGCAGCCGAGAAGATCGAGGAGCTTCATGAGAAGGCAGCAGAGCCCGGATTCTGGGACGATCCCGAAAAATCGCAAGTGGTTCTGCAGCAGACAAGAAACTTTGAGGGCAAGGTGGAGCGTTACAACAAGTTCAACGGTGCTGCCGATGATATCGAGGTAATGATAGAGATGGCTGCTGAGGAGGACGAGGATACTCAGGCTGAGCTGGTAGAGGAGATCAAGGCTGAGCTCGACAAGCTGAAAGCTGACCTTGACGCAGCATCGCTGGAAACACTGCTGACTGGCGAGTACGACCACAGCAACGCTATCCTGAATTTCCATGCTGGCGCAGGCGGAACTGAGGCTCAGGACTGGACTGAAATGCTCATCAGAATGTATACCAAGTGGGCAGATTCTCATGGCTTCAGCGCGAAGATAATGGATATCCTTGAGGGCGGAGACGCTGGTATCAAGAGCTGCTCAATGTTCATTGAGGGCGAAAACGCTTACGGATATCTGAAAAGCGAATCCGGCATCCACAGACTTGTCCGCATATCGCCTTTTGACAGTTCAGGAAGCAGACACACATCTTTCTCTGCTGTAGAGGTTATGCCTGAACTCGATGATAATATCGAAGTTGAGATCAGACCCGAGGATATCGAGATGGAAGTTTACCGTGCAAGCGGCGCGGGCGGACAGCACATCAACAAGACCTCCTCAGCCGTAAGACTGATACACAAGCCCACAGGTATCGTTACAGCCTGCCAGACTCAGCGTTCGCAGTTCCAGAACAAGGACTACGCTATGAAAATGCTGAAAGCAAAACTGATCGAGATCAAGGAGAGAGAGCATCTGGAAAAGATCGAAGATATCAAGGGCGTTCAGAAGGAGATCGCATGGGGCTCGCAGATACGTTCCTACGTGTTTATGCCCTATACCCTCGTTAAGGATCTCCGCACAGGCTATGAGTATAACAATGTCAAGGCAGTTATGGACGGCGACCTTGACGGCTTCATTAATTCCTACCTGAAAGCACTCTCTCTTGGCAAGATCGAAAAGAACTGATAACAATTATCAGCCGCTTTGGGTTTGTTTTGTAATAACGTTTTTAGGTATTATTGTGGAAAACCCTATTGAAAAAGGATTATTCCCCCTAATCGTCAGCTTTGCTGATGGTGACCCTTTTTCCTAAAACTTCTGTTTCTTTTTGGCATGGGGTCAGACAGTTCTATAAGAAAAGCGCAGTATGACATCATACTGCGCTTTATTTGTATAGCTGCCCCCATCCATAAAAGAGTTAATAGTCTTTAGAAAGAAATCCGGAGGAAACCCTTATTCAGAAAGGTTTCCTCCGGTAGTAACCATATACATTATTTACAGTATCAGTAGTAGTACATAACAGGCGGCTGGAAATCGTTCTTTTCGTAGAACGTACCGTCGTCTATTTCTTTCTGGTACTGTGCTCTTGCCTCCTCGACGGTCTTGCAGTCGCCGTATACCATATATCTGAGCATTGCTGCATTCGCCTGGAACTGCCAGTTGGCCAGTGAGAGACAGCTCTGGCTGTTGATAAAGTCCATAGTGAAGTAATCGTCCACAGGGAGACGCAGCTGCTGTATGTCGTAATTCATGTAATCAAATGCGTTAAGAAGCATCTCTGCTATCTCGCCGTCTTCAAGGTCAGTCTCGACCTCGGGCAGCACCTTTTTCATAAGCTCGTCGAGCTGTACAAGACTGAGCTTTTTCGATTTGGAAATTATCTGCTGTATCGCCTCGCGCTGGCGCATTGTTCTGCCGTAGTCATCGCCGCAGCCGTATCTTACACGGGCATATGCCAGTGCCTGATTTCCGTTAAGGTGCATATGGATGACATTATCTTCTTCGGACTGATATTCGATGCTTGTGCAGAACTTGCCGTCAACATCGTAATAATTTACAGAATCGTCTTTGCCGTACTGTTTAAGGTCGATGTAATCAGTGCCATCAGGATTTTTGAGATGATAGTTCTGTTCGTCCATGGGGTCGCGCATTGCGACTGCCTCGGTGTAGCTGACATCGAAATCAAGTCCGCCGACGGTTTCTGCGATATCAATAAACTGCTTGAAGTTGACTTTAACAGTTCTGTCGATCTTTACGCTGTAATAGTCCTCAACTACTTCGGAGAGGTACTCGGCGCCGCCGTACCAGTAAGCCTGGTTCAGCTTGTTGCTGATGCCGAATTTTTCCATATATACCCAGGTATCTCTCATCAGCGAAGTCAGGGTGACGGTCTTGTGCTCCTTGTTGAGAGAGATCAGCATCATTACATCGGTGTTGCCTCTGTCCTGAGAAGCGGTATCGCGGATATCTTCGCCTATCAGCAGAACATTCATTACCTTTTCGTTTGAGATCTTCTTTGATCTCTGCTGAAGCATCTCACGGAGCTCTTTCTCCTTGGCTTCCTCATCGAGGGTATCTGGTTCATTCACCAGATCACGGCTGTCAACGGGCGGCTTTTCTGTCCTTATGGAATTGTCGCGGTCTTTCAGCAGACCTGTGTAGTAGAAGAAAAGGAACACGATTACTGCCATCAGCAGTACCAGTGCAATGAATATCACCCCGAGAGTAACGCCTGTCTTCTTGCGCAGACTCCACCCGCCCCGCAGGTTGATGGGAAAACGCTTTTTCTTTTCAGCCTTGACACCCGGCTCGCTATGTACGCTCTCACTGCTCTTGTTGTGCGAAGTATTCTTGCTGCCGTGGGCTTCGTCTTTATTTGTGTGGTTTTCCTTGCTATGTTCGGCATGAGAGATCTTGCCTGTGCTTGCCTTTTTATCCATAGCCTGAGCAATGCTTGATTTCAGGTCAGCATCAGCTTCGCTGTTGCGCTTGTTTATCATGGCATGATTGATCATGTCCCTAAGCTCTGCGGAAGCCACGGTATGCTCTTTATTATCTTTCATAGTAAATATTCCTCTTTTCAGCGGAAAGGGCTGTCAGCCCGTTTAATGTTTACCACTGTACCATATTTTCTAAGTACTGTATATTCTCATACAGATTATATTATATCTCAATTCCCATGAAATTACAACACGCAAAACTAACGAATTAACTCCTGCACATAGCGGATTTTTTAGGGCTTTAGTATATATTAACGCGGAAATAGCACGTTTTTTGGTACACTTTCAGCCCTTAAACCTTGTGCGGAGAATGTCTGAATATTATTTGCGGGTGCGTATTGCATTTTTACGCAGAGTGTGGTATAATATAAAGAAAAGTTTTATCACGATGAATCAACGTTTTATTACCGAATATCGATGACTATCGGAAAGTCGGATGTGAGTTTGTGACAGAACGCCGAAAGGAAAAGAAAAATGACGAATTATACAGGCTCAAAATGTATATGCTGCGGAAATCGGTTCACTGACGATGACGATATCGTTGTGTGCCCTGACTGCGGTACGCCCTACCACAGAAGCTGTTATGAAGAAAACGGAAAATGTATAAACGATATACTGCACGATAAAAATGTGAGCTGGCTGCCCGATGCTCCTGCTGAGGAGATACCCGTAACTTCGGCATCTAACGTTAAACGCTGTATCAGGTGCGGTGCGGAGAATGACCCTGGTCAGCGCTACTGCGAGCAGTGCGGTACGCCGCTGATTAATATGGATGCACCAAGACCTTTCAATGGCGATGCGGAGGACGGGCACGAAACCGGATCTGATCCCATGAAGACCAATATCCCGGGTATCAATATGACCCCTGTCATGCTGACCCAGGATTCGGATATAGACGGCGTAAAACTTGGTGATCTGGCAAGATATGTGGGACCCAACCCGTTGGGTTTCCTGCCCAGTTTCATAAAATTCGGCAAAACAGGCAGAAAGCTCTCCATGAATATATTCGCATTCCTGTTCCCGCCCCTGTACTTTATGTACCGCAAGATGAAGGGCTGGGGCTTGGCGGCAGCAGTGGTTATGGCCTTGCTGAATCTGCCCGTTATGATCGAAACTTTCAGCTCAGGAAGTTATGAAATCACCATAAAATTCGGCATAGATGTGAAATCACGAAATTTCCAGCTGCTGGAGCAGTTGGCGATGTATGTCAGAATGACGTTGGATATAATGGCAGGGTTCTTCGCCAATTATCTGTATTATAAGCAGGCAAGGCGCGATATTTTCAAGATATACCGCGAATCCGAGGACGAAGACCGCGATGCCATCAACGAGCGCATAATGAGCACAGGCGGCACTTCCTACGGATATATGCTGCTGTCATTTATGATATATACCATTTTTTCTATCGGCTCTCTGTTGCTGGTGGCTAAGGTTCTTTGACTAAGTTTACAAAAAGTTTACAAATGCCGATCGTGCGATGCTTGACATTCAGCACGGTCGGTGTTATAATATATGAGTTAATCCTTGCTTGTACTATATCGTACAGGCGAAATCCAAAAGGAGGTGTACTAAAATGGCAAAGATCAATGAGAACTACGAGGCAATGGTTATCTTCAGCCAGAAGCTCGATGAGGACGGCGTTAACGCGCTGACAACAAAGTTCGATGACATGATCAAGGCTAACGCTGAAAACGTAGAGCTGAACGTATGGGGCAAGCGCAAGCTGGCTTACGAGATCAACTACGAGACAGAGGGTACTTACGTACTGTGGTCTTTCAATAGCAAGACCGATTTCCCCGCAGAGCTGGAGAGAGTACTGGGCATCACTGACGGCGTTATACGTTTCCTTATCACTACTAAGTAAGTGACAGGAAAAAATCAGAAGTATCAGCAGTTGAACGGAATGAGTATTTTTATTGAAAGGAATTAGAGATATGCTGAACAGAGTTATTTTAATGGGTAGGATCACACAGGATCTTGAAGTAAGACAGACACCTAACGGACAGGCTGTAGTTACATTCAATGTCGCAGTAGATCGTAATTTCAAGGATCAGAACGGTCAGTATCAGTCTGATTTTATCACCTGCGTTGCATGGAGACAGCAGGCTGAATTTATCGGAAAATATTTCGGTAAAGGCAGAATGATCGCTATTGAGGGCAACCTCAGAACAAGAACTTACGAAGATAAGAACGGCACAAAGCACTACGTTACAGAAGTATTTGTAGACAGCGTTTCGTTCACCGGTGAAAAAGCCAATCAGGGCGGCGGTAATTATTCAAATAATTATGGCGGCGGAAACAATGGCTTCGGTAATAACAACGGCGGCTACTCAAACGGCGGCAACGGCGGTTATAACGGAGGCGGCTACAACAATGGCGGCTTCAATAACAACGGCGGTTTCGGCGGAAATAACGGCGGCAATCAGAATAGTTTCAACAATAACAATAATCAGGCACCGTCTAACGACGCGCTGAACATCGGTGATTTGTCGGAGTTTGAAGATGTACTTTCAGACGACGGCGTACCGTTCTGATAAGATCATTAAACGAATTTTGATAATTCCTAACGAGGAGGGAAGATCATACCATGGAAAAGGAAAGAACTGGCGGCAGACCTGTTAAGAGAGGTCGCAAGAAGGTTTGTATGTTCTGTGTTGACAGAGCTGAAAAGATCGATTACAAGGATATCACTAAGCTCAGAAAGTGCATGACAGAAAGGGCTAAGATTCTGCCCCGTCGTGTTACCGGCACTTGTGCTTATCATCAGAGAGAGCTGACAAAGGCTATCAAGAGAGCTAGACACGTTGCTCTTCTGCCTTACGTTGCAGACTAATATGATTTTTATGAGGTATCCTTCGGGATACCTCTGTTTTTATACTGTGATCAGCTTTATGGCGAATACTTTGGCGATTATTTTATTATCGAATAGATAACGATGTGTAAAAAAACAGATGCAAGCAGCAGAATTTCTGATCCTTGCATTTGTTTTTTAGCAGATAATACGCCTTAATACGGATTATCCCGCTTTACAGGCAAGTTTATTGCTTTTCATTTCCTCTTGCAATAATCAGGGATATATGCTATAATATTAACATGAAGTTTGACTCCATGATCGGAAGAAAGGAGCTTTTATGGAAAAGCGTACTGATATAAAGAACGGCATTCTGCTGCCGATGATACCTACCAGAGATCTGGTCGTTTTTCCCGGAATGAGCGTCAATTTCGACGTGGGCAGGGAAATGTCTATAAACAGTCTGCATAACGCAAGGAACGATTTCAGCGGTGATGTCTTCCTGTGTGCGCAGAAGGATATAAATATTGAATCCCCCGAGAAAAAGGATATGTTCAAGATCGGCACTATCGCCAATATCCGTCAGGTGATAAAAAGTCCCGGCGGTGTTTGCAGGTGCATGGTGAGAGGTGTCCGCAAGGCGAGACTTTCGGAGATGATAGTCCACGATGACTGCTATGAAGCGGTGGTAAAACCTCTGCCAAATTATTCCAAGGATAAATTGTATAATCATGAGCTTGACGCTGTTGAGAGGGAAGTCCGCAAGGCTTTTGAGGAGTATGCGAGACTTATGCCCAAGATGCCCCAGGAGATATATACTGCTGTTATGGGCGCAAAAACTGCATCTGAGCTTTTTGAAGCTGTGGCATTCAACGTGCCTCTGGCTTTCATCGACAGACAGGCTCTGCTTGAAGCACAGTCTGCGGGCGAGAAACTGGTGCTGATGATGACTATCCTCGCAAGGGAGATAGACGTGCTCTCTCTTGAAAAGGAGATACACGAGCAGGTTCAGAGCCAGATAGAGGATAATCAGCGGGAATACTATATCCGTGAGCAGATAAAGGCTCTCCAGAACGAACTGGGCGAAGGCGGCTTCGATGGTTCGGACGAGGGCGAGATACAGAAGTACTATGATAAGATCGAGGCGCTGAAAGCCCCCGATGAAGTCAAGGACAAGCTTTCCGAGGAAGTCAGAAGACTTTCCAGAATGGCTGGTTCTTCCCAGGAAGCTGTGGTCATCAGAGGTTATCTCGATACTGTTATCGGTCTGCCCTGGGGCGTTTACACAAAGGATACCACCGATGTAAAAAAGGCTCAGGCAGTGCTGGATAAAGATCACTACGGTCTGAAAAGGGTCAAGGAGAGAATAATCGAGAATCTTGCTGTCAGGGAACTTACTCCCGATATCAAGGGTCAGATTATCTGCCTTGTAGGACCTCCCGGTGTGGGCAAGACCTCGGTGGCGAAGTCCGTCGCAAGGGCGCTGAACCGTAAGTTCGTTCGTGTGTCCCTCGGCGGTGTAAAGGATGAGAGCGATATCAGAGGTCACAGAAAGACCTATGTCGGCGCTATGCCCGGACGTATCATAAATGCCATGAAGCTTGCGGGTTCAAGCAATCCCGTTATGCTCCTTGATGAGATAGACAAGATGAGCAATGATTTCAGGGGCGACCCCTCTTCGGCTATGCTTGAAGTTCTCGACAGTGAGCAGAACAATGCTTTCCGCGACCACTATACCGAAGTTCCATACGACCTCAGCAGTGTGCTGTTCATTACCACGGCGAATACCCTTGATACCGTGGCTGCGCCTCTGCTTGACAGAATGGAGGTCATCGAGCTTTCCAGCTATACCCGCGAGGAAAAGTTCAATATCGCCAAGAAGCATCTGGTGAAGAAGCAGCTTGAAAAGCACGGTCTGACTTCGTCCATGATGAAAATGACCAACGACGGCATCTATCAGCTGATAGACGGCTATACCCGCGAGGCGGGTGTTCGTACCCTCGAGAGAACTATCGGCTCGCTTTGCAGAAAGGCTGCGAGGGAGATAGTTGAGAATGACGTTAAGAAAGTTACTTTCAGCTCCAAGAATATCCCCGATTTCCTCGGACATATCAAGTATCTGCCTGATGATGCAGCCAAGGAAGATCAGGTGGGCAGTGTTAACGGTCTCGCATGGACATCTGTAGGCGGTGTGCTGATGCCTCTGGAAGTTCTTGTACTTGACGGCAAGGGCAAGGTGGAACTCACAGGCTCACTGGGCGATGTTATGAAGGAATCTGCGAAGATAGCTGTAAGCTACTGCCGAAGCATAGCATATGAATACGGCATCGACAAGGAATTCTACGAGAAAAAGGATCTGCATATCCATGCACCCGAGGGCGCTGTGCCCAAGGATGGTCCTTCGGCTGGTGTTACGATGATAACTGCCTTGGTATCCGCACTCAGCGGCAGAAAAGTCCGCGCGGATGTTGCTATGACAGGCGAGATAACCCTCACAGGCAAAGTACTGCCCATAGGCGGTCTCCGTGAAAAGACCATGGCGGCTTACAAGGCTGGCGTGAAGACTGTGATAGTCCCCGAAAAGAACAGGGGAGACCTTGACGAGATAGACGATACTGTCAAGGAAGGTCTTGAATTTGTCTTTGCCGAGAGGATATCCGATGTGCTTGACGCGGCACTGGTAAAGCCTCCCGAGAACGCTGTTCTGCCCGATATGTTCAGTGATCCTCAGCCCAGGGTGAGAGCGAGAAAGACGTTATAAACAGATAAATCAGGAGAAACAAAAATGGAACAGATATGGAAAGATATGTATGATGCTGCCAAAGCTGTCTTTGGGGCGCGTAAGATATCAGACTACGTGACCTGCGGAGAGGTGGCTGCGGCAGTACTTTCAAAATCGGGAAAAATATACACGGGTGTGTGCATCGACACCTGTTCGACCCTTGGAATATGCGCCGAAAGGAACGCAATATTCAACATGATAACCAACGGCGAGCAGGAGATAGACAAGGTGCTGTGCATATCCCCGAATCCCTCAAATGGCGGACCATGCGGTGCGTGCAGAGAGCTGATGGTACAGCTGATGCCCGAAAGCTACAAGGATATCCGGATAATGATAGACTACGAAAACGAGCGCATAATGACCCTTGGGGAGCTTACTCCCGAGTGGTGGATAGGTTAGCTTATGACCAAGGATCTTATAGAGTACTGTGATAAAAACGGTATAGAGTACAGAGTGCTTACTGCGGAAGAGAAGGCGGATATCAACGCTCTCATCGCTGAGCGCTATGTTGATAAGAACTCAAAAGGCGGGCGAACTCTCTTTGATCGACTGAAGATATATGAATCCGTTGCGGTGAATGACAGCGATTCATGGAGATGGCTGCTGCCGTTTTTCAGGGGCAGGAAGACTGTGGTCTTCAAAAGTTCTGATGAAGAAAGTTTTGTGGAGCTTTTAGACGGCGGAAGCTTTTTCGGGTTCTATGATAACTATGCTGCCGTTGAGTTCTATCTGGCTGATCCCTGCGGACTGGCTGATCCCTGCGGAGAGTATCTCTGCGGGTACAATCATTCCCACTGCGTTTTCGCTATGGGTACTGCTGCCGACTGGCTCGAAAATACACAGGAGTACAGGCAGTTTTACGGGTGATGACCCGATACGTGATAGTTCCGAGGGCTGAACGGTGACTGTGTCCACCGTGGCTGCCCTCTTTTTGTGAGTATTAAGACAGGAGTGAATGAGATGAAACCGCTGAATTTCAATAAGGCAGAATTTATCACCTCATACGGCAAGTTTACGCAGATACCCGAATCCGATCGACCCGAGTTTGCATTTTCGGGCAGGTCGAACGTGGGCAAAAGCTCGCTGATAAATAAGATATTCAACCGCAAGAATATGGCAAGGGTCAGTTCTGTTCCGGGTAAGACCGTTACCATAAATTTCTTCGCGGTGGAGGATGTTTATTTTGTTGACCTGCCGGGCTACGGTTACGCAAATGTATCAAAAGGTGAGAAAAAAGGCTGGGGCGACCTTATCGGCGGATATCTCGCTGACTTCGACCGCGACCTTGAGCTGGTGTTCCAGCTGATAGATATGCGCCATGCCCCAAGCAAGGACGATCTGCAAATGATAAACTACCTCATCGACAATGAGATACCTTTCGTTATCGTGCTGACCAAGGCTGATAAGCTGAAACCCACCGCACGTAAGGAGCGCATGGCGGCATTCGCTGATGATATACCGTGCTTTGAGGATATCCACTGCATACCTTTCTCTGCTGTGACGGGCGAGGGCGTTGAGGAGCTGAAATCCATAATCGAGGAGATTCGCGAAGACTGGTACGCAAATGCTGAAAATGCGGAGGAAGAGGAAGAAATCGCTGAAGATATCCCCGATGACGAGGGCGACAGCGAGCCGCCCACGGGATTTCTTACCCCTAACCGTAATAGATAAAAGATTTGATCTATTAATATAAAATATTCAATATACCCCTTTACATTTACGCTGTAATGTGCTAAAATATAAATGTAATTTAGCACTTTACAATATGAAAAATAAAGTAAATGTAAAGGAGTGTTTTTTTATGCGCGATAAATTAGAGATAGCAAATCTGGACGAGCTTTACGAAGCAATACTCTGCCTGGAAACTCTTGAAGAGTGCAGGCTTTTCTTTAAAGACCTCTGTACAGTTCCTGAGCTGAAGAGCTTTTCACAGCGTTTTCAGGTGGCAAGGATGCTGACAGACAAGCACGTATACAGTGATATCGTCAAGGAGACAGGCGCTTCCACGGCAACTATCAGCCGTGTTAACAGGTCACTTTCCTATGACGGCAGCGGCGGATATAACATAGTTTTCGACAGGCTGGAGAAGAAAAAGGAAACCGAGGAATGAACGGCTACAGCAGCTTTGCCGGATATTATGACGCGCTCCAGAAAGACGTCCCATACGGCGCGATAGCCGCAAGGATACGTCAGCTGGGGCTTGAATACAGCAGTGAGAACGAGGTAGTCGTTGAGCTGGGCTGCGGCACAGGCAGACTTTGTACCGAGCTTGAAAAGCTGGGCTTCGATGTGATAGGCGTGGATATATCCGCGGATATGCTTGAAGCGGCTGAGGAGAACCGTCCCGTTGACAGCGATATCACCTATATATGCCAGGATATGTCTGAGCTCGACCTATGGGGCGCAGCGGATATTATCGTCTGTGTGCTTGACGGTATGAACCATCTGCCGAATGAGGAAGCTTTCCGCAAAACTGTGGAGCGGGCTTCAATGTTCACCTGCGACGGCGGGCTGTTTATATTTGATATGAATACCGAGTACAAGCACCGTGAGGTACTGGGCGATAACTGCTTCGTCTATGAACTTGACGGGCTGTTCTGTGCATGGAGGAATAACTGCCGCGAGGACGGCAGGGTGGATATCGCTCTGGATTTCTTCGCTGAAAAAGAAGAAGGCAGTTATACCCGCGAGACTGAGTATATCACAGAGATACTGCTTTCCCGTGAGCTTATCGAGAGGACTGCTGAGGAGTTCGGGTTTGAAAAGGTAGGCATCTATGACGGACTTACCAACGACCCGCCCGACAGCAAGACCGAGCGTGAGTTGTACGTGTACAGGCGTAAAGACCGCGGCACTGAATAATATGGTGCTTTTTATAATGAGGATGATAATATGGAAGATAATGTAAAAGAAGAATTTGAAACCTACGGCATTGCAGACCTTGAACAGATTATTTACGAGCAGAGAGATCTGTATTCGGAAGAGGATATCGAAACTGCAAAGGAAGTGCTTGCCCGCAAAAGGAAAGACGCAGCAGCCGGCATTAGTCAGACAGAGGCTCTGTTAACAAAGGATAACGACGTTTTGTGTACACTGCTTTGCATATGCATTCTTTTAAATCCTTTGTGTGGTATTATCGCATTGATAGGTGTGGGAGTAAAAGGCTCATCAAAGTCGAAAAAATATATCAAGCCCATGATAGGTGCAACAGTGGTATCGATAACCCTTGCGGTGTTCCTGTTTTTCGGCGGATTCATGAGCTTCTTATAATAAAAACGAATATAGCTCTGCATCATGCGTATTCTGATGTAAGGGCTGGGTGTATATTAAAGACTGATCATTTACTTACGATAGGAGTAATTTAAAGTGGGAAGAATAGTAAGAGCGATCTCAAAGGATGCTTCGGTAGTATGTTCGGCTATCGATGGCAAGGACATTGTTGAAGAGATCGAACGTGTGCATAAGTCCTCAGCGGTTGTTACAGCGGCGCTGGGCAGACTTTCAATGGGCACATCCCTCCTCGGCTTCGGCATGAAAGGCGAGGATGATAAGATAACAGTCAAGATCGAAGGCGGCGGACCTGCGGGTCAGCTGATAGCGGTTGCTGACAGCTACGGCAACGTCAAGGCTGATGTTATGCAGCCTGTGGTTGAGCTTCCGCCTAATGCCATCGGCAAGCTTGATGTTGCAGGCGCAGTTGGCACGGACGGCGCTATAACCGTTATCAAGGACCTTGGTCTGAAAGAGCCCTACGTGGGTCAGGTGCCACTTGTAAGCGGCGAGATAGCTGAGGATATCACTGCGTACCTTGCCCAGAGCGAGCAGGTGCCCAGCGTGTGCGCCCTTGGCGTGCTGGTTAATTCAGATCTCACTGTTAAGAACGCAGGCGGTTTCCTGATACAGGTACTGCCATTTGCCAGCGACGAGGTAATAACTCAGATCGAGAAGAATATCCAGGCTATGCAGTCTGTTACCGCCCTTATGGAGAACGGCAGGACTACTGATGAGATTGCGCTGATGGCTCTTGACGGTCTTGAGCCAAACGTGCTTGATGATTTCAAGGTGGACTACCGCTGTGACTGCTCACGCGAGAGGACTGAGAGGGTGCTGATATCTCTCGGCTCGAAAGAACTCAATGATATCATCGATGATGGCAAGGATATCGATATCAAATGCCACTTTTGCGGCAAGCATTACAGCTTCACCCCCGACGAAGTGCGCAGTCTGATATCTGAAAGCAAGGAATAAATCGGTTTGCCGCAGGCTTATGTCTGCGGCATTTTGCTTTTGTGATGAAGTTTTGATGATCGAACAATTATTCTGAGCAAGGCGTTATTTTGATTTCAAAACGGTGAAATAATTAAATGAAAAAAATATCATTTTTTTTGAAAAAAGGGGTTGACAAATCGCTTGCAATGGTGTATAATAGATACTGTTGTGAGGGACAAAACGAAACGAAAAACCTCACAAAGCCAGCAAAATGGGGGTTTAGCTCAGCTGGGAGAGCATCTGCCTTACAAGCAGAGGGTCACAGGTTCGAGCCCTGTAGTCCCCATCGGTCAGAAGTGTGCAGAAACTTCTGCACACGACTTTTCTGACACGGCCCGGTAGTTCAGTTGGTTAGAACGCCGCCCTGTCACGGCGGAGGTCGTGAGTTCGAGTCTCATCCGGGTCGCTTGCGTCGAAAGGCGTAGCCAATCAAATATTGGCACTTGCGGATTTAGCTCATCTGGTAGAGCGCCACCTTGCCAAGGTGGAGGTAGCGAGTTCGAGCCTCGTAATCCGCTCTTTTTATATGGCGCTATAGCCAAGTGGTAAGGCGTGGGTCTGCAACACCCTGATCCCCAGTTCAAATCTGGGTGGCGCCTCTCGAGTGATATTGATATGAGAAATCATATCAACGTCACTCTTTTTTTATTATATCGAGGTGATACTATGGTGAAATGCATACATCACATATCAATGAAATGCAACCGAAGTGAGCTTGAAGCGGTTCTCTCTTTGTACAGAGATATACTCGGGCTGAAAGTTGCGCGTGAATGGAAGGACGGCATAATGCTCGATGCGGGCAACTGCCTTATTGAGATATTCTCTACAGGCGGAAACAACAGGGAAGTTGGCGCTGTGCGGCATTTTGCTTTTGCAGTTGATGATGTTGATGCTCTCATTGCGCAGGTGCGCTCTGCGGGTTACGAAGTTTTCGTCGAGTCCAAGGACATCTGCATACCCTCTGAACCGCCTTTGCCTGCGAGGGTTGCTTTCTTCTACGGCGCTCTCGGCGAGGAGATCGAGCTGTTTTGTGAGAGGTGAATTCCTTGATGTTCTCTTCTGGGGACTGCGGGTGTTGCTCGCCCATTGTTCCTTGGGGCGAGAAATCAACGAGCTATCGCCGTTGATTTCGGGCGCGGCAATAATTTACGCTAATAGAAAGAGCGTGGGCATTTGTATTGTCCACGCTCATGATTTTGATATTGCCGCGCCTTTTATTATCGATAGTTCGTTTTGCTTTTATAGTTCGCTATACATTTTGGCTTTGCACCTTGATGCGAGGGCTCTGCCCTCGCGCTCCCGCAAGCCTGCTAGCGCGAGGCATATGCCGACGCAGTCGCATATACCGCGCGCTTTGTTACTTTGGCAGTTTTACGCTTGTTTGCTATTGCGAAAAGCCTGACCAAAAGCTCTCTTTCCTGGCATTCTCCGCTATATTATTATCCCCTCAAGATGGTCACATTCATGCTGGATGATCTGTGCCACAAATCCTGTAAATTCACCGCGCTTCTTATTGAAATCCGTATCCTGATATTCAACAGTGATCTTTTCCCATCTCCTGGTCTTACGCACACCCGTCAGCGAAAGACAGCCCTCCTCGGTCTCGTAAGGCTGAGCTTTTTTCACTATCACAGGATTTATCATCACGATATCCATGATGCCCGCCGTAAAGATTATGATGCGCTTGTTGTACCCTATCATGTTTGCTGCCATGCCTACGCATCTGTCGTGGTTTGCTTTCAGCGTGTCTTTGAGGTCGGTGACTATCTGCATATCGTTTTTGTCCGCTTTTGTGGACTTCTGCTTCAAAAACAGAACGTCGTGCACTATCTCTCTTACCATATCATCAACTCATTTCATCTATTATACTTTTGAGCTCACGGGCGGTCTCCATGCTGACTCCCGCCACAGCCCGCAGTTCTTCTAAAGACGCATTTTTCAGCGCTTCCTTTGTCTTGAATTCCCGCAGAAGCTTCTGCGCTTTCTTGTCCCCCACGCCCCTGACCTGAGTCAGTTCAAGCGTGAAAGAGCTTTTCTTGCGCTTTGATTTCTGATAGCTTATCGCAACACGGTGAACTTCGTCCTGTATCTGTGTCACCAGCGCGAATGCCCCGCGGCTTTTCAGCAGAGAAATCTCGCCGTTTCCTGTAGCTATCGCCCTTGTGCGATGACGGTCGTCCTTAACCAGACCATACAGCGGAACTTTTATTCCAAGCCTCTCCAGAACAGGTCTTATGGTGTTTACGTGACCGTTGCCGCCGTCAAGGAGTATCAGGTCGGGCAGCTGAGAAAATCCCTCGTCTTCGCCTTTTTTATATTCAGCAAACCGCCTTTCTATGACCTCGGTCATGCAGGCGTAATCGTTCTGCTCGAATACTGTTTTTATGCCGAATTTTCGGTAGAATTTCCGACAAGGTCTTCCGTTCTCGAATACCACCATTCCTGCCACCATATCGCTTGAAGCCAGATTTGATATATCGTAGCACTCGATGAATCTGGGCGGCTTTTCCATGCCCAAAGCCCTTGCCAGTTCTTCCAGTCCCGCAACTTCACGGCCTGTTCTGCCTACGCGGACGGATATGAATTCGTTGGCATTGTTTTTTGCCAGAGTACACAGCTTCACTAAATGTCCTCTTTTTGGTACACTTACATAAACTGCGTGATCGTATTTCTCGCGGAGATACTGCTCAAGCATTTCAATGTCCGCAGGTTCTTCTGCAAGCAGGACGTTTTTGGGCGCATCTTCTTTCATCGCGTAGAAACTCAGCACGAACTCTTCCATCATCTGTGCAGGCTCGGCACGTTCACCAAGGAAATAATCCGCCTTGTCCGTCAGTCGTCCGCCGCGGTACATTATCACACTTGCACAGGCGATATCCACGTTCTGGGATATGGCGATGATGTCGCAGTCGGGTATGGTCTCGTCGATGACTTTCTGGCTCTCGGCGGCTTTCGTGATGGCATTTATCCTGTCCCTCAGCTTTGCGGCAAGCTCGAATTCCAGATCTTCCGCCGCGCGTTCCATCTCCGCTGTCAGCCGTTCCACGGATTGCGCCGAGCCGTTCTTGATATAGTCCACAGCCTGCGCTACGGTCTTGCGGTACTCATCTTCGCCGAAATGCCCTGTACATACGCCCATACATCTCTTGATATGGTAATTTAGGCAGGGACGTTCCTTTTTGATGTCACGAGGGAAGATTTTTGTACAGGTAGGCAATCTGAAAACTTTGTTAGCTTCCTCAACAGCCTGCTTTACCGTGAATGAACTGGTATAGGGTCCGATGTATTCCGCACCGTCATCGGTCTTCTGCAAAACCGCCTGTATACGCGGATATGGCTCGTTCGTCACGCGGATATAGCTGTATCCCTTATCATCTTTCAGCAGGATATTGTACTTCGGCGTGTGCATTTTTATCAGCGAACATTCCAGCACCAGCGCTTCAAACTCGCTGTCCGTCACGATGAACTCGTAGTCGTTCACGTTTGAAACCATCTTCCACACCTTAGGCAGATGATCCTGTCCCTTGCGGAAATATGAAGTCACGCGGTTGTGCAGATTTTTTGCTTTGCCGATGTATATTATCTTCCCGCCCTTGTCTTTCATGATATAGACCCCCGGCGAAGTCGTCAGCTTCGAGGTCTTGTCCCGCAGAAAAGGCAGACGCGGGTTGTGTTCTTCGGTGATATACATATATCCTCCATTCAAGAATTATCCCCCGTCCGCAGACAGGGGATATAGTTATTTCATTATTTTATTGCATTGCTGATAGCGTTGTATTCCTCTTTTATCGCGCTGTAATATACACAGCCGTTCTTTTTGCCGAAGAGCTTTATCATGCGGATATAAAGCTGCTGTCTTGAGGGAACTTCCCTGAAAAGCTGACGTATCAATTCAACTTCATCAGTCGAACATTTTCCATCAAGAAGCTGTTCAAGTCTGTCTTCAGCTGCGCTCTCTGCGGGAGCTTTTTCAGCAGTTTTCGCAGATTTCTTGCTTGTGCGTGTCTTGGAAGTTTTGGCAGTCTTAGCAGTCTTTTCGGTCTTTTCAGCCTTTGCGGTCTTGCCCTCATCGGATTTCTTAGCCTTTGAAGTTCTGGTCTTTTTCCTTGCGGGCTTTTCCTCTGCGGCAGGTGCTTTCTCGGTAGATTCCTCTGCCTTTTCGGTTACAGCCTCAGCGACAGTCTTGACTTCTGCCTCAACCTTTGCAGGTTCTGCGGCAGGAACTTCTTTCTTCTCGGTGTTTTCAGCCTTAGCGGTAGCTTCTGTCTTTGCAGTCTCCTTGACTTCGGCTTTTGCTTCTGCCTTGGGAGCTTCTGCCACGGGCTGTACAGTCACTGTGTCGGGGCTGACATACTCGGGGTGCTCTGCGGCGTACATCTCTTTCAGACGGAGATATTTCGGGCGCAGCAGCTTGTAAAGCTCGGTGGCATCCTGCTTGTAATCCTTGGCAAGCAAGTTGTGGAATTCTTCCTTGGTGTCGGAGTTTATCAGCAGCTGTGATACGTGGTTTATCATCTCAGCCTTGCACTCGATCTTTTTCATGATCTCTTTCAGTGTCGCGAAAAATCCCTTGGTCTGAACCTTCTGCTTGTCTGCGGGCTTTTCGCTCTTAGGAGCTTCCTTTGCGGATTCAGCTTTTGGTGCTTCCTTTGGAGTTTCGACCTTAGCAGGTTCTTCCTTGACCTCCGCCTTCACCTCGGCTGGCTTTGCCGCGGGAGCAGGCTCGGCTTTTTTCTCTGCGGGCTTTTCAGCCTTTTCAGCTTTCTTAACATCAATGATGGAATAAGCGCTGAATGAAGCTTCCAGAGCATTCAGTTCCTCGGCACTGATGGTGAATTCCTCTTCCTTTGCGGGAGCATTATTCTTCGCCTGCTTGGGAGCTTTATCCTTTTTGGGTTCCTGCTTGGGCGCTGGCTTGGTAGCGCACTTCTCGGTGAGGTCTGCGCTCATAACAACAGCCTTTTCCGAAGTCTCGCTCTTAGCGGCAGGCTGTTCCTTTTTCTCGGGCTGAACTTTTGCGGGTTCTGCCTTTGCTGGAGCTTCTTCCTTAACAGCGGGAACTTCTTCCTTAGCGGTCGGAACTTCCTTTACAGGCTCTGCTTCCTGAACTTCATTCTTCTGCTCGCTTGCGGAAGTATCCTCCGCAGGTGCGAATACAGCAGTATCCGTATCATCGTCATCATCGGGGATAGGCTGCTTTTTGCCGCCTACATAGTTGATAGCCTGAGCAATGGTCTTGGTGCGGTATACGATACAATCAGGAGCGGCTATATACTTGCCATGCCAGAAATCGTGGAGGAAATCAAAGCTCTTGTCGTTACTGATAACAAAGATATGGCTGTAATAGTTCTTGCTAACAAGATATCCCAGCAGAGTTGAAAGCTGGAAATCCAGAGCATTTTTGCCGCCTACGTGTACCTTGAAATACTCCACCTCGGCTTTGGATATCAGCACCTTCTGGTGCATCTCAAAATTGATGGTGTCCGCATTCTCACTGTAAAAAATGATGACGCGGTCATACTCGGTCAGGCTGTCGATGCCTGTCAGACCCTTTGACTTCACATTTTCAAAGTCGATAAGATAAATTTTCATCTGTCTTGTCCTTTCGGTATGTTACGGAAAGGCAGTGTACCGTACATCGCTGGCTCACACAGAATCTCCCTACCGTTCAGACATTCCCGCGTCTGTCCCTCAACGCACATATAAGGTATTGCGCACCTGTGCGAAAGGGAAAGTGTCCGCTTTGGATAAGGTGATACTTTTGGGGTCATATCCCGCAGATATCCTGCCTATGACCGCCGCTGTTATGTATCACATATAATGCCCGACTTATGCCCTGCCTATGGCATAGGTTAAGCCGGATATATGTCAGTCGGTATAAAGAACTCCGTGCTGCCGCAGTAACAGAACGCACCGCCGCGTCCGTTTCGGATTCGGAGCAAATATGGCTCCGTCATAAGTATTATACCATATAAAATGCAAAATGTAAAGATATCGGGTTATATTTTCATGCTTATACGGGAAAATTTTTCCACTATATCCCGTAATTCAGATACTCTCTGACGGATATCAGCATATATTGCCGCCGCTGACATATCTCGATATCGGTGTGATGATGATTTTGCAGGAATCGATGAAATAAAATTCATTTTGCGCAAATACACGTAAAACAGGCGCTATAACGACATTTATTTTTAAAATTTTTCGCTGATTATATTTTGAATATACAGAACTATTCCGACTATTTGCATAAATACAAAGAGCTATTTTGCGATAATTATTCCGAATGTACTAAAATTCACTGATATTCTGAAATTTTGTGTTTCTATACTTGCAAAATAAAAAAGAGTGTGCTATAATAATAGGGCAGTGTGAGTCCGGAGCGTACAAGTGTACGCCGTAGTCGGACTCTGACAGTAATTTTTATTTATTTAAGATGGGAGTTTTTACAATGGCATTGAAGAATGAGTACCTCCAGAAGGTATACGAGCAGGTCGAGAAGAGAAACCCCGGTGAGAAGGAATTCCACCAGGCAGTATATGAGGTTCTTGAGAGCCTTGTTCCTGTTGCTGACAAGAGACAGGACCTTATCGATGCAGGCGTTTTTGACAGAATCGTTGAGCCTGAGAGACAGGTTATGTTCCGCGTTCCCTGGGTTGATGACAACGGCAAGGTACAGGTAAACAGAGGTTTCCGTATCCAGTTCAACTCCGCTATCGGACCTTACAAGGGTGGTCTGAGATTCCACCCCACAGTATGCGCTTCCGTTATCAAGTTCCTGGGCTTCGAGCAGATCTTCAAGAACAGCCTGACCAGCCTTCCTATGGGCGGCGGCAAGGGCGGTTCCGACTTTGACCCTCAGGGCAAGTCTGACGCTGAAGTTATGAGATTCTGCCAGAGCTTTATGACTGAGCTTTGCAAGCACATCGGAGCTGATACCGACGTTCCTGCCGGAGATATCGGTGTAGGCGGCAGAGAGATCGGCTACCTCTTCGGTCAGTACAAGAGGATCAGAAACGAGTTCGTAGGCGTTCTGACAGGTAAGGGTATGCAGTACGGCGGATCTCTGATCAGGCCTGAGGCTACAGGCTACGGCGCAGTTTACTATGCAGTAGAGCTCCTGAAGCACTTCGGCGACAGCATCGAGGGCAAGACCTTTGCAGTATCAGGCTTCGGTAACGTTGCTTGGGGTACTATCAAGAAGGTTAACGAACTGGGCGGTAAGGTAGTAACTATCTCCGGTCCTGACGGTTACATCTACGACAAGGACGGCATCACAGGCGAGAAGGTTGATTACCTGCTGGAGATGAGAGCTTCCTGCAGAAACAGAGTTCAGGATTACGCTGACAAGTTCGGTGTACCTTTCTTCGCAGGCAAGAAGCCTTGGGAGCAGAAGGTCGACATCGTAATGCCTTGCGCAACTCAGAACGAGGTCGCTATCGAGGATGCTAAGAACATCATCACAAACGGCGTTAAGTACTATGTTGAGGTTTCCAATATGCCTACAACAGCTGAGGCAGTTACCTACCTGAGAGAGAACGGCGCTATCGTTGCTCCTTCCAAGGCAGTTAACGCAGGCGGTGTTGCAGTTTCCGGTCTCGAGATGAGCCAGAACTCCATGAGATACAACTGGACTTCCGAGGAAGTTGATGCTAAGCTGCACCAGATCATGAAGAACATCTTCTCTGCTTCCATCGAGGCAGCTCATGAGTATGGTCTGGGTGATGACCTGGTAGCAGGCGCAAACATCGCAGGCTTCCTGAAGGTAGCAGAGGCTATGAAGGCACAGGGCGTGGTATAATACTAGCCATTTAAACTATATAGTCCTTATATATCGAATATACCCGTCAGTAATGACGGGTATATTTTTTTGCGAAAAGCAATATAATGGGAACTGCCAAGGAAACAAAGCGCGCTTTGTTTCCTTGGCAGTTCCCGAAAGATCATGTGATCAGCTATACTATTATAATAGTATAGTGTATATATCCGCCTATCCTATTCAGATACGCTTATCTCCCCGCGGACTTTCTCCAGCTCATTCACGAACATATTGTCCGTTGCACTCAAACGGTAACTCGACTGATATATCAGCACATCCTTGTTGGTTTTGCGGATTTTCGGCGTGCTGCGCTGTACAAGCTTGCAGCGGTCAAGTATCTCCTGGGGCATGGGCGAAACCCACATATACGATTCGGGACAATCCGACAGTATATCAAACTGACTGCCCCGCTCGTAAACATAAATATGCCGCCTGTGAGGATTGAGGTCTGCATTTTTCTTCTGATATACCGCCGATATATTCGGCACGGTATTGTCGCCGTGAAGTATCTCGATGTACTTTTCAAGGGTCTCCTCGGTTATCTCAGACTCCCGTGCAAGAGGACTGTCCGCACTCATTATCAGCACATAGTCGTACTCCCAGCTGTTGTGTATCGTGAGATTTTTCTCCTCCAGCAGTGGCAGAAAAAAGCTTTCGTATGCGATGGGATAGCGGATTATGCCCATATCGTACTCGCATTCCACCACCGAGTTTATAGCTTCCATCGAGTTTGTTTCCTTTATCTTTATGTCCATCGCCTGCCTGTCCGATACCCTGTTCAAAAAACAGGTGAAAGCATGGGTGATGTAGCTTGCACGTGGCAGAAGCAGAGAAAAGCTCACCCTGTTGCTGACATTGTCCTTGTAAAGATTTTCCATCTTGTCAAGCTGAACGAGTATGGCTTTGGCGTACTGCAAAAACTCCTTGCCCTTGTCCGTTGGCACTACACCCTTTGCAGACCTTTTGAATATCGGTATCCCGACCTCGTGTTCCATTTCTTTTATAGCCTTTGAAAGGTTGGGCTGACCCATATAAAGCGCCGCAGCAGCTTTGGTTATCGACCCTAGCCGCTCGACTTCCACAATGTACCGAAGATGCGTCAAATTCATTGTTATCCCTCCGTTATATCGAAAAGTACATAATGTCATATGTATTATACAATATAATTTTTTATATGTCAAGAGCGGATATCACCTATAAATGTAATTGCCGTTAGCATACAAAAAACTTCTTAAAAGAACATACCATAATTTTGCAGTACGTCAATTGACGAATAGTTAAAATTATAATATAATTAACAGCAGCGATATGATCTGTCTCATTTATCCCGAACTTGTCAGTACTGCAAAAGCTAGTGCATACAGATGGGATAGGTATTGTAAAAGTCGGGTTCATGTCGTTTAAAAAAATATTATATTATATGGAGGCTTCAATTATGAACAACAAAAAAATCGTAGCAGGTCTGCTGGCACTGTCATTCGTATTCGGCGGCGCGGTTGTGCCAAGTAATGTAGTGAGCAACGTAGCATCGGTTATAACAGCGCAAGCTGCTGATGTTGAAACATGGACATCTGTCAAAGAACTGACTTCCGATCTGACGATAGACGGTTCTGTAGAAACTAACAGCGATATTATCCTCAACGATAATACTCTTACTATTAACGGTGACCTGTACATGACTGCGGGTATGCTGGATATCGGCACTGGAAAACTGATAGTAAAGGGCAATCTGTACATAGGTAAGGAAAATGCAAGTTCTTATGCATATATCGTGATGCAGAATTCTTCGGCATCAATAACCATTACTGGTGACCTTATTTGGAACGTACATTCAGAGATGAAAAACTCGGTGGGCAGAAGTGGATGGTATACCTACGATATTATCACCGCGGGGACGATCAATGTTGCCGGCAATCTTTATGACTACATTTATGAAGGTAATCATAATGCTTTTACTATGATGGGAGACTCCGTACTGAACCTAAACGGCACAGGAATGCAGACTATCAAATGTTCGTACCAGGGAGAGTTAGCTAAACTTACAGTAACAAATAACAGAACAATTGATATGGAGGGATATTTCTATTCAACAACACCACTCATCTCCGATCTGAACATCAAAACTCAAAAAGGTCTGAAGATCTCTAGCATGGTGATGGATGGAAAAACGGTGAATATTACAGGAAATGTAACCCAGTTTTTAAGTGATATCGACCTAGGTGGCGGAACGCTGAATATCACGGGCATTTTCACCGCGCAGGGTGGCACCACAAAGTTGGATGGAGGTGAACTCAATATCATCGGAGATTACAGGATAGCAAAGCTCAGCAGTAGTGGCAAACTTGTAGAGAGTCAAGCAGGTCTTGATATGACAAACAGCAACGATGTAGTTAATGTGAGTGGAAACTTCATTGTAAAAACTTACTATAATTTAACTAAAGATAATGTTACGATGAAAGCGGGCAAGATGTATGTTGGCGGTAATTTTGACTGTTCTTCGCCACACATAACCTTTGGTTCTGGCAATACTGTATACATGAACGGTACAGGCAAGCAGACCGTCAAGCTTACAGACCGCAAGAAGATATATAATCTCGTACTGATGCAGGATCGTTCAAATTACAATTCAGACATCGGCGATTATGCAAAAAATGTGAGTGTTGAGATCCAGAATTCAAATCCAACAAATCCAACATACCCCACCAACATTAAGGTTGATTACAGCGAACAGTATCACCAGATTCGTTTCACATGGGACAAGGTAGAAAATGCTGACAGATACGGTATCGCAGTATACCTCGCAGGCAAGTGGAGGATTCAGACCCAGACCATTACCGGCACTTCCTACACTACTCCCAAGAATCTCACCCCCGGTAAGACTTACAAGGTTGCTATCGCAGCTAGAGTCAATGGTCAGTGGGATGTAAATAATGCTATCAAGAATGCTGTCACCGTTACTGTAAAGTAATATCCGCACAGCATAAGCTATCACCTTTGGATTTTAATCTGACATGATGCCAACAGCGCCTGAG
The DNA here is from genome assembly GCF_900112155.1 of Hominimerdicola alba. Lineage (GTDB taxonomy): Bacteria > Bacillota > Clostridia > Oscillospirales > Ruminococcaceae > Hominimerdicola > Hominimerdicola alba_D. The sequence continues at coordinate 118,703 of NZ_FOKQ01000004.1, read as the reverse complement.
TTAATCGGGCGCTGTTTTTGGTATTTTGATTGTTATCCCTCCGTTATATCGAAAAGTACATATTGTCATATGTATTATACAATATAATTTTTTTATATGTCAAGAGCGTATATTGCTCATATATCTGCCATCGGCGCGTAAAATTATCTTCACAGAGATCAATTTTATTTTGAACGTGCCTATTGACAAATAGTTAAAAATATAATATAATTAACTATAGACGACATGTGCTATTATATTTATCCCGATCTTGTCAGTGTAGCCAAGCACAGCACAAGTGGCAGGGATAAGTAATTTTTATTGTCGGGATAAAAATTTTTTAGTCGGGTCCATGTCGTTAAATTGTTTTTTATATAGGAGGGTTCATATTATGAACAACAAAAAAATCGTAGCAGGTCTGATGGCGCTGACATTAGTATTCGGCGGCACAGTTCTGCCAAACACAGCAGTGAGCAGCACAGCGTCGGTCATAACAGCACAGGCTTATGATCTTGAGTCAGAATGTTATTCATTTGACTTGGATACAGGTGTGCTTACGCTCAGAGGCGAGGTTGACGCTGATGCATTAAGGGAATTGGGCGTTGGACCGATCGTAAGTTCCGTTGTAGCTGAGGAAGGAACAGTTTTCCCCGAAGATTGCAGAGACTTGTTTAAGGACTATTTTAATTGTACTTCTATCGACCTTTCAAAGGCAGATACAAGCAATGTAACAGATATGAGTTTCATGTTCAGCAGGTGTTATAAGCTGACTTCTCTTGATTTGAGAAGCTTTGATACAAGCAATGTAACAAATATGAGGGAAATGTTCAGTAGTTGCAGTAATTTGACATCGATTGATCTGGGTAATTTTGTTACAAACAATGTCAGAAATATGATGGAAATGTTCGATGGTTGTTCCAGCCTGACCACACTTGATCTTAGCAGTTTTGACACTGGCAATGTCACTAGTTTGTCAGCAATGTTCGATGGTTGTGGAGCGCTGACCTCTGTTGATATTAGCAGCTTTGATACAAGCAATGTGACAAATATGACATACATGTTCTCTAGGTGTCGTGATCTGACCTCTCTTGATGTTAGTAGCTTTGATACAAGCAATGTTACGGAAATGGATGCCATGTTTTCTAATTGTTCCGGTTTAACTTATATTGATCTGAGCAACTTTGAAACCAGCAAAGTCACAGATATGTCTGGAATGTTCCGCGGTTGTGGAAACTTGACCACACTTGATCTGAGTAGCTTTGACACCAGCAAAGTCACAGATATGTCTGGAATGTTCTGGGATTGTTTAAAACTGACATCTCTTGATGTAAGTGGTTTTGATACAAGCAAAGTTACAGATATTGGATATATGTTTGATGGATGTTATGGTTTGATCTCACTTGATGTTAGTGGATTTGATACAAGTAATGTCACAGATATGAGATCCATGTTCAGTCATTGTGAGAATCTGACCTCGCTTGATCTGAGTAGTTTTGATACAAGCAATGTCGAAAATATGTATTCTATGTTCGATTCTTGTAAAAATCTGACCGTTCTTGATCTGAGCAGCTTTGATACAAGCAAGGTAATAGAGAGTGAACGGTTTAACTCAGGTATGAATGAAATGTTCAGGGATTGTGAGAACCTGAGAATAATTACTCTGGGAGAGAATTTCAAAAGCATAAAACTTAATGCCCACCTTCCAAACGGCGACGGCTGGATGAATGTTAATGACCTTTCGACCATTGTGACCGATGGAGAATACTCATTTTTATACGCAGTTATCGAAAATGAAGGTAACAACACCTATGTTCGTTATTTTAGATATACACCCACAAATATCAATGTTGAATACAGCGAGAAGTATCACCAGGTAAGATTTACATGGGATAAAGTAGAAAAAGCCGAGCAGTACGGCGTAGCAGTTTATCTCGCAGGCAAGTGGAGAGTTCAGGCTCAGAATATCACTGATACTACTTACACTACTCCCAAGAACCTTACTCCCGGAAAGACCTACAAGGTAGCGATCGCAGCAAAAGTAGACGGCAAATGGTATACATCAAGTGCTATCGAGAATGCTGTCACCGTTACTGTAAAGTAATATCCGCACAGTATAAGTCATCCCCTTTGGATTTTAATCTGACATGATGCCAACAGCGCCTGAGTTAATCGGGCGCTGTTTTTGGTATTTTGATGATATTAATATAATATGTTGACAAAAGCTAAAAACTGTTGTATAATATACATCAAACGACAGGAGATGTCCTGTCGGTGTACGGGTTAAAAAATGGTCAAAATAACAGGGGGTTAAAAGATGAGTACTAAGAAGATAATTTCAGGTCTGCTGGCACTGACCTTAGTTTTTGGCGGTACACTCGTTCCAATCAGCGCAGTAAGCAGTATCTCAACTGTTACCGCAAGTGCAGCAACAATAAAATCCGGTGACTTTATTTACGATCTGCGTAAAGACGGTACTGCAGAGATCAAAAGGTACGTTGGCTCTGATGCAAGTGTTGATATACCAAGCGAGATCGATGAAGTCAGTGTTGCCGCTATAGGTTCAGGTGCTTTCAGCGGAATAACTACACTTGTAAGTGTAGTTATTCCTGATAGTGTTGTTTCTATTGATGTAGCAGCATTCTCAAACTGTACTGCACTTGCAGATGTAACTCTGTCAAATAATCTGGAAACTATCAGTACCTCAATGTTTGTCAAATGTGAATCTCTGCAAGAGATCGTTATACCTGACAGCGTAACTTCCATTGCAGATAATGTATTCGCTTATTGTTCAAGCCTTGAAAGTGTAACTTTTTCCGAAAATCTGCAGTCTATCGGATTTGGTTCTTTTGCTTATTGTGAGAACCTCAGGAAAGTAACTTTACCTGACAGCGTTACATCTCTTGGAAATTCGGAATTTGCTAACTGTACAAATCTTGAAAGTGTAACGTTATCCGCAAATCTGGAGACTATAGGAAAAGCTACTTTTGCTTTCTGTGAAAGCCTTAAAAAGGTAACTATACCCAACAGCGTAACTTCTATCGGTGCTTCTGCTTTTGATAACTGCTCAGCCCTTGAAAGCGTCAACTTATCAAAATACATAACATCTGTTGAAGAAAGTACTTTTGCAAATTGTAAAAAGCTCAAAAGCGTTGTTATCCCTGATTCTGTAGAGAGCATCAAAGATAAGGCATTCTCAGCGTGTGATGGTCTGGAAAGCGTTACATTCTCCAGAAATCTGGAGTCTATCGGCGCAAGTGCTTTTGAAGACTGTAATAGTCTAGCAGGCATCACATTGCCGAAAAATCTGAAAACTATCGGTCAGTCTGCCTTCAATGCTTGCATACTTCTTAAAACTGTTGTTATACCTGATGGCGTTGAAAGTATCGGAGCAAGTGCTTTTTCAGGATGCAGCGATCTTGAGAGCATAACTATACCTGCAAGTGTTACTGAGATAGGTGATAATATGGTCACCAATTCTAATTCCATTACTCAGACATCTAATCCTGCAAGCAAAGTAACCGTATACTGCTACACAAACTCAGCAGCACATAAATATGCAGTAACAAACAAGCTGAAATTCGAGCTGTTGGATGCAGCGAAGCCCACATATCCCACAAACATCAAGGTCGATTACAGCGAAGAATATCACCAGATAAGATTTACATGGGACAAGGTGGAGAACGCACAGCAGTACGGCATAGCTGTATATCTGGCAGGCAAGTGGAGAATACAGACCCAGAAGATACCCGCTACATCTGTAAGTTATACCACTCCCAAGAACCTGACTCCGGGAAAATCCTACAAGGTGGCTATCGCAGCTAAGGTAGACGGCACTTGGGATACATCCAATGCTATAAAGAACGCTATCACAGTTACTGTAAAGTAATATCGTGATATACTGTTGACATACTATTAAAAAAGATATATAATAATTATCAAACGACATATTATTTCACACTTATCCCGATGACACAGCAAAAACACACCTTCTGCGGTCGGGACAAGCGAATGTTTTATGTCGTTTGTTTTATTTATCTATTCAAAAGATTCGGAGGTAATGAAATGAACAACAAGAAGATCATAGCAGGTCTGATGGCACTGACATTCGTATTCGGTGGTACATTCCTGCCCGGTGCAGCAAACAACAGCACGGTTATTACAGCAAGTGCAGAAACAATTGCATTTGATGACTATGAGTACAGGCTTCTGGAAGACGGTACAGCTGAGATCGCAAGATACAGGGGCGAAGATACAGAGGTCACGATACCCGATAAGATAGACGGCGTGGCAGTAACTAGTATTGGTGAGTCAGCATTTGAAGGCAATTTCGATATCACCGGCGTCATTATGCCTGATAGCGTAACTACTATCAAGGGATATGCATTTACCAGCTGCTTTAATCTTAAAAGTATCAAATTTTCAAAAAATCTGAAGTATATAGGTGAGACCAATTTTGCGGAGTGTGTTGCACTTGACAATGTGGTCATACCTGATGGTGTTGAACGCATTGAGGTGGGAACATTCAACAGCTGCACGAACCTCAAAAACATTGTTCTGCCCCAAAACCTGAAGTATATAGGTGAAGCTGCTTTCGGATACTGTACAGATCTTAATAATGTTACTATTCCCGCTAGTGTTACCGAGATAGGTGAAGAGGCATTTTCAGAATATGATACACACGATGATAGCTATAAGCCATTAAAGAACGTGATTATCAATTGCTACGCAAACTCAGCTGCCGAGAAATATGCAAAAGCAAACGATTTGAATTATAAGCTGATCGATGAAAAACTCCCTAATTGTCCCCCTCCTAATATGTTAAGAGCTGAATGCAGTGCGGAGTATCATCAGATACGTTTCAGCTGGGATCCTATTAGTGGCGCTGAAAAGTACGGCATCGCTGTATATCTTTCGGGGAAGTGGAGAGTGTGGACCAGTTCTATCCCCGCTTCGACCACAACATTCACTACACCAAAGAATCTTACACCAGGCAGGACCTATAAGGTCGCAGTTGCTGCTAGGGTGAACGGTAAGTGGAATACAACTGACCCAATCAAGAGCGCTGTAACTGTTACCGTTAAGTAGTGATATACAGTAACGTAAATACGGCATTTCAGTAAATCTCACGTGTGATATAGCGGCCAATGGGAATAGTCATATATCAACAGCAGAGTATTTACAGATATTGTCATAAATGTTAAAACTGTCAATTGACACAAAGTAAAAAAAGATATATAATTACTATCAAACGACATGATCTTTCGCGTTTGATCCGATCAGTGCCGCCAAAACAGCGCATTCGGTCGGAATGGGCGAAAGTGAGATGTCGTTTGTTAATTATATAACAAATTTAGGAGGACACAAAAATGAAAAACAAGAAGATCGTAGCAGGTCTGCTGGCCCTGACATTCGTATTCGGCGGTGCAGCTCTGCCAAACACAGTAGTTAACAACAGCGTGATAGCTTCGGCAAGTGAAGAAGCGGAGGTACTTAGATACGGCGATTATGAGTACAAGCTGCTTGAAGACGGTACTGCTGAGATAACATCTTACGACTTTTACAACAGTTCTGACACAGAGATCGAGGTGCCCGCTGAGATGAATGGTGTGGCTGTAACTAGCATTGGTGAAAGAGCTTTTTCAATGTGTGTAGAAATTAAGAGCATTGTTATCCCTGATGGTGTGAAGACAATTGGGGCGGGAGCTTTTAATATGTGCAATAGTTTGGAGCGCATTGTTATTCCCGATAGTGTTGAATATATAGGTGAATTGGCATTTTGGGAATGTAACAGTCTTAAAAGTATAACATTACCGAAAGGCTTGAAGCAGATAAGCGATGGTACATTTTTTGTATGCACTGGACTTGAGAATGTTGTTATGCCTGATGGTGTTGAAAGTATCGGTTCAGGGGCATTTAGTTCTTGTGAGGAACTCAAAAGTATCGTATTACCGAAAGGCTTGAAGAAAATAGGGGCTTCCGCTTTTGCAAACTGTCAGGAACTTGAAAGTATAACTTTGCCTGAAGGAACGGAAGAAATAGGGGCAGATGCCTTTGGAAACTGCCTTGCTATTAAAAGCATTTCAATTCCCGCAAGTGTTACCAAAATAGGTGACGATGCTTTTTCGAAAGTGTATTATACCGATGAAAGTGAAGATGATTCTTCCGATTATTATTTCAAGCCATTAAAAGATTTGGTAATTAATTGCTACAAGGATTCAGCTGCACATAAGTATGCTCTGGAAAACGGCAACAGCTTCGAGGTTATCGATGCTAAGGATAGCAAAACAAAATATCCCGAGCTGATAAAGGAAGGATACAGTTCAAAATACCGTCAGTTCCGCCTGAACTGGACAGTAGTGGGAGGTGCACAGCAGTACGGCATAGCCGTAAAGCTTGCTGGCAAGTGGAAGGTACAGGCATACACCGATGCTGCTGCCACAACATACACTTCGCCCAAGCTGACCTCGGATCAGAGTTATCAGGTCGTTATCTGTGCTAAGGTAAACGGCAAGTGGGATACTTCTGCTCTCAATAACAGAGCATTTACTCTTACTGTAAGATAATATCTAAGAGTCATTAAAAAATCAAACGACATGATCCTAATACTTATCTCGATACAATCTGGATAAGCAGTTACTAAAATCTGAAAAAGATAATATTAAAGTCGGGTCCATGTCGTTTATATAAATATTTTTATATTAGGAGGACACAAAAATGAACAACAAGAAGATCGTAGCAGGTCTGCTGGCGCTGACATTCATATTCGGCGGTGCAGCTCTGCCAAACACAGTAGTTAACAACAGTGTGGTAGCTTCGGCAAGTGAAGAGGATGCAGAGGTACTTAGATACGGCGATTATAAGTATATTCTGCGTGAAGATGGCACTGCTGAGATAGTAGAGGGTCATTTTTCAACTGACGAGATCGAGATACCGGGCGAGATAAATGGCGCAGTTGTAACAAGCATTGGTGAAGATGCTTTTGATTATTACAACCCATATATTAAAAGTATTGTTATACCGGATAGTGTTACAGTGATCAAAGAAGGTGCATTTGATTGTCTCTTTGAACTTGAAAGTATCACATTACCAAAAAATCTGAAATATATAGATGATCGTGCTTTTGAGCAATGTAGAAAAATTAAGAACATCGTTATACCTGATGGTGTGAAGACAATTGGATATTACGCTTTTTCCGGGTGTGAAAGTATTGAGAGCCTTGTTATCCCCGATAGCGTGGAATTTATCGATAAAGGCGCGTTCAGTTACTGCATGAACCTTAAAAGTATTACATTGTCGGATGGATTGAAAGAAATAATAACTGATACTTTTTTGGAGTGTCGTTGTCTTGAGAGTATTGTAATACCCGATAGTGTTGAAAATATCAGGGGAGAGGCTTTTTATCGCTGTTATGCTCTCAAAAGTGTTACATTACCAAAAGGCTTGAAGGAAATAGGTCATGGTGTGTTTTCAGATTGTGTAAGTCTTGAAGGTATTACTATACCGGAAGGAGTGGAGAAAATAGGTGGTTGTGCCTTTTTAGCCTGCCATAGCCTTGAAAATGTTGTTATACCTGATAGTGTAAAAACCATAGGAGAATATGCATTTACAAACTGCCATAGTCTTAAAAGCGTTACAATTCCCGCAAGTGTAACTGAAATAAATGAGTATGTATTTTCTTACTATGATTCAAAGGAAGAAAAATTTAAGCCCTTAGAGGACGTGACCATCAATTGCTACGCAAACTCAGCTGCCGAGAAATATGCAATAGCAAACGGCTTGAATTACAAGCTGATCGATGAAAAACTTCCTGCTTGTCCCCCTCCGAAGAGGATGGTCATCAAAGCTGAACTCAGCGAAGAATATCACCAGATACGTTTAAGATGGAAGCCTTATGAGAATGCCGAAAAGTACGGCATCGCTGTATATCTTTCAGGAAAGTGGAGAGTTTGGACTAGTTCTATCCCTGCCGATGTTACTGTTTTCACATCTCCCAAGAACCTTACACCCGGCAAGACCTATAAAGTAGCTGTTGCAGCTAGGGTAAACGGTAAGTGGAATGTAAAGGATGCTGTCTATGACGCTGTAACTGTTACCGTTAAGTGAGATACAGGAACGTAAATAAGGCATTTCAGTAAATCTCACGAGCGATATAATGGCAAGTGGGATAACAACAGGGCATTCACACTTACTATAAGGTAATTCTGATACCATTATAAAACATAATAATTAATACTTAATGTCGAATGGATCTTCCCGACATTCATAAAGCTGATGGGGTATGTCAAAATATCAATCGGCTATCGTGGATGATATATGGGAGGATCCATTGACTTTTAATAACGAATATGTTAAAATAATTATAGGTTAATTTAAACTCAAAAATAACAAATAATGAACATTAAGGTTGTATCATAACTGTCGATTCTTAATCCGAACTAGAATTAAAGCATAGTCGGATATAGCAATAAACAACAGCGAAATGGTATCAGTAAGCGGGATACAGTCATCTTAGCAATGGTCGAATGCTAATGTGAAATTACTGAAATCAACAGGATAGAGTTTATTTTTACAGGCGGTTAATGTTAAAATAGACTGTTGACATAAAGTTTAAAAAGTAATATAATTAACATTAAGCGACATAACTATTCATACTTATCACGACACGGTAAATGCCTAAAAGCATTGCACCAACAGTCAGGATAAGTAGTTGTAAAAGTCGGGATTCATGTCGTTTAAATAAAATTTTTTTATTAGGAGGGTTCATAAAATGAACAACAAAAAAATCGTAGCAGGTCTGCTGGCGCTGACATTCGCATTCGGCGGTGCGGCTCTGCCAAACACAGTAGTTAACAACAGTGTGGTAGCTTCGGCTAGTGAAAGTGAATATTTTTCATATGGCGAGTTTATGTGTACTATGCAGGAAGATGGCACTGTTTGGGTATTAGAATTCATGGATCCCAGAGCAACAGAGGTCGAGATACCCGCCGAGATAAATGGTGCGCCTGTAACAAGAGTTGGTGGTATGGGATTTTATAATAGAAAGATCATGACAAGCGTTGTCATACCCGATAGTGTTACGGAAATTGATATGTGTGCATTTCATGATTGTGAAAGCCTTGAAAGCATCAAATTGCCTGAAAACCTGGAATATTTAGACGATGGTGCTTTTGCTGGTTGCCTGAATCTTAAAAGTATCACATTACCCAAGAAGCTGAAGAATATCGGATATAGTGTTTTTGAAGATTGCAGCAGCTTGGAGAGCGTTGAAATACCCGATAGTGTTGAGGTCATAAATGATTGTGCTTTTAAAAACTGCCATCTGCTTAGCGGTGTTACATTACCGAAAAATCTGGTGCGTATAGGTGATGCAGCTTTTAGAAATTGCTCACTTATTAAGAATGTAGTTATACCTGATAGTGTGGAGGAAATAGGAACAGGTGCTTTTAGTGGCTGTAGTAAAGACTGGAGAAGTGTTACGATCCCTAAAAATGTCACCGTGGGTTATGATGCATTTGGTGATTATGATGAGGTTTCAGATTCTTACAAGCCCTCAAAGCAGCTTATGATAAATTGTTATATGGATTCATCTGCATATTGGAGTGCTTTGAATAGCGGCAGCAACTTCAATGTGCTCGATGCTGATAACATCAAAACTAAATATCCTGAGCTGATCAAGGAAGAGTACAGTTCAAAATACCATCAGTTCCGCCTGAAATGGACAGCGGTTGAAGGTGCTGAGCAGTACGGAATAGCAGTAAAGATCGCAGGCAAGTGGAAGGTACAGGCTTTGACTGATGCTGATGTCAGGACATATACTTCGCCAAAGCTGACCGCAAACAAAAATTATATTGTTGCGATTTGTGCCAAGATCAACGGCGAATGGGATACGAGCAATCTTCATATTTCTTACTACGGTGGCAGATCCTATGGCAGAACATTTCCCCTTACTGTAAGATAATAGCTAATATCCTGTTGACAAACAATTAGTAATAAGCGACATGATTTTTATAATTGTCCCGACGAGGTCGGTGCCACAAAGCACCGCATCCA
>NZ_FOKQ01000004.1:0-108444 GCF_900112155.1 Hominimerdicola alba | reverse complement strand
ACTTACATTTGGCGATTTTGAGTACACTCTGCTTGAAGATGGTACTGTTGAGATCGCAAGGTACATCGGTTCTGATACAGAGGTCGAGATACCCGCTGAGATAAATGGTGCGCCTGTAACAAGTATTGGATTCGCCGCATTTGAGGATTATTATGATGATTTTGAAATAACGAGTATTGTTATACCCGATAGTGTTACAAAAATTGATGATAGTGCATTTGAATACTGTTCAAAACTTGAAAGTATCACATTGCCTGAAAATCTGAAATATATAGGTGTAGGTGCTTTCTATAAATGCCTGAGTCTTAAAAGTATTACATTACCCAAGGATCTGAAGAGTATTGAGGGTGGTACTTTTGAAAATTGCAGCAGTCTGGAGAGCATTGACATACCCGATAGTGTTGAGATTATAGGTGATTGGGCTTTTAAAAATTGCTCAGCTCTGAAGAAAATAGTTATACCTGATAGTTTGGAGGAAATCGGATGGGGGGCTTTTTGCAACTGCGGAAAAAACCTTAGAAGTATTACTATCCCTAAAAGCGTGACATACATAGGATATGATGCCTTTAGTGATTACGATGAACCCACAAATACCTACAAGAATTCAATAAATCTTATGATAAATTGCTATATGGATTCATATGCATATCATGATGCTCTTGAAAGCGGCAGCAACTTCAATGTAATTGATGCTGATGGCAGCAAAACAAAATATCCCGAGTTGATAAAGGAAGAGTACAGTTCAAAATACCGTCAGTTCCGCCTGACATGGACAGAAGTTGAAGGTGCTGAGCAGTACGGCATAGCAATAAAGAATGCAGGCAAGTGGAAGGTAGTTGGTATGACCGATGCTGACGTCACGACATATACTTCGCCAAAGCTGACCGCAAAAAAAGAATATATTGTTGCGATATGTGCCAAGATCAACGGCAAATGGGATACGAGCAATCTTAATACTATCTTCTACGATGGCAAGCTTTATGGCAGGACATTTCCCCTTGTTGTAAGGTAATAGCTAATATCCTGTTGACAAACAATTAGTAATAAGCGACATGATTTTTATACTTGTCCCGACGAGGTCGGTGCCACAAAGCACCGCATCCACAGTCGGGATAAGTAATTGTAAAAGTCGGGTTCATGTCGTTTAAATAAATATTTTTATTAGGAGGGTTCATAAAATGAACAACAAAAAGATCGTAGCAGGTCTGCTGGCGCTGACATTCGTACTCGGCGGCGCAGCTCTGCCAAACAAAGTGGTAAGCAACAACGCAGTGATCTTGGCCAGTGCTGAAGAAGAGACAGAAGTACTTACATTTGGCGATTTTGAGTACACTCTGCTTGAAGATGGTACTGTTGAGATCGCAAGGTACATCGGTTCTGATACAGAGGTCGAGATACCCGGAGAAATCAATGGTGCAGCTGTAACAAGCATTGGTGAGAGAGCATTTTACGCAATGTCCAGATTTAATAATGAAGATTATGTTGTAATAGACTATTATGAAAAATTATCTTACGAAACTGAGAGTGAAAAATACAAGAATATTAAGAATATTACAAGTGTTGTTATACCGGGTAGTGTTACTGAGATCAAAGAAAGTGCATTTGAGGGTTGCATAAGTCTTGAAAGTATCACACTACCCCAAAAACTGAAGTATATAGGTAAGAGTGCTTTTTTTGATTGTGAAAATATTAAGAGCATTGTTATACCTGATAGTGTTAAAGAAATCGGCTTTTGGGCATTTTCTTACTGTTTAAGCCTTGAAAGTATCACATTGCCAAAAGATCTTAAGTGTATAGATGAGCACGTTTTTGCCGGCTGTGAAACACTTAAGAATATAGTTATACCTGATGGTGTAGAGAAAATTGAACTTGCTGCATTTGCCGATTGTTGTAATATTGAGAGTATTGTTATACCCGATAGTGTTAAGACAATTGGAAGATATGCTTTCTATGATTGCGATAGTATTGAAAGTCTTGTTATACCCGATAGTGTGGAAATTATTGAGAATGGTGCATTTGAACATTGCAGTAACCTTAGAGATGTTACATTGCCTAAAGGCTTGAAGAAAATAGATGCATTTGTTTTTGCTCATTGCGATTCTCTAAAAGGTATTACTTTCCCTGAAGGAGTGGAGGAAATAGGGGAAAGAGCTTTTGTATACAGCTTAGGCTTAGAGAATTTTGTTATACCTGATAGTGTAAAGACAATAGGAGAATTTGCATTTTCAAACTGTCATAACCTTAAAAGCATTACAATTCCCGCAAGTGTGACCGATATAGGTGACTGGGCTTTTGTAAATAGTGAATCCAGAGTAATATATAGTATGTCTATGTATAAGCCCTCAAAGGATCTTGTAATAAATTGCTGCAAGGATTCAGCTGCACATAAGTATGCTCTGAAAAACGGCAACAACTTCAATGTGATCGATGCTGAAGACAGCAAAACAAAATATCCCAAGCTGATAAATGAAGAATACAATGCAAAATATCGTCAGTTCCGTCTGAACTGGACAGCAGTAGAAGGTGCTGAAGAGTACGGAATAGCTGTTAAACTGGCAGGCAAGTGGAAGGTACAGGCGTACACCGATGCTGATACCACAACATACACTTCGCCCAAGCTGACATCGGGTCAGAGTTATCAGGCTGTTATCTGCGCTAAGGTAAACGGCAAGTGGGATACTTCCGTACTAAACAACAGGGCATTCCCCCTTGTTGTAAGGTAATATTGATAAAAATTTAATATAGCACAAAAGACACTTCCGCTTGAAAAGCAGGAGTGTCTTTTTGTTGGTTTGGTGAATATTATCGGGAAGTTTATGTTATCTATTGACATTCCCCCTGAATCATACTATAATATTTATGAATAAATTATTTCGGTTCGGAGGTCATTCACGGTGGATAAGAGAGTCGTGGTATATAAAGTAATGCGGACGGTTTTCGCACCGCTGTTTTATGTCCTGTTTCAGCCTAAGATAATAGGCAGGGGGAATATCCCGAAAGAGGGTGCGGCGGTCATTGCAGGCAACCACAAGCACGCTCTTGACCCTATCCTTGTGGATATCAGCACTCGCAGGACAGTGCGTACTCTTGCTAAAAAAGACCTGCATGACGGACCTTTCGGCTGGCTTTTCAGGAGTTCGGGCACTATCCCCGTAGATCTCCACGCAAAGCATAATCCCGAAGCCCTTAAAGCCGCTAAAGAAGCCCTTCGCGATGGTGAACTTGTTAATGTTTCCCCTGAGGCAAAACGCAATTATACCGACGAACTGCTGCTGCCTTTCAAATACGGTGCGGCGGTTATGTCTGAGGATATGGGGGCATCTCTTGTGCCCTATGCGATAGTCGGCAAGTACAAGCCTTTCGGCGGGCTGACCATCATATTCGGTAAGCCTTTCAAAGCTCAGGGTGATGCTGAAATGACCAACAGAAAACTCTATAACAGCATCGCTGCACTGCTTAAAAAGGTGATGCCGAAAGAAGAATTACAGTCCAAAAAAATAACCTCTTTTGAAGAATGGAGCAGCAGAAATGAAAAGACATCTTGAATACCCCGATTGCTCGCTGTATCGATATCTTGTCATGACAGCGAAGAAATACCCCGGATATACCGCACTGAACTATTTCGGCAACAAGCTGACATTCCGCCGTCTTATCGGTGAGATAGGCAGAACAGCCCGCGCACTTGCGGCGGCGGGTGTCAAAAAAGGCGACAGCGTATCCGTCTGCCTGCCGAATATCCCACAGGCGGTCTTTCTGTTTTATGCCATAAATAAGGTGGGCGCGGTGGCTAACATGATACACCCGCTCTCCGCTGAAAATGAGATAATCCGCTATATGGAACTCACCGAGAGCAAGTATGTTTTCTTTCTTGATTCCGTTTCGGAGAAAATGAGAAAGGTCTGCATGAGGGTATGCCCCGAAAAGGCTGTGGCTGTTAGTGTCAGCGCCTATATGCCCCCTGTGATACAGGCGGGATATTTTGCTAAGCTGAAAGGCAAACTCCCCGAATATACAGGCTTTGACAGCTGGTCGGATTTTATTGCAGGTGCAAAGAATATAAAGCAAAATATCAATGTTGATTCCGCCCCAGATGATACCGCGGCTATCCTTTACAGCGGCGGAACAACGGGTATCCCAAAGGGCATAATGCTCACCAACCTGAATTTCAATGCCCTTGCTGACCAAAGTATCGACGGCTGCGGCAATCTTTACGCAGGCGAGAAAATGCTTTCGGTAATGCCCGTCTTCCACGGTTTCGGACTGGGAGTGTGCATACATACTATTTTGATACTGGGCGGCACAGCGATAATACTGCCGAAATTCTCTGCGGCTGAATTCCATGAACTGCTTTTCAAATACAAGCCGAATATCATCTCGGGAGTGCCCGCCATATATGAAGCTATGCTGATGAACAAGGACTTCGACGGCAAGGATATGAGCTTCCTGAAAACTGTCATATCGGGCGGAGATTCTCTGTCACCAAGCTCAAAGAAAAAGCTCAATGATCTTCTTGATTCCCACGGAAGCAGAGCCCGCGTAAGAGAGGGCTACGGTCTTACCGAGTGTGTAACAGGCTGCTGTCTTCTGCCTGCATCTTCCGATAAGCTTGAAAGTGTGGGTCTGCCCTATGCCGATACCTTTTTCAAGATAGTTGACACCGAGGGCAACGAACTGCCTGCGGGTGAAACAGGCGAGATAATCCTCCGCGGCACCACGGTGATGAAAGGCTATTACAAAGCCCCTGAGGAGACTGCCAATACCTTGCGTATGCATGAAGACGGCAATATCTGGCTCCACACAGGCGACCTTGGTTATATGGATAAAGATGGATATGTGTACTTCCGCCAAAGGCTGAAGCGCATGATAGTTTCGGGGGGATACAATATCTATCCTCAGAATATCGAAGAGGTCATAAACTCTCACCGCGATGTGGTGATGTGCGCCGTTGTGGGTATTGAAGATCAGATAATGGGCGAAAAAGTAAGGGCATATGTAGTTCCAAAGGAAGGCGTTAATGAGGATTCTCTCCGTGATGAACTAACCGAAATGCTGAAAAAGGATATAGCAGTTTACGCACTGCCGAGAGAGATAAGATTCAAAGAAAGTCTGCCCAGAACACTTGTGGGCAAGGTGGATTATCTTGCGCTGAAAGCTGAGGAGTGATAGCTATGGATAACAGAAAAGTACTGCTGGTCCATCCGGAGATATCCAGAACGAAATATAATTTCGCAGGGATAATCGATAATGAACCTCTTGAACTTGAATATATATGCACTGTCCTGAAAGATGCTGGCTATGAACCCTATATCTGGGACGGTCAGGTTGAGGAACAGCCTTTTGTAAAGCGCCTTGCGGAAGTTTCTCCCCATGCGGTTTACGTCTGCGGAAGAACAAGGCAGGAAAATTTCATGAAAGAATACTGCCGTGCCGCAAAGGATATAGGCTGTATCACCATGGTCGGCGGACTTCACGCACAGCACAACTACAAGCGTTTCTATGAAAGCTATATAGACTTCGTTTTCAGAAGCTTCGATATATATGGTATAGTGGACGTACTTGAAAACAAAGCCCTCGCCGCAGTAAACGGACTTTGTATAAACCGCGGAAACCGCTGGGTGGAGAATGAGGCTGCACCCTTTGATATCAAGCGCCTGCCCCGCCCCGACAGAAGCTATTTCTATGCCCACCCCCGCTACCGCTATCTCGAATTACAGCCCTGCGCCCATGTGAGGACGGCTTACTGCTGTCCCTACAAGTGTAAATTCTGCTACCGCAACAGGCTGAACTGCGGCACTTACTCCGCAAGGGATATCGCAGATGTGGTGGACGAGATAGCTTCCATAGAATGTGAGAACATCTATTTTATCGACGATGATTTCCTTTTCGGTGAAAAGCGCCTTGAAGAATTTATCCGCCTTGTAAAAGAGCGGGGCATACACAAAAAGTACGTCTGTTACGGCAGAGCGGATTTCATATCCAAGCACCGCGACCTGATGGAACGGCTGAAGGAGATAGGTTTCTACTATGTTCTGGTGGGACTTGAAGCCGCTGATGACAAGCACCTTTACCGCTATAACAAAAAGTCCGACCTTTATGCCAATTCTGCGGCGGTGGAGATACTCAACGATCTGGGCATAAATGCCATGGGTATGTTCATAGTCGATCTTGATTTCAAGGCGCGGGATTTCAGGGATATAGCTAAATGGGTGCGCAAGCATAAGCTGAAACACGCGGCTATATCCATATACACCCCCGAGATGAACAGCGAGCTTTACGATGAATACCGAAGCCGTCTCATCACCCGCGACCCGTCACACTGGGACTATCTGCACGTGGTAGCCAAGCCCGCCCATATGAGCGTAAGGCGGTATTATATGCACTACCATATCCTTATCGGCGGACTATTCCTGCGGGCATGGCGACAGGGGATATACGATTTTATCGACTATAAATTCTTTATAGGTTCCATAGTTAAAAATATGTTCAGGTTCGGAGGATAGAATGGGAGAAGTCTATAAAAATCCCGTGAAGAAAATGATACCAAGCAAGCTTGAAACGGGATTTCAGCAGTTTTTATACAAGCACGTGGGACCACATATACCAAAGTCCATGACACCCAACCGGATGACCACACTAAGTGCCGCAGGTGGGATATTCTCCATCGTTATGACGCTTCTGACAAACATTTCATCCTGGTTCTGGCTGGGTACGATAGCGGGTCTTGCAGTGCATCTGGTGGCAGATGACCTTGACGGATTTATAGCCAGATCAAGGGGGCTTTCCTCAAAAGCGGGGGCATATTACGACCTCATGGTGGATATACTTTTTTCAACGTTTTTGCTGATATCCATTGGTCTGACCCCTGCGGCGCATCTTCTGCCCATGGCGCTTGCCGCCCCGCTATACGGCATCATGAATGTCACCATGATGAATTATATCATCTATTTCAATGAATTTCAGTTTCCGCGGCTGGGACCTATCGAAGCCCATATCAGCTATACCGTTGTGGCGATTTGCGCTATGATCTTCAAGGATAGCGAGGTCTTCACCATTTTCGGCAGCGGTGTGACTGTTGTGGATATCATAGCCGTCATCGCCATGATACCCATGTACTACGAAATGATACGCATGATGATAACCCTTTTCAAAAGGCTGGAGGAAAGCCAAAAGTGAGATATATCTACATTGTGCTGATAAAGGCGCATACGGGTCTGGGGAGCATAGCGCGGAAGTTTACACACTATCCCTACACGCATATAGCTGTGTGCCTTGATAAGTCCCTGACGGACTATATCAGCTTTTCCAGAAGATACCATTATTATCCCTTTGAAGCGGGCTTCACCCATGAGTACCGTGATTATTACGCATTCGGCGAACACTGGGACTACGGCGTGAAAGTTTTCCGACTTCCTGTGGAAAACGATGCTTACGCCGATATCCTTACCTTTATAAAAGACCGTGAAAGCGGGGGATATCTCTTCAATGTGTACTCAATGGCGACCATGCCCCTTATCGGCGGATTCAGGATAGCGGGGGCTGAAAACTGCATGAGTTTTACCGCACAGGTGATCGAAAAAAGCAGGGCAGTCAGCCTTGCCAAGCCCTACTGGAGATACTCCATAAAGGATATAGATGAACTCCTCATGAAATATCAATATTTTCAGGGCAAGATCAGCAAACGTCCCTGCGACAGACATGATGAATATATGCAGAAATTCTGTATGAAGCGATATCTCCGTGGCATGGGGAAACTTCTTATCCCACTGACAAAACGACTTTTCACTAAGCGTATTTGACACGAAGAAAGGGAAGTATTTTAGCTGGAAAAAATATACAGCTATTGTTTCTCAAAAATTGCGGTTATTTACCTATACAAAATCGAACGCATACTTTTGAAAAGTATGCGTTTTTTGTCTTTTTAAATATTAATAGTATACTAAAACAAGTTGAAATATTTTATTATTATTGACATTCTTACCGAAATATGCTAAAATAAATCTATGAATGTGATAATTAGATGAAAGGCGTTGTAAAGCTAAAATGAAGTTGATCTATGATGTTGAATCAAAGCCGAAAACAGGGCAGATAATCGTCTTTGCCCTACAGCAGATGCTGGCGATACTGGCGGCAACGATAGCTGTCCCCGTGATAATCGGCAACGGTCTTACCCCCGCCGCCGCAATGTTCGGTGCTGGTGTGGGCACGCTGGTGTATCTTGCGTTCACTAAGAAGAAAAGCCCTGTATTTCTGGGTTCTTCTTTTGCTTTCATAGGTTCCATGTCCGCTGCATTTGCAGGCGCTGCCACAGCACAGCTGGGTATGCTGGGCATAATAATAGGTGCTGTTGCCGCAGGACTTGTATATGTGATTATAGCCGCGCTGATAGGCGTTGTAGGTGTTGACTGGCTGGGCAAACTGATGCCCCCTGTGGTCATTGGACCCACCGTTGCAATAATCGGTCTTTCCCTTGCGGGAAATGCCATCGGAGATCTTCAGAAAAGCGATGTCACAGATGTTCCCGCCGCTAAGTATATCGCGCTGATATGCGGTCTTGTGACCCTTGCGGTGACTATGCTGTGCTCCACCTACGGCAAAAAGATGCTCCGCCTTGTGCCATTTGTTATGGGAATACTTGCGGGCTATGCAGTGTCCTTGATATTCACCATGATAGGCAATGCCGCTGATATCGAAGCACTGAAGATCCTGGATCTTTCGGTGTTCTCGAAGGTAATGTTCCCCGACGGCAATGTTACCGCAGAAAGCTTCTTCAAGCTCCCCGACCTTGTTTTCCTTGAAGGATTTAAGGGCTTCGGCGACCTGACAGGCAGTTATATACTGACTATCCTTGTGGCTTATGTCCCCGTGGCGCTGGTGGTTTTTGCCGAGCACGTTGCTGACCACAAGAATCTCTCCTCCGTTATCGGCAGAGATCTTCTCAAAGAACCCGGTCTTGCCCGCACACTTCTCGGTGACGGCGTAGGTTCTATGGCAGGCGCATTTTTCGGCGGCTGTCCAAATACCACCTACGGCGAGAGCGTGGGCTGTGTAGCCATAACAGGCAACGCCTCCACAGTTACCATAATCGCGGCTGCCATAGGCTGTATACTCTTCTCGTTCGTAACGCCCTTCGTGGCTTTTGTAGATTCGATACCCGCCTGCGTTATGGGCGGTGTGTGCGTGGCTCTTTACGGTTTCATTGCAGTTTCGGGACTTAAAATGCTGAAAGAAGTCGATCTTGATGACAACCGCAACCTGTTCACAGCTTCCGTGATATTTATTGCGGGTATCGGCGGACTCAGCATAAGCTTCGGCAAGGTAACGCTTACCGAGATCGCTGCTGCTCTTATCCTCGGCATACTTACAAATGTTATGCTGTCCCGAAAATCGGATAACAATGGCAAGTGCGAATAATGAAACAGTGCTCAGTATACAAAAATAATATAAAAGCGAGGTTTTCAAAATGGGAAAAGTAACTATCATCGACCATCCACTTATCAAGCACAAGATATCTCTGCTGCGTGATGAAAACACAGGTACAAGGGATTTCAGAATACTCGTAGAAGAGATAGCCATGCTAATGGGCTATGAGGCTCTCCGCGACCTGCCCACCGAGCTGGTAAGCGTCAAAACACCTATAACTACGGCTGATGTGCCCATGCTTGCTGGTAAGAAGCTGGCAGTCGTTCCGATACTGCGTGCAGGTCTGGGTATGGTGAATGGTATACTCGCACTGGTGCCTTCCGCAAAGGTGGGACATATAGGTCTTTACAGGGATGAAGTTACCCATGAGCCCCATGAGTACTTCTGCAAGCTTCCCGAGAATATCGATGAAAGACTTGTTATCCTTCCCGACCCCATGCTTGCAACAGGCGGCTCGGCGATAACGGCGGTTGATTTCATCAAACAGCGCGGATGCAGCCATATCAAGTTCATGTGCGTTATAGCTGCTCCTGAGGGTCTTGAAGCCCTGCAAAAGGCTCACCCCGATATCGATATCTATGTGGGAAGCCTTGATGAAAAGCTCAACGAGAACGCATACATCGTCCCCGGTCTCGGCGACGCGGGTGATAGAATATTCGGAACCAAGTAAATAACGAAGGGAGAGACCGCAGATGCAGATGACAAATATGCCCGAATTCCACAAGCATATCAAACGAGTTGTGATATCCGAGGAAGAGATTAAGGAAGCCGTAACAAAAGCAGGCGAGATACTCAGCCTGGAGTACAAGGACAAGCCCCTGCTTCTTGTGACTATCCTTAAAGGCGCATTTATATTCCTTGCCGACCTTAGCCGTGCCATAACTATCCCCCACGAGATAGGCTTCATGGCGGCAAAAAGCTATTTTGAAAGCACCGAGAGCTCCGGAAACGTTGAGATAACCCTTGACCTCGCACAGGATATAAGCAAGTATCATGTAGTGATCGTCGAGGATATAATCGATACGGGAAGAACTCTCAGCAAGGTCAAGGAGTACCTTGAAAGCAAGAACCCCCTTTCTCTGAAGATAGTAACACTGCTGGATAAGCCCGACAGACGTCTTGTAGAACTCAGTTCGGACTATGCACTGTTTACCATACCCGATTATTTCGTTATAGGATACGGTCTCGATTACGGCGAGTATTACAGAAATCTGCCGTGTATAGCTGAATTTGAGGAGGGCGAGTGATATGGGAAGCAGAAGCAAAAAAAAGCAGAGGAACCACATAACTCACCCCTCTGAACTGATGGGCAATAAGGAAGTGCAGACCATTACCGAAACAGGCACTCTGGGCAAGTTCTTCAAGCTGAAAGCCCATGGTACAGATGTCCGCACCGAGGTAATGGCAGGTATAACCACTTTCATGACTATGGCTTATATACTTGCGGTCAACCCAAGTATACTTTCTGCCGCAGGCATGGACAGCACCGCTGTTCTCCTTGCGACCTGCCTTGCATCTTTCCTGGGTACTATGTGCATGGGTCTTATGGCGAATCTTCCCTTTGCACTTTCCGCAGGCATGGGACTTAACGCATTCATGGCATACACCGTGTGCGGCACCATGGGATATCCCTGGCAGGTAGCACTGCTGGCTGTATTCATCGAAGGCGTGATATTCATAATCCTTTCCGTAACAAAGGTCAGGGAAGCCATATTCAACTGCATACCACTTTCGCTTAAAAAGGCGGTATCCGTCGGTATAGGTCTTTTCATCGCATTTATCGGTCTCCAGAATGCCAAGCTGGCAGTTGGCGGTGCAACCCTTGTTGAACTGGTGGATTTCAGAGAAGACTTCCACACCCGCGGTATATGCGCCCTGCTGGCAGTTATCGGCACTGTACTGATGGCTGTGCTTTATATCAGAAAAGTCCGCGGTTCCATACTCATAGGCATATTCGGCACATGGATACTGGGTATGATATGCCAGGGTGTTGGACTATATGTCCCCGACAACGAGAGCTGGTTCTCACTGCTGCCAAGCTTCTCCATGACAGATTTCTCCGCACTTGGCAAGACTTTCGGCGGCTGTTTCGATGTGGATTTCAGCAGTGTCGGCATATTCAATTTCATCGTAGTGGTATTCTCGTTCCTGTTCGTTGACCTCTTCGATACTCTGGGAACCCTGATAGGCGTGGCTTCAAAGGCAGATATGCTTGATAAGGACGGCAAACTCCCTGCGATACGTCCCGCACTGATGGCTGATGCTATCGCTACAACAGGCGGCGCAGTTCTGGGTACCTCTACCACAACTACTTTCGTTGAATCCGCCGCAGGTGTCGGCGCAGGCGGAAGAACAGGTCTTACCGCAGTTACAACTGCACTGCTGTTCCTGGCTTCCATGCTTTTCGCACCTATATTCATAGCGATACCTTCATTCGCAACAGCACCCGCACTGATAGTAGTGGGCTTCCTGATGTTCAGCTCCATAACCGATATCAAGTTCGATCCTGACAACTATACCGAGGCTGTTCCCGCATATCTGTGCATACTTGCTATGCCCCTGTTCTACAGCATTGCTGAGGGTATAGCTGTGGGCGTTATGTCCTACGTTGTAATCAACCTCTTCTGCGGCAAAGCCAAGAAGATCAACCCTATTATGTATGTGCTGACAGTGCTGTTCGTACTGAAGTATATATTCCTCTGATAGTATAAAACACGGAATATCTGAAAGGGAAAATGATGGATAATAAAAAATTAGCGGGAGTATTCTTTGCTGTGATACTGATGGCTGTGCTGTTCGTTGAGGGCAGTATCCTCAGGGCTCTGGAAGAATGCGGCTACGGTATGGCTGAACTTCCCAAGACCACACTTGTGTTTTTGAAGATCAGCAAGGGCTTCACACCCGATGGTCACGCCGAGGATGGCATGGTCGAATTCATCGGCAGCAGCAAGGATAACTACGAAGAATACTTCGATAAAAAAGGCTACCGCAGGATGTACAGCCTTGACGGCGTAGATCATTACGGCAAAACAGACGGCGATGATTACGATCTCGCAATAAGCTGTACCGAGAAAAATTCATGGTTCGCGGTGTATAAGATATCCGAGGACTACCCCATAGAGGACTTCTCATCCAAATAAAGCATAGTATTAAGGAGTGTTTAAAATGGAAACATACACATTGAAGGTGGCAGGACTTACAAGAGAGCTGCCCATATGTTCAGCAAGCGAAAAGCTTGATATCGCCGCATTTATAATGTTCTCAGACGTTGAGATGACAGTTGCGGCAACCACGGAGCTGCTTAAAAAAGCCCCCGAATTCGATGTTATAATCACAGCCGAATCCAAGGGCATACCCCTGGCATACGAGGCAGCAAGGCAGTCGGGCAAGAATTATGTCGTAGCCCGCAAGTCCGTTAAGCTTTATATGACCGACCCTATCTCGGTGCAGGTAAAGTCCATCACCACCGCCGCAGTCCAGACTCTCTACCTCTCTCAGGAGGACGTAGCAAGGCTGAAAGGCAAGCGGGTACTTATCCTGGATGATGTTATCAGCACAGGCGAATCCCTCACAGCTGTTGAGGAGCTTGTAAACGCGGCAGGCGGAAAGATCGTTGGTGCAGGTGCAGTCCTCGCCGAGGGCGATGCAGCCGACAGAACGGATATCTTCTTCCTTGAAAAACTTCCGCTGTTCTTTAAATAATGCAATTAACGGGCGCTTTCCTGCGGGTCAGCGCCCTCACTTCGTTAATGGCGGTGCCAATGAAATTCTCACGAAAGGTCGGTGACAGCATATCAAGCGAATATTCATTATACTTGCGGGACTTCTTGCAGGTTCTGCTCTTGCTTCATATAGGCTCGCCGAATTTTTCTGCACAGGCGGCGACCGTCCCGAATTTTACGGCAAGATCCCATACCTGCCATTTCTCAGCATACCCTTGTTTCTGGGAATCTCCATTATACGCCACTTCGGCAGACTTACCCTGAAAAAGCTTGATCTTATGGATGGTCATGAGTTTGAATATGCCTGCGCCAATATCCTGAAAGCCAACGGATTTAAGGATATCGAAGTCACCAAATGCTCCGGAGATTTCGGTGTCGATATCATCGCCGTGAAAAAACACCGCCGCTATGCGGTGCAGTGCAAGCGCTATGATAAAAAGCTGAATAATTCCGCAATTCAGGAAGTAATAGGCGGACTTGCCTACTACGGCTGTGAGGTGGGCGCTGTCATGACCAACAGCTATTTCACCGCCGCCGCCCGAAAGCTTGCCGAGGTCAACAGCGTTGAACTCTGGGACAGGGATATCCTCGAAAAAATGTTGAGAAAGCGGGGTATCAAGGATACTTCCCGCAAATCCAACGATATATTGGATATGCCCCCCGAAAGCTACTGCGCTCAGACGGTGGAAGAATTCTTCGCTGAACAGGGGATAGCCGTGGAGACCGCAGGCACGGAATATCTGGAAGATACCTGCGAACTCCTGATAGAGATAGTCCCCGAAACAGGCGTGCGCATCAGCGATATACGTAACCTGACCCAAAAACTAGCCAACCACGGCGGCTGGGAGTACGTCACCTGCGTTTTCCCATCCCATACCCCCGGCACAGTGGGTCTGGAAATACCGCTGGAGATGGATAACAGCGAGAAGGACTAAAAAACAACCCAGTGGGAACTGCCAAAGAGTCAAAGCGCGCGGTCAAGCCTCGCGCTAGCAGGCTTGCGGTAGTTTGAGGGCAGAGCCCTCAACTCAAGGCACAAAACTAGCATGACAAGAGTGCTGTAAATAGAACAGCTCACTCCCGACCAAATAGGGCGCGGCACGCGGTCGACGCAGTCACCGCTAACAAAAATATGAGCGTATGCAAAACTATTGCATACGCTCAAACTATGTCCGTAAAATTATTGCCGCGCCAGAAATCAACGGCGATAGCTCGTTGATTTCTCGCCCCGAGGAACAAGGGGCGAAAATTCACAAACTATCGATCAAAAAAATATCCGACTACCCAAACAAAGTTTGATTTATGCGAATATCAAAAAAGCTACTTACTTTATAACTTCCCCAAAAAACTCCCCCAGCGGCAGAGTAGCACCCGAATGTAACCCCTCAGGTATAACAGTGATATTTTCAGCACCGTAAAACCGCGTTTCCAGCGAATGTGTATTTATCAACTCATCACTTCCGCCGATAATGCACTTGACGATGCTGCGGTCAGCCTTTGCAAGACCGCTGAAAAGTGAGATCATAGCCCCGATATCACCCTCATACCCCAGCAGAGGAAGATGATAAAAAGGCATTAGACAAGGATTAACCAGCACCGCAGATATACCTGTCTCCGCCGAAAGCAAAGCCGCAAAAAATCCGCCGTAGCTCGTCCCCACAATATACTGCGGTTTCTCCTCGCGAATTATCCCGCGAAGTCTCTCCATGACCATATCAGCCGAAACTGCATCATAATCAAACCCGGGTGAAACAACATCATGCCCTAGTTTCGTCAGCGCCCCGAATGCCGCATTCTCAGCACTGCCGCGAAATCCGTGTATATTAAGTATCTTCAAAACTATCACTCCTGTCTGACCAATAGCGAAAAAAGTGTGTAAAAACGAAAAAAGCAGCCCAAAAGCTGCTTCTTCGCCAAATCACCTAAACCTTCATAATTCGTAAGAAAATTAATTTTTCCTCACAAGCAATATTATACTACAACAGGCCGGATTTGTCAATAGTTTCATAAATATTTTTTTAAAAAATAAAGCAAAAAATATCGATTCGTTAAAACATCTAAAGAAATCGTTTAAGTTTAAAGTAACTTCTCATGTACTTGACAACTTAATTAAATAGTGTTATACTTTATTACATAAAAGCAATAAAATGCGAAAGGACGTTTTTATATGAAGATAGGCATAGTCGGTCTTGGACTGATAGGAGGCTCTCTTGCCAAAGCTATAAAGAAGAACACCGAACACAGCTGTTTTGCGCTGGATATCGACCGCGCCGCCATAGCGGGAGCAGTGGCTCAGGAGGCTATTGACGGGGAACTTACTCCCGATACCCTGCACACCTGCGATGTTGTCATCGTATGTCTCCACCCCGCCCAGACCATCAAATTTATCCTGGATAACAAGGCGAATTTCAAAAAGGGCGGCATAGTTACCGATTCCTGCGGTGTAAAGGCGGCGATAGTCGAAGCTGTGGAAGCTCCCCTGAAAGAGGAAGGTGTTGTCTTCATAGGCTGTCACCCCATGGCAGGCCGCGAATTTTCGGGCTTTGCGTACTCGGTGGATAACCTCTTCGAGCGTGCCAGCTTCATAATGACCCCCTCGGACGATACTGCCGCAAAGGCTGTAAGGGAGATATCCCAGCTCGCCTACGAGATAGGCTTTGCAAAGGTCGTAACTTCCACCACCGAGGAGCATGACCGCATCATCGCCTTCACCTCTCAGCTTGCCCATGTTGTGTCCAGTGCCTACGTCAAAAGCCCCAGTCTGCTGAAACAGGCAGGATTTTCCGCGGGTTCATTCAAAGACCTCACCCGTGTTGCAAAGCTGAATGAGAATATGTGGACAGAGCTTTTTCTGATGAACAAGCAGCCTTTGATTGACGAGCTCAACTGCATCATCGAGCGCCTGACGGAGTACCGTGACGCTATCAAAGCCGACGATGCCGATGATCTGCGTGAACTTCTAAAAGCGGGCAGAGAACTCAAAGAGCTTTCAAACAATCAGCAGTAATTTTATGCGGAGGACAGCTCAGGCTTCCTCCGTTTTTTGTTTTTCATACTGAATTTTTTGAATTTCCGCGGGCATACTGTCAGTGATATCCTGAAAGATTGTTAATAATTTTTCATTCTAATACGCTGTTTAACTAATTATCGATGATAAAATGCGACAAAAATCAAACTTCGCAAAACACGGAATACTCGGCGAAGCAGAAAACAGGTCGCAAAATTAGGGTGAAAAGTCGTTTGCTAAATAGACCAAAAAAGTACACTTTAGTATGTAAAACCGTATATATAGGTCGTTAAAAAATTAACATTCAGCGACTTTCTGTACGTTTTTTAGTACACTAATTTATTGCGGATATATACCTCATGGAATGACCTATGTATAAAAAATGCCAAAAATCAAGCTTTTCAGGGCTTTTGGTAACATATGAAAAAACTGTTAAGCTTGCGTAATATTTCTGATTTGACCTTGACATATACTACTAAATGTGATATCCTTAAATCAAACGATGATCTATATATTGTGTCAGTGTCCCGAGGGTACGGGGCAGATCGTCCGAACAATTGACGCGGCATGAAGGATATTGAAGCTTTCGTAAAAGAACGGGAGCTTTTTGGTGTTGTGCCGCAAAAGTTAGGGAGAGATGTACAGATGGAAAGAAATTGGTTCGATGAGGAGTGGAAAGGTTTCAAGCCCGGCAGATGGTCCAGTACCTCTGTCAATCTTAGAGACTTTATCCAGAAGAATTTCACACCCTATGACGGTGACGAGAGCTTTCTTGCAGGCCCTACCGAGGCTACCAAAAAGCTCTGGGAACAGGTGACCGAGCTTTCAAGACAGGAAAGGGAAGCAGGCGGCGTGCTGGATATGGATACAAAGATAGTATCTACCATCACAAGCCATGCGGCAGGCTATCTTGATAAGGATCTTGAAAAGATAGTCGGCTTCCAGACCGATAAGCCCTTCAAGCGTTCTCTTCAGCCCTTCGGCGGACTGAGAATGGCTCAGGCTGCTTGCAAGCAGTACGGCTATGAGGTGGATCCCGAGATAGTGAAGATATTCACCGAGTACAGAAAGACCCATAACCAGGGCGTATTTGATGCTTATACCCCCGAGATGAAGCTGGCAAGACACGCAGCTATACTGACAGGTCTGCCCGACGCTTACGGCAGAGGCCGTATAATCGGAGACTACAGACGTGTTGCACTGTACGGCGTTGATTACCTTATAATGGATAAGAAGGATCAGCTGGACAATTCTCTTGTCAGAATGACCTCTAAGAATATCAGACTCCGTGAAGAGCTGGCTGAGCAGATCAGAGCTCTGGGCGAACTGAAAAAGCTGGGCGAAATCTACGGCTGTGATATCTCCAGACCCGCAAAGAACGCTCAGGAAGCTATCCAGTGGCTGTACTTCGGCTACCTTGCAGCAGTCAAGGAGCAGAACGGTGCAGCAATGTCACTGGGAAGAACTTCCACATTTGTTGATATATATATCCAGAGAGATATTGAGAATGGTGTCCTCACCGAGGAACAGGCTCAGGAGCTTATCGACCACTTCATCATGAAGTTGAGACTGGTCAAGTTCGCAAGAACTCCCGAGTACAACTCCCTGTTCTCAGGCGACCCCACTTGGGTAACAGAGTCTATCGGCGGTGTATCCATCGATGGCGTGCCCATGGTCACCAAGACCTCTTTCAGATACCTCAATACACTGAATAACCTGGGTCCTGCACCCGAGCCTAATATGACCGTTCTGTGGAGCGTTAAGCTGCCCACGAACTTCAAGAAGTTCTGTGCAAGAATGTCCATACGCACCTCTGCTATACAGTACGAGAACGACGACCTCATGAGAGCAACTCACGGCGACGACTACGCTGTTGCCTGCTGCGTATCCTCGATGGTTGTGGGCAAGGAGATGCAGTTCTTCGGTGCAAGAGCAAACCTGGCTAAGTGCCTGCTCTACGCTATAAACGGCGGCGTTGACGAGCGTCTGGGCGTACAGGTAGGTCCTAAGTACCGCCCTGTTGACGGCGAGTACCTCGACTTCGACGATGTTATGGAGAAGTACGATGATATGATGGAGTGGCTGGCAGGTCTGTATGTAAATACCCTGAACGTTATCCACTTCATGCACGATAAGTACAGCTATGAAAGACTCCAGATGGCTCTCCACGACAGAGATGTCAAGAGATACTTCGCAACTGGTATCGCAGGTCTTTCCGTTGTTGCAGATTCACTCTCCGCTATCAAGTACGCTAAGGTAAAGCCCGTCCGCAAGGATATCGAGATCAGGGACAAGGCAGGAAACGTTATAGATGTAGCAAGAAATGTTGTTGTTGACTACATCGTTGAGGGCGATTTCCCCAAGTACGGCAATAACGATGACAGAGTTGATAAGCTGGCAGTTGATATCGTTAAGCGTTTCATGAACAAGATCAGAAAGCACCACACCTACCGCGACGGTGTGCCTACCATGTCTATACTGACTATCACTTCCAACGTGGTATACGGCAAAAAGACAGGTTCCACTCCCGATGGCAGAAAGATCGGTGTGCCTCTGGCACCCGGCGCTAACCCCATGCATGGCAGAGATACTCACGGTGCTGCTTCATCACTGTCCTCTGTTGCAAAGCTTCCTTTCAGACACGCACAGGACGGTATCTCCAATACCTTCTCCATTATTCCCGGCGCACTGGGCAAGGACGATGAGATGTTCGTAGGTGATATTGATATCGCAAGCATTTCGGAGGAACTTAATAATGGCAATTAAAGCATCAAACGATGATGACGGCAAGGTAAACGAACTTGTCGAAATGATAGACAGGCTTATGGCAGGCGGCGAAGGTCATATAAATATCGATGCCGAAGCACTGCTGAAAGCCAAGCGCGAGGGTCAGGACGAAGCCGAAATGACCGTTCAGACCTTCAGAACTAACGACTGCGGCACGGGAGCGTGCTGTCAGCCCAACGAAAAAGCGCCCGATGAGGACGACGAGGAACTGTGATACCGCAGTCCCCAAGCTATCGTTTAGTATAAGAAAGGACGGATAGTTATGGCAAATTATGAACCTACCGATGCACAGGTGGATAACCTTATAGGTCTGCTGGACGGCTATGCCGAAAAGGGCGGACATCATCTGAATGTTAACGTGCTGAACCGCGAGATGCTTCTCGACGCACAGGCGCACCCCGAGAAATACCCTCAGCTGACCATCAGGGTATCGGGCTATGCAGTTAATTTCGTAAAGCTGACCAAGGAACAGCAGGACGACGTTATCTCCAGAACATTCCACGAGAGCCTGTAATTTGAATGATAAAGCCCCCGTTCTTCGGGGGCTTTTGCTGTATTTTGAGTCTGTGCTATCCCTCACTCCAACTTTTCCCCCATACCATATTTACTTTTTCTCCGAAATATGGTAAAATCAATATGGGAAAACCCAATAGAAAGAAATATCAAGGAGACAATACAAAAAGGAGAATGCATAATGCAATCAAACAGAGAACAGTATTATCAGCCCACGAGACAGCAGAACCCAGAGCTTGTGAATATCGATACCATCCGCGGAGGTCAGATGGTGCCACAGCAGAACGGACAGCCTGCACAGTATGGTCAGCCGAACCCTTATGATCAGCCGAATCAGTACAGTCAGCCCATGCAGATGAACAGGACAGTCCCCCAGGGACAGCCTACACAGCTTGGCCAAAATCCCAACACTTTGCTCCCCGAACACGTTCCCGACAAGCAGTTCAGCCTGAAATGCTTCGCCCCGATGTTTGCGGGAATAATAGGTCTTCTCACCATAGGCAGATTTTCCGGCTCACTGGCGGCGATGTCACTGGGCTTCGGAATCATGGGTACCTGCCTTATGACCCGCAAAGAGATGGAAGACTATAAGCCCGAGCGCAAATTTAAGGCTATGATGGGTGCTGTCGGCAGCGGACTTTTCGGTCTTGCGGGACTTGTCACCCTCTTTGCACCTTCTCTCACCGACTATGCGGCAGGTGCGACCCTCACACTTGCGGGACTTTTCCTCACCGCCGCACCGCCTATTGCAAGGCACATGAAACTCCGCCGCTGTACCGAGAAAACAAGGGCGGTGTGCATAGGCAACCGCGAGAAGAGAAGTTCGGGCAAGCACCATCGTATGATGTACGCCCCTATATGGCAGTATATCGCAGGCGGAAGAGCCTATACTGCTTATGATGACGTTTATACCAGCCCCCAGCAGTTCTATGAGGGCGAGGGCACCGATATCATGGTGAACCCCAATGACCCCAGAGATTTCTTCCGCGGCAGCGACCCATCAACATGGGCACTAATGGGATTCGGCATACTGATGCTTGGCGGCGGCGTGGTAGTTCTGCTCAGGCTTTTGGGTATTTTATAGTAATGACATTGAGATCGCTGTTTGGGGAACTTCTGATGTCATTTACAGATTAAGGAGATGTTTTAATGACGGGACGTATCCATTCGGTAGAAAGTTTCAGCGCTGTTGACGGCCCCGGAACAAGGTTCGTGGTGTTCTTTCAGGGCTGCCCCATGAGGTGCCTTTACTGTCACAATCCCGATACATGGCGACCCGATGGCGGCAGGGAAGTCACAGCTGAGGATATCCTCACCGAGTATGATGCGGTAAAGGAATTCATGCATAACGGCGGAATAACCTGCACAGGGGGCGAGCCCTGTCTACAGATCGGTTTTCTGACGGAGCTTTTTGAAAAAGCGAAGTCCAAAGGCATAAACACCTGCCTTGATACCAGCGGCATTACTTTTAAGCCAAAGGATACCGCGGCGTTTGACCGACTTATCAAGTCCACCGATCTTGTCATGCTGGATATAAAGCACATCGACCCCGAGAAGCATAAAAAGCTCACAGGTCACGATAATAAGGGCATACTCGCTTTTGCGGAGTATCTCAGCGTTAATGGCATACCCGTGTGGATAAGGCACGTTGTAGTCCCCGACATTACCGACGATGAAGAAAGCCTTTATAAGCTGGGACACTTCCTCGCGCGCATAAAGACCCTTAAAGCCCTTGATGTCCTGCCATATCATACTCTGGGCAGGCACAAGTACGAGGATCTGGGCATGGACTATCCCCTGGGTGACACCCCGCCTATGTCCAAAGAAGGGGCACTCCGAGCAAGAGATATTATCATGCGCGGTTTGAAAGATGAACTCAGGCAGAATCTCAAAAAATAGTTCTGCTCATTAGTACAGAGCTTTTTTCCTACGTACTGCGGTATCAGGTCGCCCCTCGTTCCTCGGGGCGAGTCATCGGAAACGCTTCGCTGTCCGATGACGGCGCGGCAATAATTTACGGACATAGAAAGAGCGTGGACTGTTTGATTTGTCCACGCTCGATTTTTTGATATTGCCGCGCCTTGTTTTGGAGCGGGAGTTTGCTGTGCTATTTAAAGCACTATTGCCGCGTCGCTTGGATGCCTTGACCGAGAGGCTCTGCCTCTCGAGCTCTCCGCAAGCTTTTCGCGAAAAGCTTGACCAAAAGCTCTCTTCCTTGGCATTCTATCCTAAACCCTGCAACGTTTCCGCCACGCACTATAATTATGAATTATGAATTATGAATTGACGCAGGGCTTTACAATCGCAGGAAAATATGTTATAATATCCTTTGTGAATCAATTCCGAAACGGAGGATTATGATGCGTTTGAAAGCAAACAAGCTCGTTGCGCTGCTGTGCGCCGTGATGATGACGGCTTCCGCAGGCTGCGCAAGTCTGGGTGTAAGAGATACAGAGGGTCTTGATAACGGCAAGGAACCCCCTTCCGGTATAAAAGACCAAGGCTTGAATTTAAAGAAAAAGGCCGAGGACGAGATAACCACCGATGAGGAGCAGGCGGAAAAGCTGCCTATCCCAGAGGGTCAGCCCTCTAACGTGGTGTCACTGCTCTGCGCAGGCGATAATCTGGTGCATGATAATATCTATAATGAGGCGTGGCACAAGGGTAATGATGACCATTACGATTTCACCTACGCTTACCAGAATGTCGAGCGTTACCTCGAGGGTACCGATCTTGCAATACTGAATCAGGAAACTCTCGTGACCGATGATTACGGTCCCCAGAGCTACCCGCTTTTCGCCACACCTACTGAAAACGGCGACCATATGGTGGATATCGGCTTCAATGTCATATCCATGAGCAATAACCATGTGCTGGATATGGGCGGCAACGGGCTGATAAGCAGTCTTGATTACTGGGATACCAAGGATGTTGTCCACTATGGTGCATACCGTGATGAAGCTGACAGCGAAAATATCCGCACCAAGGAAGTTAACGGCATAACCTTTGCATTCCTGGGATATATGGAGCATACCAACGGTTATTATATTGAAGAGGGCGAGCCCGGCAGAGTGGTATACCTCTCCGATGAGGAGATCGTTGAGCGTCAGGTGAGAGCGGCAAACGAACTTGCTGATGTGGTTGTAGTAAGCTGCCATTTCGGTAACGAGATCGAGAACGAGCTGAACGTGGTTCAGGAAACTATGGCGCCCAAGCTGGTTGAATGGGGTGCAGACCTCATAATCGGTACCCAGGCGCACACCATAAGCACCTGCAATTACATCGATAAGCCCGACGGCGGACAGGCTTTCTGCTATTACGGTCTGGGAAATTTCATCTCAACCATGTACGACCTACGCGCTCCTGTGGGCATCATAGGCAAGCTGAATGTGGTGAAAGACCCCGAAACAGGGAATATCAGCTTTGAAAACGTCAAGGCGATACCCATAATATCCCACTTTGAAGCCGAAAGCTACGACGGCGACTGGTACAACTGTGCCGAGTATCCCTACAAAGACTATACCGACGAAATGTTCGAGAGAAACTATATCGAAGGCTTCAACAGACAGTGCATTGAGGACTGCCTGAGCTATATCCCCGATGAATTTCTTAGCATAGAATAATTATTGCGCCCATGATTTTACATGGGCGTTATTTTTTGCGCATTTCGTAAATGATACGAACTTAAAATCAATTCACCGAAAATTCAGTGCAAAAACCGCAATAATGGGTTAATAATGTTACACAATGCAGTAAATTGTTATTGCATTGTATCTCAGAATGTATTAAAATAGATGTGAAAAGCTTGAGCGTGGGTTTGTACCCATGATTTCATTTTTTTATATGATACATGATACAAGGAGGTAACAGCCAATGAAATTTGCTGACGGTTTCTGGCTCAATCAGAGGGGCTACGAAGTTAACTATGCGGTGCAGGCATATGATGTTGTTGAAGTCGAGAACGGCTTCATGGTAGTGGCAACACCTTTTTTCGGCAGAGAGAGATACAAGCTGCTGGGCAGTGCAAATCTTGAGATCACATATACATCCGAATTTGAAAATGTTATCAGAGTGAACATCACTCACCACAAAGGATACAAGGACAACGGTCCCCATTTTGTACTGAACAAGGGCAGCTATAAGCCCGTTGTTACGATAAATGAGCACGAAGCTGTGCTGGTCTCGGGAGATACTAAGGTAGTAGTATCCCGCGATAACTGGAACGTTTCATATTTTTACAAGGATAAAAAACTCACCGGCGGCGGCTGGAGAAGTACGGGCGTTATAAAGGAGAGCGCATTCAAGCAGCAGGCTAGAATGGCTGTTCAGGCTGATGATACTTTCTGGAGCTTCCCCGCAGACCCCCGCAGAACTTATATCAGAGAACAGCTTGATACCACAGTAGGCGAGTATTTCTACGGCTTCGGTGAGAAGTTCACCACTTTCACAAAAAATGGTCAGAATGTTGAGATATGGAATGCCGATGGCGGAACCTGCTCAGATCAGAGCTACAAGAGCGTTCCTTTCTACGTTTCCTCCCGCGGATACGGTATATTCGTGAATTCCACCGATAAGGTCAGCTTTGAGGTATGCTCCGATACCGTATCAAAGGTAAGCTTCACACTGCCCGGCGAGAATATGGAGTATTTCGTCTTCGGCGGTGAAAATCTGACAGAAGTTATGAAAGGCTACACCGACCTTACAGGCAAGCCCGCCCTTCCTCCCGCATTCACATTCGGTCTGTGGCTGACTTCATCATTCACCACCAGCTACGACGAAGCCACCATCACAGGCTTTATCGACGGCATGGCTGAAAGGGATATCCCTCTCCAAGTCTTCCACTTCGACTGCTTCTGGATGAAAGGTCTGGAATGGTGCAATTTTGAGTGGGATACCGAACAGTTCCCTGACCCTGAGGGTCTGCTGAAAAGACTTCACGAGACCAAGGGTCTGAAGACCTGCGTATGGATAAACCCCTATGTTGGTCAGCGTTCGCGCCTGTTCGACGAGGGAATGGAGCACGGCTATTTCATAAAGAATACCGATGGTTCGGTGTTCCAGTGTGATGAATGGCAGCCCGGTATGGCAATAGTTGACTTCACCAACCCCGATGCCTGCAAGTGGTACGCAGGATATCTGCGCAAACTCTGCGAAATGGGCGTTGATACCTTCAAGACCGACTTCGGCGAGAGGATACCCACCAGAGATGTGGTATACTTCAATGGTGCAGACCCCATAAAGATGCATAATTTCTACACCTACCTCTATAACGAGTGCGTTTTCAACGTGCTGAAAGAGTACTACGGCGAGAACAAAGCTTGCCTGTTCGCAAGGTCTGCAACAGCAGGCGGTCAGAAATTCCCCGTACATTGGGGCGGTGACTGCTCGGGCAATTACAACTCAATGGCTGAGGTCGTTAGAGGCTGTCTGAGCCTTTGTATCTCGGGATTCGGCTATACCTCACACGATATGGCAGGCTTTGAAGCTACCGCGACCCCAGATATCTATAAGAGATGGGCAGCTTTCGGTCTGTTCTCCACCCATTCAAGACTTCACGGCAACCAGTCCTACCGCGTGCCGTGGCTGTTCGATGAGGAAAGCTGCGACGTTCTGCGCTTCTTCACCAAGAAAAAAGGCGAACTGATGCCTTACATATGGTCACAGGCAATAAAGACCCACGAAGTCGGTGTCACCATGATGAGAGCTATGGTAATAGATTTTGCCGATGACCCCGCTTGTCTCACACTTGACAGACAGTATATGCTGGGCGATAATATCCTTGTTGCGCCAATACTCAACGAGGATGGCATAGCACAGTACTACGTGCCCGAGGGCAGATGGACTGATATCATCACGGGCAAGGTCTTCGAGGGCGGCAGATGGTACACCCATAAGTGCAGCTATTTTGAGATACCTGCCCTTGCAAGACCCAACAGCATCATACCCTACGGCAGCTTCAAGAGAGACTTTGAGTACAATTATCTGGATGGCACAAACTTCACTATCTACGAGCTTGAAGATGGAAGATCCGCTGTATGCCCTGTTTACGATACCGAAGCTAATAAGGTATTCGAGCTGAAAGCCACAAGAAACGGCAATAAGATCGAGTGCGAGTATACCAATACCGATACAAACTTCAAGATCAGCGTTGCAAATACAGATAAGTGCGTGGAAGTTGATCCCAAGGCAAATGGCGGCAAGGTTGTAATTGATCTGTGATGTAGCAAAAGCTAACTGATTCCGCGGCAGCAAACCTGCGCACCAAACAAACTATGCCGCGAAACAAGCTTTTGGTCAAGCTTTTCACGAAAAGCTTGCGAGGAGTTTGAGGGGCGGAGTCCCTCAATCACCAAGGCGCAAAACCAAAATGCATAGCAAATAATAAGAGCACAGCAATCTACCCATCCTGTCAAAAAGGCGCGGAAATAACAAAATCAAGAGCGTGGACAAACTAATGTCCACGCTCTTTCTTTCTGCGTAAAAATATTGCCGCGCCCGAAATCAACGGCGAAAACTCACGATCTATCGTACACAACTAACACCAGACTATCCCAACAACCCCAAAAATCTACGATAAACCCTAACAAAACCATACAATATAAAAAGGACACCATCAGCCACCCCGATGATGCCCCTGCCTATTATCACTACAAAAGAATATCCTTACTTGTCCCTCATATGAATATCCAGCTGCTCAAAAGGAATGATGATCCCATTCGCATCAAAAGCTTCCTTTATCTTCTGTAAAATATCCCAGCGCACCTGCCAGTAATTCTCGGTCTTCACCCACGAACGTGTCAGTATTATTATCGCGTGAGTTCCATGCTCACCTATCACCACAAGGGGCTTCGCAGGTACCGAAAGCACCCTGTCATCAGCCTGAAGCACACCACGTACTATCTCCATTACCTTCTTGTGATCCTCAGAGTAGGATATGGGGAATTTCAGCTCCAGACAGCGGTTCTTCTCAGCTGTGCAGTTCGTAACCGAGCTCTTTGAAGCTATGCTGTTGGGGATAAAAACCGCCTTGTTTTCGATGGTGTTCAGCTTGGTGTACAGTATCGATATCATGTCCACCGTGCCCTCATCGTCGCCTATCTTGATGTAATCTCCGCAGCGGAAAGGCTTCGCGAAGAGTATTATGAATCCGCCTGCCACGTTTGAAAGGCTGTCCTGCAAAGCAAGACCTATGGCGATTCCCGCCGTGCCGATAGCCGCCAGTATCGAGGACATAGGAACTTTCAAAGCCGAAAGCGCACTCACCACAACGATGACCGTTATTATGACCTTGACCATGGACATCAGGAACTTGTGTACCGTAGCATCAACGTGTTTGAGCTTCAGTCCCTTGCCCATGATACGCAGGGTTATCACCTGGGCGATGTATCCGCCCACAAGGATTATACCCGCCGCCAGCAGATTAGGCAGCATATCCTCCAGCCTTATAAGAAATCTGTCTAACATCATTTCACTCCTAATTATCAAAACATCAGCCTGTGCCGAATTTTACATATAAATATTATACCATATAACCCCAAAAATGTAAACCCGCCGCGCAAACAATTTCCACCGTAAACCAAACTGCTTCCACGATATCCTAAAATATACCGATATATGCCACCGCATACGGTGGCAAGAAATTCCGTTTCACAATACTATCACAAGATATACATATAATTAACATGCTGTGAGGTTATAATTAAATGATTTAATTTAATAGAAGGAAATTAGAATATATGAGAAAATTAACAAAAATAACAGCGTTAGTCTTCGCGCTCTGCTTTTGCGCAGCCGCAATGACAGCCTGCAGTGAAAGCGATACCGATAAGGCAGTAAATGAAACATCAAAGAGTGCTTCCGCAGACGATATTAATGAAGAAGATCTTGATGCGGCTCTTGATAAGCTTGAAAAGGACACCGCCGAGGAACTTGAAAAGGAAAAGCAGGAATCGGCAGAGTCAGCAGCCGCAGCAGTAGAATCCGAAGCAGAGCCTGTTGTTGAAGAGATAAAGTATGAAGCCACCGAGGAGATCAAAAATGCGGCTCTCAATTCTGGCTATATCCAGATAGGCGATACCGTATTCAGAACCGGCGGTTATATGACAGTAGGGGAGTTCGTAGAGAAATATCAAGATAAGTTTGATATGTCTGAAATTCATCTTGACGAATACATGGCGGACGGTGTAGAAGCTTTCTATACTTCTTCGCTTGAAGACCCAAGGATAAAAATAGAAGTGCATATTCTTAAGCCTAAAGATTCCAATGACGAAAGAGTAAAAATTCCTGATGCTGTTGTTTCCACAATTATGATGAAGTTTTTTGACGGCAAGCAGTATTGTCTCACTGATGGTATAGGTGGAGATTATTTTGCTTATCTTGAGGATGTGATCTTCTTCCCTATGGATATCAAACCAATGGATTATGATGATATAAAAGCTTTTGCTGATTCGCAGGGTCTTAAAAAATCCGAGCATTCTTTTGCTGATGTCAACGAGTACGTCGAAAGTGATGACTGCATAAGCTTTAAGCTGCCGGGCGAAGAGAATTTATTGGGCGAGACTCCAAAAATGACAATCAAGTTCAAATTTGATCCTAAGACCCTGAAAGGCACCGATCTCCGCTTTTTCCATATATAGGTATGTAAATAAAAGGCACTCCAGCGAGTGCCTTTTTCATTTCAGCAAAACAGCCGCGGATAAACCTGCCAACGTATGCCACCGCATACGCCGGCACAGATACGTACTCTGTGGCATATCCGTTGACAGCCGCCGCATATTGTGGTATAATCTGGATAAAACAGGTATCACTATCGCAGCGAAAGGGATGAATACCATGCGTGATTATTACGAAAAACTTCAAACCGAGACCAACTGGTTCAAACTGTTTGTACCCTACTTTTTATTGTGGACGCTCTATCTTGTAGTACTTTTCCCCATCATCAAGTATATCATTGTAGTTGTCATCAAGAATAAAGAATACAGCGGAAGTAACCCGTTTTACGCGATATGCGTATCCCTGATATTCAGTGCTATCATCGCAGGTGTCAGAAGTTATGCAAACAGAAAAAGAAGCAACAGCTGAATCCTGCTGGCAGCTATCATCACAGAGAAAGGAACGATCAGAATGCGCAGTTACTACGAAAAACTTCAAACCGAGACCAACTGGTTCAAACTGTTTATCCCCATATTCATCACTATGACCATCGCCCTTATCATCCTGCTGCCGGGCATCGAGTACATCAATGATGTCCTTATAAGGCATAAGGATTTCGCTGGTAAGAATTTCGGCTTTGCTGTATGCGTATCCCTGATATTCAGTGCCGTTGCCGCAGGTATCGTAAGCTCTGTAAACCTTAAAAAGAAAAACCAAGAACAATAAATGAACAAATCAAATAAACACAATGCCCCGAAGCCTTTTCGTGAACGCTTCGGGGCTGATCGTTTTGCGTGAAGTGTCCCCGATACCCCGCGCTTTTCGGGAGCTTTTCTGCTGTTCCTGGAATTCCCGCAAAGATGATCCCGCGTCAATAACGATCATCCCTGACCCGAAAGCGCAGATACGCCCCAAAACCGCTTATATCAAAGTATTTTTACCTCTCAAAACCGACGTTTTACCGCGGTAAGAAAAAATTATTAAAAAAAATAAAAATTTGCCAAAAAGGTCTTGTATTTTTCTGTCAGGTGGTGTATAATTGATACGTATGTTGAATAAATTCTTGGAGGAGTTCTTATATGAGTGATTTACGATTCATGTTTGCTCAGTTGCTTTCCAGCAATA
The DNA here is from genome assembly GCF_900112155.1 of Hominimerdicola alba. Taxonomy (GTDB): domain Bacteria; phylum Bacillota; class Clostridia; order Oscillospirales; family Ruminococcaceae; genus Hominimerdicola; species Hominimerdicola alba_D. The sequence goes on along the minus strand of NZ_FOKQ01000004.1, from coordinate 79,218 downwards.
TCCCGCCCGACAAGACAGACCTCGGTGCGGAAACTATCGTTTCGGTAGTTATCACGGGTATTTCCGTGGTTTTCATCGGTCTGATAATCCTGATAGTTCTCGTGTCCCTCTACGGCAAGATATTCGAGGGCATCAACAAGAGCGCGGAAGCTAAGGCAAAGATCAAGGCTGAGACCGAGGCAGCAGCTAAAGCAAAGGCAGCAGAAGCCGAAGCAAAGGCAGCACCTGCTCCCGCAGCCGTAACCGCACCTGCACCCGCAGTTGAGGACGGTATCGAGGAAGAGGTAGTCGCAGCCATAATGGGTGCCCTTTCCGCAATGTATGCGGGCAGCGGCAAAAAGCCCGTGCTCAAGGGCGTTAAGGCTGCAAAGCCGAGAAGATCGGCATGGTCTGCTGCGGGCATAATGGATAATACCCGCCCGTTTTAGCTTTGGAAAGGAACGTGATCTGATAAAATGGCTATAATTCAATCGTTTTTGGACACTCTGGCTCAGCTGGCACAGGAATCGGGCTTTGCAGGATTCTTCGCTGACGGCGGCTGGAAGAACATCATAATGATACTTATATCATTCCTGTTCATGTATCTCGCTGTGGGACGCGGTTTCGAGCCCCTGCTGCTTCTGCCGATATCCTTCGGTATGCTGCTGACAAACCTGCCTAACGCAGATATGTATCACCCCGAGTACTGGGAATACCTGAAAGTCACCGACCGTTACGGCGAAGTGAACGACCACTATATCGACTATAACCGGATACTCGAACATGGCGGACTATTGGATATACTATATATGGGCGTTAAGCTCCAGCTCTATCCTCCGCTGATATTCCTGGGCATCGGCGCTATGACCGACTTCGGTCCGCTGATTGCTTCCCCCAGAAGCTTCCTCCTCGGTGCTGCTGCACAGGGCGGTATCTTCTTCACCTTCGTAGGTGCTGCCGTACTCAACATGAGTGCTGCTGACTGCGCATCCATCGCTATCATCGGCGGTGCTGACGGCCCTACATCTATCTTCGTTTCTTCTAAGCTGCTCACCAAGAACAGTGCTTGCTCCGTTGGTACCATAGCACTTGCAGCTTACACCTATATGGCGCTGGTTCCTATTATTCAGCCTCCTATAATGAGAGCGCTGACTACCAAGAAAGAGCGTTCGGTAGTTATGGGTCAGCTGAGACCTGTTTCCAGACTTGAGAAGCTGATCTTCCCCGTACTGGTTACACTTATCATCGCTCTGATGATCCCCTCCGCTGCTCCTCTGGTAGGTATGCTGATGTTCGGTAACCTGCTGAAAGAAAGCGGCTGCTGCGACCGTCTTGTAAAGACCGCACAGAACGAACTGATGAACATTATCACCATCTTCCTGGGCGTTACCGTTGGTGCAACAACTCAGGCTGATAAGGTAATCTCCCTTGACTTCGGCAAGGTAATGCTGCTGGGTGTAGTAGCATTCTCACTGGGTACTGCTTGCGGACTTCTGCTCGGTAAGCTGATGTACATCCTCACAAAGGGCAAGATCAATCCTCTGATCGGTTCTGCAGGCGTTTCCGCCGTTCCTATGGCAGCACGTATCTCTCAGAAGGTAGGTCAGGAAGAAGTTCCTACCAACTATCTGCTGATGCACGCTATGGGTCCTAACGTTGCAGGTGTTATCGGTTCCGCAGTTGCTGCGGGCGTACTGCTTGCGATAGTTAAATAAGATAAAGCAAAAGCGCTGTCGAAAACGACAGCGCTTTTTTTGTGTGACCATGTATATCTTGCTTAGCGTCAGCAAGTAAGGGAAGTCCTGTCCCTGTTACGGATATTATAGCACATTACCGACAAAATTGCAAGAATAAATTGAGGAATATTTACTAAAATTTCAGAAATTTTCCCGACTATCTGTTTATTATATTAAATTCTTGATATAGCTATATTAAAAAGGGAGCTTATGCCATCGCATACGCTCCCTTGATTTTGTAAATTCCGGCAGAAATTACTTCTTCGACGTAAGCAGCTTCTTGCCCTTTACATGAGCCGCTATCTTTGTAACATCGGTAACATTGACAACGCCGTCGCTGTTTACATCAGCGCGTTTCAGCGCATCGCCTGTCAGCAGTTTCTTGCCTTTGACGTGTGCCGCAGCCTTTGAGATATCGGTAACGTTTATCACACCGTCTCCGTTTACATCGCCAAGCAGAAGCTCACTGCCCTTGCATTCAAATGTAATGCCGTAAAGTATCCTGTCAGGATAGATGGATACCTCCTTTTTCGCTTCCTTGCCGTTAACATAGATCTTTGTATCATCTGCCAGTGTCTCGCCGTCTTCTTTATTTTCCACAAAGAACAGAACATCGTACTCCTTGCCCGCCTCAAATGTTGCGGCAGAGGTCAGCAGATCACCCTCGCAGTACCAGTTAACAGCATCGTAGAATCTATTTTCGTAAACGATGCCGTCCTCGCGCTTGTCATATCCCATTCTGTAGATCTTGACATTATCGCTCTCAACAACAGCAGCATTCTTTATGTTCTCGCCTGCCTTAGGTTCGGTAAGGCTTATATTAACCTCTTTTATCGCGGGTGTCTCTATGGTGATCTCTTTTCCGCATAGCCTGCTTCTTGAAAACGCATTAACTTCCAGATTCGGATCATTATAACCCAGATCATTATGGGCAACAACCTCGCCGTTTATCTTTACAACAGCCTTTTCGGGAATGATATCCTTAACATTTTTGGAACTTCCTTCTTCATCATAAGCATCCAAATATACTATTGTTTCGTCAGCTATAAGCCTGCAGTTCTTGATGTATGTGGCATCCAGACCTCTGTAAAGTGGATCTTTGGACTTTTCCTCCTGCCAGCCGGTATAATGGAATGTTCCGTTATTTATTATCGTCTTTCCCGTAGAGGTAGTTATCAAGTCTCGATATGATTTGAATGTTCCGCCGTTTATGGTAACAGTACCGCCGTTATTTTTGATACAATTGTTTGTGAAATTATTATATCTTGTGGACATTTCAAACGTGCCGTCTTTTATAGTAAGCTCAGCATTTTTTTTGACTATAAAGATATTCTTAGCGTTAAGGTGTTCAGCATCGGCGCCTTCCGTTTTGGTATCAAAGACTATAGAACCACCGCCAATGCTGTCATCAATAGTAAGACTGCTGTTGGTATCAAGATAGAACAGACAGCTATCTATGGTATATGCATACCTGCTTAGCTTTTTGCCCGCCAGGTCAAGATGAATATTGATATGCGCATCTGTATCGCTGAAAATATTAAAATCACGTGAATCATTGGGTGTATTATCGTAAATATCCGCACCAAGTTTCACATATATATCTGTGTCCTGGCTGTAATTATGCTTTTTATAATCCTTTGGTGCGATCAGCTCCATAAGCTCATCATAAGTGTCCGCAATATACGGATTATACATTGTGCCCTTACCCATAAGCGCACTTGCAGTTATCGAGGTGCTGAAAATGCCCCCTGTCACGTTTGCGGGTATCACACCGCCCATCATTGTGCACGCCAGCAGTATTGCCGCGGTCTGCTTAACTACCTTGTTCATTTTTTCCTCCTTGTATCTTAAATTTTTACACAACAAATATACCCTGTCTGGATATATATATAAAATAATATCACATCTTTTGCTTAATGTCAAGAAATTAACAACTTCGTATCGGTTTTAAAGCCCGCTCTGCCCTCGAAAAACAATTACATTTTCCCTCACTGCCGTTACCGAATTGAAAGATTTGTCCCCCGAAAAGCGCACCGACGCAAGTATAAGTTGCGATATGTGCAAATCGGGTGAAAGTAAAATGAAAGGTTGATTATTAGCCTTGAAAATAATGTGAGTTTATGATATAATGTGGGTGAAAAAGATGATCTATGATAAATATCAAATATAAGGTAAGGGGGTGAGCATATGAAAGATATAGGCGAGAGACTTTCAGCCTACGAACCGCTGTGGGAGAACTGGTATAAGGATTCCTACCTTGGCAGCGGTGGTTCGGGCAAGGTATATAAATTCCGTCAGGAACTCTACGGACAGGTGAGATACTGCGCAGTCAAGGTACTGCCCATTATCCTCGACAGAAGCGTCTCCACTACCCGCGAAAGCCGTGAGCAGGAAATGGCAGAACGCAAACAGCAGGTGGCAGAAGAGATAAAGAATATGTACCGTCTTGGCGACAAGCCCCATCTGGTGCACTGCATAAACCATACCTACCGCGATATCATCGGCGATGACGGTGATGTTATCGGCTTTGATGTGCTCATTCAGATGGAATACTACACCACCCTCACCGAGTACATAAACAGCAGGGGAGTGATGTCCCCCCGTCAGGTGGCAAAGCTGGCTTCACAGATAGGTGAAGCTCTCCGCTCCATGCAGGAGATAAATATGCTCCACCGCGATATAAAACCCGATAATATCTACGTTGACGATAAAGGCGAATTCTACCTGGGCGATTTCGGCATAGCCAAACAGACAAGGGCAGGAAGTTTCGCCACCTTTGTGGGAACTCAGCCATTCATGGCACCCGAGGTCTGGAATGCCCGCACCCCCAACGAGCAGCATTACGGCGCTTCCGCGGATATCTATTCTCTCGGTATAACCCTGTATTATCTGCTTAATGAAGACCGTCTGCCTCTGGTGAATGAGGGTGATAACCGCAACGCCATCGACGCGGCTATATTTTCAAGACTGAGCGGCAAGAACTTCGGCAAGCCGAAAAACGGCAGTGAAAAGCTGAAAAAGCTGGTTATGGACTGCTGTGCTTTCGATCCCGCAGACCGTATCCCCGATGCCGAGAGATTTCTTGCAGCACTGGAAGGCTGCTATTATACCACCGAAGATACGGATAATACTGAAGATACCAAGTCCCCCGAAACTACCCCTGTTAAAGAGGAAGAACCCGACACGCGGGACGACCTTGAACTGACCGACAGCATTTTTGTCCGCCCGGGAGATACCGATGAGGAAGAGGAGGAGCTGATAGTCCGCCCCGCCCCCGCAAGACCCGAGCGCCGAAAAAAACAGCTCCCCGCAAAGCTCCCGCCAAAGGAGAAAGAGCCTGCGCATCTGTCAAAGGCTACCAAAAGGGCGGCACTCATCATAGGTCTGACCATCTGCTTTTTACTTGGCGTAGGCGGTCTATTCTTCACCAAGACCATATGTCTGCACCACTGGCAGGCAGCCACCTGCACCAAACCCGAGACCTGCACCCGCTGCGGAAAGACCCGAGGTGAACTGGCAGATCACGATTTTGAAGAAGCTACCTGCACCCACCCCAGACGCTGTAAAGTCTGCGGACTGGAAGAGGGCGACAAGCTTGAACATACCTGGATGCAGCCTGACTGCACTCACCCCAAGACCTGCTCCGTATGCGGCAAGACTGAGGGCGAAGCACTGGGTCATACATGGAAAGACGCTGACTGCGAAATGCCCCAGTACTGCGAAGTCTGCGGGCTCATAGGTCAGGATGCGCTTGGTCATAATTGGAAAGAAGCCACCTGCATCTCTCCCAAGACTTGCGAGAGATGCAAAAAGACCGAGGGCAAGGCTATCGGTCATAAGTGGAAAGCCGCTACCTGCACCGAACCCGAGACCTGCGAAAACTGCGGCGAGACCAAGGGCAAGGCAAAGGGGCATAGCTGGAAAGAAGCCACCCTCACCAAACCCAAGACCTGCTCGGTCTGCGGTGCCACCGAGGGTACAGCCCTGAACTATACCTCCAAGGGCACCATGTACGTGGATACCGACGGCGGTACCCTGGCACTCCGTGAGGAAAAATCCTCCAGTTCAAAACTTCTGGCTTCCATACCCGACTGCACTCCAATACAGATATGGTATACAGGCAGCTCAGCTTGGTACTATACCTTATATAATAATACCTACGGCTACGTAAATTCCTACTACCTCTCTTCCACCGACCCCATGCTTGGGGACGGCGTGGTAAGTGGCTGGTACGATGTGGGATATATGGACGAACTTGAGGTTACGGTGGATTCCGCCGAGATAGACGGCAACAAGCTGACCGTTGAGCTGAACATATACAACTCCGGCTCCGATTTCCTCTGGCCTGACTTATACATTTATTATAACGGCTCCGAAAACGCAAAGGGCAACCTCATCGATTCCACGGATATCATACTTACGCCCTACGGCGAAAGAACCGTAAAAGTCAGCTGCCGCACCACAGGCAGTTTCGGCAGAGGCAGCCTGAAAAACATAGTGGTGGTTGACGGAAACGGAAATAAAGTCATTCTTGAACCATGATTTTTGCTCATGATGTATTAAGAAATCGTCAATATATCCAAAAAAAATCAGATGAAGGTATTGCAATCAGTAAAAAAATATGTTATAATATTGTAGAAAGTTGTGTAGCTTTTCAACTGTTGATGTATATTTTGTGAACGGAGGGATGACCGTGAAAGTAGCGTTGCGCTTTTTGAGATCGTTTCTGTTCAATCTTCTGATGAACCACTGGGGCGGAGTAGTAAGTGCGGTACTGCTGGTACTGCATTATACTGTAGGGCTCCCGATATGGTATTTCAGGGTGGCTCTGTGTGGCTGGCTGTTCATCATATTTGTGATGACACTGTTCCTGCACTGGGTAGGCAGACAGCCCGATGCCCCGAAAAGACCGAAAGTCAACAAGAACCCATATTCGCAGAAGGGCTATAAGACTATAAATACACACAGATAAATATACCGTGACAACTGGTATCATATAGAATTTATTTTTCAATTTTTTAAGGAGGGTCTAACTATGGGACTTATTATGGCAGCCATCGGCGCAGCAGCCGGTACAATGGCAGATCAGTGGAAGGAATATTTTTACTGCGAGGCACTCCCCGATGAAGTGCTGATGGTAAAGGGACAGAAGGTAGTTACAGGCAGAGGTCAGAACACCAAGGGCAATGATAATATCATCAGCGCAGGTTCAGGTGTAGCAGTTGCTGACGGACAGACAATGATCATCGTTGAAGACGGTGCTATAATAGAAGTCTGCAACCGCCCCGGCAGATATACCTTTGAACTGGGTACACCTTCGCTGTTTGCTGACGGCAAGCTGGGTACCAAGATCAAGGAGACTTTCAAGCAGATCGGTCAGCGTATAGGCTACGGCGGAGATCCCGGAAAAGACCAGAGAGTATACTATTTCAACACCAAGCAGATCTCCAACAACCTCTTCGGCACCCCCGAGGTAGTACCTTTCAGAGTTGTTGACTCCAAGATCGGCCTTGATGTGGACGTTTCCATCAAGTGCAGCGGTATGTACACATTCCAGATCGTTGACCCGCTGCTGTTCTACACAAATATCTGCGGCAATCAGGCTGTTGAATATAAGAGAGAGACCATCGCACCCAGAATGAAGGCTGAATTCATCGATGCGCTGACTCCCGCATTCTCCACCCTTTCGGATATGGAGATCAGACCCAACCAGATCCCCGGCAAGAAGACCGAGCTGAAGAACGCAGTAAATACTGCACTTGCTGATACATGGGGCAAGAATATGGGTATCGAAGTTGTTGAAGTTGCCATCAAGGCTCTCAACCTGCCCAAGGAAGATCAGGAAATGATCAAGCAGGCTCAGCAGGAAAGCCAGAAGCTCTTCATGGAAGGCAGACGTATGAGTATGTATGCTGATCCCACCATGGCAGCAGGCGGACTTGTTGCAGCTCAGGGCGACGCTATGCGTGCGGCTGGCAGCAATGCAGCAGGCGCTATGACCGGATTTATGGGCGTTAATATGGCTCAGCAGGCAGGCGGCATGAACGCTCAGCAGCTCTTCGCTATGGGTCAGCAGCAGGCTCAGGCAGCAGCTCCCGCAGGCGATAGCTGGACTTGCTCATGCGGTACAACAAATACAAGCAAATTCTGCCAGAACTGTGGCTCTCCCAAGCCCGCACCCGCAGCAGCTGATGGTTGGACCTGCTCATGCGGCACAGTAAATCAGGGCAAATTCTGCCAGAACTGCGGTTCTCCCAAGCCCGCAGGTGCTAAGGTATATAAGTGCGACAAGTGCGGCTGGACTCCCGCGGATCCTTCCAATCCGCCCAAGTTCTGCCCCGAGTGCGGCGACGTATTCGATGATAACGACGCTACCAACTGATAAGCGCATTTTAACCGAATAATACACGATTGCAGAGGTGCAGGCATCTCTGCAATCGTTTTGTATAGCAAAGGCGGTCAATGCCTTTTGCTTTTAAAATATTGATTAGGAGAAACACACATGGCAGTACAAGAATATAAATGCCCGTGCTGTGCAGGCGCCATCGAGTTCAACTCTCAGGTGCAGAAGATGAAATGCCCCTACTGCGAGACCGAGTTCGAAATGGATACCCTGCTGGCATACGACGAAGACCTCAGCACAGACGGCAACGACGAGTTAGACTGGAATCCGGAAGCTAACCAGTGGCAGGAGGGCGAGACCGATAATATGCGTGTCTATACCTGCCAGTCCTGCGGCGGCGAGATAATCGGCGACGAGACCCTGGGCGCTACAAAGTGCCCCTACTGCGATAACCCCGTTGTCATGACAGGTCAGTTCCGCGGCACCCTTAAACCCGATTATGTCATACCCTTCAAGCTGGATAAGAATGCCGCAGTGGAAGGTTTTAAAAAGCACCTTGTGGGCAAAAAGTTCCTGCCCAAGGTCTTCAAGGACCAGAACCATCTGGACGAGGTAAAGGGCTTATACGTCCCATGCTGGCTTTTTGATGCCGATGCTGACGGCGGCGTGCGTTATAAATGCAGCCGTACACATTCCCATACCTCGGGAAACTACCGCATCACCGAGACCAGCTACTATTCAGTATACCGCGAGGGTACCATGTCTTTTGATAATATCCCCGTTGACGGTTCTACCAAAATGCCCGATGACCTTATGGAATCCGTAGGTCCTTTCGATTTCAAGGACGCAGTACCTTTCCAGACCGCCTATCTGGCAGGCTATCTGGCAGATAAGTACGATGTCAGCGCTGATGATTCAACAGAACGTGCCACAGTACGCGCCAAGGAAAGCGTTGACGACGCATTCAGAAAGACCGTATCGGGCTATTCCAGCGTAACCAAAGAGGGCGATAACCTCCGCCCCTTAAACAGGCAAAGGCAAAGTACGCGCTCTACCCTGTATGGGTGCTTACCACCAGCTGGGAGGGTAAGACATTCCTCTTCGGCATGAATGGTCAGACAGGCAAATTCGTAGGAAACCTGCCCTGCGATCCCAAGGCATTCTGGCGCACATTCTGGATAACATCGATAATCGCAGCCATAGCCATATTCGGCGTAGGCTATTTGTTCTTCAGATAGGGGGTGCGCATCATGAAAAAGATATTTGCAGTCCTTGCGGCAGCAGCAGTAATGATAATAAGCGCAATACCTGCCTTAGCTCTGATCCCCGAAGAATACGCATCACAAAACTTGTATGCCCCCGAAAGATTAAAGCCCCGCGTGGTGGATGATGCTGATATCCTCCCGGGTTTCGCAGAAGATAAGCTTCTTTCAAGGCTTGATAGTATAAGCGAAGAGCATAACATCGATGTAGTCCTCGTGACCGTCAACTCCCTTGGCGGAAGAGCCCCCGATAAGTTTGCACGGGATTATTTTGCATACAACGGCTTCGGCATGGGTGATGGAAAGGACGGATTCGTGTTCATGCTCGCCATGGATACGAGAGATTATTCCATTCAGTGCACAGGTAAAGGCGAAGAGATATTCAACGATTACGGCACAGGCTTCCTTGTTGACCAGATGTACGGTGATCTCCATGACGGAGATTACTACGATGCCTTCGATAAATACGCCGATATCAGCGAAGATTTTATCAAGGAATGGGAGAAAGGCACGCCTTACAGCGCAACTCACAGAGCAAAGGGCAAGCTCCATCCGGGCTGGATATTAGGCGCTCTGATAGGCGGTGCTGTAATTGGTCTCATCGTTTCTGAGTCTATAAAAGCCCAGCTTACCAGCGTATCCATGCAGCACGGCGCAGATGACTATATCCGCAAGAACAGTTTCAAGCTGACTGTTCAGCGCGATAACTTCCTGTACAAAAACGTTACAAAAACGCGCATCGAGAGCAGCAGCGGAAGCAGCGGCGGCAGCCACGGACACGTTTCACACGGTTCGTCAGGCGGACACTCCTTCAGCGGACGAAGCGGAAAATTCTGATAACAAAAAATCGGCGGAGAACATAAAGTCCTCCGCCGTTATTTTTTTCTCTCGAATTTCCACGAAAAGCGAACTTACCGCTTTTCCGCATTCTTCCTCGCCCTTATCTTCTCTATCTCAGCTATTATCTTGTTCGCCCAATCATCGTCCTGCGCACCCACGGTGAACACCTTGAAACCGTAAGTACGACCGTTCTGCGCCACCGAGATATCATCGTCGATATGCAGATCAATGCGGTACTTGCTGGGATATTTCGAGGGCATACCCTCAGAATGTCCCTTCTGTACCTCGTCAGCGTGGCGCTGACCGTTCACCACTTCATCAAGCTGTATCCCGTAACTGCGGAACATACCGCGGATATACCTCTCCGACCGAAATGACGTGGTGTATATCCAAAGCTCGATACCCGCACTGCGGATATATTTCATAAGTTCTATGGTCCCTGCCCGAAGCCGTTCCTTGTAAATAAGGTTCAGCGGAAATCTCAGCGCGGGTTCAACTTTAAAATTCTTCTCTGATACGAAAAGCGTATCATCAAGGTCAAAAGATACTTTCATAGCCGCCGTTAATCCCTGGTAAATTCCTTGCGGTACTCTCCGGGAGTTATCTCCTCATACCTCTTGAAAAGCTCGCACAGGTATCCGGGGGTGCAGAAACCGGTCTCCACAGCTATCTGTTCGATAGGCTTCTCTGTGTTCGCCAGAAGCTGCTTAGCTTCGCGTATACGGCGCTTAGCCACGTATTCCGTAGGTCGGCAGTCAAGTGATTTCCTGAAAAGCCTGCAAAGATGCTGCTTGCTGACCCCCGATACATCACACAGCTGTTCCAGTGTTATCTTCTCGGGATAATTGCGGTTTATGTACTCGATAGCCTTTACCAGCGGTCCCGAAGGCTCGCTGCCCTCGTATTCGCCTGATACTACTCTGTAAAAATCTATCAGGAAATTGTAAAGCAGTCCCGATGCCCGATAATTTCCAAATATTGTATCACTGCGGAGAGCATCATGCATCTTCATAAAGCCCTCTTCCAGAACATTTATATCGCTGAGCCTGAAAACCCGGGGCTCAGTCATGCCGAATTCTTTCAGCATACGGTCGTAGCCGTAACCCCCTGCGGTTATCCAGCGGGTATCCCAGAGGTCGCCTGTGGTGTAGTATTCGTGAGGAACATCAGCAGGCAGGAAAAAGCCCATATTCGGGGATATACGGTAGCTGGCGCCGTTCACATTGAGCATACCGCTGCCCTTAGTGCAGTAGATTATCTGAGGGTAGCGAAAGCCCTCGGGTCTGCTAACGTGGGACTGATATTCATTCTGACCGATGGTTATTATGTAGATAGGCAAACGTGTCTCTGTGCCTACGATAGGGTAATCGTCAAAGAACATAGTGTGTAACCTCCATAGGTTAATATTGTTATATTTATAATACCACAAATACTCACCATCGTCAAGAGCAAACAAGCAATCGTGCAAAATTCCACATTCTAAATAATTGTAGCGTATTGGTTTTGTGCAATTGCACAACGAGCGAATTTTCGCGGCAGGAAACTTGCGAACAAAACAAACTAAGCCGCGAAACAAAGCGTGCGGTCAAGCCTCGCGCTAGCAGGCTTGCGGGAGTTGAGGGCAGAGCCCTCAACTCAAGGCGCAAAGCCGTAATATATAGCAAGCTATAAGAGAACAGCAAACTCCCGCTCATGTCAAAAAAGGCGCGGCACGCGGTCGACGCAGTCACCGCTACAAAAATCCGAGCGTGGACAATACAACCGTCCACGCTCAAACTATCCGCGTGTATTATTGCTACGCCGTCATCGGACAGCGAAGCGTTTCCGATGACTCGACCCGCAAGGGGCGACATTGTCTACCGCAGTACGTATGGATAAGAGTGCCACACTCTGTTGTGTTCAAAAACGAATACCTGTCCGAAAGTGCTATTAGTCCAAAAATCAGGACTTTGTTAGTATAGTCGGACATTTGCTGTGTGCGCTAGTTTGCGAGCTTTCGCCCCTCGTTCCTCGGGTCGAGAAATCAACGAGCTAACGCCGTTGATTTCAGGCGCGGCAATAATTTCCGCAAATAGTTTGAGCGTGGACGTTTGTATTGTCCACGCTCATTTTTTTGATTATTGCCGCGCCTTATTTGGTCGGTAGTTTGCTATGCTCTTCTAGTTCGCTGAGCATTTTAGTTTTGTGCCTTGGTGATTGAGGGCTCTGCCCTCAAACTCCCGCAAGCCTTTCGCGAAAGGCTTGAGCCAAAGCTCTATTCGCGGCATAGTTTGTTTAGTGCGCAGGTTTTCTGCCGCGACACCCCATCTTCACTAATGCCCCGCATGATACCTTTCCTTATCAGCACGCATCCTTTCATATGCGGTCTTCAGCGCCAAGCGTATATCCTTGGCGGACTCAGCAAAGCATTCTCCCGCCGCAAAACTGATAACGTCTGATCTTTCCAGCCTTTCTTTGGCTTCGGCTATGCTCTTCATGTATCTGTCAAACTCTTCTTTTCTAAAGCACCGGAACACTACAACAAATTCATCGCTGCCGAAACGGTAGTACTCTCCTCTGCATTCTGTGGCTTCCTGAATTATCAAAGCCACTTTCCTGACCTGAACATCGCTCATCAGATGGCCGTGATAGTCGTGATATTTTTTCAGATCATTTATATCGGTAAACAGTACGCCTATCGGTACGCCGAGAAATTTGCTTTCTCGTTCCGCCATGTCGGCAAACTCTTCAAAAGCTTCCTTTTTATAATAGCCTGTCTGTACGTCAATATTATCCGGTACATTCATTATATCACCTCATTTTATGGCTACCCAGAATACCCCTCACTGCATAGTGATAGTCAGTATAAACTTCCCGTCTGAAAGCGTAGCAGAGATTGTCCCGTCCAGCATCTCGGTGAACTGCTTTGCTATTGCCAGACCCAGTCCCGTATTCCCCTTGGTTCGAGAGATATCAGTTGTGTAGAATTCATCGAAGATATGCTCGGTGTCGATATCCTGTGAGATAATGTCGTTCTCAAAGGTTATGCGCATATCGTCCCCCTCGATCACTGTTATGGTAAGGTCGCCTGTGCCGTGTTTCAGGGCGTTGCCTATAAGATTATCGAATATCCTCAGCAGCATATTCCTGTTTGAGGATATCATGCGCTTGCGCTGGTTGCAGTTGAATACTATCTGCCTGTCCCTGCCGCAGTAATCATCGTAGTAGTGCACGATAGCTTCTTCAAGAACAGCCACGATATCAACGTTTGACCTGTCGGGGCTCTTGCCGCGGGAGATTATCTTCCACAGCTCGAAGAATGAGTTTATCAGCTCCTGAAGCCTGATAAGGCGGTTCTCGATTATGGCAAGTTCTCTGCTCTTTTCTTCCTCGGAAAGATCGGAGTGCTGTATCAGGTCGATATAGCCCATCGCCGAGGTCAAAGGTGTGCGCAGGTCGTGGGACACATTGGTTATCATCTGTTCAAGAGCGTGGTTTTTCTTTTTGTAGTCAGCCTTGGTCTCGCGTATCTCTTTCAGCATGGAATTTATCTCCACGATAAGCTTATCCGCCATGCCGTTTTCGCCGTTGATAAGGCGGTTTGTATCCTGACTTCTCAGCTCTGCCAGCTGTCTCGCTATGTTTGCCAGCTCTTTCTTTTCAAGCATAAAAAGCGCCGTCACGACAGCAAGGATCACCGATAATATTATAACTGCCGCTGTCATGACGGCACCCCCAATTCTAAAAATATTATATCCAGCACCAAACGCCGCAGCTGAGTTTTTCGCCGCGGCGTTCAGTAAACTGTCAGTTTACTTTTTTCAGACTTCTCTTTTTTTCCATATCAGATATCCCAGTACGCAGGATATCACGGTAACTACAGCTGATATTATGTAGCAGTCGGTTCGGTAGCTTTTTGAACAGCCTAAAGCAAGGTTGGCTATCATGGTGCTTACCTCGAATTTTATCAGCTTTTGGCAAACCTTTTGTGCGCCGTCTATCTCGCAGAGTATGGATATGATAAATGAATACACCAGCGGTGTGATTATCACGATGGAGTTGAAAGCCGCACCCTTCTTGAAAAAGAAAGCAAAGAAAACGAATGCCGATACTATCGCCACAAATACAGGAAACTGTCCGAAAAGTATCTTTGAATACTCACCTAAGGGCGAACTGTACTTGCTGCCGTTTACAGCGCGGTTCACGAAATAGAACAGATAGTTCGCTCCGAGGAAGCAGCCCAGTGAATAAACAAGGGCAAACAGGGTCTTTGCAAAATAGAATTTCCCTTTGCTGATGGCTGAGGTTATGGTGTTCTTGATGGTGTGCTCCGAAAATTCCGCAGTGATTATGCCGAAAACAGGCATTATCAGCAGAAAGTAGTACACAAGGTTCATGGCAGTCTGTAAGATATCCAGCTTGCGGTCTGCATTCAGGTCGAAATCTCCCCCCAGCAGTATGCCTCCCGGTTCGTGGTTGGCTATGGAAAGCATGGATACCAGAAAAGACACCAGCCAGAATATTATGAAGCCCTTTGTTTTGACTATGCGGTAAAGATCCGCTTTCATAAGATTTATCATGACTTCACCTCCCCAACCAGCTGCTTGAAATAATCCTCCAGCGAAACGCCTGATTCGTGTATCTTCATTACATCAACATCGTTCTGCACCAGTGTCCTGTTGACGATGTTGGGCTTGGCGTTCTCGTCGTATATCCTTATCTCGTGGCTGTCTATCACCTTGTAATCGGTTATGCCCAGCTGTCTTTCAAGTACATTCGATGCTTTTGCTGTATCGTCTGTACCAAGTGCTATGCATCGGCTGCATTCTAGGTCAAGCTCGGATTTTGATACCTCTTTCAGTACCTTTCCGTTTTCGATGAACATGAACCTGTTAGCCACTGCATAAAGTTCAGAAAGGATATGGCTGGAGATTATCAGCGTCATGCCCCTTTCGTGTGAAAGCCTGCGGAAAGTCTCACGCAGTTCGCTTATGCCTATGGGGTCAAGACCGTTGATAGGTTCATCGAGTATAACTATATCGGGATTATCCAGTACCGCAAAGGCTATGCCAAGCCTCTGCTTCATACCCAGTGAAAATGTCTTGAATTTTTTATTTCTGGCATCACTCAGCTTTACAAGTTCAAGTACCTCGTCTATCTGCCTGCGGTCGGCTATGCCTTTCTGATAGCAGTAGTAGCGCAGGTTCTGGTAAGCTGTCATATTCCCGAAAAAGGCAGGGCTTTCAATAAGACATCCTATGCGGCGCTTTTCGTTTGCCGCCGCCAGACCTGTTTTTCCGAAAATGGAATACTCGCCGTTTGTGGGTTCGGTAAGTCCCGAAACCAGTTTCATCATTGTTGTCTTGCCCGCGCCGTTTCTGCCGATAAGACCGTAGATATCTCCTTTGTATACAGTCATATCGGCATGGTCCAGGGCGGTAGATCTTCCGTAGCTTTTTGTAAGCTGCTTTGTCTGGATCACGATCTCTCGCATTTTCTTGACCTCCGTTCTTTTGTTGTTTTTATTATAACAGCAAGGTCTTAATAAACACTTAATTCAACCCTTAAAAAATCCTTAACCGATCATTTCTTCATGCGGTAGCCTATGCCCCAGACGGTTTCTATGTATTCCTCGTCGCTGCATTCTTTCAGCTTTTTGCGGAGCTTGCTCATATGTACGTTCAGGGTATTGTCGTCGGCAGAATTTTCATAATCCCAGACGGTATCGTAGATAAGGCTTTTGGTGCAGGTGCGGTTCTGGTTCTCCATGAATAGTTTCAGCAGTGCGAATTCGTAGCGGGGCAGTTCAACGGGCTTGCCTGCCACCGTCACAGTAAAATCTGTGGCATTTAGCTCGATATCTTTGTAGACTATCATCTCCCCCGATGCAGCCCCCGAATTCGCCCTCAGCCTTGCACCGATACGTGCAAGCAGCTCATCATTATTGAAAGGCTTTGTAATATAGTCATCAGCCCCCAGAGAAAAAAGATCCACTTTTTTCTCAACATCGTGTATGGCGCTTGTGATTATAACAGGGACATTGTGCTTTTCTTTCAGTTCCCTGATAACTTCATCACCGCTGCGCCCCGGCAGCATGAGGTCCAAGAGTATAAGGCTAACGTCCTTGCTGTGGGCGAGAAGCCCCTCAGTGCCCGAATAGGCGCTTATGGTGCTGTAACCGTTCTGCCTAAGCAGTATGCGGAGCATATCATTTATCTCTGAATCGTCTTCTATTATAAGTATTGTTTTCTGCATAGTTTTCTCCTTCCGTTTTGTTTCCTTTTCAGAAAAGTTCAGTCTTCATCTTCGATGCTTTTTCACCGTATCTTTGTATGGGCGGGGTAATGAACAAGTCCGTTATATATTATAACAAATTATTTCTTGAATGTAAAGAGATTGGGAAAGAATTTGTCGGTTATACTATGTATGGACGCTCTTGATCTGAGAAAAAAATCAAGGCGGGTGCTGACCCGCCTTGTGATTATCTGAGTATATCGTCTGCCACATCTCTGCCTGTGTCGATGGTGTCATCTATGACATCGTTGCCGCCTTCGAGGATATCATCTATGCCCTCGCCTATACGGCTCATTACGTCGCCCGAATCATCGCGGGAAATGTCATTGTCACGGTGTGATGAGAGCTCCTCCTTTTTTGATGAGCTTTCGTCACGGCGTGAGGAAGTTTCGGCTTTGCTTGAAGTATCGGACTTTGAAGTAACAGCAGGACGTGTTGTGGTCACAGTACTGCTTTCCTCATATTTGCCTGCCTTATACTCCGAATCGCTGCGCTCACCTGCCGAGCAGGCTGTTATGGCTGCCGCCGCCGACAGCGCACAGATAGTCACTGCAAGATATCTCTTCATTGTTATCTTTCCTTTCTTTTATGGTATACTATTGTTAAACGGTGTTTCTCTGCCGTTCACTGTTTTTATTATTGACCATGCTAACGTGATTATACGGTGTCATGATAATATACTAAATTTTACCGATTGAAAGTTCATAAAAAAACTGACCGTAATTCATTTATTGGGTTGCAATAAAATCGGAAATATGCTATAATGTCAAAAGGTAAATCTTATTTAAATTTTTGATATTTTCATGCCTGATCGGATAGGTGGCATGAGAGATATCAAGGAAACGGAAGTGTTAGAAAATGGAAAAATCAAGCGGAACAAAGCGTAATTCATTTTCAAGCTCCCTGGGATTCGTACTTGCGGCGGCAGGTTCGGCGGTGGGACTTGGAAACATCTGGCGATTCCCATATCTTGCGGCTAAAAACGGCGGCGGTATATTCCTGGTGATATACCTGGTACTCGCCCTGACATTCGGCTTCACACTGCTGGTCAGCGAAGTTGCAATGGGCAGAAAGACCAAGCAGGGCTGTCTTACAGCTTACGGTGTACTGCACAGCAAGTCAAAATGGATAGGCGTTATCGCGGAGATAGTGCCTTTCATGATACTTCCTTACTACTGTATCATAGGCGGCTGGGTGCTGAAATACTTCACCGTATTCGCTACGGGCAACGGCGCTGCTGCTGCGGGTGATGATTATTTCGGCGGGTTCATAACCTCGACTGTTTCACCAATAGTATTTGATGTTATATTCCTTGCAGCGACAGCTGTTGTGATCGCACTGGGCGTAAACAAGGGCATCGAGGCTATATCCAAGGTGCTGATGCCTTTGCTGCTGCTGGCTATCATCGGTATAATCAATATTCTCTCTGACCCTTAAAGGTGATGACGGCAGGACAGGCATGGAGGGCTTCAAGATATTCGTTGTGCCCAACATTGACGGCATGGGCGCAAAAGAACTATTCCACGTTGTGCTTGACGCTATGGGACAGCTGTTCTACTCCATAAGCGTGGCTATGGGTATCATGGTAACATACGGTTCCTACTTCAAGGACGATGAGAACCTGATGAAGTCGGTAAACCGCATTGAGATATTCGACACACTGGTAGCTTTCCTTGCGGGCGTTATGATAATCCCTGCGGTATACGCATTCCTCGGCTCAGATGGCATGACAGCTGGTCCCGGACTTATGTTTATTGCACTGCCCAAGGTATTCGAGGCTATGGGTCCTGCGGGCACATGGATAGGTGCTGCATTCTTTATAATGGTACTGTTTGCAGCGCTGACAAGCTCCATATCCATACTGGAAGCTGTTGTTTCTGGCTTTATGGACAAGTTTGGCTGGTCACGTAAAAAGGCAGTTATCATCGAGACAGTTGCTGCGCTGGTGCTTGGCGTTATCATCTGTCTGGGCTACAATGTGTTCTACTTCGATCTGACATTGCCTAACGGCAGCGTTGGTCAGATACTGGATATATTTGACTATATCTCCAATAATATCCTGATGCCTGTAGTTGCAATCAGCACCTGCGTACTTATCGGCTGGATAGTCAAGCCCAAGACCATCATTGACGAGGCAACCAAGAACGGCGAGCGTTTCGGCAGAAAGGGTATGTACATCGTTATGGTGAAGTTCATCGAGCCTGTACTGCTGTTTGTTCTGCTGCTGGGTTCACTGGGTGTCTGGGACAAGTTACTGAAATAAACGAAGTTTCGTGGTTATATACTTTTTTGGGGGGCACCATCGGTTTGCGATGGTGTCTCGCTTTTTATAGAGAGCGAAATCCCGCGGCAGAAAACCAGTGCACCAAACAAACTATGCCGCGAATAGAGCTTTGGCTCAAGCCTTTCGCGAAAGGCTTGCGGGAGCGCGAGGGCAGAGCCCTCGCATCAAGGCGCAAAGCCAAAATGCACAGCGAACAATAAGAGCAAAGCAAACTACCCGCCCCAAAAAGGCGCGGCAATAACAAAAAATCGAGCGTGGACAATACAAACAGTATACGCTCAAACTATGTGCGGAGAATTATTGCCGCGCCCGCTGTTAAACAGCGAAGCGTCTTTGACAGCTCGCCCCGCAAGGGGCGACCTTGGCTACCGCAGTACTTCGGATAAGCGAACTGCACTTTGTTGCATTCAAAAACGAATACCTGTCCGATAATGCTATCAGTCCAAAAATCAGGACTCTGTTTGTGCATTCGGACATTTGCTGTGTGCGCTAGTTTGTGAGTTTTCGCCCCTCGTTCCTCGGGTCGAGAAATCGGATTCGCTTCGCTGTCCGATTTCGGGCGCGGCAATATTTTCACGCGGATAGTTTGTGCGGTGGCATACGGTCGCATACGCTCGGATTTTTGATATTGCCGCGCCTTATTTGGTCGGAAGTTTGGTGTGCTATTTACTGCGTTGTTGCCGCGTCGCTTTGGTGCCTTGACCGAGAGGCTCTGCCTCTCGAGCTCTCCGCAAGCTTTTCGCGAAAAGCTTGAGCAAAAGCTCTATTCGCGGCTTAGTTTGGTTGGAGCGCAGGTTTTCTGCCGCGAAAAGCTCTCTCCCTTGGCATCCGCCCCTCGGTTTGTTAAATTTTTACATAGCCATTAGTATAAAATTCACAATGATGTACTTTTCTTCTTGAATTTTAAAAGAGAATATGATATAATTATAAATAAATTGCGAATCTTTATCCTGCCGTAAAGGAGGGAGAAAATGTCATCGATAACTTTATCTAAGATAGTGATGTATGCCGCATCGATGCTGATAAGCACAACTGGCATACTTTTTACACTGCTGAACCGACGTACCGATAAACAGCAGAATAAATTGTATCTCGCTATGCTCGTGATACTCGACCTAAACTGTATGTCTGAGATACTTGCAGCCTGCAATACTATTCGGGCGGCTGTGTCGCCTGTTGCCGCTATGGCAGTGAGGTTCGGGCATTTTTCCTACTTCCTGCTACACTCCATAGTGCCGTCGATATTCCTGTTCTACGTGCTTTACGTCTGCGGCGCGAATCTTAGTGGCAAACGAAAACGCTATATGCTGGTGACGATACCTGCATTTTTCATAGAAGCCATAGTTCTCCTGAACCCCGCTACAAAGTGGATGTATTACTATGACCGAAATATGGTCTACCACCGCAGCTGGGGGCTTATGGTGATTTACGTCCTCAGCGGACTGTACATAGCTATGGCGATATTCATGCTGCTTTTTTCATGGAAAGCCCTTAACCGCAAGCGCCGCACTGCGCTGATATATTTCTTCACCGTGGCGATACTTGGTATAGTGGTACAGCTGATAAACTACGAGATACGCACCGAGCTCATCTCCGAAGCCATAGGTCTTCTGGGCGTTATGATAGCCATCGAGATAGAGGACGACCGCATCGACGCAGGCATGGGCGTATACAACCGCCGTGCCATAAAATCCGATATGCATACCTATATCGTCAGCGGCAGAAGCCTTTCCCTTGTGTGCGTGAAGATCACCAATACCGATATGATCAAGCGTGCCACAGGTACGGATAATACCGAAGCCCTTTCAAAGCTGGTGGCTGAGTATCTCCGTACTCTCGTGCCCAGATACTATATCTACAGCACAAATCCCGGTACCTTTATGATAACCGTCATGGGTACCGATGAAGATAAGGTCACATGGCTTTCCGAGACCATCTCCGAAAGATTTGAAAAGCCCTGGAAGATAGGTGATAACGAGATACCGCTGAAAGTACTTGTCATGGCAGCTGACGTTCCCGGAAGGATACGCAGTGTCAGCGATGCGCTTTATATGGCGGATAGCCCTGTGCCCCAAAAACTGGAGAAAAATATCCTTAAAGGCTCCGACCTTGACTACCTGCTCCGCCGTGCCGCAGTGGAAAGTGCCATTTCGCGCGGCCTTGAACAGCATAATTTCGAGGTCTTCTACCAGCCCACCTACCGCGTTTCCGATAACACCCTACACGGTGCCGAAGCGCTGATACGTCTCCACGACCCCGAATTGGGCAACCTTTTCCCCGATGAATTCATACCCATCGCCGAGCAGATAGGTCTTATCGACGATGTTGACGACTACGTTTTCCGCGAGGTCTGCGAGTTCATAAAAAGCGGTATCCCCGCCTTGAACCTCATGGAATCCATAAACGTCAACCTTTCGGTGCTGCAGTGTATGCAGCCTGACTTTGCCGAACACGTCATAGAAGTTGCCGAAAGCTTCGGCATCGACAAGACCATGATAAACTTCGAGATAACCGAATCCATAGCCGCCAGCGATTACAGCGCACTCAGCAGGGTAGTTCGTATCCTGAAAAGGCAGGGTTTCCGCTTTTCGATGGATGACTACGGCACAGGCTATTCAAATATGCAGTCAATATTCAGGCTCGATTTCGATATAATCAAGATCGACAAAAGCATACTCTGGAGCGCTGAAAAGGGGCAGATGGGTCAGATAGTCCTTGACAGCAGCGTGCGCATGATAAGGCAGATGCGCCGCAAGATACTGGTTGAAGGCGTTGAGACCGAGCATCAGCTGCAAATGCTCCGTGACCTGGGTGTGGATTATGCTCAGGGCTACCTCTATTCAAAGCCCATCTCCAAAAGGGATTTCATAGCCCTGATAACAAATGCCAAGCACGTGACCTCCTAGATATATTTTCAGGAAAAGCGGCGCTCTCCCTCGGGAGAACGCCGTTTTTCTGTTGTCATCTGCCGCCCAGCTCATGCCATTTCCCCTCGGAGATATCCTCACCCCGCGGAAAAATACCAGTGCTCTCCGTATTTGAAGCCGCCTGACCCTCAGTCATGTCCTCCGCCGCGAAAGTCTCCCCGCCGCATTCGGTCACAGCCTTTTTCAGCGTCTGAAAATTCCCGATATCACGAGCCATCAGCAAACGTCTCAGCTCAGGTGAAAGAGAAGCGAAAAACGCTCTGCTCTCCCTGTCCCTGCCCAGCAGCTCCGTAAGTTTCCTGTTTTCTTCCATGTGAACACTCCCCACAAAAAAATACCGAGGTCATCCCTCGGTATCATTCTGCCCAAAATTCGGCTTATCATTCACTTTTTGAAACGCATATATTCCTAAGCGGACAGCCGCCGCATTTCGGGCTTCTTGCAGTACAGAACTCTCTGCCGAAAAGCACCAGTCTGTGGCACAGGTCGTTGCTCTTGTCGGGTGGAAGTATCTTCCAGAGTTCCTGCTCCACCTTGGCGGGCTCCTTGCTCTTCACCAGACCAAGCCGCCCTGTTATGCGTATACAGTGGGTGTCCGTCACCACGGCGGGCTTGTGGTAGATATCCCCCATGATGAGGTTCGCCGTCTTTCGCCCTATGCCGCTGAGTTTCGTCAGCCCCTCCAGGGTGTCGGGCAGAGTCCCGCCGTGCTCATCGCGGAGCTGTATGCACATCTCCTTTATGGACTTCGCCTTGGTCTTGTAAAGTCCGCAGGGCTTAACTATCTCCTCGATGTCCGATATATCCGCATCGGCAAACTCCGCTATGCTGTGATACTTTGCAAACAGGTCCTTTGTCACGATGTTCACCCGCGCATCGGTACACTGCGCCGAAAGCCGCGTTGCTATCAGCAGTTCATGGGGCTGAGAATATTCCAGCGAGCACTTCGCATCGGGGTACTGCTTTTCAAGCCCCTCTATCACCTGCAATGCAAGGTCTTTTTTCTGCTTCAGATTCATAGGCTCACTCCCATATATCAGCGTGCTGAAAATTCATGGAATACAGCGCGTCCGTCAGTTCATCGGCTGATTTTCCCTCCACCAGCGGACGGTATTTGTCGCTGAGGTACCTGATGTTCTCGGTGAAGTGCTCACCCTCCACATCTTCCTCATTCTCCGCCGCCAGAAGCATCTGTATGTACACGAATTCATCAAAATCACGGCCGTAGACAGTAGGCGCTTCATAGCTGTCATGGGGGTACAGCACCACCGCAGGTTCGGGATTGCCATCGGTGTACAGCAGGCAGTACATATCCCCGCCGCCCTCATGCCCGAAAGGCACAATGCGCACGCCGCTGCGTATCCTGAGCTTCTTGTCCTCTTCCATCCATGAAGCCAGCTTTGCAAGCTCCTCAGCCGCAGACTGTACCTCTTCAAACAGGTACATCTCGCAGGCACCGTCCAGCATCAGGAACGCCTTGCTGTCGCTGATATACTCCCTGATACGGGCTTTCCGCTCCCCCTGACTAAGCTCCAGCCAGCTCATGGCACCCATGTCGTATATCCTGTGGAAAGCCTGCGGAAACCGTATTTCCTGCTGTCTTTCAAGTTCTTCAAGTGTCATACAAACGCCTCCTGTCCATTATTTTACTCTTTTACAGCCCCTCTTTTATCGCCTTTTTCAGAAGTTCCGCGTAGCCCTTTGGCTTTTTGATTTGCAGACCGCAGTGGGCATAGCCGCTTATACCGCGGTATACAGCCACAGGGTACGCCTTCACCAGACGTTTGCGGCACTTCACCGCAGGCTCTTCATTTGAATGGAAGAATATCATCTTCCGCTGTTCGCCCTCGGTAAAATGGGGCAGCTTGCAGTTGTAGCATATCTTCACCATGTTGCGGATGGTGCTGTCCGAAAAACTTCTCCGTTCAGCGGTTATAGAGCGTATCATGGGCTCAAACTCCGCCGCCTTATCCTTTGCCACGAACTTGATAATGCCGCTTTCCATCACCTTGCTGTAAGCTTCCTCATGGTCGTCAGTATCGAATATCTTCACAAGATTCCTGAATCTCACATACATGAACCGCCTGAACGCAGGCTTAAAATCGAAGAAAGGACCGCCGTCAAAAAAGCATCTGTGAACAGGTATGCCCTTTGCATTCAGCAGTTCATACAGCGCCAGCGCCACCTCCGCGCCCATTGAACTGCCCTGTATCAGCGCCAGTCTGTCTATGCCATTCTCCCTGAGATAGTCCAGTATCTTTGAAGCCTCACCCTCAGCGGAAAGCAGGTCAGTGCCGTCGTTACCGTGACCGTCCAGCGTTGGCATGATGACATAGTAATCATCAGCCAGATACTTCCCGAAGCCCCTGCAGTCCTTAGCAGTACACAGCATACCGTGTATCAGCAGTACCGCAGGATTCTCTTTGTTTCCAAGTGTTTCAAATGTCATTGTTGACCCTCCGTTTGTTTATATATTTTTCTGTCGCTGAAACTGCCCGTGACCGACACTCTCAGCATCTTAAAATCATCGGGCGACAACCCCGCCGCCCGAATCTGTTTTGCGTTTAACCTAACTTAGATAAAAACTTGTAAACAGGGATATTCAGGATCACTCCCGCAATAGCCCCAAGCGCCGCTGTTCCCACGAACAGCAGAATAAACTCCACTAAAAAGTTAGTATGGATATTTGCTATGCCCTCGCACACAGCGTACACCGCCGCGAATGAGATCACAGCGCGTATTCTGCTTTTGCTGTTTTTGAATAAGAAGCCCAGCAAAAATCCCAGCCCCGCCCCGATGATAAGAAACACCACCGTGTCCGACTCGAACAATTCTCCAAATATTGGTAAATACTTCATTTACACCAACCATACCTTTCCCGCTGATACGGCAAGCCGCCTCAGCGAATGCTCATAATGCTTATATAACATCTTCTGCCTTATCGTAAAATGCCTGTATTTGCTCATCGGAAAGCCCGGTTCCATAAAATGCATATTCGCCGACCCTTTTCAGTCCTGCTGGCACATTTATCTCTTTGAGATTTCTGCAAGTATCAAAAGCAGCTCTATCTATCTCCTCAATGCTGTCAGGTAAAGTGATTTTTTCTAGATAAATTAAAAAAGCAAATGCGTGATAATCTATTTTGGTCATTCCTTCCGGAAGTTCGAGCTCTTTTATTTTTGTATCGGAAAAAGCGTCTAGCTCTATTTCACGCAATGAACTTGGCATATTTACATTAGTAAGGTTTTCACAATCATCAAAGGCAAACGCGCCAATTTTTTCCACGGAATCAGGTATTATTACCTCACGGATATTATCGTTGAACGAGAAGCGTAAGTGAGACTTTAAGCCTGTTCTTTTGGCAGGAAAATCCACCGGCTTTTTATCGCTGAAAGCATGATACCCTATCTCCGTAACCTCAACTCCGTCAATCTTATCGGGAATATGTACATACAGATAAGGTCCAAGGTAATCAGTGATGGTTATTCCGCCGTTGTCGTTTTTCTCATATCCAAACATAAATGCGGGCATACCTATCTTCCAGAACACCGCCCCAAAAATGGCATAGACCGCGATAAGCAAAAGCAATATCGCAGCTACTATATACCTGATTTTTTTCTTGGGACGTGCCACAGCCTTTTGTCCCGCTTCATTTAGTGTCATACTGTATGATCTCCTTAAAATCATCGGGCAACAACCTACGCCCGAAAGTTTTTTGATAATTAATCTATGACCTCTTCCGCCTTATCGTAAAATGCCTGTATTTGCTCATCGGAAAGCTCGCTTTTAAGAAATGCATTTGAGCTGATTTTTTTTAGCCCGTCAGGCACATTTATTTCTTTGAGATCATTGCAATTTGCAAAAGCATAATCATATATTTCCTCAACGCTGTCAGGCAGTGTGACCTTGGAAAGCGCACTTCCATAAAATGCAAATACACCGACCTTTTTCAGTCCGTCAGGCAAATTTATTTCTTTGAGATCTTTGCAATATTCAAAAGCATATGCGTTGACTATTTTCAGCCCGTCAGGCAAATTAATTTCCTTGAGATTATTGCAATCTGCAAAAGCACCATCACCTAATTCCTCAATGCTGTCGGGCAGTGTGACCTTTTCAAGATAAGGTAAATACCCAAATGCGAGGTGCTCTATTTTGGTCATTCCTTCCGGAAGTTCAATTTCTTTTATACTTGTAAAGGTAAAAATACATTCGCCTGTTTCACGCAGTGAACTTGGTATATTTACATCAGTAAGGTTATAGCAACGATGAAAGGCGAAAGATCCTATTTTTTCCACGGTATCAGGCAATCTTACCTCACGGATATTTCGGCAAACCAAGCTCTTAAATTTAGTTTTGACGCTATGTGAATCAGAGTCGTTATCGAAAACTCTACGCCCTATCTCCGTAACATCAAGACCATCTATCTTGTCAGGGATATGTACGTGAAGATAAGTTCCGTAGTAATTAGTGATGGTTATGCCACCGTTGTCGTTTTTCTTATATCCAAACATAAATGCGGGCATACCTATCTTCCAGAACACCGCGCCCAGAATGGCATAGACCGCGATAAGCCCAAGCAATATCGCAGCCACTATATATCTTTTTTTCCTGGGACGTGCCACAGCCTTTTGTCCCGCTTCATTTAGTGTCATACTGTATGATCTCCTTAAATCTTCGTGCGGCAAGCCGCCTCAGCGAATGACCGTTATGCTTACTTGACCTCTTCTGCCTTATCGAAAAATGCCTGCTTTTGCTCATCGGAAAGCCCGCTTTTAACAAATGCATTTGATCTGATCTTTTTCAGCCCTTCAGGCACATTTATTTCTTTGAGTTTTGGGCAACTATAAAAAGCACCTTCATCTATCTCCTCAATGCTGTCAGGCAGTGTGACCTTTTCCAGTTGATATGAAAAAGCAAATGCGAAATCATCTATTTTTGTCATTCCTTCCGGAAGTTCGATCTCTTTTATACTAGTATTGGCAAAAGCGCCTGCGCTTAATTCACGCAATGAGCTTGGCATATTTACATTGGTAAGTTTATAACACCAACTAAAGGCAAACCAGTCAATTTAAACCACGGTATCAGGTAATCTGACCTCACGGATATTTTTACTTATAAATAGCTGAAAGGCAGATTTGTTTTTATCATTTGTATCGCCGATAGAACCATGCCCTATCTCCGTTACTTCAAGCCCGTCTATCTTGTCTGGTATATGTACGTGCAGATAAGTACCGTAGTAATTGGTGATGGTTATGCCGCCCTTGTCGTTTTTCTCATATCCAAACATAAATGCGGGCATACCTATCTTCCAGAACACCGCGCCCAGAATGGCATAGACCGCGATAAGCAAAAGCAATATCGCAGCCACTATAAACCCGATTTTTTTCTTTGGACGTGCCGCAGCCTTTTGTTCTTCTTCATTTAGTGTCATACTGTATTATCTCCTTAAAATCTTCGTGCGGCAAGCCGCCCGAATCCGTTATGCTTACTTGACCTCTTCTGCCTTATCGAAAAATGCCTGCTTTTGTTCAGCGGAAAGCCCGCTTCTTAAAAATGCATTTGAGTAGATCTTTTTCAG
The DNA here is from genome assembly GCF_900112155.1 of Hominimerdicola alba. Taxonomy (GTDB): domain Bacteria; phylum Bacillota; class Clostridia; order Oscillospirales; family Ruminococcaceae; genus Hominimerdicola; species Hominimerdicola alba_D. Next base: position 51,996 of record NZ_FOKQ01000004.1, on the reverse strand, counting down.
CCCTTCAGGCACATTTATTTCTTTGAGATTTTTGCAATCTGCAAAAGCTAAATAATCTATCTCTTCAACGCTGTCAGGCAGCGTGACCTTGGAAAGCGCGGTTCTATCAAATGCATATGCGCTGACTATTTTCAGCCCGTCAGGCAAATTTATTTCCTTGAGATTATTGCAATCTGCAAAAGCAGCACAATCAATTGCCTCAATGCTGTCGGGCAGTGTGACCTTTTCAAGAGAACTTGAACCTAAAAATGCGTGAAAATCTATTTTGGTCATTCCTTCCGGCAGTTCTATCTCTTTTATTTTTGTATCCATAAAAATATTACCGCCTAACTCACGCAGTGAACTTGGTATATTTACATCAGTAAGGTTATTACACCCTCCAAATGCAAGCAAGTCAATTTTTTCCACGGTATCAGGTAATCTTACCTCACGGATATTTCGGCATACCAAACTCTTAAATTTATCTTTGGCGCTATGTGGACTTAACTTGGGACCGAAAGCTTCAAACCCTATCTCCGTAACATCAAGCCCGTCTATCTTGTCGGGTATATGTACGTGCAGATAAGGTCCGTAGTAATTGGTGATGGTTATGCCGCCGTTGTCGTTTTTCTCATATCCAAACATAAATGCGGGCATACCTATCTTCCAGAACAGCGCTCCCGATACTATATAGATCACGATGATCCCAAGCAAGACCGCAGCCACTATATGCCTGATTTTCTTCTTGCGTGGCGGCGTTTCTGCTGCCACGTCAACATTTTGTATCAAACATTATCATCTCCGTAAAGCTATCGGGCGACCCACTGCCGCCCGATAATATTATGTTTTTTTCTTAGCCAGAAGCATATAAACAGGGAGATTCAGAGCTATCCCCGCCAAAGCCCCCAACGCCGCTGTTCCGATGAACAGCAGAATGATCTCCAATAAAAAGTTCGCACGCATAGGAATATCGGCTATTATCTCACAAAGGGCATATGCCGCCGCGCAGGAGATCAACGCGCGATTCCTGTGTCTGATGTCTTTAAACAGAAAGCCGAACAAAAACCCCAACCCTGCTCCGATAACGAATATTATCACCGTATCAGACTCAGTCAGCTCGCTAAGTATTGGTAAATATCTATTTATAAAATCCATAGTTTTGAACCCCAAAAGCAGTCCCTTGACACGCCGTTATTTAGCAAGGTGTTTTCTTCCCCCGCCGCAGGCGGGGGAAGAAAATACCACCAACCATCTTTTTTACGTCTGCAAAATGATTGATCTCAAACAACGTATAAGCGACTCACTTTAATTATGAATTAGTCCACGAGTACAGGATTGAAATTCTCTGTCCAAGGCAGACCCCACTTGTTCAGTGCTTCCATGAAAGGATCGGGATCGAATTCCTCAACGTTGTATACGCCGGGCTTCTTCCACTTGCCTGTCAGCACCATCATAGCGCCTATCATTGCGGGTACGCCTGTGGTGTAGGATATAGCCTGTGAGCCAACTTCCTTGTAGCACTCCTGATGGTCGCATACGTTGTATACATAGTAGGTCTTGTCCTGACCATCTTTCTTGCCCTGGAAGATACAGCCGATATTGGTCTTGCCCTTAGTTCTGGGGCCAAGGCTTGCAGGATCAGGCAGTACAGCCTTCAGGAACTGGAGAGGTACTATCTCCTTGCCCTCGTACATGATAGGCTCGATGGAAGTCATACCAACATTCTCCAGACACTTCAGGTGTGTCAGGTAGCTCTGACCGAAGGTCATGAAGAAACGTATCCTCTTGATGCCCCTGATATTCAGTGCGAGGGATTCCAGTTCTTCGTGGTGCAGCAGGTACATATCCTTTTCGCCCACCTGATCGAAGTTGTATACTCTCTTGATCTCCATAGGCTCAGTTTCTACCCACTTGCCGTCCTGAATGTAGCTGCCCTTTGCGCTTACCTCACGGATGTTGATCTCGGGGTTGAAGTTGGTAGCAAAGGGATAGCCGTGGTCGCCGCCGTTGCAGTCCAGGATATCGATATAGTTTATCTCATCGAAGTAGTGCTTCTGTGCATAAGCGCAGAATACCCCTGTAACACCGGGGTCGAAGCCCGAACCCAGCACAGCGGTGATGCCTGCTTTCTCGAATCTCTCGCGGTAAGCCCACTGCCAGCTGTATTCAAACTTAGCAGTATCCTCAGGCTCGTAGTTTGCGGTATCCAGATAGTCCACCTTGCATTCAAGGCAAGCGTCCATTATATGCAGATCCTGATAAGGGAGAGCCACGTTGATACAGATATCGGGCTTGTACTCCTTCATCAGCGCCACCAGCTCGGGAACGTTATCAGCGTTTACCTGTGCGGTAGTGATATTTGTCTTGGTCTTGCCCTGAAGCTCCTCCTTGAACTTGTCGCACTTGGACTTTGTCCTGCTGGCGATACAGATATCGGTGAACACCTCACTGTTCTGGCAGCACTTGTGTATAACAACACCTGCTACTCCTCCTGCACCTATTATCAAAGCTCTTGACATTTTAACATCTTCCTTTCGGTTTTAAATTTTTATTGGTAAAGCGGATAGATCCGCATATCTATTTAAGTATTATCAGCATCGTCCTTGCTGCCTGAATTTTTATTCAGCTCTTCCCTGACCCACATCTTCCAGCTTATCTTATCATTGATATGCACGATGATCATCACAGGTATAACGATTACCGTTACTGCTATCGTGATGATAATAATGTAAAATGACACATAATACAATGGTGAGAAATCATCGTAAATAAACTTTGCCTTCTTACCATCAGTGCTGACAGCATACCCTTCATGAATATCATAGGCGTTTGATGTTTTCTTCGTCACACCAAGCACCTCACCGTGTTCGCCTACATAAGCGATCCTGAATTTGCCGTATTTTTTATATAAGTTTTTAGCAGAACAATTCAGATAAAGACGATAACTGTCACTTCCGTCCAGATCGAAGTATTCCAGATCTGTTGAATGGATGGACAGTGACATATAACCGTCCTCGTTATACCTGGCTATTTCGCTGTTTTCATCTATTTCCATCGGAACCCTGTCAACGACCAGAGTTTGGTCGGCAAGGGGTTTATTTGGAATAAAATTGAAAACGGAATAGCTTTCATCAGTGCTGTCTATCTTACCGAGAATATCTGCGTATACTGTTCCCTCGGGCGCACCGCTGAATTCTATTTTCATGATATCTCCTTTATTAGGAGGGGTTCGAACGATATGCTTGACAATATAAACAGCACCTAATATGCTCAGTATTATCATCAGCACATATATCTTTTTTAAAACAGAAATTATTTTTTCTTTCATAGTAATTCACCACACAAAAGGCATAAGCCTGTACCTAACTTTCTTCTTGTAGTCTGAATACCCTTTGAGCCCCTGTTCAAGGACTTTTTCCTCGTTGCCTATCCTTGTTACGATTATAACGGGGTAGGCGAGAAATATCACAAAGGATATCACCGAGCCCAGCACCAGGGGTGCCGAGCAGAACATCAGAATAGTCGCAGTGTACATGGGGTGACGTATCACTCCGTAAAGCCCTGTATCGATGACTTTCTGTTCCTCCTGAACTTCCACCGTGCGTGAGAGATACTCGTTCTCGCGGAGAACCTCGGCATACATGGCATATCCTATAAGGAATATCACCGCCGCCGTAATGCTCACCCACATGGGGAGCCTCAGCCAGCCGAAGCGGAAACTCAGCCCCGCCGTGATGAAGCCGCCTAAGAACATCAGCATACTGGATATTACCACGCCTTTCTGGGTGGTCTCCTGTTCCTTGCTGTTAAGGCGTTTTCTCAGCAGTTCGGGACTTTTCAAGGCAAGCACCACACCGATGAAGAACATCGGCACGAAAAGCACTGCCATGAATATCCAGCCCTGTGCAAAAGCCATCGTCCCCGCAGGCAGGAATATCAGCAGACCCAGCATCACCAGTCCTATGAGGAATTTTGTCACTGCGCTCATCATCAGTTTTCTGTCCATAATATCACCCCGTTAGAATTATTAAGGCGATACCGCTAACTGTTTCACAGCCGTTCCCTCCCTGATAGTATTTTCAATTCACGGCGCTTTGCCGCTCACATATTATATACGTTTCAGAGGAGGATTTATATGGTGTGATCTTTCATAAACATACGCAGCAATGTATGTGCGCTTTGCACAAGGTCTGCAAGCAGATGGCTGTGCGGTGTTGCCTTTCGGTCAGTCCTTTACGGCGGAAAACACGGCACATTCGCCGTCATCGCAGTGGCATATCACCCAGCGAAACTTTGGTGATACTATGTAAGCATCTTCCAGATGGAATATCTCGGACAGAACCAAGAATATCTCCTCGGCATAGCCCTCATATACCCAGCCTTCCGAGAGTATCAGAAACAGTTTGCTGTCCCTGTCCTCTTGGGGTATAAGTTCTCGTACCTGCGAAAAATAGGCGAATTCGTCAGCCCCGCATCTCAGCGGCTCACTGTGGGCAAGTCCGACCCTGAAATTGAGCCAGCTGTACGCAAGACTGCTCACGCGCTGTTTTTTCATATCGAGGAATGTATAGCAGAATTTTGTGATGATGTCCTTCCAGCCCGATTTTGCGAACTCTCGGAACCTATCCGGGGCTATGCCCTTTTCCCTGCGGACTTTCTCTATCTCATCTCTAACAAGATAAGCAGCCGCGGGCTTTTTCTCAAATTCCATATACCCTCCAAGGCTTTCGCCGTACTGACCTTAAACCCATGATAACACAGACAGTCTCTGCTGTCAACCGCCCGCCCAAGGGATATCCTGAATTTTACTTACCCGTGGAACCTCAGAAGCATCTCGCGCATGGTCTTGCAGGCGAGGGCTGTGCTTCTTCCGCTGGGGTCGTATGCAGGTGAAAGCTCGTTCATATCAAAGCCCACGATATTCAGCTCGGAAAGCACTTCGATAGCGTCCAGCAGTTCATCGAAACGCACACCGCCAGCCTCAGGGGTGCCTGTGCCGGGGAATTCCGAGGGGTCGAGAACGTCCATATCAAGGGTGAAGTATACAGGCGCATTGCCGATATATCCAGCGACTTCGCGGAGAGTGCGGAAGTCGAAAAGGTTCAGGGAAGTGTGCTCCTGCATAACGAATTCAACTTCGCTCTTATCGGCACTGCGTATGCCGAACTGGAAGAGTCTGCCGTCGCCAAGTATCTCCTGACAGCGGCGCATCACGCAGGCATGAGAAAGCTTCACACCCAGATAATCCTCGCGGAGGTCTGCGTGGGCATCGAACTGTATAACGTGCAGGTCGGGATACTTCTCAGCGCAGGCTCTTACAGCACCAAGGGTAACAAGATGTTCGCCGCCTATCATGCATGGTATCTTGCCGTCTGCAAGTATGGTGGCAGTTCTTTCCTTGATATCGTCAAGTGCTCTTTCGGGTGAGCCGAAAGGCAGTTCAAGGTCGCCGCTGTCGAATACCTTTATATCCAGCATATCCTTCATCTGGTACACCGAGAAAGTCTCAATGCCGAAGCTCTCGCTCCTCATCGCCTGGCTTGCAAACCTCGTTCCCGGGCGGAATGAAGTGGTGCTGTCAAAAGGTGCGCCGAACATTACTATCTTTGCTTCATCGTACTCGCAGTCGCAGGCGATGAAAGTCTGTACATTTTTCTCTAACATTATTATTCTCCTTTCGGTATAGACGTGGGTGTTTAAAACTTGCTTTATAAAAGGGTTCACAAGATAGGTCAGAATTTATCTCACAACTTTTATTTTCATTTATTTAGCTGCTCATTCAGTTCCTGCTCAGTCAGCACGCCGTATTTAAGCCAAGCTTCAATGAGTTCGGGATAGGCAACTCCTTTTTTTATCCTTCTTATAGCATGCTCTTTAGTTATCTTTGCATCGTATATGTATTCTGTTAAGGGAACAAACCTGAGATTAGTCAGTTTGCTTTTTATAAGTACGTTCTTAACTTTTTCTGAAATAATAGGAATATTGTACAAACTGTCAAACGCAAACAAGTCACTGCCATCGTATGCATCAGGAGCAATAGAAACGCCAGTTGCAATAAGTCCAATACTATCCATTTTGTATTTGCATTTTTTGCAATAAGGAAAAGGTTCACCATTCATATCACATATAGGTCCACATCTGCCTGTAACCGTTAGGCTATAATACTTCTCCTTTATCGGGTCACCTACTGTTGTTACAGTGCCGTAGCGTGGAGCTGTCTCACTGACTTCATAACCTGTGAATCCATTTTCCCTAAGAATATTCAAAAATTTTTCAGATATAACGGGCATACCGATATAGGTATAATAATCATAAAGCTTTCCCATTATCTTGAATTTAAATATGCCTTTGTATCTTATGTGTATAGCACCGCAGTTATCGCAGATTTCTCTGTCATAATCGTTAGCACAATCTATCGCCTGATTTCTTGAATTATGATTATCAAATAAAAAATAATACATGGTTATTCTCCAATTAAATGATACTGTAATAATTCTAAAAAAGTGCCTGGTCTAAAACTCCCGTTGTTACGAATTCTCCAGTATCTCCAGCACATCATTGGGCAGTGCGAAACAGCCTTTGTGCAGGTCGGTGTTGTAGTAGCGGGTCTTTATGCCGAACTCTTTCCAGCGGTCGGCTTTGAGGTCGTATACGGGGTGCAGGTTCTTCGATGCAAAGCCGAAAAGCCAGTGCCCCGAGGGGTATGTGGGTATGTGCGCTTGATATACCATCGAAACAGGGAAGTTTGCGCCGATGCGCTTGTGGGTGCGGGTCACCATATCAACATAGCTGTCATAGTAGGTGCTCTCATGCTGATTTATCAGTATGCCGTCGTCCGTCAGCGCCTTGAAGCAGTTGCCGTAGAACTCCTTTGTGAAAAGACCCTCGCCGGGGCCGAATGGGTCGGTGGAATCAACTATGATAAGGTCATATTCACTGCTCTTTCGGCGGACGTATTTCAGACCGTCCTCAAAAAACAGGTGTACTCTGGGGTCATCGAACTTGCAGGCTGTCTGTGGGAGATACTCCTTGCAGACTTCCACCACCTGCTCGTCTATCTCCACCATATCGATATTTGTGATGGATTCATAGCGGGTCAGCTCGCGGATAGTTCCGCCGTCGCCCGCACCGATGACCAGTACATTCTTGATATCGGGATTCACAGCCATAGGCACGGCTGTTACCATCTCGTGATAGATATACTCGTCCTTTTCGGTCAGCATGATGAAGCCGTCAAGCACCAGCACCCGCCCGAATTCGTAGGTATCGAAGACATCTATCTCCTGATAATAGCTCTTGCCCGAGTAGAGCTGTTTCTTTACCTTTATAGTAAAATTAACATCGTCCGTATGCTTTTCAGTAAACCAAAGATCCATGGTGTTCCCTCTCTTCTATTTAACTTTTCAACTGTTAGTAATTATAATGTATAATATAATATCTTGGCATAATATCCGTCATCAGCCTTGCCAAAGCCGATGTAATAATAATACATACCCCGGATCCTGTCAGGGTAAAAACGGTCATATACCTCGGTAAATTCAATGCTGTATCCCAACTTTGAAGCTGATTCTTCCAGCTCGCTTTTAATATCACCGAAGCTTTTATTATCGGTCGGGACTTTTAGCAGTTCTCCGCTCTTTTCATTTTCGGGCGTGCTTTCATTTAGTGCGTCCAGTACGTCAGCCAGGTTCTCATCAGCAGAAAGCTCTTTTACCTCGATCTCCGGAAATGCCTTTTCGATAAATTCTTCGGGATCGCTTATACCGCCGACTATCAGCCTTGCTTGGACATCTCCTGCACCGGTAGACCAATTAAACTTTAAAGGTTCGGCACCCGACGGAATAGTCATGTCAAGGCGCTTCTCAACTTCGGCTATGCGTTTATCATTGAAAGTGTCCCAGTCTTTGTGGGTTTGTTTCATGAAATGATAGCAAGGGTATATTAAAGCCCCGAAAAATACCAGTAGCAGAAGAGCTATTCTTATCAAGTTTGTTATCAGCTGTTTTTTCTTTGGACTTTTTTCTTTTTCCATACTGTCAGCTCGTTTCTGTCCTGTTTTATGTACTCATAATCTCTTGGTGAGATGTTTCTCATTTTCTGTCTTTAATAATCATTCAGACAAGTTATCACAGCACAATAACCGCTGTCTGTTTTGCTGAAGCCTATGTAATATTTATCTATTCTTTCGTCTTTTTTGGTGGATACACGTTCGTATACATCGGAGAATTCTATACTGAGATCCAGATCTTCAGATACTTCGTACAGCGTGTTACATATTCCTGAAAACCTTTCATTATCGGGCGTGATTTCTTTTATATCTGCCCCCGAAAAAGCTTTGTCAATAAAATCATTCGGGTCGCTTATACCTTCAACTATCAGCTTGTTGAAACAAGTGCCATCCCCCGGAGCAGAATACCACTTGAATCTCACCGGAGTAACTTCGTCGGGAATGGTCATATCAAGATATTTCTCGACTTTTGCTATGCGTTCATCATCGAAACGTTTCCAGTCCTTATGGATCATGTTTCGGAAGTCTATCATAGCGTAAAGCATAAACCCGAAAAACAGCAGCACCATCACCACCACCGCGATGATACAACCCTTATTCTTTTTGGGTCTTGGCGGGATATTATCCCTGTTAACTTCCTGTGTCATATTTATACCTATCCAATCTTATGTACTTATAATCTCTTGGTGAAATGCACCTGCATCTTGTCGCCATTGTAGCCTTGCCGCTTGTAGAACTCATGTGCCCCTATTCGGGTGCTGCCCGAATTCAGTCGAACTAGCGTTATGCCACGCTCTTTAGCCCATTCTTCCGCGGCTTTTATCAGTGCCGCACCTATGCCCAACCGTCTGCATTTGCCGCTTACTGCCAGCCCCAGATAGTTCACCATCTTCTCACAGTACAAAACTTTGTACTCTTCTACATGGATATACCCCACGGCTCTGCCGTTCATCTCGGCAACGAAAACTGCTTCGCGGGAACTGTCCAGCCCCGATATATTCGCCCTGACCATCTCCGCATCACAGGGATAGCCCAGGTCTTCGCGGCTTATTTCGGCGATATCTTCGGCATCCTCGGGACGTACTTCGCGTATGAAAAAATCAGCCATAGCTTCACCCGAATATAAATCTGAGTATCACGATGACAGCCGCTATCAGCCCGATGGCGGAAGCCCCCACAAAACCCAGCACCACTCTGCCGAAGGTCTTGCCCGATATGCTTGCGTTTATCCTGAGATCGCGCTTCGGCTTCGCAGGAGTGAGCTCCTGATAGAATGCGCCGTTCCCCTGAAAGCCCTGTATATTGTTACTGCTCAGAGGTTGTTTTACCTCGTTGGGGTTTTTGAAATCTTGTTTGTTGTCCATATTATTACCCTCTTTTTCTTGTTAACGCTTGGCTGCATATAACTTTGCTTTGTAGCTGTCTTCGTCCTTGTAGAACGCTATATTATATTCGCTGTATCTATCGCAGTTGTATGCGATATATGCGCTGCCCAATCTAAGGTCATTATCATAATCGTAATCGCGACCCTCATCACCGAAACCTTTTTTCAGATCATTTACGTTCTCAACAACAGAGTACGTGCCGTCATAGCAGTTCTCCATAAACTCTTCCGGGTCATCGATATTTTTCAGCCAAAGGTAATAGGAATAATCCCCGGCGCCATGAGTTTCCTCAAATTTAACGGGAGTTGTATTTCCCTCTATCGTAATACTCATTCTTTTGTGGATCATCTCGATATCTTCATCACCGAAAAATCTGATTGTGCGGTGCGTCGCATGATCTATGATGAAATATACTAATGCGCCAAAAATAACAATTGCTGCAATGAGTTTAAGAAAGTCACGAATCAATTGTTTTATTGTTTTTTTCATAATAATTCTTTTCTCACTCGCTTACTGCGCTTATCCTTAGATACAGTTTGTTGTCCGTATTATTACCCTCTTTTTATCTATCATCTGCATAGACCTTTGCTTTGAAACTGTCTCCGTCCTTGTAGAACACTACATTATATTCGCTGTATCTATCGCAGTTGTAGATGATATATGAACTGCCTGCTGTTAAACTGCTGTTGTAATCGTATAATGAACTGATTTTTTTCTCTCCGAATTCTATCAGATTACTTTTGTTCTCAACAACAAAGTACGTGCCGTTATAGCAGTTCTCCATAAACTCTTCGGGGTCATCTATATTTTCCAGCCAAAGTTCATAATCAGGGTCTCTTCCACGGATCCACTTCAGCTTTACGGGGGTCGTACTTCCCTTGATCGTAATGCCCAGACGTTGGTTGATAATCTCCATCTCTTCGTCACCGAAAGATGTATAGGTCTTCGGAAGCGTACTTATAATTATGCTTATTATTATGAAGATGAAAAACCCCCACACGCCCAAAGAGACTATCAGACAACCGGGCTTTATTTTCGGTTTGTCTTCTTTTGATATGTATTTTATCATATTTCTTTCACTCACTCGCTTACTGCGCTTATCCTGAAATCTGATTTGTTGTCCATATTATTACCCTCTTTTTGCCTTGTTATCAATCTTCATCAACGACCTTCGCTTTGAAGCTGTCCCCGTCTTTGTAAAACGCTATTATATAATAATAGCGACTGGGTTTAGACCCATTGTTATACGCACGGGTGTACACGATATATGAATCCTCAAATAATAACCTGTCATCGTAATTGTATTCATACGGAAATCCTCCGCCGAATTCTTGCAGATCACTTTTGTCCTCAATAACAGCGTATGACCCGTCATAGCAGTTCTCCATAAATTTTTCGGGATCATCGATATCTTCAAGCCACAGCTCATAGAAACTATCCCCGCCGCCATGAGTTTCCTTTAGCTTTACGGGAGTAGAATTGCCATCGATCGTAATGCCCATATGTTTGCGAATGATCTCGATCTCTTTATCGCCAAAAGATGTATGGATCTTTGGAAGCACACTGATAGCAACCATGACAGCGAAAAAAAGCGACCAACCAATAATGGCGATCAGACAGCCATTGACTACTTTATTTTTTACTTTTTCTTTATTCATATTTATTATCCGTTGCCCACCTTAATATAATTGTTCTCCTGCCCATATTATTACCCTAGTTATTCTACCACATTAATATAATTGATCTCCAGATCTTCCGTACCTGTCAGCAGGCAGCCTTTCTCTTTGCAGTAGTTTATGTAGCTGATAATCTCTCTTGTTATGCGCTCGCCGGGGGCTAGTATTGGTATGCCGGGGGGATAGCACATCACGAATTCTCCGCATATCTGACCTTCGCTCTCGTTTATCCATACGGGGTGCTTGTCGCTGTAAAAGGCTTTCTGCGGGGACATTTCAACCTGCGGGTCGATGTACTCGTGGTCGAAAAGACCTGTGGGGTCTTTTGAATAAAGGCGCTTTATCTCGCTGAGTGAGGATATGAAGCGCTCTATCTCAAGTTCTCTGTCGCCTGCGGAAACTATGGCGAGGATATTGCCGATATCCCCGAACTCTATCTGGATATCGTAGTCATCGCGTAGTATATCGTAGACCTCAACTCCCGCAAGCCCGATATCACGGGTGTGCACGCTTAGCTTGGTGGAATCGAAGGCATAGAAATCATCGCCGTTTTCCAGCTCCTTGCCGTAGGCGTAGTAGCCGCCTATCTTGTTTATCTCCTCGCGGGCGTAGTTTGAATATGCCACAGCCTTCGCGAAAAGCTCCTTGCCGTTAAGAGCCAGGTTCTTTCTGGCGATATCAAGGCTCACCATCAGCAGATATGAGCCGCTGGTGGTCTGGGTCAGGTTGATTATCTGGCGCACATAGCCCTCTGATACTGTGTTTTTGCACAGCAGTAGCGATGACTGGGTAAGGCTTCCGCCTGTTTTGTGTATGCTGACAGCCGCCATATCAGCCCCCGCCGCCATAGCCGAGCAGGGCAGACCCTCGCCGAAATACAGGTGAGTGCCGTGGGCTTCGTCCGCAAGCACCAGCATACCGTGTTCGTGGGCGAGTTTGACTATCCCGCGGATATCGGAGCATATGCCGTAATAGGTGGGATTGTTCACCAGCACCGCCTTGGCATCGGGGTGTTCGCGGATAGCTTTTTCAACATCGCTGACGGACATACCAAGGGGTATGCCAAGACGCTTGTTGGTGCCGGGGTCAACGTAGACAGGCACAGCGCCGCATACGACAAGGGCGTTGATGGCGCTCCTGTGGACGTTTCTAGGCATGATGATCTTTTCACCCGCTTTGCAGGCGGTGAACACCATAGTCTGCACGGCTGAGGTAGTGCCTCCCACCATGAAGAATGCGTGGTCAGCCCCGAAAGCGTCTGCCGCCAGCTGTTCAGCTTCCTTTATGACAGATACAGGGTGGCAGAGGTTATCCAGATTTTTCATGGAATTGACATCGCACGCCATACACTGGTCGCCAAGAAAAGCTTTAAGTTCTTTATTCATACGTCCGCCCTTATGCCCGGGCACGTCAAGTCGGACGATACGGTTTTTCATGTGTTTTTTAAGTGCCTCGTAAAGTGGGGCACGACTCTGGTCTAAGCTCATTAAGCTCACTCCTCTTTAACGCAAAGCACTTGACTTTGCTGAAAAATGTAGTGTATCAAATGTACAAAAAACAGTACTGTAAAAATCATTTCAGGGACATATCTTCTGTTATTGTCTGAAGAGAATATGCATATCAAGCCCCTTTGACCCGTTTTTCGGGGAAGGGGCTTGTTGTTTACTTAATAAATGTTCATGCCGCTGTATATCTCTATCATTTCGCGGCGGAGACTGTCGGTGATATCGAGACGCTGTTTGGGTGTCAGCTCGTAAACGTCCTTTTTGAACAGGTAGTTCTGGAGGTCGATCTCTTTTATCAGCAGCTTGGTGTGAAAAATATTGGACTGATATACATTCACGTCAATGGCGTCATATCTGGTCAGCGTGGACTTATCGATATAATCCTGAATGGAAGTTATATCGTGGTCAATGAAGAACTTTTTGCCCAGCACATCACGGGTGAAGCCGCGAACGCGGTAGTCGATAGTGATGATATCGGAATCGAAGCTGGCTATCAGATAATTCAGCGCATTAAGCGGAGAGATAGTACCGCAGGTGGATACGTCTATATCCACGCGGAAGGTGGAGATAGAGTTATCGGGATGATACTCGGGGAAGGTGTGTACCGTCACATGGCTCTTATCAAGGTGAGCGTGTATCATCTCGGGAGTATCGGGAAGAATGCCCAGATTGCAGGAGGGGTCGATAGAATCCTTATCCAGCTCCTTTTCGGCAATAAGCACATTCACCGAAGCGCCCTGGGGCTCATAATCCTGCTTTGAGATATTAAGGACGCGGGCACCGATCATCTCGGTAACGTCACAGAGTATCTTGGTGAGACGTTCGGAGTTATACTGCTCGTCGATATACTCGATATAGTCCTTCTGTTCTTTCTGTCCCTTAGCGTAGCAAACATCGTATATATTAAAACTGAGGGTCTTGGTAAGATTATTGAAGCCGTAAAGGGTGATCTTATTATTCTCCAATCTGCCATCTATCCTTTCGGTGTATTTGACGCAAGCCCCGTAAATACGCGGTCTTGCGGTGGTTCATCATGGTGTGGTGGTTTGCTGTTTCCATCCTACAGCAAACTATAAATCATTATAACATATTTTTTTATAAATGTAAAGACACCGAGGTGTAAAAGTTTTTGATAAGGGGGTAGATTTGCGGCTGAGGAGAGAATGCCAAGGAAGAGAGCTTTGGCTCAAGCGCGGCAGCAAACTTGCGCACCAAACAAACTATGCCGCGAATCAAAGCGCGCGGTTTATGCGACTGCGTCGGCATATGCCTCGCGCTAGCAGGCTTGCGGAGAGCTCGAGAGGCAGAGCCTCTCGGTCAAGGCACCAAAGCGACGCGGCAAGAGTGCCATAAATAGCACAGCAAACTACCGACCAAAAAGGCGCGGCAATACCAGATATTACGAGCGTATGCGACCGTATGCGTTCGCTCAAACTATGTGCGGATATTATTGCCGCGCCCGAAATCAACGGCGGTAGCTCGTTGATTTCTCGACCCGTAAGGGGCGACCTATCCACCGCAGTACGTATGGATAAGAGTGCCGCACTCTGTTGGATTCAGATACAGATATTTGTCCGATAGTACTATAAGTCCAAAAATCAGGACTTTGCTTATACATTCGGACATTTGCTGTGTGCGATAGTTTGCGAGTTTTCGCCCCTCGTTCCTCGGGTCGAGTCATCGGATACGCTGTCGCTGTCCGATGACGGGCGCGGCAATATTTTTACGCGGATAGTTTGTGAGGTGGCATACGGTCGCATACGCTCGGAATATCTGGTATTGCCGCGCCTTTTTGACAGGGCGGGTAGTTTGATTTCCTCTTATGGTTTGCTAGGCATTATTGCTTTGGCGCCTTGATGCGAGGGCTCTGCCCTCGCGCTCCCGCAAGCTTTTCGCGAAAAGCTTGAGCAAAAGCTCAGTTCGCGGCATAGTTAGTCTGGTGCGAAGGTTTGCTGCCGCGAAATTGGCCCGTCCGGCCGAGGACCTTTTCGCGAAAGGCTTGAGCCAAAGCTCTATTCGCGGCTTAGGTTGTTTGGGGCGCGGGTTTTCTGCCGCGGAATTTTTTGGTCAGATAATTCATTTTTGATATCTTTACTTTTCACATATCCTGTGATATAATAAAAAAGATAATGCACATATTTCATCGGACGCTTGAAGCTTGGGATAAAGTGCAGGAAAGATCAGGGAAAATGACAGGAGAAAGTTATGCTGGTAAAGATCGAACATTTATATAAATATTTTAATGGCGAGCCGCTTTTGAAGGATATCAACCTTGTCATCGAGAACAGGGAGACCATTGGTCTTATCGGTGTGAACGGCTGCGGAAAATCCACGCTGCTGAATATTCTGACGGGGAGCATGGGTTTTGACAAGACCGATGACGGTCTGGGGTCGGTGGAGATTTCGCAGAACTGCACCATAGGTTTTCTGCGGCAGAACAGCGGTCTGGAAAGTGATTCCACCATTGATGCGGAGCTTCACAAGGCTTTTGACAAGCTTCTGGCGGCTAGGAAGAGGATGGACGAGCTGGAACAGCAGATGACGGGTCTTGTGGGGGCTGAGCTGGAGACTGTCAGCGCGGAATACGCGGAGCTTTCGGCGTATTTTGAGGCTAATGACGGTTACAGGATAGATGTTAACATCAGCCGTATACTCAACGGTATGGGCTTCGGGGATGTGCCCCGTGACAGGGTGATATCCTCACTTTCGGGTGGTGAGAAGACACGTCTGGCACTGGCGAAGCTTCTGCTGGAATGTCCCGACCTTCTGATACTTGACGAGCCTACGAACCATCTGGACTTTACCACGCTGATGTGGCTGGAAGACTACCTGAAAAGCTACAAGGGGTCGATACTTATAGTATCTCACGACAGATACTTCTTAAACAAGATATGCACCAGGATATGCGAGATAGAGCTGGGCAGGCTGACCTCTTACAAGGGCGGATATTCGGCTTATGTGGTGCAGAAGAAGCACAATGCGGAACGTCAGCTGAAAGAGTGGGAATCTCAGCAGGAGGAGATAAAGAAGCTGGAGGAGTACATCGCCAAGAACAAGGTGAGGGCTTCCACGGCGAAGATGGCGAAATCGCGGCAGCATATGCTGGACAGGATAGAGCGCATCGAGAAGCCTTTGATGTTCACAAGACCGCCCAAGATAAAGCTTGAATACGATATCGAGCCTACCAAGGACATTGTCAAGGTGATAGACTGTCCGCTGGTGGTGGGCGAGGGGGAGAGCCGCAAGACCCTTATAAACAGCCTTGATATGCACATCAGGCGGGGTGAGCACGCGGCGATAATCGGTTCAAACGGCATCGGCAAGACTTCCATACTGAAGCTGATACAGAATATCATACCCCATGAGCGGGGGAACATCGTGTGGGGCGGAAACGTGAAGATATCCTACTTTGAGCAGGAGCACAACATACTGCACATGGGCAGCACGGTCATCGATGAGATGCTTGACAGGTTCCCCTCGATGACACCTGCGGAGGCGCGAAAGGCTCTGGGTTCGGTACTTTTGACGGGGGAGGACGTATTCAAGCCTATATCGGTGCTCAGCGGCGGCGAGAGGGCTAAGCTGTGTTTCGCTATAATGGCATACACACGGGGCAATGTGCTTATCCTCGATGAGCCCACCAACCACCTTGACCTGAACACGAAAGAAGTTCTGGAAGATGTGCTTGCTGAATTCGGCGGTACTATCATACTTGTATCCCACGACAGATACCTTATCAACAAGGTGGCTGACAGGATAATCGAGGTAAAGGCGGACGAGGTGAACTGCTACGAGGGCAATTTTGACGCTTATGCGGCGGCTGTGAGTGCGGCTGACAAATCGGCGGCGGAGGCAGCTGCGGAGCAGAAGCGCATTCAGGCGGAGCAGGACAGGCGGGCGCAGAAGGAGATTAGCTACCGCAGCAAGGAGCAGCGTCAGCTGGAGGCGAAGCGCAGGGCGCGTCTGAAAGAGCTGGAAGAGCTTATCGAGCAGGCTGAGGTGGATATCTTCAGGCTGGAGAATGAGATAGCTAACCCCGATGTTGCGGCGAATTTTGAGCTTATGACGGAGAAATGCAACGCTCTGGAAGCGAAGAAGACCGAGCTTGATGAGATGATGGACGAGTGGGCCGGTCTGGAATAAATAGGATATAAATTTGGCGGAGAACTGCTGTACCTTGGTACGGCGGTCCTCCGCTTTTTGTTTTATCGGCTATCCCTTTAGCACACTGCTTCATACGCCAATATAATATATTTGAGGTATTCTTGCCCGCCGCAGGCTGGGGGAAGAATACTGTCAACTATTGATATTGCCTGTTTAAAGGTTGTATAGAATGGTGTGTCAGCGGGATAAACGTATTTTGTTTTATCGGCAGTTCGCGGGGGGCGGGCTGTCGGTTTTTGGTTTTGGGGTGTTTTTTTTTGTGGTACGGAAAGGGGCAAAAAAGGCATTTTTGATGTTTTAACATATTTATATTTGAATGCGGGTTTCTTGTGAGAAGTACACAGTTTTACGGATAGTTGTTTGGTCAAACAAATGTTTTATCATTTAACTCGGACATATTTCTGCAAGAGTTGTACAAAAACGTACAACTTTTTGGGGGTAAAAGGGTGATAGTGAAAAGGCTTTTGTATGAAGCCAAGAAAAGGAGGAACTATTATGAAAATTACACCAACAAGATTTGCGAAGATGTTTGTGAGGACGAGAAACGGTTCGGAGACGGCGGTGCGGTTGGGGTTCAGCCCTGAGGAAGCTAAGGAGCTGGAGGCGGATATGCTTTCAAAAGCTTCGGTGAAGCGGGCGATACGCAAGCTGGACAGTGATGATATTCAGAACTTATGTTATGTGAAGACGGGGCTTTCGAGGCTGGCATTCGGGAGCATAAACGATGCGGCGGCTCTGCTTTTTGCGGATGAACCTACAAGGGAAGAAGTGCTTTCTGCTGACCTTTTCAACGTATCGGAGATAAAGAAGGTCAAGGGGGGCGGTGTTGAGATGAAGTTTTTTGACAGGCAGAAGGCTCTGGAGAAGCTGGTGGAGCTTGACCCTGAACTTAAGGAAGTATCGGCGGCGCAGGAGTTTTTGAATGCGGTATACGGTGGATCACAGGATATGGACGAAACGGAGATAGAAGGGGGAGATTATGATGAGTAGGAAAATAGGTGCGGAAAGGGCTTGGAAGAAGGTTCTGGAGGAGTTGGCTGTGCTTATGCCCGAACTGAGAGAAGTGAAAACGGCGGAGGAGTTTCTGGCGGCGGTGGGGGTAAGTCCGCCCGAAATAGGGGAAACAGCCGGGAATGGGGGCGATGCTGATGAGTAGGAAGCGGTATCCTCTGGTGTTTTCGGCTAAGCAGAGGTTTCTGTTCAAGTGGTGGGCGAACTCTGCTTACAGGAAGTATGACGGGATAATCTGCGACGGTGCGGTGAGGTCGGGAAAGACAAGCTGCATGGCGCTGAGTTTTCTGGTGTGGTCCATGGGGCGGTTCAACGGGAAAAATTTCGGGTTTTGCGGGAAGACGATAATAAGTCTTAGGAGAAATCTGGTGACGGAACTGCTGAGATGGGCGGAAAAGCTGGGGTTCACGGTGGCGGAGAACGTATCGAAGAACTACATGGACGTGGATTTCGGCGGGAAAAGGAACAGGTATTATCTCTTCGGGGGAAGAGATGAGGCTTCGGCGGCGCTGATACAGGGTGTCACACTGGCGGGGATACTTATGGACGAAACGGCACTTATGCCGCGGAGCTTTGTGGAGCAGGCGGTGGCGAGGTGTTCGGTGAGGGGGTCAAAGCTGTGGTTCAACTGCAACCCTGACAATCCCTATCACTGGTTCAAGCGGGAATGGATAAACAAGGCGGCGGAGAAGAATCTGCTGTACATACATTTTGAGCTGAATGACAACCCCTCGCTGAGCGAGGAAGTGAAAAGGCGGTACGAGAGGCTTTATTCGGGTGCGTTTTACGAGAGGTTCGTTCTGGGGCGGTGGAGTGCGGCTGAGGGGCTGGTTTATCCCATGTTTGACGAGAAGAAATATGTTATCTATGAAGTGCCAAATGATTGCGAAAGGTTCGCGGTGAGCTGTGACTACGGGACAGTCAATCCGAGCAGTTTCGGGCTTTGGGGGCTGAAAGAGGACATATGGTACAGGATAGGGGAGTACTACTACGATTCGGCGAGAGAGGGCAGCAGGCGTACCGATGAGGAACACTATGAGGCTCTGGAAGAACTGGCGGGGGACAGGGAGATAGACTACGTGGTCTGTGACCCCTCGGCGGCTTCGTTTATACAGTGCATACGCAGGCACGGCAGATATCGGGTGATACAGGCGAAGAACGATGTGATATCGGGGATACGCAGGACACAGGACATGATACGTGACGGACGTTTGAGGTTCGGGGCTGAATGTAAGGACATACTCAGGGAGTTCACGCTTTACAGGTGGGAAGAAAGCTCGGGGAGAGATCAGCCCATAAAGGAGAACGATCATGCTATGGACGATATGAGGTATTTTGTGAGTTCGCTTGATGAGGGTACGGAGAGCGGATTTGCGGTGATATCGGTATGACAGAGGAAAGGAGAGGACTCGGATTGAAGATATTCGGGAGAAAGGACAGGGAAGAAAAATCCTACGAAAGGCAGTGCTTTTCGGCTGAGGCGGGGGAGAGCATATTCCGTCTGGCTGCGGACGAGGGGTGCCTTGAAGGTGGGATATACGACGGGCTGAGGGCGACTGTGCCTGTGATAGATGCCTGTTTCGGGAAGATAATACGTCTGGTGGGAGATTTCAAAGTCATGGCGAGAGATGAGAGGTTCGATGACGAACTGGAAAGCTTTTGCAGAGAGGTGACGGTGGGTATCTCGGGAAAAAGCCTGAACACCTTTGCGGATATGTATCTGGACAGTCTGCTGACCTACGGCAGGGCTGTAGGCAGGATAGTTACGGACAGGGAGACTATGACCGTCAGGGGGCTTGTGGTCGGGGACAGCAGTCTTTTCAGGGTGAAGCAGGGTAAGGGGGCGCTGGACAGGGAGTTCTGCTTTTATGGGGGCGGTGAGGTGATGAAAGTTCCCGAGCCCGAGAAACTGCTTTACACGGTGATGAATCCCAGCCCCAAACACCCTGACGGAGTATCGGTACTTCGCGGACTGCCTGCCATAAGCAGTGTGCTTATGAGGATATACCAGTGCATAGGGCAGAACTTTGACAGGGTAGGAAACGTGCGCTATGCGGTGACTTACAAGCCTGCGGAGGACGGTTCGGACAAGAGGTACGCAAGGGAGAGGGCGCAGGAGATAGCGGCGGCTTGGGCGGACGGTATGCAGAGCGCAAAGAACGGCATAGTCAAGGATTTTATCACGGTGGGCGATGTGGGTATAAAGGTCATCGGGGCGGAGAATCAGCTTATTGACACGGAAGTGCCTGTAAGGCAGTTACTGGAACAGCTGATAGCTAAGCTTTCGGTGCCGCCCTTTCTGCTGGGGCTGAACTGGTCTACCACGGAGAGGATGAGCAGTCAGCAGGCGGACATACTGACAAGCGAGCTGGAGTATTACAGGCGATTGTTAGAGCCTGTACTCAGGGACATATGCGAGGCTTTTCTGAGGACCTGCGGCACGGACTGCGGGGTGGATATCGAGTGGGGGAACATTAATCTTCAGGACGAAGAAGCGCTGGCGAGGTCGAGGCTGTACAACGCTCAGGCGAGGAAGATAGAACTTGAAAACGAAGCGGAAGAAGAGAGGAGAAGCGGGAAATGAACGGAGAGAAGATAGGTATCACGGAAGAGGTAATGGAGAAGATAAACCGTCATGCGGTGGGGGAGCTGAAAGCGGGGCAGGTGTACTGTTTCAGCGTACTGCTTTGCGATAACGACGTTGACAGGGACTATGAGAGGTTCTCTGATGAGGCGCTGGACAAGCTGGCTGAGCTGTTTGTGGGCAGGACGGGGATATTTGACCATGACCACAGCAGCAGGGGTCAGACGGCGAGGATATATGACACGGAAGTGAGGTCTTACCCTGAGAGGAAGACTATGGACGGCAGGGCTTACAGGGCGCTGATAGGCTTTGCCTACATGGTGAGGACGGAGCGGAACAAGTCGCTGATTGCTGAGATAGAGGGTGGCATAAAGAAAGAGGTATCGGTGGGATGCTCGGTGGCGAAGAAGATATGCTCGGTATGCGGGGCTGACGGTGCTAAGGGTGGCTGTTCGCATATCAAGGGCAGGAGCTACGGCGGGAAGCTTTGCTATGTGACCCTTGATGAGCCTGTGGACGCTTACGAGTGGAGCTTTGTGGCGGTGCCTGCGCAAAGGGCGGCGGGGGTCACGAAGGTGTATGGCGGCAGTGATATCGATGTGATAAGGGAGATGCAGGCGTGCTTCTGCGAGGACCTGAGAGCGGATATCATCAGGCTTGGGAGCTTTGTTAAGAGCGCGGACATCGGTGAGGTGGACGGTCTTGATGTGTTTGCTTTGTTGGAACTGAAAAAGAAGCTTTCACGTCAGCTGAGAGAGGAAGCGGCTTCGGGGAAAGCGTCAGGTGTGGCGGCTTATGAGGGCTGTGACAGCGGTGAGATGGAGGCTTTCAGGGTGTAGTGCCTTGGGGTAAAACGATAAGAGAGTAATATTTTGGACTTTGTGGCGGCGGGGTGGGGGTGAATGAGGGAGATTTCTTGGACTTTTAAGCGGTTGCTGACAGCGGGACGGATGGTCTTATGGGGTTATTTAGCGGCTGACACGCGGGGAAAGTCGGGAAATATCAAGAACCGAACGCTGTTTTATCCGCCGGGGGGCGCTCGGTGAAGTATACGGCAGGAGAATATGGAGGTAATTATGTACGACAATATCAGACAATATCAGACTTGAAAAATCACTTTACAACATCACAGGAAAGAGCTTTACTCAGGCGCTGACGGAGCTTGACCCCGATGAGGGTTACAAGGGTACGGAGCTGGGCGGTCTGGATGCTTTTGAAAGACAGCTGAAGCGCTTCGGTATCAAGGTATCGGGGGCGGACAGCGACAGGGTGGAGAAGTTCTTCGTGACGGCGCAGTCGGCGGTGCTTTTTCCCGAGTATGTGAGAAGAATGATAAAGAAGGGCTTGGAGAAAGTAAGCATAGCCGAGGTGGTATGCGGGGCGGTATCACGCACGGACGGCATGGATTTCAGGGGATTCACCATAACACGTTCGGGCAGCAGTCCTGTGGATCAGGGGGATGATCTGCCTGAGACAACGGTGGTGCTGAACAGTACGGCAAGCGAGGTAAAGAAGTTCGCGAGGATGCTGAGCAGTTCCTACGAGGCGGTGAGAAAGCAGAGGTTAGAGGCTTTCGGCATAGTGCTGAGGGACATAGGCGAATCTGTGGGCAGGGGGCTGAACAGCTGGATATGCACAGAGCTTATCACCGATGTGGAGCCTTCGACTATTGCGGGGGATGCCATAACTTATGCGGATATCGCGAAGTTCTGGAGCGATATGAGCACTCACGACATGGATGTGATGGTGTGCAGTCCTGCGGTGATGGCGCAGATACTTGCTCTGCCTGAGATGAAGTTCTGTGTGGGGGATTTTATGACAAGCGGCAGGATAAAGACGCCTTACGGTGTGACGCTGGTGAAGTGCGGAGAGATGCCTGCAAACAAGGTGCTTGGTGTTGACAGCACTGCGGCGGCGGAGCTGATACTGGGCAGTGATGTGATGGTGGACAGTGATAAGCTGATAGGCACGCAGATGAATGAGATAAGCTGTTCGCTGCTGGCGGGAGTGACTAAGGTATGCGAGGATGCTGTGGGGGTGCTGGTGACAGGACTTGTATAATTCACAATTGTTGGCAGGGCGGCGACGGAGTTGGGGAAGAATGCCAAGGAGGGGAGCTTTGGGTCAAGCCTTTCGCGAAAGGCTTGCGGGAGGCTTGACCGCGCGCTTTGTTTCCTTGGCATAACCCGCTTTGTTTTGCCGTTTATTAAACTGAAATGCCCTTTGGGGCGGAAAGGAGTATATATGCTTGATTTTGACAAGGTGCTTCTCAGCTTTTATCAGCTGAGCGGTTGCAGAATGACAAAACCGCCGAGGTCGAGAGGCTGGTGAGTGAGGCTATGAAGGCTGTGGAAGACAGTCTGGACGTTGACAGGGTATCTTGGGACGCTGTGCCTGCCTGCGAATATGCGGCGGCTTGTATGGCGGTTTATGACTATGTATGTAGAGAAGCCTGCCGTGAGCAGAACGCGGTGACTATCGCGGGAAGTGCGGATATCAACGGGGATTTCAGCCACAGGATAAGTGCTGCGGCGGAGCTTAAAAAGCAGGCTATGGCGCGTATTGAATGGCTGATGCCCGGTGGCGGGTTCATGTTTGAGACTATGTGAGGAGGAATTGAAATGATGGTTATGACAGCGGACAGTCTGGGGCTTGGGGGAATAAAGGAAGCTCTGGCAGAGGTGCTTGAAAGTGCGGGATTTTCGGCGATGGAGGAATACACGGACATTGTTCTGGGAGATGTTGAGGGCTGTACGGCGGTATGGGCGCTTGACAGTGTAAGGCTGGTGGATGCGGGAAAGCGGATAGATTCGGGGGATGCAGCGGTCAGCGGTGAGATATTATTCAGGGTGAAGCTGATGGGCAAGGCGGGGAGATTCGGTGACCATAACAGCTTTGACGACAGGTGCTTTGAAGCCTGCGCGGGAGCGGCGATGATAAGGGATTTCGGCGCGGTCACGGTGGAGCTTGGAGCATCGGGGAGAGATATGCAGAACATGAGGCTGGTAAGAGAGATGAAAGTGGTATTCGGGGTGTGCATGAAAGAGGTTTCGGAAGAGAGGGGATCGGTCTGATGGGATTTGAGATAGCGGCACCTGTGGGACATACTCTGGTACTTGGGGCGAGGACACTTTATCCCGAGGCGGTGAGCATATTCAGGAAAGACAGGCAGGTGGAATATGTGAAAGTCGGGGGCGGGATAGAGCTTCGGACTAACGGCTCGGAGGGGTTGGAGATACTGGCTATGGGGAAATTCGCGCCTGATGAGAGGGCTATGTTGCAGGGGATGATCGAGGATTTTGCTTCGGATGTCAGCACTGTGGTTGCGGACGGCAGGAGTTACGGGGCGATGATTCTCCGCGAGGGGGTGCTGACGGAGAAACGAGGGGAAGTCGGGGGGGTATACAGGCTTAGGTTCGGGGGGTATGAGATATAATAGCGAATATAAATTTGAGATGACCCACAAAAGGGAAAGGAGAGATGGAGAATGGATTGCATTTTACAGCTTGATGTGGATACGGGCAGCGGTACTGCGGTGAGGGTAAGTTCGCGGGGGTATACTTTACTGTTGGCACAGAATGAGCCTTATCCGAGGATAAACACCAATGTCACGCTGAAAAGCCTTTGTCAGGCGAACCTGACAAGCGCCTACATAAGCTACGAAGACCCTACCCCTGTGGTGGGGAACATATACATCAACGAGGGGTCGACGGTGTGGGAAGCGGCGGTGGCTTACTGCATAAAGGCGACAGGGCTGTACCCCTTTGTCAGCGGGCAGAACACGGTGAGAATGACGGCGGGCACACAGAGGGTCATTGATTATTCGGGGGTGAAGAAGCTTTCGATCACAAGTTCTCTGGACAGCAGATATCTGCTGTCGGATGTTTATATGAAGGAGTTGGGGGACACCTATCCTTATGAAGCCCATGATGCATCGGCGGCGAGGATGAATATAGTCAGGACAAGGTACTATCCGCTGGATATGCAGTGGCTTTACGACCCGCAGGTGGGGCTTCAGCACAAGCTGGACTATTCAAACAAGGGGGTCAGAAAAGTGGGCATGACCTACATGGGCTGGCTGGGTGAAGACCTGATGGGCAAGGCATCGGGAGAAAGCACGCTGACAGGGAAGAAAATAAACTATGTGAAAGTGGTCGGGGGCAGGAAAGGCATTACCACAACGGTGATGTGCTATGACGACAGGTACGGTCAGAAGGAGGTATAGTATGCTGATAGCGATAGATGACTGCGGGCGGGTAACTCTGCCGCGGGGGAATGTGCTTGGTCACAGGAATGAGAACGGTCTGAGGGTGCACAGGGTTATTCACCCGAAATTTGAGGGCGCATATTATGATATAGTGCTGGACTTCGGCGGCACACAGCGGGTGATACAGATATACGGGGGCGAGATTGCCCCCGATGGTGATCTGCTGTCGGAGGTCGGTGAGATAGATGCGCAGTTTCGGGCGCTGAAAGCTGAAAGCGGCGAGGTGCTGGTGTTCAAGTCAGATGTATTCAGGGTGAGGATACTGCCCTGAATGTTACAGTGAACGACACAGAAAGGAGAAGAATATGGCTGTTAAGGGGATAGATGTTTCAAAATGGCAGGGCGATGTGGATTTTGAAAAAGTCAGGGGGGCGGGGTATAGGTTTGTGATGATAAATGCGGGGCACGGCAGGTATATCTCGCAGAAGGACAGCTGTTTTGAGGAGAACTACCGCGGGGCAAAGGCGGCGGGTCTGGATGTGGGGGCGTATTGGTATTCCTACGCAGTGAGCGCCCGCGAAGCTGAACAGGAAGCGGAGGTATTTTTGCAGGCGGTGAAGGGGAAAAGCTTTGAGTATCCGCTTTGCTATGATATCGAGGATAAGTCACAGAGAGGGCTGTCGAATAAGGTGATAGGGGAGATGGTGGACACTTTCTGTGATAAGCTGGAAAAAGCGGGGTATTATGCGGCGGTTTACAGTTATGCGAATTTTCTGACGGAGAAAGTGCCCGTGAAGTGTCGGGAGAGGTATGATGTGTGGGTAGCGGCATATGGGGTGGATAAGCCGCCATATGATATGGCTTATGGTATGTGGCAGTATACTTCATCGGGCAGGGTGAGGGGAGTAAGCGGGGATTGTGATTGTGACAGGGCTTATAAGGATTATCCTGAGATCATGAGAGAGAAAGGGTTGAATGGGGTCAAGAGAACGAAGTAGGATAGAATGCCAAGGAAGAGAGCTTTTGGTCAAGCTTTTCGCGAAAAGCTTGCGGGAGCGCGAGGGCAGAGCCCTCGCATCAAGGCGCAAAACCAAAATGCAAAAGCAAGCAATAAGAGAACAGCGAACTATCGACCAAATAAGGCGCGGCAATAACAAAAATACGAGCGTGGACAATACAAATGTCCACGCTCTTTCTGTCTGCGTAAATTATTGCCGCGCCCGTCATCGGACAGCGAAGCGTTTCCGATGACTCGACCCGTCAGGGGCGACCTTGGCTACCGCAGTACTTCTGATAAGAACACCGCACTCTGTTGGATTCAGATATA
Organism: Hominimerdicola alba; assembly: GCF_900112155.1. Classification (GTDB taxonomy): domain Bacteria; phylum Bacillota; class Clostridia; order Oscillospirales; family Ruminococcaceae; genus Hominimerdicola; species Hominimerdicola alba_D. Next base: position 26,150 of record NZ_FOKQ01000004.1, on the reverse strand, counting down.
GATACCTGTACGATAGTGCTATAAGTCCAAAAATCAGGACTTTGTTTGTGTGATCGGACATTTGCTTGTGGTTGCTAGTTTGTGAGTTTTCGCCCCTCGTTCCTCGGGTCGAGAAATCAACGAGCTATCGCCGTTGATTTCGGGCGCGGCAATAATATCCGCAGATAGAAAGAGCGTATGCATTAGTTTTGCATACGCTCGAATTTTTGTTATTGCCGCGCCTATTTAGTCGGAAGTTTGTTGTGCTATTTACTGCTTTATTGCCACGTCACTTTTGTGCCTTGACCGAGAGGCTCTGCCTCTCAAACTCCTCGCAAGCTTTTCGCGAAAAGCTTGACCAAAAGCTCAGTTCGCGGCTTAGTTCGTCTGGGTCGCAGGTTTGTTGCCGCGTTTGATTTTAGCAAAAGCTCCCCTCCTTGGCAGTTTATGAACCGCACCACATTGTGCGTACATCACAAAAAAGCCCCTATGGCAAATTAAATCAAGCAACGAACTGGCTTCGCAATTCAAGCGGAGTCAGTTTTGTTTTGAGTTGTATACGCTGATGATTGTAGAAATAGATATAATCATCAATGAGATGTCTCGCTTCGGCGAATGTCTTGATCTTAGTCCTGTAAATGCATTCTGTTTTCAAAATGGAGAAAAAGTTTTCAGCCAAAGCGTTATCATATGGATTTCCACGTCTTGACATTGACGGCGTAATGTGGTATGCTTTGGTTAGGTTAAAATACGGTTGTGAAGTGTATTGAAACCCTTGGTCACTGTGGAGCTGCAACTCCCCGGTGACCTTTTCCTTTCTCTTGGCAGCTTTAATCGTGTTCAGAACAAGGTTTATGTTCTGAACCGTCGATGTCTTGTAAGCAACTACACTTCGGTCATACAGGTCTCTGATGACCGAGAGATACAGAAATCCCTGTGCAGTCTTTATGTAGGAAATATCGGTTACCCACTTCTGATTAGGTCTGTCCGCGTGGAAATCTCTGTTGAGCAGATTATCGTATCTGTGCAGAGCCTGACTGTAATTGCAGTATTTTCTTCTCCTGACAACAGAAAGAAGGCTGTATTTATTCATAACACGCAGAATGGTCTTTGGGTTATGATGAATGCCTTTGCGTTCAAGCCATATAGCTACACGACGATAACCATATGTCTGCTTAGTTTCCTGCCGACATTCACGAATAAGTTCTGACAGCTCCAGATCCCTTGCAGGCTTGTCCATGCGTTTAACAAAGCCATAATAACCGCTTCTTGACACGCCAAGTATCCTGCACATCTCGCTTATGCTGTACTTATCCTTATGACGATAGATAACTCGGTACTTTACTTCCGGTCTCACTTCCTTTCTGTAAGCGAGAGAAAATCCCGCATAAGTTCATTCTCCATTTCAAGAGCTTTGATCTTCGCATCCTTACGAGCTATGATATATTTCAGCTCATTGACTTTATCTGTCTCGGTGTACTTATCGTTTTTTGACGGACGACCTTTCCTTCTCAAAACAATACCGGCAGCTAACTTTCTTTGCTTCTCATTATACCGGGTGATGAAATTATGTACTTGTTTTTGTGAGAAGCCAAGCCGTTCTCCAATTTGTCTTAATGTCAATCCTTGTTTCTTTAATTCAAGTATCTCTTTTTCGTACTGTTGTATGCGTCCGTAACTTCTTGTCATAACAAAACCTCCTATGGTTTCTATTATACCATAGGAGGCTCTTTTTGTCATTGTACGTTTTTACTGGTGCGGTTCATTACGCGGGTTTGCTTTTTTTAATATGCCTGATCGGCTGCTCCCGGATCTACATAGCCGGGGTCAGGTGTTACCGGATCGGTATATACCGGATCGGGTGTAACAGGATCCGTATATCCCGGATCAGGTGTTACAGGATCGGTATACCCGGGATCAACAGGGTCTGTCCATACAGGGTCGGTAACGTTCGGGTCTGTCCATTCGGACTGTGATGTTACCACGTTGCCGTATTCATCAGTAACTACGTTTGCCCAGTCGGTATACTCGGGCTGGCTGTCGGTGGTATCTGTGGTGGTCGTCCAGTATGTGGAGCCCGATGTTGTTGTTGCCATTGATGAGGAATCGTCCTTGGGTCTCTCTTCCTCGATTATCTCGCCCATCTGGATAACGCCCCAGAAGTCGTTCTGCTTTACCCATGCCCTGCCGTTGTTGATGGGTCTTGCCTGGGCAAATTCGCCTGCGCGGACTACCTGTTCGCCCGAGAAATCGTAGTAGCTGTAGTAGCCGTCCTTATAAACAGGGATATAGTCATCGCAGAAGAGGTAGGGATGCACTATGCTTGAGTCATCGGTCATCATGCCGTTATATGCATTGGGGTCGCCGTCGCATATGAAGTCGATGACAACATTGCCGTCGGCATCGAGGTAGCCCCATTTATTATCTTCGTTCCTGAAAGCCACCAGTGTAGAGCCTACGCCCTTATAGGAGGGTGCATAGCAGGCGGTATATACCATATCGGTGAGGAGCTTGCCGTTTTTGGCAAGTCCGTAGAGTGCGCCGTCGGGGACGGATACCTGGAGATTGCCGTAGTCGTCCATCTCAACATTTGCTTCGGTTACAGGCACTGACTTTTTGCCTGTATACTCGGTTACGCTCTTGCTGCCGTTCTTGCCCTCAAACACCTTCTGGGATTTGATATCAAGGTAGTAGCGGGTGGAAGTATCCTCGGTATGCTGGGGTGTGGCAGATATCTTTTTATCCTTATCTATGGTGCAGTACTCATATTCCTCATTGCGTTCGTCGATGATATTGATAAGTACTATCTCGCCGCAGCTGCATACATAGTAGTCGTCGTATGCGGGCTTGATTATATAGTTTCCTGCGTAGTCGATAAGACCGTACTTGCCGTTCTGTCTGATAACTGAGTAGTTGATATAGGCTCTGTTATCGGCGTTATCGGGGTCTATCCTGCTGGCATCGAAGGATATGATATTATCAGCCTGGATAGAGGGCTGTATCAGCCAGTTGTAAACCTGTTCGGCATCGCCTGTTTCGGTGGGGCTGTAGTTATATGAATCGGTCATATCGTCGCCATTGTTGTTTTTTGAGTTTATGCCGGGAACGGCACAGCCTGCAAATAGTACCGCAGAAACTGCCGCAGCTATGGTGCTGCGAAATATTTTATTCATTTTAATCCTCCTAACGATCTGTGCGCACTTATTTCATATATTGATATGCTGTGCGCAAGTCTGCCTTTCCTTAAATGCTGGTGATATCTGTATTTTTCTTTATGCAGATATCGCGGTAAGCGGCATAGATATCATAACACCGCAGGATATGCGGATAAGTAAAAGTTCATATGCCGTTTACTATTACAAAACACCTGATATTAAATATTTACAAAACATCTATTATTCATTATATACCATCACAGCCCTCATGTCAATATCGGGGGCGGTTGGCGAACGGTGAAATTTTCATCACAATAGACAGCATTTTTAAGTTTTTTTGCACAAAAGAAATATGGATATCCCTTTGGCACACCACTTTATGCGTCTGTAAAATAATGGATATTTATTTGAGATATATTTTTTTCGCCATCGAAGACGGTAGGAAGTATACCGAGAAATGTCCGCAAAAAGGACGCTTCCGCGAAAATGCGGAAACGTCCCGAAAAAGCTATGTATTGTATATCAGGTCATTTTTCTGCGTATCTCGCAAACTCTGCCGATGATGCGCAGATCAAGCTCAGCGGCTTCCTTGCGGGGGTCGGAGAATTCGCGGAAATAAACGCGGTCGGGTGAGCCTTCCTTTACCACGGCGTAAAGTCCCGCGGGGCCTATCTCGTCGATGCTGACAAGGAGATAATCGCCGAACATAACGAATGGACGGTTCTTATCATCGCGGCATATATAAAAACGGTAGCTGCCGTGTTCGGTATTGGCATATTCCTCGCCCCAGGGATTCTTGGGGTCATCGGCGCTGTATACCTGCACCTTATGCAGGTCGGCGGAATTATCACCGTTGGAACTTCCCGAACTTTCATAGCCAAGAAGTGCGCCTTTGGTAGTGCCAAGCGCCTGTGCCAGGGCTGAGAGCTTATCATCACGGGGTTTGAATTTACCCGAAAGATACTGGCTTATAAATGATTTTGATATTCCTGTACGCTTGCTGAGTTCTGCCTGTGTAAGGGAACGTTCTGCCATTGCGGCACGGAGATTTTCAGCAAATGAACTCATATTTCTGTACCCCCTGTCCGTATTTGTGTTCAGAAATTCTTACCAACTATATTATACCATATTTTGAGAAAAAGTCAAGAGGATTTTTGCGGTATAGGGCGGGTATTGGCGTTATGGGAGATTAATCTCTATCGACTTCGTGAGCGTCTATTTTAAAACGAGCTATTATATCATTATAGAAAGAAAAGGAGATTCTTGAACAATACTTGCTGTTTTCCGGATCAATTGCAGAATGTCCTTTATATTCATATGCCATAACACTTGCTAAACTACCATTGCTGACTTTTAAAGGTTCACCACTGTTTTCAAAAAGATCGTCCTTAGTCAAAGTAAGGGGGATATTTAAATGTACCATTCCCTCACCATAGTTAGGTCCGTATGTTATTTCATCATATGGAGAATTTACTAGAATAGCGCTACATTCATCTAAGACGTATTCTCTGGGGCACGTACCTGAAATACCGTTTATCCTACGAAACATGAGGTCTGCTCTGATCGAATCGGTGATCTTTACCTGTGCTTCAACATCATTAGCATATTGTTTGTCAAGATCAGCATCAGTGAAAAGCTCAACGCCTGCATCTAAGAGATCCTGAAGAGTGGCTTCGTCGAATCTGAAGATCTGTCCGTTGAATTCAAGTGCAAGATTATCGAAATCAACATACTTCTCGCTGAGACCCTCTGCAAGCTTGAACTCTTCTTTTTCGGGCTCGGGGGGGATCTCCTCGGTGGTGGTAGTTGCTTCGGTAGTGGTGGTTACTGTTGTTTCAACAGCGGGGGTGGTTTCTGTGGTCACTTCTTCGGTGACAGGTTCGGTGGTAACTTCCTCGGAAGCGGCAGTTGTTGTGGTGGTCTCTGCGGGCTTATCGGAAGTGGTATCGGCTTTATCGGTTTCACCGCAGGCGGTGAGAGTCAGCATGGCAGATATTACTGCGGCTGTGAGTATTTTCATCTTCATATAGAATCATTCCTTTCAGGTTTGGGCGTTATGGTATCCATGTGATCTCAAAGTTGGTGAATTCGTTTTTGCTGTTGAAACCGAATACATATCCGCTATCGTGGTTGAGGGTCTTCTCGGATACGACAGCATAATGATATCCATGATCTTCATAGGTAGGTTCGCCGCTGTTAGCCACCAGTGCATCGTAGGTGAGTGTGCGGTCAAAAGCGAACTCCAGATTTTTTGCGATACCGCTGCCTGATGCGGGCTTTATCGAGTCATCTACACGGACATCTATATTAGCAAGAACGCAGTCTCTTACTTTTCTTGGGGATTCGTCGGGGTTAACAAAGTACAGTTCAACCTGAGTACCAAAATCAGCCAGATAATATTCAAGGCAGTTGTATGGGAACTGTCCTTTGAACGTATGGCTGTATTCTTTATCGAAGTTCATTTCGGATTTTGAAGAACCGCTGACTTTCTTGGGTTCTGCGCCTGCATCGAGAAGATCCTGCAAGGTGGATACACCGACGGTAAAGAGTGTGCCGTTGTACTTGAAGCTTCTGTTATCGAGGTCGGCGTAAGTGGTGCTGAGTTCGGTGGGAACAGCGGGGGCGAGTTCGGTGGTCACTTCCTCGATGGTGTCGGTTATTTTCTCGGTGGCTTCAGTGATAACTTCCGCATCGGCTTCGGTGGTAACTTCCTCGGAAGCGGCAGTTGTTGTGGTATCTGCCTTACTTTCGGAAGTTGTCTTTGTGTCAGCATCACCGCAGGCGGTGAGGGTCAGCATGGCAGATATTACTGCGGCTGTGAGTATCTTTTTTTTCATTATAATATCAGTCCTTTTACAGTGTTTTGTGTCGGCGCAGGGCGTGACACATCAGTTTGAATAATATCACAAATTTTGGATAAAGTCAATTATATATATCAAGTATCATGGTATTACATAGTTTCTGGCAAAGATGCTATTTTATATTGTTTAATATGTTTATCAGTTATTGTGATGTTTATCTTTTGTTGCTGTGTTCACATGACGCGTGGTGAGTCCGTTTAATAAAATGATAACCGAGTTTTGGAATAGGAAATGGCTGATATTGCGAAATAGATATGATTTCCAGTAATAATTTTTACGAAGCGGTGGTATTGTATATAAAGTTAGATTAATATTGAGTATCAATTGTACATTTTACAGAAATATTAATAAACTATTGAAAAATATGAACTGATGGTGTATAATATACTAAAGAGACCATCGGAAGGAGGTGTTATCAATGACGGAAAAGGACAGGGCGGAGCTTGTAAAATGCGGTATAGACTATGCGGACGGACTGGAAAAATTCATGGACGAGGAGCTGCTGTATTGCGGTCTGCTGGTGAATTTTCTGACAGAGAACACCTTTGAAGAGGCTAAGCGGTGCATGGACAGCGGCGACGATGAGGGCGTTATGCGGGCAGTGCATTCGATGAAATCGGTAACGGGAACGCTTTCGATGTACGAGCTGTATACCTTGTGCTATGATACAGTTGACGCTCTGCGCGGCGGCGACAGGGAATCTGCGCTGGATAGTTTTGGCAGGGCATATGAAGTTTATAAGCGGACGGTGGAGTGCATCAAGCGAGTGATAGTTGACGGCGGACTGGAGTATGAGAAAATTCAGGATGATGTGAGTTGATGCAGATTTGTGTGGAATGCCAAGGAGGGGAGCTTTTGGTCAAGCTTTTCGCGAAAAGCTTTCGGAGAGCTCGAGAGGCAGAGCCTCTCGGTCAAGGCGCAAAATCGACGTGGCAAGAGTGCAATAAATAGCACAGCGAACTTCCCGACCAAATAGGCGCGGCAATAATAAAATTTCAGAGCGTGGACAATACAAACGTCCACGCTCTTTCTATATGCGTGAATATATTGCCGCGCCCGTCATCGGACAGCGACAGCGTTTCCGATGACTCGATCCGTCAGGGGCGACCTTGGCTACCGCAGTACGTAGGATAACCGAACCGCACTCTGTTGGATTCAGATATAGATATCAGTCCGATAATGCTATCAGTCCAAAAATCAGGACTTTATTTGTATAGTCGGACATTTGCTTGTGGTAAATAGTTTGCGATTTTTCGCCCCTCGTTCCTTGGGGCGAGAAATCAACGAGCTATCGCCGTTGATTTCGGGCGCGGCAATATATTTACGGACATAGTTTGAGCGTATGCATTAGTTTTGCATACGCTCGAATTTTTTTTATTGCCACGCCTTTTTTGGTCGGTAGTTCGCTGTGCTATTTAAAGTACTATTGTCACGTCACTTTTGTGCCTTGACCGAGAGGCTCTGCCTCTCGAGCTCTCCGCAAGCCTTTCGCGAAAGGCTTGACCAAATGTCCAATCCATTTGCAATTAAATCGGCTTTTCTCTCTTCGATCGTGCGAATATGTCCAACCATCTCACTTTTGCACTTGCTGACAAATGTCTTGAAACTGTCAGCAATAAAAATATCTGCAATATTTTTATCATGATATCTAAAATATACGGCACCATAATCATCGCCATTAATACGAATCAAGAAATAATCACCGAAGACATTTGCCCCAATTGGTATCAAACCGCTCTTAGTATAATTTATTATATCACTGCTTGAAAAGACACTAAGAATATTATAGTTTTGATAAGCCTCAGCATAACCAAAAAGTGCGCGCAAATCAGATGAAGCTCTATTTATACTGACTTTTGTCTTTGGAGTATATCCGCCATTATATTTTAGGAGAAATTCTCTATATGTATCAGGAAAAGAAACAGTATATTCTGCTTCAAATTTGCTAATGGACGATTCAACATCAGAAACATTAAATTTACTAATTAACATACAGATCCTCCTTATTCATAAAAGTAAACACCGCCGTAGTGACTGAACTCACTATGGATTGCCTGATCAACGAGCTGGATTATTCCATTTTCTATACTGTGATGAACAACATATCCAGCTGATACTTCGTCATATCCCATTATCTTCAAGTACACTAACACTGCTGCATAATCATCTTCTCAATTAGTAAATTCTCCAATATCAATTGATGCGATTGAACTATCTGGATGTAAGTAGGCACTGAAATCAACAGTTTTTAGCCCTGAAACGATACGTTAAATCTTTAATGTTTTTTGTGCTTCATTTTAACCATCCTGAATAAACAATCATGCCGAAATTGCATGGCGAATCACTTATAATTATAACGCGTGAAAGTTAGTATATCATGTTCAATATAGAATGTCAATAAATTAATATACGCCTTTATTAGTGACAACAGCCTTGACTCCATATTTATCATTAAAATATTTTTCAACTAACGGATCAACCTGATCTTCAAGCTTTTCAAGCGCACCCTGAGATAATTGCACCTGTCCATCATTGTTGTTCTTAAAAAGCGAACAGCCCGATAAACTTAAAATCCCAATAAAATCAGCCGCCATCATTACGATGGCGGCTTAAATTATTGTTTTTTAGTGATCATAATGCTCTGCACCTTTAAGATACACCAGGCAAGTTAGGCGGTAAGATAAATAGTAGAATGCAAGCGCAGCTAAAAACATCACCGTTAGCGTTATGTTTTTAGCAGCTATCAAACTCTGACCGAGATCAAACAATTTACCCATACTATCTGAATACATAATAAGGTAAAACGTAAGGAAAAAAGCATCTATTGACATGATTATGCATTTTATGACACTTCCGATTTTTCTGCCGAAGAAATAATAAAACGGAATATCTATCGCACGAAGGAATATCTGCACAAAGCACAGGGGAAGTGCAATGCCTATGAACTTGCTTACATAAGTTTGTTCCGCATCATAGAGAAGAGCACAGTAGCCTATATCTGCGATCTTCAGTGATATAAAAAACAGCGTGATCATACCATATATCATTATATATTTATTACGCAGAAAACCTCTGTAACCATCAGCCGTGGATGATACCCAGTAGCTCCACAGCTTTCTGTCATCACCGTTAAGTACCATCATCTGCAGTGAACCCGCCGCAAGAAATCCTATAATAAGTCCTATGATGCACACCATGGCCGAACTTTCACCTTGCAGCAGCAGCACCATGGCAAACGGTGCAATAGCGCAGAGTATAATAGAAAGGATGAACCGATGGTTCTGTTTCCATTCCTTATAAACAAGACCTTTCATTACGGCTCTCTCCTTTCATGCATACGCCACAATGTCAGGAAATACAATCCAAGGGAGATCACAAAGGATGATACAGCAACGGCAGTTACCTTTCCCGAACCAACATATGATGCAAATATGTAATATGAACTGCCGTATAAAGGATGATCAGGCGGTACGGGTGAATACATACGTATGTTGCCTATCAATTTGCATAGTTTGATTATTATAATTACACCGCATACTATAGCAGAAAGACCCATTATCTCCAGCTGTGATCTGTTTTTAGAGAACATGACGACAAAGCAGTATACCGTATCGATTATAACAAATATCGTGGCAAAAAACAGGAATATATTCATCACATAACTCATCAGATGCAGACCTGTATGATCATCGGAAAAGTCCGCATATACCATTATGATCGTGCCATATATCAATATGTAGATCAGCTTTATCAAAAGATCTGCAACTGCCTGCTGTAGAGGAGTTGGCGGCAGCACCCGGATATACTGGTTCCAGCCTGTATTGGCATCCATTCTGTAAACGCCGTTATTTGCACCTGCGATCATACCGCAAAGCATCGCCAACATAAAAGAAAAAACACAGAACATCATCACGTTATCTTTAATTTTAGACGGGTCATCAGAAAAAACCAAAGACATTAATGAAAAGAAAGCATCCAGTAATAGTATCAAAAATATAAATAATCTATTTCTGACCCGTTTCATCCTGAAGCTTCTGAATATCAATGAACGGTACATTCTCATATCAACCACTCCTTATCATAACGGTGAACATAGAACAGCATTATATCATCGATGCTTGCAGAGTCGATCACGCAGTCAGAACACTCTCTGAGAGCCTTTTCCTTGTTATTCACCATGATCTCTGCACCAAAGTTATTCATACGTATGCTGACGATATCATCAGGGTCGATCTTTGTCATTCTATCAAAGCCGCACTTGATGATACCGTGGCGCTCGATGATATCGTCTTTGTATCCGGTAAGAAGTATCCTGCCTTTATTGATGAATGTGACCATATCCGCTATCTTTTCAAGATCTGAGGTGATATGCGATGACATGAGTATAGAACGCTCACCGTCCTGAAGATACTCCATAAATATGTGAAGAATCTCATCACGCACAACAGGGTCAAGACCTGCTGTCGCCTCGTCCATTATGAGCAGCTCAGCATTATGGGACAGCGCACAGGCTATCTGGAGTTTCATTTTCATGCCCTTTGAAAACTTACCTATCTTCTTATCGTAAGGCAATTCAAAACGATTGATGTAATTACAATAAACAATATTGTTCCATTCCGGATACATTCCTTCAAATATCTTTGCTATATCCTTCGCTGTGAACATATCGTGAAAAGGCAGATCGTCAAAAACTACAGCTATACGCTTTTTTATCTCTGCTTCGTCCTGCACATGGTCAAGTCCCAGCAGACGTATCTCTCCGCTGTCGATCTTGGTGATATTCAGCATACTGCGTATTGTGGTGGTCTTGCCCGCACCATTTTGTCCTATAAATCCCATTATACAGCCTTTAGGGACATCAAAGCTGATATTATCCAGACCGAAGTCCTTATAATTCTTGCTCACACCATGTACTTCTATGGCGTTTTCATACTCATTCATTTTATTCTCCTCCATTTACCAGGTCAAGAAGCTCATGAAGCTCCTCCATCGTGATACCTACCTTGCGTGCTGTATCACTTGCCTCCATAAGCAGAGACTCCACACGTTTGATCTGCTCCTCACGATATATCTCCATATTCTGAGCCTTAACAAAAGAACCCCTGCCCGTATATGACTCGATAAAGCCATCTCGTTCAAGCTCTTCGTAGGCTCGTTTTGTTGTCATGAAGCTGATACGAAGTTCAGTAGCGAGGAGACGCATTGATGGCAGCGCTTCACCCTCACCGATCTTTCCTTCAAGTATCAGCGTCTTTATCTGGTTCGCTATCTGCAAATAGATAGGTTCACCCGATGAGTTACTGATGTTGATATTCATAATTTACTCGTGCACTCCTTGTGGTCATATCACTTTGATCTACATTCCGGACTGTAACATCAAAGTCTAAATTGTATAACTACTATGTATACAATTATATCGATTACGTTACACTTTGTCAAGAGGCATTTGTAAAGATTTTAAAAATAAGATATTTGTTTTTTGTAAAGAACACATCGTTGAATACGGTTATAAATAACTTTTGTTGATACAAAGCGGTAATTAAAGATTTGATTTTCAGCAACTGTTCGTCCAGGTTTGAATCAGCGAAAATAACGCTTAATCTAGGAAGCCTCCGGAGTGCTTTTCTTTCACTAGAGGAATTTGTAAGAGAATCCAAGAAAATGCTATGTAGTCCCGATCATTTTGAATTCAAAAATGACTACTTCATGTTCAATGATAAGTACGCATTATCTTTACTGGTTTTGCTGAGTTTGAACGAGAAATGATATTACAAAGCTACTCGTTCTTGTGAACATTTTGACGTTGAAATGATATATTATGGTTATACGCCTCCTTTCGGTTTGGATCAATCTCGATATATACATACGTTCGGTTACGTAACAGCTTATAGCACGAATATTCTGATTTATCAATAGCTTATCGAAAATTTGTTTTTTTATTGCATAAAGAAAAGAGCCCACATAGAGGCTCTTTTCAAAATCATTTTAGTATATTAATGAATCAATCAGCTGTAAGTATCACATTATGCATTATCAAGCACAATCACACGTTTTCCGACTTTTTTCAAGTCCTCGTCATGAGTTACCATGATGACTGTTTTGCCTTTTTCATTAAGCTTTTTCAGTATATCGATGACAGTGTTCGCATTATCCTTGTCCAGAGATCCCGTAGGTTCATCGGCAAGGATTATATCGCACTTCTTTATCATAAGTCTTGCCAGTGCGACACGCTGCTGCTCACCGCCCGAAAGCGTAAACACTTTTTCGTTCTTTTTAGAGAGTAAACCGACTTCTCTGAGTGCTTCATCGATTGAAACTTCTGTCCTGTTTTTCTTTGCGACCATTTCAAGATTTTTTAGCACTGTTTTGTTCTCACTGAGGGCAAAATTCTGAAACAGGAAGCCCACCTTTTCACTGAAATACTTTACTCTGTTGTAATTCTTGGTTATATCCATTCCGTCAACGATTATACTGCCGTTTGTGACTTTTTCAATACCGCCGATCATATTCAGCATCGTGCTTTTTCCGCAGCCGCTCTTGCCAGAAAAAACTACAAACTCACCGTCTTTTATATCAAACGTCAGACCACTGAAAAGGATATTCGTACCAAATGCTTTTGTGACATCTTTCAGTTCTATCATAGTGCGCCTCCTTTTAATTCTTTAAGTGTGTTGCGTTTTTCGTCAAGCTTTGAAGAAATGATCAATGCTGACATTTCCAATGTGAATAGTATCGGCACCGATATCATCAATGATCTTTGTGAAGCAAGACCGACCTTGGCTATCACCATATATACTATCAATGCTGAAACTGAAAGTGTCCCTACAAAAGCCAGCATCAGACCAAGATACCGTGATACCATGCCTTTGCCCAGTATTTTCGATACAGCACGATCTCTTTTGTGAACGTTTATATCTACGGTAAGTGTACTTATAACGATAGCAAGATAATACACAAACGCTGAAACATTCATTAGTATGAAAAGTATTATAATGGATGAGTCTTTTCTGACATGATCTCTTACAACCGAACTGCATGGTACAGACTCTGTCATCAGCGATACTATCATGCTGCTTTTGCGTACTGATTCAGCTGCTTTTCTGTCAGCCGCCACAAAAAAGCTTTGTCTGCCAAAATAATCAAAATTAGCGGAGTGAGCTGCATACACTATTACAGGAGAATCAGTCACATTAAGGATCAGATTTGAACCAAGACGTTCTTTTACTAAAAGGTCTGTACCCATAAACATGGCCTTATCATAGTTTTTCCATGTTACATCAAAAGTGTATTCCGAACTTTTATTGTCAAGCCATTCATCCACTATACTACGCTGAGTATTGGAGTAATTGCTTGGCAAATAGATTGTCACACCCTCGTGTTCAGGAACTATCCCCGTTTGTTTTTCAATATACTCTCCCATCATATCTGATGCCAGAAGCACATTATAGCTGTATCCGTTATTAGGTGCTTTTTTGGAATATGACATTATGTCACCCATAAAGAATACACCATACTTCTTATCCATACAGCTGATAAGTTTTTTCTGGTCTGCTTTCCTTTTGTCATTAAGCTGTCCAAGTCGGTCATCTTCAGGATCAAAAGAGCTTTGTTCATATAACTCTTGTTCCATTGAAGTCCACAAAGGACTGCCATACATTGTCACATACGATATATTTCTTGACATCTCGCCAAAATCTTCTGCACATTTTTGTTCTTCTAACTGCTGAGAGAAAATGTCTGTCAAGCTAAGCATAAATATCAGTACTGCACATGATGCAACTTTCAAAATATAATTGATATATATATAACCGGCTGCACCGTTCTCGCTTTTCAGGGTCGAACATACATCAGTAAGGTAGAGGCTGAAAAAGATCAGCCCATTCATAAGACATATACTCAGAACAAATATGACATACGTATTTATTATCATTGTTACTGCCGTAATATTATACAACAATAACCCTGTCAGCAGAGCCGTTATTGTAAAGACGATCGAATCTTTCAGAACGATAACTGCGATCTGTCTGATAAGACTGTTGCCAAGTGTCAGTTTGATGCAGACCTCTTTCTTGGATTCAAAAACATCGTATATCGACATCAACAATACCAGCGATGTACATATTATCCATATTACAGTTGTGTGATCTTCTGCTTTTTGAGGAAGACTTAAAGAAAATTTGTATTTTTCCGAAAGCTCATCGCATAACTTATACGCTGTATTTTCGTCTGAATAAAAGTATATATCATATAACGAATAATCTCTTGATACAATATTTTTAGCTTCGCTCTTATCTGTTATTATCAAAGAATGTCTGCCGCTTATTATTGTATTATAAGTACAGTCATGTAAACCAAGATATTTTTTTATCTCATCTTCACTCGAATTTACACAGACCCAGATATCATTATCAGTATCTGCTTCTTCATTTATAATATAAAATGCACGGACATCATACTTTTTAAATGTCTCTGCAATATCATTTTCTATCTGTTCAGTATCATAGCAATAATCAAGTGAAATACAGTTCATTTTTTCACTGACATTATCATATAAGTAATAATATGCAGGCTCAGCACAGAATATGATGAATATCACAGCCATCATAACGAAAACTGTATATTTAATTATTTTAATCAAGTATTATGACCTCCCATACAAGTCAGACGATACCATCAAGTATTACATATCTCATCTCATCATACAGTTCTTTGATATCTGGCTGAAGCTCATCAAGGATCTCGCGATCCTTTGCTGTAAGCGGGAAGTCGTCATCTTGTATATAATGTCCGTTCTCGTCTATATCGAAGAATAAAGCGTCAATGGTATAGCCATCACTTTTCCTTGAATAATTAGATGTAACATGATATCCCCAATTACCGTCTTCATCAACCTTGACATAAAAATCAAAAGCATATATGTAGTCATTTGAGGAAACTGTCCAGCAGGCATTCTTGTTAACTACACAGTTTGACATAAGACATATTTGAAAATTAAATTTGTCTTTTGTTGGTTTGTAAACTAAAAAGTCGATAGAGTCACCTTTGTATTCATATTTGAGATGTGCTTCAACCCCAACATCGCCCTGTTCATAATCTTCTATATTATTTTTTTCTATAAAAGGATAATAATACCTATCCATATAAGCCAGCCACTTTTGGTGTCTGTGATATTTATATATCGCAAAAACTATTCCCAAAATGATTATCACCGAAAATACGATGACAAGTTTCTTCTTTTTATAACGTGTTTTTTTTATGTTTACAGCTGTACTGCTGTATTTAGATATATGTTCTTCCATCCATTTATCCTTTTCCAAAAATATATTTCGGATACCGCATTATTAAGCGGTATCCGAATCATATTGTTTCTATTTATGCTTTTTTGTATTCATAATAACCGTAAACTTTGATGGTTTTACCCTTCATAGTTTTAGGTCCAACCTGACAAGGATCCCAATACAGATCATCCACAGGTTTATCATCACCATGGTATGTTTTACTGTTTATCCACATCGAAACAGTACAGGTATCCATTTTATATCGAGGGGAATAACCATAACTTTTTTCAACAGGTTTGTTTTCAGCTGTTACTCTATCTTCAAATAAAAATGAAGTTGTAAAAGCATAGAGATCTCCACAATGAACAGATGTATTATTCACAGATTTATTGACAGAACAAACACAATACTTTCCAGGGTCAGATATTTTTTACGCTTATAGAACCCCAGCCGGATAACGATTTTGCATTTACAGGCATTGCAGTGATCATAGATACTGATACAGCTGTAGCACATATAGCTGCACCTATTTTTTTCATTTTAACTTTTAAACTCTAAATTTAATTTATTTTCCTTTGCAAAAGAATGATTTGTTAACTAAAATAGTATATCACCAATCACATATAATGTCAATAGTACATATACAAATATCAAAATAATAGTGCAGTATACATATAAGAATAGATTAATTAGCTTGATAAGCATGAAATTATCTTACTTTTTTCTTAACAATGTTTTAGTGAGTAATTATTAATGTGATTAGGGTGATGATAACAGAAAACATTAAAGCCATCGAATGTCAATTGAAATGCAGTTCGATGGCTTTAATACTATTATTATGACCCGCTGTATCGTCTGTATCAGTTGTTTTGGTATGGATAGATTACTTCTTTTGCGCTAGTCAGATAAAGCTCAGTTCGCGTTATAGTTAGTCTGATGCGCAGGTTTGTTGCCGCGTTTGATTTTAGCAAAAGCTCCCTATTGGTGGTTTTCCGCCGGTTTATTGTTTCAGATATTTTTCTTATAAATAACGTTCAGACCTTTCAAAAGCAGGTCTTCATCAAGGATGATATCCCTGCGACAGAGAGGTACTACTGTGCCCGCGAGCCCGCCTGTGGCTATTACCGTGCATTTCTGTCCCAGCTCTTCTTCGATGCGCTCTACCATGCCGTCGATAGCGCCTGCATTGGAGTACATAAGACCGCTTTTAAGGCAGTCAACGGTATTGGTGCCTATTACGTGCTTTGGCTTTTCAAATGCGAATTTCGGCAGCTGTGCCGTGCGGGAAATGAGGGCTTCGGACGAAACTGCCATGCCTGTTACTATCATTCCGCCGAGGTACCGCTTATTTTCGTCGATGACGGAAAGGGTGGTAGCTGTGCCCATATCTATTATTATCATGGGGGCGGGGTACTCGTTGATACCTGCAACGGCATCGACAACAAGGTCGCTGCCCAGCTGGGCGGGGTTATCTATCACGATGGAGAGCCCTGTTTTCAGCCCGGGACCTATCACCATTGGTTTAACGCCTATGAGCTTGCGTACAGCCGCGGAGAAAGTCGCGGTGATGGTGGGAACGACGGAAGATATTATGGCGCCGTCTATCTTATCGGGGTGGATATCGTGCATCTCCATGGCGGTCTTGATATTTGCGGCATATTCAAGGTCGGTGGCGAGCTGATTGGTGTATATCCTCTCGCAGAAAAGTATTTTGTCGTCCTCGATACAGCCGAGAACTATATTTGTATTGCCTACGTCTATTGCTAAAAGCATTGGTATGCCTCCTTGTTTATCAATGGCTATCCCTTTAGCACATCACTTCATACGCCGGTACAATAATAAATATTATTTGCGCTGATAAGTCAACTATAGTTTATAATGGTGTGGCAGCGGGATAACCGATACGGTGTTTGTGCCTTAAACATTTTAGCACAAATACGCTGATAAGTCAACAGAAAAAAGGACGGCTGAATGCCGTCCTTTGATATATCAGTGTGCTGATGCTTTTTTCTTGGGTGCGCTGATAAATCCTGCTTTTGAAAGTGCAAGCGCAACGGCTGAAGTAATAACTGTGCAGGATATCCACTCGATAGCCACATTCAGTGTAACAACAGCTATTATGAACAGCACAAGGTTCTGATGACCCTCCATGCCCTTTACGGTCTCAGAATCGCCAAACATCATCAGCAGTGTGCTCATGAAGAATATGGTGTTCAGAAATGCAACGCTGAAACCTGTGATGCCGCCGGATATGGGCGCGGGTACCTTTATGGTCTTCAGAACTTGGGCAATAGTACCTGCGAGAAGTCCTACAAGAATTCTGGGGACTACACAGAGTATCACAGTTCTGACAGCGCTTATACTAACGAGTGGTGCCAAAAACGCACCAGGGGTTGTAAAAGCAGCGATAGCACTGGTTATGCCGAAAGAAAGTCCTGCAAGTGCACCGCCCTTGGGTCCCAGTGCGAAAGCTGCAATGCTTACGGGGATAGTGACGAGTGCAATTTTAAGAGTAGCTGTTTGGATATAGCCTAAGGGGCTAAGACCCATAATGAATATGATAGCGGTCATGACACCCATGAGTACCAGATTATTAGTCTTGTTTGTTCTTTTCATATTTTATTCCTCCTTGTTAATATCCCGCTATGAGGGGCGGGTACATTACAAACGGGTGAAGGCTCTTCCTTTCACCGATGATATTATAGCACATATCTCCCGAAAAAGCTATATATTTTCGTATATTAATATTTACGAATTTTGATGACGCGGCGGTTACAGGGTTGTGCATAATGTCAGCGCTGAGAGTGCGCTGAATAGGGGTTTCGGAGAGTTTGCGACAGAGCGGGGGCGGAGAGATATCTGAAAAATAATCGGCGGGGATACTTGCAAACATCTGCGGGATATGGTATGATACAAGGGTAGGACAGTGGCTTAAAAACGGCAAGGCAAAAGCTTACGTCCGGCGTGGGGAGCGGACGGTGACTGCATTGAATGTTACAAGGTGATTATTTATGTCTTTAGAAAAATATGTTGAGATCAAAATTAGTAAAGCAAACGATCTGATAGAATACTTGACTAATGATCTATATTGTTCATCAAACAATTCTATATCTCATCGAGTTGATAAAAGAATAGGTGATATTTACACATTCGCCAACGATAAGATAATCGCAACTATGAGTTTTATGGAAAAGATCGATGTTGAAATGCTAAAAGATGATTATGATGTTGACGTTAATTTTTCAATTTCATTTGAAAGCTGCGCAGATATTAATTCAAACGAAAGTATTCTTTACTTTATTGAAAAAATAATAAATGATTTTGAATCCGACCTGGTCTATATGCCAAATTTTGAAAAGGCGATAATAATTAAGCGTCACGGCATAATCAAGTTAGATGATGCATTTGATCATTACTGCGGTATAGGAATGAAAAATGAGTTTCAGAAACGTTTGGGATCACCCTATATAAATTTGTAAGATTATAGCAAAGTTGAGAAGCACCACAGCAAAGCAAGAAGCCCACAGCCGACACAGTCGCTGTTAGCGCCCCTTGACCGTAGTGAGTGAGCGAGGAACGAGCGAACGAACGCAGGTCAAGTGTCCAACGGACGCGAAGGTCTTGCTGCGCAGAGTGGTATGGGGGACTCCGTCCCCCATTTAGATAGGAGGTTAAAAATGGCTAATCCGATATTGCCTTTATGGGAGTACATACCTGACGGTGAACCGAGGGTCTTCGGGGATAGGGTATATCTTTACGGGTCGCATGACAGGGTATCTTGTGATAAGTTTTGTGATTACAAGCTGAAAGTGTGGTCAGCATCGATAGATGATCTTAATAACTGGGTGTGTCACGGTGACAGCTTCAGGACTAAGGATGGCGGGGAACGTCCCGCGGATACGGACTGGACGAGGAACGAGTGCTATGCGCCCGATGTTATCGAAAAGGACGGAAAGTACTATCTGTATTCGTATATCGTGGGTTCTAAGGGGGCTGTGGGTGTATCCGACAAGCCCGAGGGTCCTTTTAAGGCGCTGGGACAGTATATATACGGTGAAGATGTTGAAGTCGGGGACGACGGTATCTTCAACGATGCGGGCGTGCTGGTGGACGATGACGGTCGGGTGTATGTGTACTATGGTTTCGAGGGTTCACACATGAACGAACTCGACACTGCGGATATGAGGACGGTCATCAAAGGAAGCCATATGCACCCTGTTATGCCCGATACGATGGATATTCCAGAGGAGAGGAGATTTTACGAGGCTAGTTCCCCCAGAAAGATAAACGGCAGATACTATCTGATATATTCGCCGAGAAAGGGAAGCAGACTGGCTTACGCCATGAGCGATTCGCCCAGAGGACCTTTTGAGTACAAGGGGTACATCATCGACAACGGCGTTGACTACCCTGCGGGGAACAATCACGGGTCGGTGGCTTGCATAAACGGTCAGTGGTATGTGTTCTACCACAGGATGACCAACAATACCATAATGTCCCGCCGCGCCTGCGTTGAGCGTATCGAGATACTTGAAGACGGCACTATCCCGCCTGTTGAGATGACTTCCCTGGGATTTGAGAAGTCCCTTGACCCTTATAAAGTAACGCCTGCGGAGATAGCCTGCGTGCTGAAAGGCGGATGCTTCATCACGGAGAAGGATATCTTCACGAGAGTGATAACGAACATCACCGAGGGCAGTGTGTTCGGGTACAAGTACTTTGATTTCGGCGAGGATTTCACAGGGGACAGCATGACTCTTGCAATGAAAGTGCGTGGCATGGGTGTGAACTGTCGGGTGAAAGTACTGCTTAATGCCGAGGACGGCGAGGAGATAGGCGAGCTGGCTATCGGTACGGCGGACGGCGTTTACAGGTGCAAGGTGAAGAATATCACAGGCAGACACGCGGTGTTCTTCAAGGCATATCACGGTATCGAGGGCTGGATGAAGCCTGCATTTGACAGCAGATACCTGTTTGAGGCGGAGAGTTTTTGTGTTTTGAAGTAGGGGGTATCGACGAATAGAAGCGCGGCAGAAAACTTGCGACCCAACCAAACTATGCCGCGTTTGATTTTAGCAAAAGCTCTATTCCTTGGCATTCTCAGCGCAGAAAAGCATTATATACTATCAGTGCGTTCACTATGCCCATGATGATGCCTGCGGCTACTTGTGCGCGGGTATGACCTACGAATTCTTTTAGCTTTACTTCGGGGAGTTCCTGGGAGGTGAGAAGTTTCAGGGTCTTCTGCATCTCGTTGAGTATGGTGGACTGTTTGCCCGTTTCCAGGCGGACACCGCTGGCATCGTGGCAGACCACCACTGCGACTATTCCTGCAATGGCAAATTCCACGGAATCAAGCCCTTTGACAAGACCTATGGTGGCGGCGAGAGATGTCACGGTGGCGGAGTGGCCGCTGGGCATACCGCCGTCGCCGAAAAGTCGGGTGATATCAAGTTTTTTATTGACTATGGCGTGTATTATGGTTTTCAGCACCTGTGCTTCAGCCCATGAAGCCAGGGCGGTCAGTACGAAGACATTTGAAAACAGGTCGGTAAGGTATTTCATGTTCATCAGTCCTTAGGTTAAAATCTTTATATAGTATAGCATATTTTGCAGAGGAAGTAAAGGCAGAATAGTATTCACTAAATGAAAAATCGGATAATTAATGGTGAATAATTAGGATTTGGGTCCGGGGGCGTATATTTTGTTTTTGAGAGCATATTATTCTATAAAGACAAAACGGGAGGGACTGACATGGAACGGATGAAGATGAAGAAGATAGCTGTTTGCTGCGGGGCTTTTGCGGTGCTTTGCGGGTCGATATGGGCGGGGGACGTTGTCAGCGGCAGGGCTATGGACAGGGTAACTAAGGTTTCTGCGGCTGAGGGAATTGTGCGGCCTCAGGTGGTGCTGGATGCGGGTCACGGCGGTGCGGACGGCGGCTGTGTTTCGGTGAACGGCGTTGCTGAAAAGGGGCTGAATCTGGATATTGCCCTTACTGAGCGGGATATGCTGGAAGTGCTGGGATTTGAGGTCACGATGACGAGAGAGGACGACCGCTCGGTTTACGATGAGGGGATAGAGGGGCTGGGAAAGCAGAAGCGATCGGACATGAAGAACAGGCTGGCGGTGTTTGACAAGTGCGGCGGGGTGGCTGTTTCGATACATCAGAATCAGTTCACGGACAGCAGATACAGCGGTGCGCAGGTGTTCTATTCACGGAGAAACGGCAGGGGAGAACGTCTTGCGGGGGCGGTGCAGAGGCAGTTTGTTGCGCTTTTACAGCCCGACAACGACAGGGAGACAAAGGCTGTGGACGATGAGCTTTATCTGCTGGACAGGACGGAAACCCCTGCGGTAATGGTAGAGTGCGGATTCCTTTCAAATCCTGAGGAGGCGGCTAAGCTGGAGGATGCGGGATATCGGCGGCAGGTGGCTTTTGCAATAATGTCGGGGATAATGAGTTATCGCGGGAGTGAAGTTGGTGAGAACGGGGAAGTTGGCGGATAGGCTTGTGGGCGTATTTTTGGACTGTAAGTTGCTCGGGCTCTTCCGGAATGAGTAGGATTTGGTTTATGAAAATTTACTGAGTAAATAATCGGACAAATTATAGTATAGGATAAAGATGGGGTATCGTCTGCGGGAAACTTTTGGTTCGGGCGCGGGCGGTATTTTTTCTATATTTATTGGGGAAAAATGTCGTTTTGTGTTGACTTTCGACGGGGGATATGGTATAATATTTTTATATAAATGGCAGAGGATATCTCTGTCGGGACGAACGGCTCGGTGTCGTTTTTAGCTGTTCGTTTTTTGGAATTGAATGCAGACAGGCGCAGTACTGCGCTTTTATAAGGTAGGGTAGGTATGGAATTAAAAAGAAAGATAGGGGCGCTGTCTGCTTTGGTGTGCGCGGGGGCTATGCTGCTTTCGGGATGCGGCGCGGACGTCAGCGCTTCGGATATAACTCAGAGTGACGATAAGGAGTTATCCACGGAGGAGACCGCGGAGCAGACTGCGGAGGAGGACAGTGCGTCGGTGATATCGACGGCTGACTCTGAGAAAGCTGAGACGGATACGGAAGGCAGTGAAGTCACCGAATCGAAGAAGGAAGAACCTCAGCCGCCGAGAGAGTCAGAGGAATGCACTGTGGGCGGCGGTTACTGGTTCACGGTGAGCGATTTTGACAAGGTATACTCAAACAAGGAGCTGGAAAAGTGCTTTGACAGGCTGCAGGAGATTTGCAGCGAGGCGAATTTCCATATGGCGTTCTCTTTCAAGAATATGGATACAGGGGCGTATGTCGGGTACAGGCAGTACGATCAGTTTATGACCTGCAGCTGTGTAAAGGCGCCTTTTGTGAAATCTCTGCTGGCAAAGGGAATCGACCTGAAAGAGAAGATCCCGCTGACCACTAAGTGGGAGGGCGATTACGAAGGTATCGTGAATGAGGAGTACGGCAAGGAATTCACGGCGAAAAAGCTTATCGAGTACACAATTCTGGACAGCGACAACACGGCTTATCAGCTTTTATGCCTGAGATACGGCGCGGGAGATTTCAATAACAATCAGTATGCCATAGGCTCGAACTATACTCTGGGCTACAATGCGGAGTGGATATTCACCTACTGCAGCAGCGACGATATGATGAAGGATTATGAGGACATCTACCGTTTTGCGAAGAAGAACAAGGACGGCAAATGGCTCATAAAACTGCTTAGCAAGGCACATCTGAACATACAGATAGGCGCGGCGCTGGGTGACAAGTACAAGGTGGCGCAGAAGTACGGTTCGGATTATCAGGAAGAAGCTTTCAACGACTGCGCCATAGTTTATGCGGATTCGCCTTTTGTGCTATGCATAATGACGGAGCAGTATCCCGAGACGGAGGAGAGCTGCAAGGTCTTCAAGGATCTGGCGCTGGTATTTGACGATATCAATTCGCTGATAGCGAAATAGTCCGTAAATTGCGGATAGAACGAAAATAAAGCCCGATGATCTTCGGGCGGGGGAGCGCATCGGGGTGACGGTGTCACTTATGATGTGGTGATATTTTCACCAAACGGTGGAATGGAGGTTTTTTATGAGCGATTACAAGGTATATTCGGTACACATGGGCAAGGCAAAGTGCGCTGTTGATCTGGGTGACGGTTCGGAAAGAGGCGAGTATGTAGATCAGGATTACATTCTCCACAAGCTGGGCAGACCCCACAGGAGCATAAGCCTGATGTACTGCTATTATCCTCTGGATAAGGAGTTCCCGGGCAGGATATCGGAAGTTATGAAAGATGCTGATGTTAAGTTCCAGTGGGATTATCCATATGATGATTACTTCACCTACAAGGGCGGACTTGAGGGCAACAGAGATGACGAGCCTTTCACCTGTATGAGGGATATAAGACGGCACGGACAGGACGTTACACTTACTCTGACTGCCGATCCTAATATCTCGGACGAGCAGATACGTGCTATTGCGGAAGACCTGAGGACTTTCGGCAGAGTATTCCTGAGAGTCAACCACGAGAACACGGGCAACTGGTTCAGCTTCAACAAAAGGGCGACCTATCAGGAGGTTGCGGATTTTTACTGCAAGTTTGTGAAGATAGTTCACGAGACAGCGCCCAATGTTCAGATGGTGCTTTGCACAGGCGGTATCGAAGACCCTAAGTCTGATAAGATAGTTATGGAAAAGGAGTTTGCCCAGTCCGTAAAGGATACGGATATCTGGTCGGTGGACAAGTACATGGCACTGCACTGGGGCTGGCCTTTTGATGTGGCGCTGAGAGATCAGGAAAGAAAACAGTACAAGCGCGACAAAGTCGAGATGACCTACAATATGACAAAGAGAAGCTATGAGCGATTCAAGGTGATAAACGGCGGTGTCAGCAAGCCCATGGTAATGAGCGAGTTCAACGCGGACGGCGATGTTACGGGTGCTTACGATCAGGCTGTGATGGTAAAGGGCTTCTGCGATATGCTTAAAGAAGACCCTGAGCTGTGGTTCAGCGGATTTACTTTCTATCAGTTCCGCGACAGGGGAAGACTTGGTCTTGAGATAGAAGACCCCAACAATCAGAATGTGGGCATCGAACAGCCTGTAATGAAGACTTACAGGGAGCTTATCCACGATGATTTCTTTAGTCCCGAGATGAAGCGCGGCGGGGAAGTCAGCTTTCCTGCAAAGCTGAGATGGGGAAATTCCGAGGATGCTGAGGGTCTGGAGATACCGATACATTTTTATGGCGACCCACATTTCTGCGAGCTGACCTTTGAGGACGAGAGCAATCTGATGATCGAGATAAACGGCAAGTGGTTCTACAAGTCGCCGAAAGCAAAGGTCATCGACCTGATGAGCGCGTTCTATGAGAACAGACTTGAGGGTGATGCGGACCTGACGCTGAGGATATTTGCACCTCCCGCAAGCGGCGAGAATGATCTGAGTGCTGAGGACGGTATGTTCAACAGCTACCAGACCATTGAGAAACTGCCTAAGATAAGGATAGAATATGAGCCGGTGGTGCTCTGATAGGTGATTTTTAATTTTATTATATGAGCGCAGTATTTATCGTACTGCGCTTTTTTGTGCCGGGTCGGGGCTGTGTGTTGATTTATTAACAGTTTTTTGGTATAATAGTCAGGGTAAGATTTTAAGAGAGAAAGTCGGGAAAATTTATGAAAAAGAAGCCGGTTATAATTGCTGTTTGCGTTTTAATTGTTGTATTGGTGAGGCTGTTTACGCCTTATCTGGGAAGACCGTTTTTGATATATTGTCATGGTGGTCAGAATGGGGATGAGGATTTTTATCTATCGAGCAAAGTTAATAAGGTAGTGATCTATTCATCTGATGATCCATGTATAAAATTTTTACGATATTGTACTGCACTTGAAAAACTAGAAGTTTCCGGTATAATTTCAACGATCGATATCAATGATATTGCGAATCCAAATATAAAAGAACTGTATATTTCCGGATATGGTGTTAACTGGTCAGGTTTGAACAAATGTACAGATTTGAAAGAATTGCTCCTTTCCGTTTGCGATTTTAAATCTACCGAAGATATATCCGAATTAAAAAATTTAGAATCATTGAGTATCTTTAGACCTAAAACAGAAGTGTCTTTAGACAAATTGAACGAACTGAAAAACATATCTTATCTTGAGATCAATTGTACGAATGATATTGATTGTGAAGATTTTTCGCAGCTGGAAAAACTGGATAAATTGATACTTGCCAGCGAAGGAAAAATAACGGGGCTAGATAAAATTGATAGTGTAAAGATTTTGTCATTGACAATGCATCAAAGCGATCAGAATATCTCCCGTGACATTAACTGTGAAGATTTTGCGCAGATAGAAAATCTGGAAGCGCTGTCTCTGGAAACTGACGGAAAAATAATCGGACTTGATGGCAGTAGCTTTGATACCCTTAAACGTCTTAGGGTCTCGGAAAATCAGCTTTCCGATGAGGTCAAGGAAAATCTTAAAGAAAATGGTGTTTATATAGAATACCTAGAGTAAGCTGAGATATCATAAAAGAAATAACTCCCTCACCTCATAGTGAACCGAACCACTTTGTGCGTACAGCACAAAAAAGCCCCTATGGATAATTAAATCAAGCAACGAACTGGCTTCGCAATTCAAGCGGAGTCAGTTTTGTTTTGAGTTGAATACGCTGGTGATTGTAAAAGTAGATGTAATCATCAATGAGCTGCCGTGCTTCATCAAATGTCTTTATCTTCGTCCTGTAAATGCATTCGGTTTTGAGTATAGAAAAGAAATTTTCTGCTAAAGCATTGTCATATGGGTTCCCACGTCTTGACATTGACGGCGTAATGTGGTATCTTTTAGTTAGGTTAAAATACGGTTGTGAAGTGTATTGA
>NZ_FOKQ01000027.1 GCF_900112155.1 Hominimerdicola alba | reverse complement strand
ATCTTCGCAAGTTTACGGATAAAGCTTGTCTGGTCGCAGCGATTGAAGAATACATCAGATACTACAATACTGGTCGGTACCAGATTAAATTGAGCAGCATGACACCTATGGAATACCATGAAGCGTATGCTGCGTGACCGATCGGCGGGTGCCGCGGCAAGCACCTTTCTCCGTTCGTCGCTCCGCTCCTCACTCCAAAAGGTGCTTGCCAATTGCTGCCAACGACAAAGCAGCCTGCACAAATTGCACAGACTGCTTTTGGTTACTACATAGATTATTTTTGTTTTTTGCGCTGTCTACTTGACAGGGGGCGGGTCAGAAAGGCGCTCAGGGGCATTATGATAAATCATAATTTGTCTATTTGCTTAGTACACAATTGTATCGGACAGCAACTCCATCAGGATATTCAACTACGATTCTTTCCTCGGCAAAGCCACACTTACGGTAGAATCCGATCGAATCATCGTCCGTTTGTGCTTCTATCCTTTCCAAATCCTCTGATTCCATTATATATTGGAGCATATTGCTGCCGATTCCTTTACGACGGTCTTTTTCAGATACAGCTATTCCAATGATTTCCGCTACAGCATCTGATAGTTTCAGAATAATCATTCCTGTTTTCACACCTTGATTCTCGCATACATATACACTCACAAATGGGGCGTTTAACAAATCTTCCATTTGTTTTTTGAAGTCCTCATATGTCGGATGGTACATACACGAAGCATAAATCAAGAATGCCTCTTTTGAAAGGATCCAGTCTTTATCATCATATAACATTACGTTCATTAATAGCCTCACAAATTCCAATCTATCTTAATAACGATTATAGCACACGATTTTTGCTCTGTCAAATCGATCGTAAAAAGACTGCCTTATCCTGCCCCGCCTGCGGATATGGAGAAGATCACCGCTCAATAAACAATATCATCGTATGAGGCGGTGTCCTATATTATAAAAAGAGTGCGTGAGAAACGCTATCTCACACACTCTTTATTACAGTCTATCTATTACTTAACGTAGAACAGCAGCTGACCGTATGTGGGATAAGGCCAGTACTTCTCGCCTACCAGAGTTTCTATCTCGTCAGCGGAAGCTCTCAGCTCGCCCATAGCAACGAATACGGTATCGTGATAGTAGTTAGCAAGTGCTTCAACATCGTCGATATCCTTTGCCTTGATCTCTGCTTCTTCCAGTGCGGAAAGTCTGCGGTAGGTCTGTGAAGCCAGTGCGGAAAGTCTCTTTACAAGGTCGTCCTCGAAAGAGGTATCTGCGCCGCAGTCCTTAGCCAGTGCGGAAGTCTGTGCCAGCTCCTTGATGTAGGTAGCAACAGCAGGCAGGATATCCTTCTTAGCCATATCTATCATGGTCAGAGCTTCGATGTTGATGGTCTTGCAGTATTCGTCCAGCAGTATCTCAACTCTTGACTTCAGCTCGGTCTCGCTGTAAACATTGTACTTCGAGAACAGCTCAACGTTCTTGGGTGCGAGATATGTGGGTATAGCCTCGGGTGTGCTCTTCAGGTTCAGCAGACCTCTCTTCTCAGCCTCAGCTACCCAGTCAACAGAATAGCCGTCGCCGTTGAAGATGATGTTCTTGCTTTCCTTGATTGTGTTCTTGATGAGGTCGTCCAGTGCATCCTGGAAATTATCAGCCTTTTCAAGAACATCTGCGAAATCGTCCAGTACCTTTGCAACGATGGTGTTGAGCACGGTGTTGGGACCTGCGCAGGAAAGTCTTGAACCGGGGCTTCTGAACTCGAACTTGTTGCCTGTGAAAGCAAAAGGAGAAGTTCTGTTTCTGTCGGTAGTATCCTTAGCAAAGTGAGGAAGAACGTCAACGCCGATCTCCATCTCAACGTGCTCGCCCTCGTACTTGTAGCCGTTAACAATGGAATCCAGAACGCCTGTCAGCTCATCGCCGAGGAATATGGAAATGATAGCGGGAGGAGCTTCGTTAGCGCCCAGTCTGTGATCGTTGCCCGCAGTAGCTACGCAGGCTCTGAGTACGTCCTGATAATCAAACACTGCCTTGATAACAGCAGTCAGGAACAGCAGGAACTGAGCATTCTCGGCAGGGGTCTTGCCGGGTTCAAGAAGATTGATGCCTGTATTTGTTGAAAGCGACCAGTTGTTGTGCTTGCCCGAACCGTTGATGCCTGCAAAAGGCTTTTCGTGGAGCAGGCACTTGAAGCCGTGCTTTCTTGCAGTACGCTTCATGATCTCCATGGTCAGCTGATTGTGGTCGGTAGCGATATTTGTAGTGCCGTAGATGGGAGCCAGCTCGTGCTGTGCGGGAGCGACCTCGTTGTGCTTGGTCTTGGCATGGATACCCAGTCTCCAGAGCTGTTCGTCCAGATCCTTCATATAAGCGGCAACTCTTGTCTTGATAGTACCAAAGTAGTGATCTTCAAGCTCCTGACCCTTGGGTGCGGGTGCGCCGAAGAGAGTTCTGCCTGTGAAGATCATGTCCTTTCTGTGAGAATACATCTCTCTGTCAACAAGGAAGTATTCCTGCTCGGGACCTACGTTGGAGATAACTCTTGTAGCGTCAGAACCGAAGAGCTTCAGAACTCTCAGTGCAGACTTGTTGATAGCTTCCATAGATCTCAGCAGGGGAGTTTTCTTATCCAGTGCCTCACCGTTGTAAGAGCAGAAAGCTGTGGGGATGCAGAGGGTCTTTTCCTTTATGAAAGCATAGGAAGTAGGATCCCATGCGGTATAGCCTCTTGCTTCAAAAGTAGCTCTCAGTCCGCCGGAGGGGAATGAGGAAGCATCAGGCTCGCCCTTTACCAGCTCCTTGCCCGAGAATTCCATAATAACATGACCGCCCTCAGCAGGTGTGATGAAGCTGTCCAGCTTTTCAGCAGTAAGTCCGGTCATAGGCTGGAACCAGTGAGTGTAATGTGTGCAGCCCTTTTCAACTGCCCAATCCTTCATGGCATTTGCAACGATGTTCGCAACATCGGGTGCCAGCGGATCGCCGTAATCCATAGTCTTTTTCAGTGCTTTGTAAGTTGCCTTGGGCAGTTTTTCTCTCATTACAGACTCATTAAATACATCTGAGCCAAATATCTCGGGTACGCTTATCATAATTATCCCTCCAGAATAATAAAAAGCGCTGCGGACTAAGCGTCCACAGCGCCATTGCTGTTAACAAATATGAGTATACACCGATATCCTTAATTTGTCAAGAGGTTTTTTGATTTTCAGCCAAAAGGACAAAAGGTCGGAATTTTATGGTATTTATTTGGTGCAATCGGCTCAAATCAATCCAGCGGATACCGCGTGATGTCAGTTGGTTATTACTCTTCTTCGCCGCCATCAGTATCCGTCTCAGCCGCTTCCTTTTCTTCGGGAGCTTCTGAAGGCTCAGTCTTTGTCTCAGCGGGCTTTGAAGTTTCCTCAGCTTTGGGTGTTTCGGGCTTATCATTCACAAAATCATCGATGGCATTCGTGATGTTATTCTCTGCCTTGCGCATGATCTCGCCGAAAGAATTGAAGCTTTCAGCTGCGTTTTCAAAGGTGCTTTTCAGCATATCCTTGAAAAAATATCCGCCGCGGGATTCTTCTTTTTCAGGCTTTGCAGTTTTCTCGGTCTTAACAGTTTTTTCTGCCTTTGCCGTGTTTTCAGCCGCAGGCTTTTCCTGCTCTCCCGCGGGTGCTGTAAATGTGGAAGAAATGTTGTTTGCAGTTATGGTGCTGCCTGTTTTTATCTTGGAATAGATAAGGTCGAGCGCCTGCTTGGGCAGGGTAACATCGTTCAGCACGAACTTTATCCTGCCTGCGTCGTTATCAGCATCGATCATGGAATCAACGCCGTCAGCAGTTATCTTCACATTTGTGAAAGTCACGCTGCAGCCGCTGCCCACCTTTGCCATCACCATCGAGAGGGCATAAGCCGTCATGGTCATGTTCTCAAAAGAAAGTGTGCTGCCCGCTGTGGGACTGCCTATCATCATGCAGCTGCGGTCATCGCAGGGACGGATAGTTACCTCGTTCATTCTGAAAGTGCATCCGCTGCCTATCTGCAAAAGCTTTTCAGCAAACTCGCTCTCGTTGATATCAAGGGCTGTGCAGTTGATGTTCATGCCGTCAGAACCGGTTGTGAAACCGCCTGCATTATCACTGCCGTTATCCACATAATCAGGAGCGCTCTTATCACCGCCGAACAGATCACCGTTGGGGTCGATGCCCTGCTTTACCTGTTCAATAAGACTTTCAAGGTCGAAACCTTTTCTTGCTTTTTCGATGATGTTGTCAACGTCAGCGCCCTGCTTAGCCATATCTATCAGCTTTCTGAAAGGACTTCCGCCTGCGAAGGGATCGCGAAAGATAAATCCACTGTCCTTGCTTGAATTATCACGGCTGAAGAACCCGCGCTTTTTGCCGTTCTCATTGATCCACTGCTGATATGTCATATTTTCAAGCCCTGCATAGGCTTCAATGGGCAGAGGTGCAGTGAACTTTGCAGGTGCTTTCTCCTGAGTGATGACGATGCACCAGTCCTCGGCGTTTTCGGAGTTGAAAGGCAGCTCGAATACTCTCAAAAGACCTGTCTTGTCGCGCTTGCTGATAACAGGCTCATAGCGGTTCTTATCCAGGGCGAAAGTCAGCCTGTCGTCCCATCTGTTTTCGGGGAAAATATTCACCAGCGAAACTTCGTCGCCGTCCTCGTTATGTCCGCCAACCATAGCAAATCTGAATGTATAGTCGGTGAACTTTTGCAGTTTCATTCTGCTTATTATCTGCGACCTGTGTCTGTCATGGTCGCCTATCTCCCATACCTCGGCAGTGCCGAGTGAAAGGGTTATAAATGTGCGCAGCCCCGAATTGGAGCGGCAGCTTTTGTCAAACGCGAATTTTCTCGCATCAAATTCTATTATCTTGCTCATCTGTTGTTCCTCCGTGTTTATCTCTGCGGTCGGAGCGTGAGCAGATATCAGTCTTATCTCACAGTCGCTGACATACTCTGCCCGACCGTTCTTTACAAGCCCCGCCGCCCTTTTAGGGTAGGTGGTGCCGATCACTTTGCCGTTTTCGTCCGTTACAATAATGTTTTTTGTCATGGGTGTCCTCCCCTTTGTAACTCAAACCTTTTTCTGTTGTACGATGTCCGTTTTTTATTATGGGTGCCATCCCCTCATCGTTATTTGTATGATACCACATTTTGCTTCCGGTGTCAATGTAAAATAGGTGAAATCCGAGAGAGCGCGATGAAAGTAGCAGTAACTGCCAAGGGAGAGAGCTTTTGGAATTCTTCGCAAGATTGTGTTGTCCCTCTGCCGTTTTTTTACACAAATAACGACCTCGTATTTCGTACATTCAGCCGATAGATGAAAACCCCATAAAAGTGATATAATATATAGGTAAACCTTTAGACTAAAAGGAGGCAGTAACATGAGCGAAGTAATGGACAAGATAATCTCCAGAAGAAGCGTAAGGGCTTTCACTTATGAAATGCCCACTGAGGAACAGCTGGAAACTATCCTGAAAGCAGGCACTTTTGCTGCTACGGGTATGAACAGGCAGTCCCCGATAATGATCTGTGTGACCGATAAAAAGGTGCGCGATGAGCTTTCAGCAATGAATGCCCGCATTATGGGCAAGGACGAGAGTTTTGATCCCTTCTACGGCGCACCCGCTGTTATAATAGTTCTCGCCGACAAGAGTGCAAGCACCTATATCTACGATGGCAGTCTTGTTATGGGAAATCTCATGCTGGCAGCCCACGATGTTGGTCTGGGCAGCTGCTGGATACACCGTGCTAAGGAGGAATTTGAATCCGAAGAGGGCAAGGCACTGCTGGCAAAGCTGGGCATCACGGGTGATTACGAGGGCATCGGCCACTGTGTTGTAGGTCATATCAAGGGTGACTACCCCGCAGAAAAGCCCCGCAAGGAAAACTATATATACTATATTAAATAATAGGAGGTCTTTAATATGCCTTTCATCAACATCAAAACCAACGCAGCGGTTTCAGCTGAAAAGGAAGACAGCATCAAAACAGCTATGGGTCAGGCGATAACCGCTATCCCCGGCAAGTCCGAAAACTGGCTCATGGTAGGTATCGAGCCTGAGTACAAGCTGTGGTTCAAGGGTACTTCGGACCCTGCCGCTATGGTACAGGTAAGCATATACGGTACTGCTGACAGGTCTGCAAAGAACAAGCTAACAGGCAAGATATCCGAGATAATCGGCGACGAGCTGGGCATAAGCCCCTCGCGTATATATGTAAGCTACACCGATACCCCCGACTGGGGCTGGAACGGCGCTAACTTCTGATATTTCACAGGTAAATACAACACCCCCGTGTTCTGGGATCAGAACGCGGGGGTGATATTTTTGTAAGACTACCTGTTGTTTACAAGCTCGGGATACATATCGTGCTGTGCAAGTCTCTGCCATGCAAGTTCTTCCCACTTAGTACCCTTTATGCCGTAGTTGCAGTAAGGGTCGATGGAAATTCCGCCGCGGGGCAGGAATTTTCCCCATACCTCGATGTACTTGGGTTCCATCAGCTTGATGAGGTCATTCATGATGATGTTCACACAGTCCTCGTGGAAATCGCCGTGGTTGCGGAAGCTGAACAGATACAGCTTCAGCGATTTGCTCTCCACCATTCTCTCAGCGGGAATGTAGGAAATATAAATAGTCGCGAAATCAGGCTGACCCGTTATGGGGCAAAGGCTTGTGAATTCGGGGCAGTTGAACTTCACGAAATAATCGCGGTCGGGGTGCTTGTTGGGGAAAGTTTCCAGTACCTCGGGAGCGTAGTCCGCACTGTACTTTGTGTTGTTGTTACCAAGCAGAGATATACTGCCTCTTTCGTTTTCTGTTCTGCCTGCCATGTTCATTCTCCTTTCAGCAGAGGGTCTGTAAGTCCGTTAGCCTCAAAAGCCGCTGTTCTGTCGATGCAGGTGCCGCACTTTCCGCAGGGCTTTTCTCCGCCCTCGTAGCAGCTCCATGTAAGTTCATAAGGCACACCCAGCTCAGTGCCCATCTTCACAACGTCCGCCTTTGTAAGACCTACAAAGGGAGCTTCGATATGCACCTGTTCGCCGCTGCCCAGAGTTATCGCCCTGTTTATTGCGTCATTGAAATCCTGCGAGCAGTCGGGATATGCGTTGCCTGCCGCATCATCGGCGTGTGCGCCGTAGTAGATGACCCCGCAGTCAAGGGATATTGCTATGCTTGCCGCCGAAGCAAGGAAAAGTCCGTTGCGGAAAGGCACATAGGTGGAAACAGGCTTGCCATCGGTGTGGGTCAGCTGTTCAGCGTAGCTTTCGTGGGGTATCTCCTTATCCGAATTTGTCAGCAGTGAGCAATCAGAATCCGCGAAGATAAGCGCAAGGTCGAGAGTTTTCAGCGTTACACCGTAATATGCCGCAACGTCCTTTGCCGCCTTGATCTCCTTGTCGTGCTTCTGTCCGTAGAATACAGAAAGTGCCCTGACGTTTTCTTTGCCGTGTTTTTTTATGGCGAGAGCAAGACAGGTGGCGCTGTCAAGTCCGCCGCTCAATAATACCAATGCTTTCATATCGCACCTCAGTCAAGTGATCTTTTAAGGTCGCTGTCAGTTTTGAATGCGCCGAGATACGTGCGTGTCTCGGTATGTGATGAGGCATTTTTAATGCCCCTTGCCGTCATGCAGCTGTGGCAGCCTGTTATCTTGACACCCACATCGGGAGTGCCTGCCGCCTCGGAGATTATCTCTGCAATATCCCTGCCAAGCCTTTCCTGCAACTGCAGGCGCTTAGCCGCCATTTCGCAGATACGTGCTATCTTGCTGAGCCCCAGCACCTTTCCGCGGGGAATATAGCTTACATTCACGGTCATATCGTACATCAGCGCCATGTGGTGTTCGCAGTAGCTGAACACGGTGATGTCTTTCATGATGATGGCTTCCTCAGCGCCGATATCCTCAGCAGTAAAGGTCTTGCCGAACATCTCAGCTATATCGTGGTTTGTATAGGCAGTACCCTCCAGCACTTCCGAAAGCATATTAGCTACGCGGGCAGGAGTATCTTTAAGACCCTCTCTTTCGGGGTCTTCGCCTATGGCTTCAAGCAAGCCCTTTATGTGAAACATTATCTTTTCCTTATCCATTTTCAGACCCCTCTCTCATTCGGATCCCATATAAACTTATGAAGCTGTAATTGCAGATTGACCCTGCCCAGCTTCTTTTCTTTCATGAACTCTACCATGTCCTTAGGCTCTATCCGCCCGAAAACAGGGCTGAGATACACCTTGCATACAGGTTTGTACTCTTCAAGTACCTCTGCCGCCCGTTCAAGGTCTTCTCGTGATGCACACACAAATTTCAGCGTGTCGCTGTCTTTCAGCTGAGGAAGATTCTCTAGGCACATACGGCTCTCCATTCCGCTGGAAGGCAGTTTGTAATCCATGGTGAACTCGGGACGCACCCCGCTTTTTTCAGCCACTGGCACTATTGGCACCGAGCCGTTTGTTTCTATCTCAACATCTATACCGATATCGTTCAGCGCATTTATCAGCTCTGCGATATCTTTCTGCAAAAGAGGTTCGCCACCTGTGAGGGTCACTCGATGCAGACCGTATTCCTCTGCCGCAGACTTTGCAATATCCGCCAGCTGACTTACAGTCTTTTCGGTATATGCCACATCTGCACTGTTAGCCCATTTGGTATCGCACCAGTCGCACTGAAGATTACAGCCCGCGAATCTCATGAACAGCGCCAGTTCACCTGCGAACCTGCCCTCGCCGTTTATGCTTACGAAGCTTTCCACAAGCTTGAATGTACCCATGTCATTCACCCTCGTAATATGCACAGTTTTCGTGAGTTTCATAAACCGTTATCCTGCTGACCGGGAATCCCTGTGCTGTCAGCAGATCGTAAAAATGCTTCGCCAGATTTTCGGCAGTAGGACGGAAATCCACCTCGGTAAGGGAGAAGCCCTCATCTGAAAGTGCTGCAAGGGTAGCTGCTTTGAAACTGCCTTTTTCATATATAAGCGTATGGTCGAAAGAATCAGCCAGCCCGCGCACAGCCTTTTTGAGGTCGCCGAAATCTATCAGCATTCCTCGCTTTTCGCCGTTCTGCTGTAACTCGCTGCCGGATATCTCTGCTTCGATCTTCCAACAGTGACCGTGTATATTAGCGCATTTTCCGTTGTATCCTGCAAGAAAATGTGCGCTGTCAAAATGTGCTTCAGTTTTGAGATGATACATTTTATCCTCCAAAAAAATAATGCGTCCGCAAAAAATGCAGGCGCACAGAATATCAGCATGAGCCATAAGACCCAAGCGAATACCATTATGTGCCCTGGTTTTGTTTTTATGCCGTCACAGGCATATGACAGGATGGCGCAAGCGAACTGTCGGGATACATTATAACACCATTATTCCCCAAAGTCAAGGCATTTAACGGAAATTTTACGTATATTGCATCACTTGAAAAATTTGAACAAAATATTAAGTTACATTTATTAATTTTATCAAAATCATTGACATACAATGTAATGTCTGTTATAATATAATAAACAGCTTCTATGAAGTGTGACAAAATTTATATAATGTCACGATTTTGGCAACAGATGACAGAGAGGTGAGATGTAATGGAGAGATATCGCTTTACGGATAATGAACGTGCTTTGATGGAAAAAGCCGATATCCCCTTTGCAATATACCAGTTTATAGATAAACGTGTGGTCACGCTTATACTCTCAAAGGGCTTTTGCGACCTTTTCGGCTATGAGGATCCTGAAAAGGCTTACTATAATGCGGATAACGATATGTACAGGGATACTCATCCCGATGATGCAGGGCGTATCGCTGATGCGGCTTACAGATTTGCTACCACTGACGATGCCGGATATGATGTAGTATACCGTTCAAAGGCAAAAGACGGCGAGAGTTACAATATCATACACGCCCAGGCAAAGCACATACAAACGGCTACGGGAGAGCGCCTTGCGCAGGTGTGGTATACCTATGAGGGCAACTGTACCGGTGACGATGCGAATGCTATTTTTATCGGCAATAATATGAAAACATCCCTTTATGAAGATAGTATGCTCAAAGCAAGCTACTACGATCATCTTACAGGTCTGCCAGGCATGACATATTTCTTTGAGCTTGCTACATATAAAAGAAAAGTTATCGAACGTGAGGGCGGTACTCCCGCTATGCTGTACATGGATTTCAGCGGAATGAAGTATTACAACCACAAGTTCGGTTTTGCTGAGGGCGACAAGCTACTGCAGGCTTTTTCAAGAGTGCTGGCAAAGCATTTCGGCAACGAGAACGCCAGCCGTCTGGGTCAGGATCATTTTGCTGTTATAACAAAAGCCGATGGCATTGAGATGGAGCTCAAATCTCTGTTTGAGGAATGCACCGCCATGGAAGATGTGCAGACACTGCCAATACACGTAGGCATATATATGCACTGGTTCGATGGCATAGTTGCAAGTATGGCCTGCGACAGGGCTAAGTTTGCCTGTGATACCCTTAAAAATCTTTATTCCTCCGAATTCAGCTATTATGATATGAAGATGAAGGATGCCGAGGAAAGACAGCAGTACATCATCGCAAATCTGGATAAGGCAATAGAGGAGCGCTGGATAAAGGTGTACTATCAGCCCATAGTCCGTGCCGTTAACGGCAGGGTATGCGATGAAGAAGCTCTGGCAAGATGGATAGACCCTGTAATGGGCTTTATGTCCCCGGGCGATTTTATACCCGTGCTGGAGGATCATAGGCTGATATACAAGCTGGATCTTTTTGTGGTCGAGTGCGTTTTACAGAAGATAAAAACTCTTTCGGGTGCAGGACTGAACCTTATGCCCCAGTCCGTAAACCTTTCTCGCTCTGATTTCGACAGCTGTGATATCGTAAGTGAGATATGCCGCCGTGTTGATAATGCAGGTATAGATCACAGTATGCTGACGATAGAGATAACCGAGAGCGTACTGGGTGATGATTTTGATTTTATGAAAAAGCAGGTGGAGCGCTTCCGTGCCCTTGGTTTCAGGGTATGGATGGACGACTTCGGCAGCGGTTATTCCTCGCTGGATATGCTGCAGAGTATGCCCTTCGACTTGCTTAAATTCGATATGAGATTCATGCAGCAGTTCAACAACGGACCCAAGTCCAAGATAATGCTGACAGAGCTGCTGAGAATGGCAAACGCCCTTGGTCTGGATACAGTCTGTGAAGGCGTTGAAACAGAGGAGCAGGCAAAGTTCCTGCTGGAGGCAGGCTGTGCGAAGCTTCAGGGATATTATTACCAGAAGCCTATACCCGTTGAGAAGATACTGGAAAAATACGCTCTGGGCATACAGATCGGTTTTGAAGAACCCGAACAGTCCCAGTATTACGATATCGTGGGCAGGCTGAGCCTTCATGATATATCCTCGGTGGCACAGGACGATAATGTCAGTCTGGATAAGTACTTTGATTCTATGCCCATGGCAGTCATAGAGGTTAAAGGAAACGGTCTTGTGCGCTTTACACGTTCAAACAGTTCGTACAGAGAGTTCATGCACAGAAATTTTGGTATGCAGATAAGTGATAATGCTTTCAACTACGGTGAGACCACCCTTGATGAAAGATCGCCTTTCCTGAAAGCTCTGCTTAATTGCCGCAATGACAGGAATACTTTCATGGTAGATGAGCAGATGGGCAGTGTGACTGTTCATTCATGTATGCGCAGGATAGCGGTGAATCCCAACGGTACATACGCGGTCGCAGTGGCTGTGCTTTCGGTAAGGGACAACAGCAATGGTACTACTTATGAAAACATCGCAAGGGCGCTGGCAGCGGATTTTACCAGCCTTTACTATGTTGATCTCAGAAATGATGAGTTCGTGGAATACAGCTCAAAACGAGGCGAGGACGAACTTGCACTTGAAAGACACGGCAAGGATTTCTTTGCCGCCAGCCGCGCTGATGCCGTGAAGATACTGTACAGTGAAGATGCAGATAATTTCATAGCAGTGTTCACCAAGGAGAACGTTCTGAAAAAGCTGGACGAGCAGGGAACTTTCACCATAAACTACAGGCAGATGTCAGATCGCGAGCTCGTTTACATGAGCCTGAAAGTTATGCGTATGCAGCATGATCCTGACCATATCATAATCGGTACACGAAATGTGGATCAGCAGATGAAACAGAACCAGATGCTGGAGCAGATACGCCGCAATGAGGCTGTATTCTCCCGCATGATGGCGCTTTCGGGCGACTATATATGCCTGTATACCATCGACCCGGTGACAGAGGATTATGTAGAGTACAGCGCCACTAATATGTACAAGGACTACGGTCTTAAAAAACGCGGCAAGGATTTCTTCAAGGCGGGCAGAGATACCTGCCATAAGGTCATTTACAGCGAGGAAGACTGCGAGAGATTCAGAAGTCAGTTCACTAAAGAGAACGTGATGAACTGTGTTGAAAAGGACGGCAGCTTCACGATAAAGTACAGTATAACCACCCCCGACGGACCGATGTCAGTGGTTGCTAGGGCGACGATGATACGTGAAGAGGATGGCAAAAAGCTGGTTCTCGGAGTAAAAAAGGCAGCTACGACATGATGCTGACAAAATAAAAAACGGCTGTGACGGTATATCCGCCGCAGCCGTTTTGTTTTCGATATCAAGCCTTTGCTGCAAAATGAGCGTTGAGCTTCTCTACCAGAGCATCAGCATCTGTGCCGTGAACAGCACAAGCCTCCTCGATGGTCTCGCCTCTTGAAGCGGGGCAGCCCAGACAATGCATACCTATTTCAAGAAACAGGGGAGCAACGTCAAAATCTGTATCGAGGATATCGCCGATAACCGTATCCTTAGTTACTGAATATGCCATTATGAATTCCTCCTTTTGGGTTTTGATATATTATAACATATATTTCCGGAAAAGTAAAGATGCCCCGAGATAAAAATTGGATTATTTCGGTATACTTTAGAGTTTGTTCATAACAGCTGCGTTTCGGGTGGGATTCAGATGCTGCTGTCCATGCCCCATTCCGTCATGCACAGGCGGATATAATAGCCCTGTGGCACACTACATACGGGGCATTGTTCAGGCGGCTGAGTGCTTGTCATTATAAAACCGCAGTTCATGCACACCCATACTTCCTCATTGTCAGAGCTGTAAAGCTGTCCGCGGCGGATAAGGTCAGCGAATGCAGAAAACCTTTCGGCGTGGGCATTTTCTATCTTTGCGATGTTCTCAAAGCTACGGGCGATATCGGCAAAACCCTCCTCACGGGCTGTGCGGGCGAATTCTGGATAGATATCATTCGATTCATGGCGCTCGTCATTAGCAGACATTTCAAGCATAGTAAGAAGGTCATCGCTGATATCAACAGGGTAGTCACCGCAGACCTTTATCTGCTGTCCCGAGAACTCCTTTAAATACTCATAAAACACCTGCGCGTGTGCTCTCTCCTGCTCGGCAGTAAAGCGGAAAAGCTCCGAAACTGCGTAGTCCTGAGAAGTGAATTTCCTCTGGACGAAGGTGTACCTGTTACGCGCCTGACTTTCACCCGCAAACGCCCTCATGAGATTTTCCTTGGTTTTTGAATTTGCCATATCCATAATCATTCCCCTTTCATCAGATGGTCAGTGTGCCGTTTTCGTTTTCTTCAAGAAGAAGCACCTGCTCCTCCTTTGCCGTGACAGCGTTGATATACACCAGCACCTTACGTCCGTTTCCGGCACGACAGGTGTATTCGTAGCAGAGAACTTCTCCGCCGCCGTCGGTGGGTATCACCGCTGTGCGGCTGCTGATAACGCTGAGTTTCGGTGAAACTTCCTCTTTTGCCCGCAGCACCGAGCACAGCTTGTCATTGTATTCCCGCTTGTGGTGGTTCGTCAGGAATCCGCGGGCATCATAGCCAAGTATATCGCCGTTATCCATCGCAACCGAGACTTTCACAAGGTCGGGATATATACGCTTGCCGAGGTCGCTGTAGCAGAAATTCACCGTCATCACGTTATTCTGAATCTCGTAGTAGGTCATCTCCATGGATAGTATCCCAAGATGGTCGAGATATTCTTCTGCTTTCTCAACAGCTGTATCTTTAGCGATCTTCGAAGCGTCAACATTGCGCATATTCAGAAAATACGAGATATAACCGCCGTTTTTCGTCACCTCGCAGAACACTCCGCCATCGTTGTCAGAAAATCGCCAAGCAGGCATTTTTCCTTTTACTTCCGAGCTTTGAGTTAAGTCGGAAAGGTTGATATCCAGCGCCATTGCCGCCCTTTGCAGGCAGTATTCCCTGCTCACTTCTTCGGCATTTTCGGTCATGCGCGGAGTTTGTTCCAGGATATTGTCGGAGAACGGTCCGTCGTATATCAGCTTGGGATAATCGTCAAAACTGCTCTCAAAATCGGTGAAGCCCTCGGTGACATGGGGCGGCTCTTCGTCTGCCATAAAGCCCTCAGCCCGCTCAAAGCACAGTTCTCCGCAGGCGACTTCGCCCTCAAGCTCCCAAAGCCTGTCACTCAGCAGCTTTGAAAAACTGCAAAGCCTCGAGATACTGCTGTATTCCTCTGCGGTGAGTTTTTCGCCGTTCTGAAGCTTCTTAGACAGCGACATCGAATAATTGCCAACCTGGGACAGGAATTTATTGGTGTTTTCAAGGTCTAGCTGACCCACCGGAAGCCTTGACAGTGCGGATTTTGCGGCAGAAGCTTCACGGCAGAGGTCTGCGGCAAGTGCTTGCTGTACCTGACCCGAGCCCGAATACAGCTGTTTTTCAAGCACATTGGTGATATCCTCACAGCTTCCCGCCAGCTCTTCAACGGCAGCAGTATAGGAATTGTTCACCGCCCGCTGAGCAGATTCGGCGCGTTTCATCAACATGATGTTCTTTACCGAAAGCGCCGTGACAGCCGCAAATGATATCAATGATAGTTTGATAAGTCCTCGTTTTGTGATAGACAAAAGCATCAGTCCTTTACATGATTTACGGTTAGTATGGCTGTAAACAGGCGGAATATGCACGTTTCAAAGACAGCGTCCGCAATTTTCAAACACAACTGCCGTCAGACACAATATCTGGTATCCGACTATGTGCCTATCTTCAAATCGTAGATTTTTTAACAAAGCCCCGCTGCCCCCGAAACTCCGCGCTATTAAAGCGAATAAACTTACGTATCATACAAAAATATGAACCGTCATTCGTGAACTCTGCCAAAAAATACACTGCGTTATTGTGCATATTTAATCGATTAAGCGCTTGACAAATACAACATATTGTGCTATGATTATATACGCAGTACAACATAATGAAGAAAAGAGGAATGTTCCATGATAAACGTAAATGTTAAGAACGGTGAGCTTACCGAAGAAGAGAAGCAGGCATATATTTCCAGAGCTCATGACCTTTATCCCGGTAAGGCTATTGATTCCATAGATATTTCACTTGACGGCGATTATGCTGAAGTGGACTACCATTTCTCTGCTGTACCTTTCCAGAGGATAAGAAGGATCACAGGTTATCTGGTCGGCACTCTCGATCGTTTCAATGATGCTAAGCGCAGTGAAGTTGAAGACAGAGTTAAGCACGGCGTTGTTAGCTAAGTACTTTTAATTTTAATAATTTGTTTTTTATTGTCAGAGGCCGTTCCGTTAATTCGGGGCGGCTTTTTTCTGTGCTTTTGAATATTGTTGATCCTTTTGGGAAAAATAAAAATGAAAATATTTTGTAAAGGGTGTTGACATTCGGGAGAAAGTGTGGTATATTTTGTTTGTACACAAATTAATCGTACAAAAACAAATCGCATACAATGCTTTTGAAACTATAAGGAGGAACGTAATATGTCAGTTTATGAGAACGTACTGAAAAGAAAAGATGGCAGTGAGTTTGGTCTGGACGAGCTTAATGGCAAGGTCCTGCTGATAGTCAACACAGCGACGGGCTGTGGCTTTACTCCCCAGTATAAGGGTCTTGAAAAACTGTATGAGGAATACAAGGACAAGGGTCTTGAGATACTGGATATCCCCTGCGACCAGTTCGGACATCAGGCACCCGGCAGCGATGATGAGATACATGAGTTCTGTACTCTGACCTATAACACCACGTTCCCGAGATTTGCAAAATCCGAGATAAACGGTGAAAATGAACTGCCTCTGTATACTTTCCTGAAATCACAGATGGCTGAGGACAGCGTAACAGGTCCTATCAACAAGACCATAATGAAGGGCGTTGAAAAACTCAGCACCAGCTGCAAAAAGGCAGGGGACATCAAGTGGAATTTCACAAAATTCCTGGTTGACCGCGAAGGAAATGTAGTTGGCAGATATTCACCCACCACTAAGCCCGAAGAGCTCGAAAAGGAGATCAAGAAATATATATGAGCGATAAATACGAAGCTTTAAGACTGAAAAACCAGCTTTGCTTCCCGCTTTATCTCTGCGCAAAGGAAGTAACGCGTAAATATACCCCAATGCTGGATGAGCTTGACCTCACATATACCCAGTACGTGGTGATGATGTACCTGTGGGAACAGGACGGCTGTACCGTCCATCAGATAGGCGATACGTTGATGCTTGACCCCAGTACCCTCACACCTCTGCTGAAAAAGCTGGAGAGCAAAGGGTATATCTCCCGCACCCGCAGTGAGACCGATGAGCGCAGCCTGAACATCGTGCTGACAGAGAAAGGTTCGGCGCTTAAAGACAAGGCGCTGTCAGTACCTGAGCAGATGAGATGCTGCATAGGTCTGACCCCCGAAGAGGGCGCAGCTCTCTACGGGCTGATAATGAAAGTTCTTAATAATATTGAAAACACTGAAAAGGAGTGACTGTTATGGCAGTAATAAAGGTAACAACAGCTGATTTTGAAAACGTGGTACTGAAATCCGATAAGCCCGTTCTGGTAGATTTCAATGCGGACTGGTGCGGCCCCTGCAAGATGCTGGCACCCTTGCTGGAAGAGATAGCAGCCGCACGTGATGATATAAAGGTAGTAAGTGTAAATGTTGACGATGAGGGCGCTCTTGCCGCTCAGTTCGGTATATCATCTATCCCATGCCTTATCGCATTCAAGGACGGTGCAGAAACAAAGCGCAGCATAGGTTTCCGCGGAAAGGGCGCTATAGAAGAACTTCTGAGGTGATGCTATGAATTACGATGTAGTTATCATAGGCGCAGGTCCTGCGGGCATGACAGCCGCAGTATACGCAAGACGCGCCAATAAAACGGTTCTTCTCCTTGAAGCCGCAAGCTTCGGTGGACAGATAATCAACGCTCACAGCATTGAGAATTACCCAACAGCACCTCATATCTCAGGCTTTGACTTTGCTATGCGCCTTTATGAACAAGCAACGGCACTGGGTGCTGAGTTCGTGTTTGAAAAGGCTGTGGGTATCGAGGACAAAGGCGATTACAAGCAGGTGAATACTCCTACCGCAAGCTACCGCGCGGGGACTGTCATCATAGCCACAGGCTCGGACAAGCGCAAGCTGGGCGTAGCCCGCGAGGACGAACTTATCGGCAAGGGTGTAAGCTACTGCGCTACCTGTGACGGTGCGTTCTTCCGCGGAAAGACTGTTGCTGTGGCAGGCGGAACAAGGGTCGCACTTGAAGATGCGCTTTATCTGGCAGACGTTGTTGAGAAGGTATACCTCGTACACAAACTGGACAGTTTCCGCGGTGCTGAGGCTGAATTCGAGCGACTGAAAGAACGTGAGAACGTGGAGATACTTCTGAACAGCAATATCACCACGCTGAAAGGTGAAAACTCTCTTGAAGCCATCGAGATAACTGCCAAGGACGGCAGTGTGCGTGATATCAGCGCAAGCGGGCTGTTCGTGGCAGTGGGCAGAGTTCCCGAGAATCAGAATTTCTCATCGGTGATAGAACTTGACGACAAGGGCTACGCAGTTGCAGGCGAAAACTGCCTGACCAAGACCGAGGGCATATATGTCGCAGGGGACAACCGCGTAAAAGAAGTACGTCAGCTTGTAACTGCCGCTGCTGACGGTGCAGTTGCGGCTATGGCTGCTGTAAAATACCTCA
Organism: Hominimerdicola alba; assembly: GCF_900112155.1. Lineage (GTDB taxonomy): Bacteria > Bacillota > Clostridia > Oscillospirales > Ruminococcaceae > Hominimerdicola > Hominimerdicola alba_D. The sequence goes on along the minus strand of NZ_FOKQ01000027.1, from coordinate 40,146 downwards.
ATGAGAAAAAGGCATAACAAAAAATCGGGGAAGACCTTTATAAAAGAGGTCTTCTCCGATTTGGTTTTTACGTTATTTATTCGGAAATCGCATCAAGCGAAAGTGTCGCTATGCCGTTGAGTGAGCCGTCTGCACGCTTGCCTGCAAGGTAATCGTAATAGCCCTGACAGGATATCATAGCGCCGTTGTCACCGCAGTATTTCAGCTCGGGCATATATACCTTGAAGCCACGCTTGTCGCACTCTTTTTGCAGAAGTTCTCTCACGCCCGAGTTTGCTGAAACGCCACCTGCAAGACCAATGGTCTTGTAGCCCAGATGTTCAGCGGCGAGCATTGTCTTATCCACCAGTGCCTTTGCTACAGTCGCCTGAAAAGAAGCCGCCATACCCTCACGGTCAACTGGAACACCTTTCTGCTCGGCGTTGTGGACGAGGTTTATCACCGCGGTCTTCAATCCCGAAAAGCTCAGATCGTACTCGCTACCCTGCACGCGGGGCTTGGGAAGGTCATAGGCTTTGGGGTCGCCAAGCTTTGCGGCGGCATCGATGAATTTTCCGCCCGGATATTCGTAACCCAGAGTTCTCGCAACCTTGTCGAAACATTCGCCTGCCGCATCATCGCGTGTTCTGCCCACAACATGGTAATGGGTATAATCTTTGACCTCAACGATGTGGGAATGTCCGCCCGATGCCACAAGGCAGAGGTAAGGCGGTTCAAGATCTGGGTGGGAGATGTAGTTTGAAGCTATGTGCCCCGCGATGTGATGCACGGGCACAAGGGGCTTTTTGGTGCTCATTGCAAGTCCTTTGGCGAAGCTTACGCCTACCAGCAGTGCGCCTATCAGTCCCGGAGCGTAGGTAACTGCTATGGCATCTATGTCATCCATAGTGCAGTTTGCCTCTTCGAGAGCGGCTTTTGCCACCCATGAGATATTTTCGGCATGGCGGCGGGAAGCTATCTCTGGCACAACTCCGCCGTACAGCCTGTGTTCATCTATCTGTGAAGCGACGATGTTTGAAAGCACAGTTCTGCCGTTTTCAGTAACGGATATCGCTGTTTCGTCGCAAGAGCTTTCTATTCCTAAGATCTTCATATTATCCTCCGTTTTGTGGTATCACGGTGTAATGACACAAGTCTTACATTCCCCTATATGCTCAAATCCGAGCTTTTTCGCAAGTCCTTCCGAGCCTGCATTTCCTGCATGGCACGCCCATACCGGCGTTCTGCCGCTATCGAGTATATCATCGATGGTTTTTGCCGCCACTATATAGGCAAGACCTTTCCTGCGATACGCTTCGGCAGTTTCAACGCCTATATCGACTTCTCCACTGCTTACCGCCGCAGAGAATGCCCACGCCGCGGGTCTGCCCTCAAAAGCCACGCAGAATCCTGTACCTCCCGCAAGAAAGCTTTCAGTGCTTTTCCACGAAAAAGCAGGGACGATACGTCCCTCCATCTGCGATATCAGTCCGCTGTTCAGTCGTTTGAGCGAATAGCCCTCGGGCAGTGAATATTTCGGCGGTGATGGCTTTCGGTACTCAAAGAAAAGTCTGCTGTCAACAGCAAACCCCTCTCCGAAATGTTCTGCAAGACCCTCATCAGCAAACAGCACCATACGCCGCCCGCCGTTGTGCATAAGGTCTTTGACCCCGTTTATAAATGTATCATCAGCCTTGCCCGCAACATACCCGAAACCGCACAGATGGTGGAACAGCACAGCCTTTCCGTCGGTATAGATATCTCCCGCCTGTCTGCCCTCGGCGATCGAAAGTGGATATATTTTCCCGAAAGTAAGCTTATCGGCGGTTTGTATAAATTCGCGGTAGCTGTTTTGTGGTATCTTCCTGAATACTGCCATACTTAAACCTCTCGGTCAGGTGCTTTGCTTAGTCATTATAACGGCGTTTTCGCATGGGTCTTCATAGAAGTTCTTGCGAACTCCCGCCTTTTCAAAACCCAGACTGTCATAAAGGGCTATGGCCGCCGAGTTCGATTCCCTGACTTCCAGTACCCAGCTTTCGGCATCTGAAAGTTTAGCGAATATCTCTTCAAACATCGCACGCGCTATGCCCTGTCTGCGGAATTCGGGCAGAACACAGATATTGTTTATCTCGGCTTCGCCTGCAATGTACCAACAACTGAGAAATCCTGCCGCTCTGCCATCTGAATATGCTAGCAAAGTGTGGTCATTTGCGTTTTTCAGCTGTGCGCGGCAGACTTCTTCGCTCCACGCTTCTTTAAGACAAGCAGCAGAAAGCGCTGCGGCTTCTGCCACATTTTCCTCTGTCATGGGTACTATTTTCAGCATGGCTTTTCTCCTGTCAGCAGATATGAACCCTCTGACCGCAGTATCTTCACCGCGACCTTTTCAAAGCCCGCCTGCCTTACTGTTTCTCTCAGCGAACGGGGCGGTGTACCCAGACCTGTGTCGCTGTCAAAAGTGAACAGACAGACGAACCGTCCGCCCTCTTTCAGCACCCTGAGTATCTCTTTGAGTGCGGCTGTTTTATTTTCCCACAAAGGCGGAGTGTGCAGAGTGGTCACACAGTCGAAAAAATTATCGAAATAGGGAAGCGCCTCAATATCTGCCTGACCCATCAGGGCTATCTCATCGATGCTTCTCTCCCTGTCCGAAGCGGATATATCAACCCCGTAAAGGTCAAGCCCTTTATCGCTGAGTTTTTGCAGCATAACATCGCTGCCCAGACTGATATCCAGCAGCTTGCCCCCTGCGGGTGCATTTATGAATTGCCTTACGGCGGCATAGTGTTCGTTTTCTTCCTTGCGCCTGTTCACTGCATTTTTCAGCTTGACGGCGTATTCAAGAAACATAAGGTTCACCTGCTTTCGATACACTCCTTAACAGCGGCGATGAGCTTATCCATCTGTTCGTCCGTGCCGATGGTTATTCTCAGCCATTTGTCGATAACGGGTTTTTTGAAGTAGCGAATGAATATGCCTTTTTCGCGGGTATATGCGAATATCTCCTCAGCGGGGATATCTGGGTGCGATACAAACAGGAAGTTGGTCTCGCTGTCGGTAACTTTGAATCCCATCTCCCTGAAAGCCTTTGCAGAGCGGTCACGGGTAGCCTTTATTTTTTCAACAGTATCGCGGAAATACTTTTCAGCATTAAGGCTTGCGATAGCAGTTTCGATAGCCAGCTGGTCAAGGGGATAGCTGTTGTAGCTGTCCTTGACAGCCTGCATATAGCTGATGAGCTCAGGCTGTGCGAAAGCCATACCTATCCTCATTCCCGCAAGAGAACGGGACTTGGAGAAAGTCTGTGTAACTATGAGATTATCGTATTCCTTGATAAGCTCAACACAGCTGTAACGTCCGAAATCCACATAAGCCTCGTCGATGATGACGATGACATCACGGTTGTGCTCAAGCAGGTCGATGATGAAATCCTTGCCAACGCCGATAGCAGTCGGCGCATTGGGGTTGGGTATAACAACACCACCATTTTCGGGGTAGAAGTCCTTTACATTTATAAGGAAGTCGCCGTCAACGGGCTTGGTCTCGTAGGGTATCTTCAGAAGCTCACACCATACCGGATAGAAGCTGTATGTTATATCGGGATAAAATACAGGCTTATCCGAGTTGAAAAATGCTCTGAAAGCTGTGGCAAGCACATCGTCCGAGCCGTTGCCGCAGAATACATTCTCAGGTGCAAGACCGTATCTTTCCGCAAGAGCGGCTTTCAGCGGTACAGCGTCTGCCGAGGGATACTTTTTCAGGTCGAAAACATCCTTCTTGCGCAGAACTTCCTGCACTCCCGCTGCAGGGGGATAGGGGTTCTCATTGGCGTTCAGCTTGATGATGTTCTCGTTTTTAGGCTGTTCGCCTGCCACGTAGGGCTCAATGTTTATCAGGTTCTTTCTCCAAAGTTTTTCGCTCATTTAAATGCACTCCTTACGATTCGGGCATATCCGAACATATTATATCACAACGACGTTCCTCTGTCAAATTCAGCATGGTAAAGTATTACCATGCTACCAACATAAACAGTATAACACGCTTCGTCACATATGTCAATAGGCTGTTTCGTTTTTTGTGAAAAAAGTGCATTGCTGTGACTTATGAATTCCTTGACATCACCTTCCGAATATGATATCATCGAAATATGCAAGAAAGGAGAACCGCCATATTATCGGCGGCGGTATGAAAATTATGAAGATAGTAACACTTGTTGAAAACACCTGCGGTCACGAGGGCTGTATCGCAGAACACGGATTATCGGTATATATCGAAACTGAAAAGCACAAGCTTCTGCTTGACTGCGGGCAGACTGACGCTGCGGTGAAAAACGCCGAAGTCCTGGGCATAGATCTGAAAGCGGTGGATACCGTTATACTCAGCCACGGACACTACGACCATTCCGGCGGGATAATGCCGTTCTCGCGAATAAATGATAAGGCGCAGATAATAATGCAGAGATCCGCCGCAGAGCCCCATTATAATGGTGAGCGCTACATCGGCATCGATAAAGATATACTCGCCTTACCGAATGTACGCTTTATCGAGGGCGATGTCAGGCTTGATGATGAGCTTTTCCTGTTCAGCGGCATAACAGGCAGAAGATGCTTCCCGCAAGGCAACAGAAAGCTTCTGCGTGATGAGGACGGCGAGAAAGTACAGGACGATTTCGCCCACGAACAATGCCTTGTCATTGAACAGGAGGGCAAACGCTGGCTGCTGTCGGGGTGTTCCCATAACGGCATACTGAATATCCTTGACAGATACAGAGATATCTTCGGCAGTGCCCCTGACTGTGTTATAACAGGCTTCCATATGATGAAAAATGACGGCGAGCACACTGACGAAGAAAAAGCAGTCATCATTCAGACAGCCCGCGAGCTGGCGCAGACGGATACTATTTATTATAGCGGACACTGCACGGGTATCCCTGCCTTTGAGCTGATGAAGTCCATAATGGGCGATAAGCTTATCGCACTGCACAGCGGCGAAGAAGTGATATAGCAAGTGACATAGAGTGAAAAGCACCGTAGGTTTCATACGGTGCTTTTTTCAGTCTGTAAAATTAGTTTTCAGTTGTAAACATTTTTTGTTTCATATTTACTTTTAGTGAAATGTGTGGTATAATATATGAAATCAATATCGTACGAGGAGGTGCAGTATGAATATTTCGGAATTTGCCAAAGAAGCGGGCGTATCGGTATCGGCAGTCAGCAGATATTTCAATGACGGCTATCTCTCAGACGACAAACGTGCTCTGATAGAAGCCGCCATCGAAAGAACAGGCTATGTGCCGAGCTATTCGGCGCGGACCGTACGCTCAAAGGTGACAAAGCTCGTAGGTGTCATATTGCCTAAACTTTCCAGTGAGAGTATAGCGAGGATAACCGAAGGTATCGGTGAAGTTCTGGGCGAGGAAGGCTTTGAACTTCTGCTGGTGAATACATCCAACGACTATAACCGCGAGATAAGCTCGCTGGAACTGTTCAGGCAGAATCGCGTAGACGGCGTGATACTGCTGGCAGGTGTTATTACTGACCTGCACCGCACACTGCTCGCCAAAATGCGCGTACCCACGATAATTGTCGGACAGAAGCTGAAAGGCTTCAACTGTGTGTGCCATAACGATCTGGGTGCATCGTATCACATGACGAAGCTCATGTTGGACAAGGGTGCGAAACGTCCCGCATTCATCGGTGCGAACCCCGAGGATATGGCAGCAGGAAAAGACCGCCGGGTCGGTTTTGAAAGAGCTGTCCAGGATGCAGGTCTTAATCTTGACCCTAAATTCTGCGAGATAGCCAGATTCAGCATGGATTCGGGCTACGAGAAAGCAAAGCATCTGTTCTCGGGCAGAGAAAAGCCCGACTGCCTGTTCTGCGCCACGGACAATATCGCCGCGGGCGCTATGCTGTACTGTCGCGAGAACGGTATCCGTATCCCCGAAGATCTCATGATCGGTGCTGTGGGAGATTCGCGTTTCGATGGGGTGCTCTATGTTCCGCTGTCGTCTGTTCATCTTCATTATAAGACAGCGGGCAGGGAGGGCGCGAATATGCTTCTCGCTGAAATGAAAAAGACCAGCGAGGTGCATCGTATAGTTCAGCTGGAATATGACATCATTGAGAGAGAGTCAACGAATCGTATTGGCTGAAATGTACAAAATCGAATGTGAAACTGTGTGAAACTTACCGAAAACCGCTCTGCGATTCTAATTATATGCCAATAGACAAGTAAAGAAAACTGTGTTATAATGAGATTACGATATGAAAGCGGTATCACATAAATAAGTGATACGTTTTCAGTAAAAAATTGGAAACAGAAAGGGTGGGTTCTATGGATTACAAAATATTAGCATCTGAAATACTTGAAGCAATTGGCGGAAAACAGAACCTCGCGAGTGCAGCACACTGCGCAACAAGGTTAAGACTTGTCATAGCTGATAACAGCAAGGTGAAAAAATCCGACCTCGAAAACTTTGACGGTGTCAAGGGTGTATTTGAGGCTTCGGGACAGCTTCAGATAATCCTTGGCACAGGAACAGTCAACAAGGTGTATGCCGAGTTCATACAGCTTGCAGGCATTGAGGCCGCTTCCAAGGAAGATGTCAAGAAAGCGGCAGCAGCAAAGTCTCCCTGGTACAAGAGAGCTATCAAGACACTTGGCGACGTATTCGTACCTATCATACCTGCAATAGTTGCCACAGGTCTTCTGTGCGGACTTCTGGGCGGTCTTTCAAAGGCATTCCCGAGTATGGCGGACAGCCATCTGTACACCCTGCTGGATATGTTCTCCAACGCAGCGTTAACATTCCTGCCGATACTCATAGCTGTAAGTGCGGCTAAGATATTCGGCGCGAATATCTATCTGGGTGCGGTTATCGGTATGATAATGATCCACCCCAATCTTGTAAATGCATGGTCCGTCGGCGACGGCACCGGTCTTCCCACACTCTGGTCTTGGTTCGGTCTGTGGAATATCAACGCATCGGGCTATCAGGGTCACGTTATACCCGTAGTTATCGCGATCCTCCTGCTGTCAGTCATTGAAAAATGGCTGCACAAGCACGTTCCCGAGATGTTCGACCTCTTTGTTACACCTCTGGTATCCGTTCTTGTAACAGGATTCCTTACAATGACAGTTATAGGTCCTGTGTTCGCACAGCTCGAAAGCTGGGTCCTCACAGGCGCACAGTGGCTCATCGCTCTGCCTTTCGGTATCGGTTCATTTGTTATGGGTGCTGTTTATGCTCCTACAGTTGTTGCAGGCGTTCACCATATGTACAACGCTATCGAGCTTTCGATGCTGGCTGACAACGGTCAGAACATCTGGATGCCTATCGCAACAGCAGCCAATGTAGCACAGGGTGCTGCAGCTCTGGCAGTAGCTCTCAAGACTCAGAACAAGAAGATCAAGTCTATGGCTCTTCCTGCTTCACTTTCCGCATTTATGGGTATTACTGAGCCCGCTATCTTCGGTGTAAATGTACGTTTCGGCAAGCCCCTGGTAGCAGGTATGGCAGGCGGCGCCTGCGGCGCAGCAGTAGCTTCGATGATGAATGTTTACGCAACCGCAAACGGCGTTACAGGTATATTCGGTTTCCTGATCACAACTGACAGCTTCTTCGGCTATATGCTCACATTCGCAGTAGCAGCAGTTGTAGCATTCGTTCTTTCCTGGATACTCTACGCACCTACCAAGGAAAAGGTTCCCGAGAAGGAGTACAAGGATAACTGTGTATACTCTCCTATGAGCGGCAGAGCTATCGCTCTGGAAGAAGTTCCCGATAAGACCTTTGCAGAAGGCACACTCGGACTGGGCGCAGCAATTGATCCTATGGACGGCAAGGTAGTTGCACCTGCAGACGGCAAGGTATCTACACTGTTTGATTCTCACCACGCAGTTGGTCTGACCCTTGATAACGGCATGGAGCTGTTCGTTCATATCGGTATGAACACTGTTGAACTCGGCGGCGAAGGCTTTGACGCTTATGTCAAGGAGGGTGATAGAGTTTCCCGCGGAGATACCCTCATAACCTTCGATATCCAGACACTGAAGAACAAGGGTTACAGCGTTATCAGCCCCGTTATCATTACTAATGTAGATGATTTCAAGGAGATCCGCAGAACTGCAGACGGCGGCATAAACTACTACGACGAACTGCTCGCAACCCAAAAGTGATGATCCCCACGGACGGTGAATCGGTATATGAAAAATGATTTCAGACAAAAGCTTCATCTTGAGCCTAAAAGTGGCTGGATAAACGATCCCAACGGTCTCTGTTATTTCAAGGGCGAATACCATGTGTACTATCAGTATTCGCCCGATAGTCCCTCAGGCAGCGGAAGAAAATGCTGGGGACACTGGAAAAGTCCCGACCTTATCAGCTGGCGTTCAACAGGAACAGTGCTTTTCCCCGATACACCCGAAGATAAGGACGGCGTATATTCGGGCTGCGGATTTGTCAAAGGCGATACACTGTATCTGTTCTACACAGGCAACGTCAAAGAGGACGGCGACCACGATTATATAACATCAGGCCGCGGCGCCAACGTTATACTTGTCACAACCAAAAACGGGCATGATATGAGCCCGAAGAAAATACTTCTTAGAAACTCCGATTACCCCGCAGAATGTTCCTGCCATGTCCGCGACCCAAAGGTATGGGAAGAAGACGGCAGGTACCATATGGTGCTTGGCGCAAGGACATTGCAGGATATAGGCTGCGTGCTCCACTATGTGTCCGATGACCTTGAAAACTGGACTTTCCTTGAAAAATATACCGCCGATGATATGGGCTATATGTGGGAATGTCCCGATGAATTCACAATAGACGGACACAGATTCCTGAGCATATCCCCCCAGGGGCTTGTTCACGGAAAGTACGATAACCAGAATGTTTACAGCTCGGGACATTACTGCATGGAAAATGGCGGTCTCACCGATTTCACGGAATGGGACAAAGGTTTCGATTTCTATGCGCCCCAGAGCTTTGAAGCACCCGATGGCAGGCGTATACTGCTGGGCTGGGAGGGCATAGGCGATATACCCTATACCAATCCCACAGTGGAACTTGGCTGGCAGCACTGCCTGACTCTTCCCCGCGAACTGACGGTTTCCGATGATGGAAAAATACTGCAAAACCCTGTGAGAGAGCTTGAATCTCTCCGCAAAGATGCCGCTCTGATAAACAGCGGCGATACTGTAGAAATCAGTCTCCCGTTTGACCTTGCTGCAAAAGCGGCGGGGGATATAAAGGTGAGATTTGATAACGTCCTGCAATTCGTATCCTGCGGCGGTGAATCCAGACTGGAATTCCTGGATGACAGCGCAGGCTGCGGCAGAGATGTAAGATACGCTCATATCCCCGAATTGAGGGATATACGTATCATAGCCGACAAAGCTTCGGTGGAAGTGTACATCAACGGCGGCGAAACAGTAATGTCAGCCAGAATGTACCCTGAGGAGACCGAGATTACTCTGTCGGCTGAAGGCATAAGCGGAACCTTATATGAACTTAACGGGATCGAGGTGATAACCGATGAATAACGTGCTTGCAGCGATAGGTGAAGCGCTTATCGATTTTATCCCCGACAGGAGCGGCTGTTCATTCGATGAAGTGGGTGCATTTTCTCCAAAAGTCGGCGGAGCTCCCGCAAATGTGTGCGCGGCGTTCTCAAAGCTGGGCGGAAAGTCAAAAATGATAACCCAGCTGGGAGATGATCCGTTCGGGCACAAGATAATCGGTGAGCTGAAGGCTGTAAATGTCGATACTAGCTGTATCTCATTAACAGACGAAGCCAATACAGCTCTCGCCTTCGTATCCCTTGAAAAAGACGGCGGTAGAACTTTCTCGTTTTACCGCAAGCCCTCGGCAGATATGCTGTACAGCGCCGAAAGCGTAAAGGAAGAATACTTCGATGATGTTTTCGTCCTGCATTTCTGCAGTGTGGATATCGGAGATTTCCCGATGAAGCAGGCGCATAAAAAAGCCATCGGGATAATGCGGGAAAAAGGCGGCATAATAAGCTTTGACCCCAATCTCCGCTTCAACCTCTGGGACAGCACAGAAGCACTTGTAAAGGCAGTCCGCGAGTTCATTCCCCTGAGCGATATGGTCAAGATATCCGATGAGGAACTCAGCTATGTAACAGGTGCAGATGATATCGAAACAGGCGTGAAAATGCTCTTTAATCAGGGTGTTAAGCTCGTGCTTTATACCTGCGGTGCTGACGGCGCTTATGCATTTGCGGAGAATGTAAAGGTCTATGCACTGTCGCAAAAGGTCAACGCAGTCGATACGACCGGTGCAGGAGACGGTTTCACAGGAGCGTTCCTGTGGAAGCTGAGAGATATCACCTCGGGTGACGATATCTTTGGAGATATCACCGAAGAAAAACTGCTGGAATGTCTCACATTTGCCAACAGTTTCTGTGCACTGAGCGTTCAGCGAAAAGGTGCGATAGCGTCTTATCCGACTTTGGACGAGATGCAGATAAAATAATATGACACGAAAGGAATAACTGCTATGAAAGAATTCACATACATTATCGAAGACGAGATAGGTATCCACGCTAGACCCGCAGGCAATCTGGTGAAGCTTATAAAGACTTTTTCCAGCACTGTAACACTTGAGAAAGAGGGTAAGCCTCCTGTCAGCGGAACAGCCCTGATGAAGATAATGGGACTGGGCGTAAAATGCGGTGATACTGTCAAGTTCACTGTTGAGGGCGAAGACGAAGATACAGCAGTACAGCAGCTCGCAGAATTCATGGACGCTAATCTTTAATCAAATGAAAGGGCGGTGACAGTTATGGTCGTTTATCAGGGCAAAGGAGTCTACGGTGCGGTCGCAGTCGGCAAAGTGTCTGTATTCAGCCGAAGTTCAGCCGATGTCCGCCGCGTGACTGTCGATGATGCAGAAAAAGAACTCGCACGTGTTGAAGCTGCCAAGGAAATGGCGGCACAACAGCTCGAGGAGATACACAGCAAAGCCCTCAAAGAGGTAGGCGAAGCCAATGCCGAGATATTTGAGGTACACCTTATGATGCTGGATGACGAGGATTACAACGACTCCATAAAAAGCATCATCGAGACCCAGAAAGTTAACGCCGAATATGCCGTTGCTGTCACAGCCGATAATTTTGCAGAGATGTTCTCCAGCATGGACGATGCCTATATGCAGGCTCGTGCCGCTGATGTAAAGGATATCTCAGATCGTCTTATCGCCTGCCTGACAGGTGGCGGAAAGGCGCAAAACAGTTCAGATGAAAAAATGATAATCTGTGCCGATGACCTTGCGCCAAGTGAGACCGTTTCTCTTGACAAGGATAAGGTGCTTGCCTTCGTCACAGCTTTTGGTTCCTCAAATTCTCACACAGCCATACTCGCCCGCAACATGAATATCCCTGCGGTAATATGCGCAGGTGAAGACTTCCTCAAAAATATCCATGACGGCGATATGCTCATCGTCGATGGTCACACCGGCGAACTTATAGTCGCCCCGGACGATGCTACTATAGCAAAATACACCGCAAAACAGGCTGAGGACGCAAGAAAGAAACAGCTTCTCCAGGAGCTGAAAGGTAAGGAAAACATCACCCTTGACGGCACAAAGATAAATATTTTCGCCAATATCGGCGGAGTGGGCAGTATCGGTGCTGTGCTTGCAAATGATGCAGGCGGTATAGGTCTGTTCAGGAGCGAATTCCTTTATCTGGAAAGCGAGGACTATCCCACCGAGGAACAGCAGTTCAGCGCTTACCGCAAAGTTCTGGAAAGTATGGCGGGAAAGAAAGTCATTATCCGCACCCTTGATATCGGCGCAGATAAGCAGATAGACTATTTCGGCCTTGAAAAGGAAGATAATCCAGCACTGGGTCTCAGGGCTGTGCGCATATGTCTCACCCGCCCCGAGATATTCAAGACCCAGCTGAGGGCGATGTACCGCGCTTCTGCCTTTGGTGATCTGGGCATAATGTTCCCGATGATAACAAGCGTTTCGGAAGTTGAAAAGTGCGTAGCCGCCTGTGAAGAAGTAAAGGCTGAACTGAAAAACGACGGCATAAAGTTCAATGAAAATACCGAGATAGGTATAATGATAGAAACTCCCGCCGCTGCCATGATCAGCGATCTCCTCGCACCGATGGTGGACTTTTTCAGCGTAGGCACCAACGATCTTACACAGTATACTCTCGCCTGCGACCGCCAGAACGCAAGGCTCGAACCCTTTGTTGATACCCACCACGAAGCTGTGCTTCGTCTTATCGAGATGTCGGCAAAGAACGCGCACAAGAACGGTACATGGATAGGAATATGCGGTGAACTTGCAGCTGACCTTACTCTTACCGAAACATTCATGCGCATGGGCATAGATGAACTTTCAGTCTCACCGCCCTATGTGCTACCTCTCCGCGAAAAGGTGAGAAGCCTTGATCTCAGCTAATGATATGATTCTTTTGACCGTGCAGATGATCTCTGCACGGTCTTTTTTGTTCCGCTGAAAGTACAGCGCATGATAATGGTGACATATTGACAGCGCAACTAAAGTATGCTAAAATTGTATCCGGCATAGATCGGTAGGTTGTTGGGATTGTCGGATGTTAGTTTTGGGCGATAGTTTGCACGTTTTCGCCCCTAGTTCCTCGAATCGAGAAATCAACTAACAGCGACTGAGTCGGCTGTGGCGTACCGCCGTTGATTTCAGGCGCAGCAATAATACACGGACATAGTTTGCTTGGTGCGCTAGTTTGTTGCCGTGAGATCGAGCTGTCCGTTAGAGGACACTTTTGCGTAAGGCTTGAGCCAAAGCTCTCTTTCCTGGCGGTTCTCCATAGTTTTGCAAAAAAAGAACCCCGCAATATATGCGGGGGACTTTTTTTGGGGGGAGGTCATTTATTAGAGGATTTATTGCTTTTTTATATTGTTGATCTGTTTTTAGCTCAGTCTCTTCTTGCCCTTGATGTGAGCTGCGATCTGAGTAAGATCAGTAATGTTAATGAAGTTGTCGTTGTTAATGTCTGCTATGCTTGCATTGTCAAGCATTTTTCTGCCCTTGATGTGAGCTGCAACCTTGGAGTAATCGGATACGTTCACGATACCGTCGTTGTTTATATCAGCTTTTCCGGAGTATGTGGAAGCTGTGGTCTCGCTGTTGGAGTCATAGCGTACCTTAGGTTCGCTGTTCTGTATCTTGGTCTCGGTTGCGAACAGGGGCTCTTCAAGAACTTCAAAACCTACGTTAGCGTAAGCTGCCAGTCTCTGTGCGGTAGTGCCTGCACAGCCTCTGATCTTGAAGCCGGGTGTGCTGTAGTTGAAAGATGTAGCTGTGATGCCTGTTAAGCTCTTGGGCAGAGTGATCGTCATTATCGAATCGCACTTCTGGAAAGCGTCAGCTGCGATATTGGTAAGACCTTCGTAGAAAGTAACTTCGGTAAGGCTTGTGCAGCCATAGAATGTGCGCCAGCTTACGTTCTCAACGCTGCCTGCGATATTTATATCGGTAAGTGCGCTGCAGTTTGAGAATACGTATTCGCCCAGATTCTTGACGCCGTTTTCGATGTCAACGGATTTAAGGCTGTGGCATTCCTGGAATGTTGCGAGCTCTAACTTTTCGATGCTGCCGGGAACGGCAACTTCTGCAAGTGCGGAACATTCCTTGAAAGCTTCCTGACCCATGTAAGTAACGCTGTCGGGTATCTCTGCATACTTTATGCTTCTTGCTTCGAGGAAAGCGTTTGAACCTATGGTAGTAACGCCGTAGGGTATAACGACTTTCTGGAGAGCTGTACATGAAGTGAATGCGTAATCGCCGATCTCTTTTAAGCTGTTAGGCATCGAAACGTCGGTGATCATGCTGTTCAGTGCAAATGCGTTGTTGCATATTGCCTTGACGCCGTTGGGTATAACTACGTTGCCGGAGCAGTTTCTGCCGTCTATAACGATATTGTTTATCACTACCAGAGGATTTCTGGACTGCTGATTTGCCAGCCATCTGGTATCTGTGAAAGCGTCAGAACCGAAGTATGTAACGCTGCTGGGTATGATCACGTTTTCAAGATTGGAGCTGCCCTTGAAAGCGTCGTATTCAATTCTGGTAACGCTGTTGGGTATGCTGATGTTTCTTAATTTATCGCAGCAACCGAATGCGAAAGCGCCTATTGTCTTAACAGTGCCGGGTATGCTGATACCGGTGATGTTTCTGTTTTCTGCAAAAGCGTGGTCGCCGATACCTGTAACGCCGCTGGGTATGCTTACATAACCGCTGCAGTTTGCGCCGTTGATGATTATGCCGTTTACGATGACCAGATCGCTCTGTCTCTGCTTGTTTGCCAGCCACTTTGTGCCTGCAAAAGCATTAGGGTGGAAATTGGTCAGGTTCTTGGGGAAATTGATGTTCTCAAGATTTGAACAAGAATCAAATGCGCCGTAGCCTATCTCAGTAACGCTGCCGGGTATTGTTATCTTGGAAAGGGAATCGCAGCAGCTGAAAGCATACATTCCGATATCGTTGATACAGCTGCCGTTGTTTATAACGGAAAGGTTGGAGCAGTGATAAAATGCGTATGTTCCGATAGAAGTTACGGATGCGGGTATGGTAACGCTTGTCATGCCGTTGTGGCAAAGTGCGTAATCGCCTATGCTGACTACGGGAGCACCGTTGATATAAGAAGGTATAACAACGTTGGATTCGTTGCCGTTGTAATTTAATATATTAACGCCGCTTCTTACGTCATCTATGAAAGCATATTCGAAATAACCTTCAACTCTGTTAGCTGCGCTGGCAGTTATAGAGGTATTCATAATGTTGTTGTTTTCAGAAAGAACTGCGCCGCCGAATACTAATACTAAAGTCATAAGTCCTGCAATAAATCTCTTAGTCATAATAAATACCTCCATCCAAATTACCATTTGTTATTTGTTTATACCACGAAATATAAAGTACACATTCAAACTAACTATCTAGTTAAATTTGATAATTTATATTGAAATTACCCATATCATTTATCCTGATTAAATTATACATTATTCCGTAATAATCTTCAAGCGACTTCGGGTATAATTTTCATTAATAGGCGAGTATTTTTAATTAATTATATCCAGAAAACATTTTCGTTTCCATATATAGTGGTTTGATACAACGAAATCTCTATATGTGGTAAAATTAAACCCGAAAAGTTAACAATTGCTTTTCGTAAGTTTCGAAGAATTCGTAATATTCTGTAAACAAATAGTGTTTTTTTGTATCTAACTGTAAGATATTTAATAAAAAGACGCCTATGTAGATCACCATGATTCAACATTTTGACGATTGACACCAAATCCGCCTTGTGCTATAATTACAAATGCTGGTTCGGAGGGCAAAACATTCGATAGAAATGTAATGCCGGATAAGACCGCAGGCTGAAACGCCTGCTGTTTTGTCCGGCTTTTTTTGTGGAGGTATATAAATGAAAAACAATAACTTTACCGAGGGCGCTATACTGCCAAAGCTCCTGAAGTTCATGCTGCCCGTGCTGTTTGCCATGTTTCTGCAGGCTATGTACGGCGCAGTCGATCTGCTGGTGGTGGGAAGATTCGGTTCTGATGCAGATGTATCAGCGGTATCCACAGGCTCACAGATCCTTCAGACCCTTACAAATCTCATCGTCAGCTTCTCTATGGGCATCACGGTGGCGGTGGCACAGCGTATCGGTCAGAGACGTCCCGAGGAAGCCGCGAAGACAGTCGGCACGGGTCTTGTGATATTTGCCATAACGGGAGTGGTCTTCACTGTTATAAGCGTACTTGGCGCTGGCGGTCTTGCAAAGGTAATGCAAGCCCCCGAAGAAGCCTACGACCTCACCAAAAGCTATATCCGCGTGTGCGGCGGCGGATTTATCGTCATTACCGCTTATAACCTGCTGGGCAGTATTTTCAGGGGGCTGGGCGATTCCAAAACGCCACTCATAGCCGTGGGTATAGCCTGCGCGTTCAATATCATCGGAGATCTGATCTTCGTATCGGTTTTTCATATGGGCGCAAAAGGTGCAGCCCTCGCCACAGTAATGGCGCAGCTGGTCAGCGTTATCATATCCTTCTTTATAATAAGGAGAACCAAGCTGCCCTTTGAATTCCACAGGTCAAACCTGAAACTTGAAAGCAACTATGCAGTAAATATAATCCGTATCGGTTCGCCCATAGCTTTGCAGGATTTTCTTGTAAGTGTGTCCTTCCTTGTCCTGATGGCGATAGTCAATAAACTGGGAGTTACCGCTTCGGCAGGTGTGGGCGTTGCCCAGAAAGTCTGCGCATTCATCATGCTGGTGCCGCTGGCTTTCATGCAGTCAATGGCGGCGTTCGTTGCCCAGAACTACGGCGCAGGTCATACCGACCGTGCTGTTAAAGCCCTTAAAAGCGGCATAGCTGTATCGCTTATCTTCGGCGTAGTTATGTTCTTCGTGGCTTTCTTCCGCGGCGATATCCTCTCGGGAATATTCTCCAATAAGCCCGATACTGTGGCAGCTGCCTGGGATTACCTTAAAGCCTATGCCATCGACTGCCTGTTCACCTGCTTCCTGTTCTGCTTTGTGGGATTTTATAACGGCATCGAAAAGACCAAATTCGTTATGGCGCAGGGCGTCTGCGGCGCTTTCCTTGTGAGGATACCCGTTGCATTCTACATGAAAGAAACAGGCGGCGGCTCACTGTTCAAGATTGGTCTTGCGACCCCGTGTTCAACAGTTTTGCAGATAATCATGTGCTTTATAGCGTATTTTGTTTTCAAGAAAAACAGTCAGGCGATTTCCCGAAAGATTTAGGTGATTCTGTAAAAACTGCCAAAGAGGGGAGCTTTTGGTCAAGCTTTTCGCGAAAAGCTTGCGGGAGCCACAGTCAGCAAAGCCGACTGTTAGAGGCGCAAGAGCGACGCGACAACTGTGCATTAAATAAAACAGCAAACTACCCGCCCAGTCAAAAAGGCGCGGCACGCGGTCGACGCAGTCACCGCTAACAAAAATCAGAGCGTGGACAATCGAACAGTCCACGCTCTTTCTATGTGCGGAAAATTATTGCCGCGCCCGAAATCAACGGCGATAGCTCGTTGATTTCTCGGTCCGAGGTCCGAGGTCCGAGGTATGAAAACTCTCAAACCATCGATCACAGCCACTATTTGACAAACTCAACAAATAAGATAAACAAAAGCCCCGAAGCAAAAATCGCTTCGGGGTTTGTCTGTCCTATCTATACTATTATAAAAGAAGCAGGAAAGCACAGGGTCGAACTGTGATCTGCGGTTTTGGAGACCGCCATTCTGCCATTGAACTACTTTCCTGTAATTAAAAGACTGTGACAGGGGTCGAACCTGCGCTGGCGGAGTTGCAGTCCGCTGCCTTGCCGCTTGGCTACACAGTCGTATATTATGGAATTTCCGCTGAAAGATTCGAACTTTCACTCACGGCTTCAAAGACCGTTGTCCTACCGATTAGACGAAACGGAACTGGTGCCTTCGACAAGGATCGAACTTGTGACGCCGGGTTCTTCAGACCCGCGCTCTACCAGCTGAGCTACAAAGGCAAAGTTTCCGCTGTAAGAATCGAACTTACATTTACAGTGTCAGAGACTGTTGTCCTACCTGTTAGACGAAACGGAAATATTGGCGACTCCGACCGGGCTTGAACCGGCGATCTCCTGAGTGACAGTCAGGTGTTCTGACCAGAACTGAACTACGGAGCCGTATGTCCTGCCAAAATGGCAGGATCAATTTGTTATGATTATATTGTCGATGGTCACACCCAGTATGTGTGCCAGAATGACCAGATTGTCAACAGAGGGCATAGCCTCGCCCCTCATCCATTTGAATATCGACTGCGGTGTATTGAACCCGTATACAGCCTGGATCTCGGATATTTTCAGACCGTTCGCCTTGATGAGAGACTTTATGTTAGCCCCTGTCGCTTCCATGTTTATAGTTGGTGTTGATGACATAAAAATGACCGCCCTTCCGATAAAATAATAAACCGCCTGTGAGCGTACTGCACACAGACGGTTTTTGTTCTATCACAAGACGATCCAACGAACGCTATACGATATACCCAATGTGAGGGCTTGAACAAACCGAACTGTCTGAGCGCAGCACAAGAAAGCTCTTATCTTGCTGCCAAGCAAAATCAAAGCTAAAATCACACTGGTAATCGTTAAAAGACTTCATTCCCATTGCCGATCTGTTCTTTGTAGCGTACATTGTATTCACCTCTTTCAGTTCAAAATATGACTTTCCTGATTTTGTTTTTCAGGAGTTATTTCCTTTGATGTGCCTATTCTAACACACTTGCATTGAAAAGTCAAGTAGCTTTGTAGGTTATTATCAAACAAAAACTTACCGACGCTGCCCTGCATACTATATAAGGGGTGATAATATGAAAGAATATCCGCTGAACATATCAGCCGAAGTCGAATATGCCCGCAGATGGGCATTTTCGCGTAATCCGTCGTTCTATGATTTTAATGATCTGGGTGGTGACTGTACAAACTTTGTGTCCCAGTGCATCTACGCAGGTGGCGCAGTGATGAACTATACCCGCGATGTGGGCTGGTATTATATCTCCCTGAATGACCGCGCCGCCGCATGGACAGGGGTGGAATATTTCTATCGGTTCATCACCACGAATCGCGGCGTAGGTCCTTTCGGCGAAGAAGTTGATATCAGCAAAGCCGCTGTCGGTGACGTTATCCAGCTGGGCAGCAGCGCAGGATTCTACCACTCGCTGCTGGTGACTTCTCTGTGCGGTGAACCCTGTGTGGCAGCTCATTCCTTTGATGCTTTCGACCGTCCGCTGTCATCATACTCCTTTGAAAAACTCAGATGTATCCATATCACAGGCGCAAGAAAATGCTGTTCGCAGTGAACTTTTGTCACCAATAGTGCGGTTGACATGCTGTTGGTGCTATGCTATAATTATCACTATCGGCAGACATTTTCTGCCAGAACAAAAGAAAAGCGAGGTAATAAAAATGAACATAGAAAGCCAGTTCAATATGATAGCAGAGGAGTACGATATCAACCGCAGAAAATTTATCCCCTGCTTTGATGATTTTTATATAAACACCACTGCCTTTATCGCCGCGAATATCAAAGCGCCGAAATGCATAGTCGATCTGGGCTCGGGTACAGGACTGCTGGCATACTACTGGTTCAAGCATTTCCCCGAATCAGATTACCTGCTGGTCGATATCGCAGACGATATGCTCAGTGTGGCAAAACGCAGGTTTCATGGGCTTGATAATGTGTCGTACCAGATCTCCGATTATATAAAAGAGCTTCCCGAAGTGCCATTTGATACAGTTATCTCCGCCCTTTCGATACATCATCTCGAACAGTCGGAAAAGCAGGCGCTTTTCACAAAAATATTTCAGGCTCTCCCCGCAGGCGGTATATTCGTCAACTACGACCAGTTCTGCGCAGGGGATACCGAGCTAAACAAATGGTACGACAGCTTCTGGGAAGGTCAGCTCTACAACAGCGGTCTCACCGACAGGGATATCGAACTCTGGCAGGAGCGCCGCAGGCTGGATAAGGAATGTTCCGTTGAGGACGAAACGGCTATGCTGAAAAACAGCGGATTCAAGACAGTGAAATGTATCTACGCCTACCGCAAATTCGCGGTCATCATCGCAATAAAATAGCAAAAGTACGCGGAGGTGAATAACATGAACAGACTTATTATCATAGAGGGCTTGCCATGCTCGGGCAAAAGCACCACCTCGAAATTTATCGCGGACAAGCTGGGTGCAGTTTTTGTTGACGAAGGAACAGGTTCTCACCCTGCCGATTATGAGTTCCATTCCTTTGTGAACAACCTCGCGCTGAATACCTTTTCTACAGAAGAACAGGCACTCATAAAAGAAAAATCCGCACTCCGCAGGGACGGTCATATCGTCCCCCTCGGCGAATTCAGCGGAGAACTTTTCGATAAACTTCTCCGATATAAAATATACGATTTTCTCCCCTGGGAGACCGAAATGCCCATTATGCTGGATAAATGGCGGGAATTCGTAAAGTCCGTCAAGCCCGATGAACGATACGTTTTCAACTGCGTTCTTCTTCAAAACCCAATGTGCGAAACAATGATGCGCTTCGGCTTTGATACGGAACAGTCCGCCGCGTATATACGCAGTATTTGCGATATCATAAGCCCTCTGGAACCCTTTGTGGTCTACCTACATTCAAGTGATATCCGCAGTGCTATCGAGAAAGCTCTTCCCAAGCGCGGCACTGATTGGCTGAACAGCGTTATCGACTATCACTGTAACGGCGCTTACGGCAAAGCGAATAATATTATCGGATATGACGGCTATATAAAAGCCCTCGAAGAGCGTCAGAAAAGGGAAGTTGAGATACTTCGCCGCCTGAACGTCCCTTATATTATCCTCTCCGACCCTCAGGCTGACTGGCAGAAAGCATACACACGGATAGAGCAGTGTCTTGAAAATCTTGTTCGATGAATTTTTGCAGGATATAACATATCCCATTATTAACAATGATAAATAATAGCTTAACAAAGGCTGTATATGAACTTCTTATGAACGTACAGCAAAATTGTTTTTTAAGGGTCGGATTTGGCTAAAATTTTTACATATAAGACTGAGCTTTGTTCACCAAAAGCGGTTGACATTTGTAAAAAAAACTGTATAATTAAACTAATGGAAAAAGTTTTCATTAAGAAGGAATTTCACCGTGGCGCGTGATACTCTTGCGCGGCATGGAGGAAAAGTAAGCTATTTCGCGGAAGCCCCATATTTTCCGCGAAAGGACTAACTATCTATTTTGAGAGGAGAATTATCCTATGAAGAAGAAATTCGTGGGCAAAGTACTGTCCGCAATGTCCGCTGCTGCTATTGCTGCAACGAGCGTGGCTTCTCTGCCGATCGCAAATGTCAAGGCATCCGCACTTTCAGGTCTGAATGCTAAGGGCATCGTATCGCAGATGAAGATCGGCTGGAACCTCGGTAACACCCTTGATGCACACAACTCAAAGGTACCTGCAGGTTCTTCACCTGAAAAGTACGCTAGCCAGTGGGGTATGCCTGCACCTAATGCACAGCAGTTCCAGGCAGTAAAGGAAGCTGGTTTCAACACCGTTCGTATCCCTGTGACCTGGTATGAGCATCTTGAGCAGCGCGGCAACAGCTACCACGTAAATGATCAGTGGATGAGCTATGTAAAGCAGACTGTTGACTATGCTATCGACCGTGATATGTTCGTTATCCTGAACATTCACCACGAGGATTTCATCAATGTTGCTCAGTTCAATGAGAATACCTATTATCAGGCTGAAACAAAGATGAAGAGCATCTGGTCCGAGGTTGCTGAAACATTCGCTAACTATGACCAGCACCTCATTTTCGAGGGCATGAACGAGCCCCGTCAGTTATCCAACCCCTCAGTACAGCAGTGGGGCGACGGTTCAGGTGACGGCGGTTATTCCTGGAACTACATAAACAGACTGAACGAGACATTCGTAAGAACTGTACGTGCACAGGGCTCCAGCCAGAACCGTGAGCGTCTGCTGATGCTTCCCGGCTACTGCGCTTCCAGCAACTACGATGCTATCAACAACATAGCTATCCCTTCCAATGCAGGTAACGTAGCTCTGTCTGTTCACGCATATGCTCCTTACTACTTCACAATGGCTACCGACAGCAAGGCTAACCACAACTTCCCTGGTCAGTCCGGTTGGGGCGAGAATTATGAGTCCGCACTGAGCGATATGTTCGGTTACTTTGGTCAGCTCCAGTCCATAAAGGGCGCTCCCATAATCATCGGTGAGTTCTCCGCATCCGACTTCAACAATACTGAGGATCGTGTAAGATGGGCTAAGTCTTATCTTTCAAAGGCTAAGGAAAAGGGTATCCCCTGCGTTCTGTGGGATAACAACGTTATAGGCGCGACCGATGGTGAAGCTCACGGTTATCTGAACCGTGCAAACTGCACATGGTACAGCAATTCCAAGCCCGTTATCGAAGCTATGATGGAAGTTTATGACATCAACTCCAACACAGGCGGAGAGGTAAATTCCAACTACATCTGGTCTAAGGTAAATATCGGCGACAACTGGATAGAGCTGTTCAAGAGCAATGATGGCAGAACTATCGAGGCATGGAAGAACTTCACAGTTGCAGGCTGGAATAACTTCGCTAACGACAACTATGACTTCGTTCTCATTTATGATTCTGCAAATGAGCCTGAGCTGGTTCTCCAGGACGCAAACTATGATTACTGGAACCGTGTATCTTCAAGCGATAACAGCGGTACTCCTTTCGTTAAGAAGTTCACTTACAGTGATCTGACTTCAGCTGTTGCAGGCAGCGGTATGACCGTTAACCAGATGAAGAACCTCTTCATCAGTGCTACAATGGGCGAGCTGACAGCTTACGGTCTGTATGCAGTTCCTACTGGCACTCCCGTTCCTGATCCTCAGCCTCAGTATAATACATATCCTACAAATATCAGAGTGAACTACAACACTCAGTATCACCAGATTCAGTTCGTATGGGATGCAGTTCCCAATGCACAGAACTATGGTATCGCAGTTTATCTGGCAGGCAAGTGGAGAATCCAGACTCAGTATATCCCCGGTTCTACTCTGTCTTACATCACTCCTAAGAACCTGACACCCGGTCTGTCCTACAAGGTTGCTATCGCAGCTAAGGTAAATGGCACATGGGATGTTAACAACGCTATCAAGAACGCTGTATATGTTACTGTAAGATAATTATCAGCAGATAGTTTAGCATAATATCACAAGATCCCACCGACTTTTCCGCGGCAGATACACTCTGCCGCAGAGGGTCGGTGTTTTTGTTTTTTCATTATGATTGACCTGCCCCGTGAACTGTGATATAATTATTTCAAAAGCCATCTGATACCATCAAGGAGGAAGATCATATGAATAAAACAAAGATACGTGTTGAACCTTTCGTTTCAGTCAACGGCATAAAATTCGGAACATCAAGGGATGAGATATGGAAAATGCTGGGCGACCCCGAAGATTCATTTCTCAAAGGCGATGATGATATAGAAACGGATTGCTATTCCTGTTACCATATATGTTATGATGAGGACTATATATTTGAAGCCATTGAAGTTGTCTATGTGGACGAAGCAGACATCTTCTACGATGGCAAAAAAGTCCCCGAGACTTATGATGAACTTCTCGGATTTTTCAGATCACGTTTTGACGATGTCGAAGAGGACGGCGCAGGCTTTCTGTCTGTAAAAGGTTCGTTGGGTGTCTATGTTGAAGATGCCGATGAATACGATACTATCCTGTTCGCACGAAAAGACTATTACAGCGATATTTAGTGCGAGGTAAACAATGACAGCTCTGCTTTTAGCCGTGATATATCTTGCGTTCATAAGTCTGGGTCTACCCGATTCGCTTCTCGGCTCGGGCTGGCCTACCATGCAGAAGGACTTTGACGTACCTTCCTCATACGCGGGATATGTCTCAATGTCCATATCTTTCATGACCATAATCTCAGCCCTTATCGCCCCCACACTCATACGCAGATTCAAGACCAACCATATAGTCGTGACCTCAATACTACTGACGGTACTGGGTCTTATGGGCTTTTCATTCGCCTCAAGCTATGCCATGCTCTTCCTCTTTGTTATACCCTACGGACTTGGGGCAGGCTCGGTGGATTCCGCCCTTAACAACTACGTGGCGAAACACTATTCATCATCGGTGATGAACTTCCTCCACTGCTTTTACGGCGTAGGCGCCATGATAAGCCCCTACATCATGTCCCTTGCCCTATCCCGCGCCCGCTGGAATGAGGGCTACCGCTGGACAGCCTATATCCAGTCGGGAATAATGCTAGTCTGCCTGCTGTCTTTCCCGCTGTGGAAGAAAAATGCAGACACCGCCGACGATGATGAAAGTGACAGCGCAGGCATAACCACCGCCCTGAAGATACGCGGCGTTATCCCCACACTGATAGCGTTTTACGCCTACTGTGCAGGGGAAGCCACCTGCTTCCTCTGGACATCCAGCTACTTCGTCGGCACAAAACAGGGCATCAGCACCGAACTTGCCGCCGCATTCGGCTCCCTGATATTCGGCGGACTTATGCTTGGACGTCTGATATCCGCATTCGTATCCAACAAGCTTGGTGATAAAACGCTGATACGAATAGGCATAGCCGTGGAAGCCGTTGGCATACTCCTGATTATCCTGCCGCTGAAAGGCTATATCCCCGCGGCGGTGGGATTCGTAATAACAGGCATCGGCATGGGACCTGTCTATCCGGCGATTCAGCACATGGCGCCCGAAAACTTCGGCAGAAAAAACAGCGCCGCCGTGATAGGCCTGCAAATGGCATCGGCATACATCGGCAGCACATTCATGCCAATGGTATTCGGACTTTTGCAGCAAGCGTTGGGCATCGCAATAATGCCCGTGTATCTCGCATTTTTCGCAGTGATGAACATAGGCTTGCTTGAATTCGCATACAAGCGTATGCCACCGCATACCACCGCATCGTGAACAATAAGACAACCAAAGGAGACCACCATGAGCAAACTGAAAATAGCGCTTTTACAACTGACCCCCACAGGTACTCTGGCAGGCAATCTTGAAAAAGGCATAGCCGCCTGCAGAAAAGCCAAGTCCCAGGGGGCAAATATCGCACTTTTCCCCGAAATGTTCAGCATCGGCTACGATATCTACGACCCGCCCGCCAAGGAATGGACAGCACGCGCTATCTCTGCAGATGACGACTTCGTGCAGTCATTCGGCAGACTTTCCGCCGAACTTGATATGGCGATAGGCATCACATTCCTTGAAAAGCACGACCACAAGCCCCTGAACACCCTTATCCTCTTCGACCGTCACGGCAGACAAGCCATGAAGTATTCCAAAGTCCATACCTGCGATTTCAGCGCCGAATTCGCCCTTTCATCGGGTGATGGATTCCATGTCTGCGACCTTGATACCGCTGTGGGTACAGTAAAAGTCGGCGCAATGATATGCTTCGACCGCGAATTCCCCGAAAGCGCAAGGATACTAATGCTGAAAGGCGCAGAGATAGTCCTTGCCCCCAACGCCTGCCCCATGGAGATAAACCGCCTCTCCGCCCTGAGGACAAGGGCTTACGAAAACATGATCGCCGTTGCCACCTGCAATTATCCGGACACCGTCCCTGACTGCAACGGTCATTCCACCGTATTCGATGGCATAGCCTGGTTACGTGATGAACCGGGCGTACGCGATATGTGCATACTCGAAGCCAATGGCAGCGAGGGCATTTTCACCGCTGATATCGACCTCAAAATACTCCGTGATTACCGCGAAAACGAAGTCATGGGCGATAACTACCGCAAACCGTGGGCGTACAGCGACCTCACCGCCAACCCATAATAATACGCAATATCGATAAGGAGAAACATCATGAGTATTTTTGACGAGATCAAAAATTGGGAGAAAACCAAGGGAAAAGCGCTGATCGCTCAGCTGACAGATACCCCCGAACCTGTTATTCTCGACTATGGCTGCGGTGCAGGGGATTATTCCTTCGCGGCAGCCTACGCATTCGACCAAAAATGCAGGATATACGCAGTTGATATCAAAAAACAGATACTCGATAATGTAACCGCAAAAGCCGAGGAACGAAATATCACCTGTATAACCACCGCCATGGGCAGAGAAGATTATCGCCATGATTTCGATGATGAAACATTTGATATTGTCATTTATTCCGATATCTTCCACGGCGAAGAAAAGATCTACGGCGGACTCCACCGCTTCACCATGACAGAAGAAGCAAAGCGAACCCTGAAAAAAGGCGGAGTGCTTGCAGTCCTGCCATTCCATCTGTCAAACTTCCGAAATAAGGAAAAGAAAAAATGCAAGTACACCTACAAAAAACTGACGGACGAGATATGCGCCATGGGATTTGAATACATCGAAAAAAATCTGGAAGGCATACATTTTGAAAAAGCATACAGCCCCTACTATCAGCAAAAAGGCGGCATCACCTTGGATGACCTTGAACGGGGCAAGATGCTTGTTTTTAAAAAGGTGTGATGCAGGCTGTCAGCCTTATGAATTTCTGCACAAAAAATCCCTCTGTCTGTTGTTTCAGACAGAGGGATTTTTATATTGGTGAGAATTTTTTCAAGTTTTACTTAAAGAGATTTATGACATCAAAAGTAAATTCATTTGGACCTTCAAATGTAGCAGCAAATGAAGCAGTGTAGGATCCATCCTCCATTATTCTGAATTCGTCATATTCTTCCAATGGTATGTTCTTTTCACGGCACGTAGTGAGTAATCCTGTGCTTTCATCAAAATATACTTTGCCATTCTCATTATATACCGTACCGTCTATCTCTTTTTTAACGGTCTTTATCTTTGTGAGGTCGTCTTTCCCTACCTCATATAAAGTGTAGTACCTGGTATCATCGAAATCATTGATATCTTTTTTATATGATACTACTAAGTATCTTCCACTACAAGATAAAACTCGATTTGTATTATATTGATCATCGCCTAACTCGTAGTTTTTGATCGTATAGCGATTGTTGCCTATCTGTATATCTCCATCGTCATCGGGTGCGATAATTGTGATATCTCCCGAATAACTAATGCCTAAATATCCGTTTATCCATGGATCACTCATTAACCAACAATAATAATATGTTTTTTGGAGATCAAATGTGGCGGCATTTTCCTTGCAGTCAGGATCAGTGCTGATAAGCCCTACAACATCATGGCATTCTACTAACATGGTATCACCGGATACTGACAATTTTGATACACTCTCATTCTTCAAACTGTCCTTGTTAAGCAAATGAGGAGTATTGTCACCGCTGTCAGCATAGTATATTGCAGAGTCTGTGTTGAAATCGCCTAAATCTTTCTCCATGACAAAGAACATTCTGCTTCCATCATCGTTAAAAACAGGATGAACTAATGCCGGATGATATCCTTCTTCAATATCTGTATCAACTTCGTATTCATGTAAAGCATTTCCGCTTTCATCATAAACCGCAGCTTGTAAGATGTTTTTTGTACTGTCATACTTGTAAACATCAAACTTGTTTGCAAATACTTCGGGTAAAACCATATCAGTAGTTATCGCAGTGATCTCAGAGCCGCTGGACACGTCGTAAATGATATATTTATTATTCTTTGAATCGTTCTCACAAGCCGGTATGTGTATAAGGTATCTTTCATTATTTATCTTCTCAAAGCCATAGGAATAAATGGCTGATAGATATTTCTCATACAGATTTGCTATTACGCTGTCGTTCTCTGTTTTGGCATCCGGCACGTTTTCGCTGTCGCTCTGAATGTCCTCGGAATCTGTGCAGACGGTTTCCGTGAATGCAGAAGAATCTCTGTCAGTATTTGGCGCAGTCCGGTGGATATTGTTATTCAGCGAGAATAATGCTCCGCCCATAGCCAGCACCGCAATACAAGCCGCTATGGCACCGCCGCGCTTTATATGTATCTTTCTGTTCGTTTCAATAGTTTTTTCTGTTGCTGTTTCGTTTGTATTTCTTTTATTCGTTATAATAGTGTCCATACCGTTTCCTGCCTTTCGCATGACAGAGGAAAGAATGCGCTGCTGCTGTTCATCTGAGATCGCAGCATCTTTTTCAATATCATCGAACAGCCCCTCAAATTCTGCCATATCTTTCTCGCTCAGGTGATCGGGAAGTTCGTTTATATTTATCTTCATTCTTCTCCCTCCTTCATTAGTATCTCTTTCAGTTTTTTAAGACCCCTTGAGATCTTTTTATCAACTGTGTTTGGCTTCAGACCGAGATCATCTGCTATGTCCTTGCTTTTCTGCCCGAAAAAATATTTCCTCATAAATATGGAACTGTCAGGCTCCCCAAGACTTTTTATCGCCCTTGTAAGAGTGCTGCCCGTATCCTCTTTGATGATGCTTTCGTCTGCCACGAATTCTATCACTTCATCAAGGGGGATATCCTTTTCTTTTTTCACTTTGCTTCTGAAAACATCCACACAATGTCTTCCCGCGATCAGTGACAGGCTGCCTCTTACAGATTCAAATGCAAATCCGCTTTTTACGCCTGCATTGAAGAATTTCAGGAAGATATCGCTGACAGCTTCCTCAATATCCTCGGCGGTGCAGATGCTGCCCAGCTTTATGTATGCAATTTTCATTACATAAGCCGAATACTGCAGCACCACACTTTTTAGTCCGTTATCGGGATCTTTTCGCAGCAGTTCGAGCAATTCTCTATCTGTCATAACAAGACCTCGCTCCTTTGAAACGTTTCACTCTATATATCGAATAAAAGAAATAAAATCTGACACGTCATGAAATAAAATATACCACAAAAATGAAAACATATTATTAACCATCAGCGAAATCAAAACTAAATCTGACTATCCCTTTATCACACAACTTAAATTGCTGGATCGACAGGGATATATTATGCTGATGTTATCTTTCAGACTATATGAAATTATATTTTGATGCTCCCGACTTGATGAAACCGAATGATTATGGTATAATGATATGGAACGAAAAATACATTCGAAAGGTGAAACGAAATGATAGAAACAAACAGATTAAAAATATACGCCGCATCTCAGGCGACGATGGAAGCTTTCATCGAATCGCAGACCATAGATGTCCTGAAAGCCGCTTATACGGAAATGCTGAACGGATGTCTGGCTCACCCGGATCAATGGGAATGGTATGCGATATGGATGATAGAACTGAAAGATGGCACGCATATCGGAGAACTCTGCTTCAAGGGGCTTTCTGCTGACGGTATTGCAGAGATCGGATACGGTATCTCCGAAGGATATCAGAACAAGGGTTATGCTGCCGAAGCAGTCAAAGCAGTTTTAGATTGGGCATTCGCGCATACCGAAGTCAACGCAATTGAAGCGGAGACCGATCCCGATAATACCGCTTCAAAAAGAGTGCTTGAAAAATGTGGATTTGTTCTCAAAGGAGTTATCGGCGAAGAAGGACCGAGATGGGCAGTATCAAAGCACTGAAATTATCCGTTTTCGTACCGATATACCGAGCAAAACAGATCAGAGAGGAGAAAAATATGATAAAAATAATGTTTGTTTGCCACGGCAATATTTAAACTCATTTTCTCAAACACTGTATTTTCAAGGCTTTGACAGCAATATCATAGTTGATTTACCATTAGTTTACCATATTTAGACCCAAACTTGTGTATAATAATACTATTATTCCTTGTTGTATATAGGATAACAAAAAAGTCCCTGCATTTTCATAATAAAGCAGGGACTTGTTGTTTTTATTTGTTTAGCGTTTTATCTCCACTGTAATAGACATCATTTCCTGGCAGCTTAATGTTAGGATACCAGATTTGCTGACCGTTCCACCCTTTGTTTCCTGTAACCTTATATACTGTAAGAACTACAGCATCAGAGAACTGATCTCCAAGTTTTCTGTCATTCGGAGATAACAAAGTACCTGTTCCTCTTGCAATGTCTCTGTTCCTGCGGACAATCAGTTTTCCTTGTTTTATTGGCTTTTCTGACAAGAATGCTTGAATAAATCCGATAAATGCATCCTTATCCCAATCATTTTCCTCCGAACCAGTCTGCTCAAGTATTTTTATGATAATATTCAAGCTGACAGTATATTCATCATCTTCAAAAGAAGAAAGAATCTCGTCCAGTGCGGTAATATCAGTATTTATAGGATAGAACGGGAAATAATTGACACCGCCTGTATATATGCTTACAATCTTATTATCCAAAACATTCTTTCGTGTAGGCTTTAACCCTTTGGGATAGAATATCTTAATATCATTTCCATTATCAGCGGTTTCAATCTGTGCAATAATATTATTATTTGTTCTGTTTATATCACTGAATAGCTTGTAAAGCTTTGGCGGCATATAAACTCGAAGCAAATCAGGATCACGATCGTAACCAAACATTCTTGCGTGCTGCCACATTGTATCAGCCTGCGGATTTTTGGCTACTCGGCAATAGTAAATTGTTTGAAGCTGAGGGAAAGTTACGCCTCTTCCAAGACTATTTCCTCCTACAAGGATATTGATACCAGTTTCATACTGGGTGTTTTCCTCAAAAGATGATGTTGAGTTGAGAATTAGGATATTTATTTTATCATCCTGCAAGTACGAATAAATCGTATCATATATTAAATCAAAGTCTGCAATGTCTTTTTTTGTTTCATGCAGCTTTTCATATTCTGCCTTGAATGCTTCTCTGGTATCATCTTCTTCATGCGAATGTGATATTTCATTAAGATAGTTTCCTATCTTCTCAGCAAACTTTTTATGATAAGCTGTTTTCACACTTGGGTGTATCAAGAAATTACAAACTGTACCGCCGTTAATAAAGATATGTGCCGAAGATATAAGATGCATTATCAGTGCTTTTTTTAAACCGTTTTCAGGAAATTCATCGTCACTGAGAATATCGGAGGATTCTTCGTTGTCGGTAAACACAATGTGTTTATGCTCATCATCGTTAAAGAAGAAATTACCGCCCATATATCCTTTTCCGGGACGGAAATAATAAATGAAGTATGGCTTCCACTCACTTTTCAAACTTTGCAGTAATATGGACTGCGGTGTGCCTGTAACTTGAAGATAAATACTGCTTGATGAGGTCTTTTTTATTTCAGATAGGTTCTTGTTTATAGTACTTTGGCGGTTTTTATTCACCATAGTATTCAAACTCGCTGCATCAGCCTCATCATCTACTATAAACAATGGATTTCCTCTAACAAATTTAGTTGAGGAAAAGTTATTTTTCCATTGTTTCAGTATGCTGCCGTTCTTTTTCAATACGATCACGGCTGGCTTCTTCATATTATTATTAAAGAATTTCAAGTAATCATTCTCGTCGCAAACACAGAAATCAGGTAAATCACGTTCAGCACGCTTGAATGTCTGCTGTTGAAGTAATGTATTATCTGTTGTAAGAAGAACAAAAATACAGAACCCGTTATCAGCTGCTGCACTCATCAAGCCAAACATATGGCTCGTTTTACCGCTTTGAACATCACCGACCAGAAGACTTACAACGTGTTCTCTGTAAGAGAAGTTGCTGATGTACTTAGGCACGATATCTTCTGTAGTCTTGCTGATTGCATCAGCGAGGGCAGAATTTCCTTTATCTCTTATACTATTAATATAATTCTCTAAATACCGCATTATCTAACCCCAAAATCAAGATACCATAAATTCGGCTTATTGGTTTTTGTAAGCGTAAAAGTGCTTCTTCCATAAGCGTTAAGAGTCTGCTGTGTAACACGCTCTCCTGGAGTAAGTGCCCCACTTATTTCTAATCTGCCTTTTAACCATTTACCAAGAATTTTCAAATCGCCTTCGGAACGGAAATTCTTATTATAATCACCGCTTACCTTACATCTGAAAGACCAACCATCATCAGTAATCACATCAAATTCCGCTTCAGGAGTTTTGCTGATTGGATATCCAGGCTGAGAAGCAACGATCTTAGGAACAATCAGCTCGACTTCATACCAATGTCTTGGCTGGATAATTCCTGTCTTTTTGTTTTCTCTGCCCTTTCCAAAACAGGCGTTTAGATTACTCTTTTCTTCGCCCTTAATCGGAATTTCAAAACTTAATTGGGTGCAGGAATCTTTACATTCTGTAAGAGTCTGAGGATCAACTTTGCTTACTCGCTCATGTCCTTCCAAAAGCGGATTGCGTTCATCAAAATCTGTGATTTCCAAATCGGCAATGTTATCAGTAGAAGTTGAAACAAGATTCTGGATAAATCTATTCATTTCCGCAGCAGCAGCTTGATCATCAATTAATACAGAAGATTCATACGTTCTCGTAGCGTCACCAAGTATACTGCTAAGGTTGTTTGAACCAATTATCCCCGCAAATGGAGATGTACTATTACTGAAAGAATAAAGCTTTCCATGATAACGAAAAGGCGTAACAAGACGAACCTCACCACGTTGCTCAGAAACTAGATATCTATTCAACACACAAGCTGCTCTGTATGCACTATGGGTGAATTTTTCTATATAGTGCATTCCAATAGTAAGATTCATCTTCTCGATTCTTGTATTCTGTTCTAATATTTGCTTTAATTCTGCAAGCGAATCCGAGGTAACATATCCTACCGCAATATCAAGCCTCTCGGTTTCAGAAAGAAGATCGTAAAACGCCTCAGAGAAGGTGTGTGCTCCGCTAATTTTACAAGGTGGATAATTTGAATGTAAAAACTCCATACTGACCTCCTGATTAATTCATTTCTTCTGTTACATAACTTAAACGTTCCTTTACAGTCATTGCTTTCATTTTATCATATTCTTCTCTTAAGTCAACAGGCGTAAAATCACCTGTAAACAATGGCAGGAGTCTTCTTGCAACAAGTCTGACACCTTCCGGCGGAACAGCGTTGCCTATCTGCCTGCGGACTTCTGTAACACTTCCCTGAAAAACAAAATCATCAGGAAAAGATTGAAGTCTTGCTCGTTCACGGTTTGTAAGCGGTCTCGGTTCGGGATAATGATAGCCCCATGTTCCGCCTCCGCCTGCAGCTATAATTGTTTTTGCAGGTTCATCGAGCTTCAAACGGCGGTAAACATGGCTAATCATACCTTTAACATAGAGAGGATGATCTTTGGGTATATCCGTAAAGTTACCGCCTTCGGGAATTAAATCCAGCATCTGACGGGTTTTCTCTTTAATATTGATTTTTTCGTTATTAGTAGGAACTTCTTCAACCCCTTGCAGCGCTTGTCCTGCTGTAACATAGGGCTTTTTTCCGTTCGGACCGTGTGTTGGAAGCGGATGTATGAAATTAAAACCTGTATCTATTCTAATTCCAACAATGAGTACACGCTCTCTGAACTGAGGAACGCCGTATTCAGCAAAATTGTATAGGTGCGGTTTTACTACATAACCAGGGGCGATGCTTTCAAAATCTTTTAAGATTGTTTCAATGGCTTTACCGCCGTTTGCGGTTAATAAACCCTTGACGTTTTCGGCAACAAATGCTTTAGGTTTCTTAGCATCGACAAACTCTGCAAAGTGACGGAACAGACCGCCTCTTGTACCATTAAGTCCAGGCTGTTTCCAGATGATAGAGAAATCTTGACACGGGAATCCGCCGAGAACCATATCGCATTCAGGAATGCTTTTATCTGTATATGGATTGATTTGTGTAATATCCCCGTAATGAATCACTTTCCCAAAATATCCCTCAAACGACTTAACAGCCCACTCTGCAAAGTCGTTCGCCCAAATGGTATCATATCCCTCTAAGTGAAATCCAAGGTCAAGACCGCCGCACCCTGAGAATATTGATACTACTTTAGGACTATATTTTAAAGTTTTACTTTCCATGGTGGACACTCCTTAAAAATCACTAATAAAAATACGCAAAATACCATTATAATATTATAACGCTTTTTCACATATTTGTCAATAACCGAGCGTGTTCAAACGTTATATTTCGTTTGAATGCACAATAGAGCATCTTGAATTTTCGGTTTATTGGTTAATACAGAATAGGGCATTTTTCTTTTTGATATCATTGATTATATCTATTATCTGTGCTATAATGATTATCGTGGGAGGTTGTATATTATGGCTGATAATCATTCAAAGGAAGTAAGAAGCATGAATATGTCCCATATACGAAGTATAAATTCAAAACCCGAAGAAACAGTGAGAAAATTTTTGTTTTCAAAAGGACTGAGATATAGAAAAAACGTTAAGAATATGCCGGGGAAGCCAGATATTGTTTTGCGTAAGTATAAAACAGTGGTTTTTGTGAATGGGTGTTTTTGGCACAGGCATGAATGTGAAAAGTTTCATTGGCCGCTTTCAAATACTGAGTATTGGCATAATAAGATCAATAATAATGCAGAACGTGATAAACGAAATATTACTGAGTTGCAAAACAAAGGCTGGAACGTACTCGTTATATGGGAATGTGAGCTTAAAAAACGCAACAGAGAGGTTAGTTTAAATAATTTGTACAAGAAAATAATATCGAATTCGAGTAGCAGCACTTGACAAACTAAACATAATGTGCTATAATTTGTATGTAAGATGATAGCTGCTAACTTAAGCAGCTCAACACAAAGGAGGCTTATTATGAGGATAAACAAAGAATTACAAGCTGCAGCTGATATGAACCCTACCAAAAAGAGCACTCAAATGTCTATATTTGATATGTGTGATAAGATTTCCAAGCAAGCGATATCGCTGCCGTTATATCAGCGTGACTTAAGTTGGACACTTGATAAATGCATTGCATTGTTAAACTACCAATTGCTAGGTAAAGCACCTGTATCTCCTATTTCTATGAATGTTGTAAACAATACTCAGGAATACGTTCCACAGGTATCGTTTATAGACAGAGAAATAATAGAATCAATTGAACGAGGACAACTTTCTGTTGTAGATGGTCAGCAGCGTTTGACAACAAATTATAAAGCATATACAAATGATAATGATTTTAGAAATGTTGTTTTAGATATCTCTAAAGGCAGATTTATAAAAACGGATGTTGCATATAAAAATAATCAAATACCTGTCGGAATACTCTTAAACCAATCCGATTCTGTTTTATTTGAGTACACAAATAGAATAAGTGCGCTCCGAAAGCCTGAAATAACAAGTCTGCTGCTTCAAGTTAGAAGTAAAATTAAAAACTACAACTACACTATTAATTCAGCTGATGATCTAAGTGAAGATGAGCAAATCGAGTGGTTTGAAGTGCTTAATAATGCCGGCAGTAGGGTAAGTATAATTCAAATGCGTTTTTCAAAATTGAAAATGTATGGAATTGATATCTATAAACAGTATACAAGTGTTTTCAACAACCGCTTAATTGAGGTGGGATATGATTTCTTTACACCTGAAAAAACTACGGTATCGTATCCTATAGCTGCATTAAATCCTTCTTATGAAATAGTATCTGAAAAGGCTCACAGTATGAATTATGCACCTATCCCCTCAGATACAAAAGAGAATCAGTTGTGCGTTATGCATCCAGATGCATTGAAAAAATGTCTTGATTTAACTCTTCAATTAGAGGATAAGGTATTGGATTTTATTGAAATCAACACTTTAAAAAAACCTGACCGAATTGATTATATTAATTATATGATTGGATATTTTGCTTTTAATGGATTGGATTTATCCGACACTCAAAAAGAATACTTAGTTTCATGGTACAATACTGTAGATTTTACAAATAAGACAAACTCGGAGCGTAGAGAAATCTACACTAAATTAATCGAGAACAAATAATAGTCAATATTTTTCTATTCCAAATATGGACTAATAGTATTATATTTTTCAGAATAATTCTCTATTTGGGAAATATACAAAGTGGCGATCACTATTTATGGTGGTCGCCTTTTTCTGTATAATCAATGATGAAAAATTACTTTTTGCCTACAACTCTAATAGATTTTTTTGTGTACCACCTGTTTTTGTCAAGCAGTTTATAGCAGTTATCTATATTTGTATAATTGGATTGTTTTTTTAACTCCTCAAGAGATTTTATATATTCACTTTCAAATTTGTTAAGTTGTTCGGGAAGGTAATTGGCTGAGAGGTTTTTGTATATTTGCCTATGCTTTCTCTGGATATCTTGACGTATTCGTTTTACCGCTTCATAACAAGTTAGCTTTTCAAAATGAGGATAATCGCTTTTTCTGTCACAATACAAGTTTTTTAGATTGGTAGTAGCAAAATATCTACCACAATGTTCGCATCTGTTATACTTATAATCGTTGATTGACAAAAAGTGTAAAACTGAAAAAAGAATATCAGCCATAGAGTAACACTGATAAAAATACTCACTGTCACCGCTCCTCCAAAATGTCATCCAAAAGTGAACGTATCCTGTCAAGGACAGATACCGTATTTTGTCCATGAAAAAACATCGTAAAACAAACTGACTGATCAGGCATCTGCAAAGCGCGGATGCCTGATTTTTCCTTTTTTTCCGTAAGCGTATAACCCTCCGCACAGCAAAGCTGATTTCAAAGATATATACATGGACGCAAAGAGAAATGGAGAAATCAAAGCCAGAATATGATGTTACAGCCGGGTGTTAGCTGCCCGGCAGTTTGCTTTTATGATGCGGGGTGTTATACGCTTACGACACAATTACTTCAAACGACCTCTGAGAACGATTCTCAGGGGTCGCTGTTTTCATCGGTTAAGTTTTCCGCTCCGCAGGCTCGGAAGGCTCTGAGGGGCATTTCCGTTCGTCTGAGAGCCATTTCACCTTGACAGTATTATTCAAAGGTGATAAAATCAAAACTGCAATTACAGCACATTACACAAACATCAATATTTCTCAAAAAAAACACATAATTGAGCGCGTAGTTTCAGAGACAATTGGTATCTAATAAGTGAAGGCAGCAGATAATGCTTTCAGGAAGGAGTTTGTCGATGGATAACGGTGCAAGTAGCTACCGCCGTTTCCGTGACAATGGCGATGATTCTGGCTTAGATGAAATTATTATGGATTACAGCGATGGTCTGATGCTGTACCTGACAAGTATAGTCGGAAACATTTGGACGGCGGAAGAGCTTACAGAGGATACTTTCGTTTTGCTTGGTACGAAAAAGCCAAAATACAAAGGAAACAGTTCTTTTAAGACATGGCTCTATACGATAGGACGAAACCTTGCGCTGAAGCACCTGAAAAAGGCCGCAAAGTATTCTGCTGTTCCGATTGAGGAGATTTCTGAGCTGAGCAGTGATGAGGAAGCTGTAGAAGATGCCTATATCAAAAAGGAACAGCAAATCATGGTACACAGAGCAATGCGAAAGCTCAATCCTGAATATCAGCAGATACTGTGGCTGACATATTTTGAGGGGTTGACAAGTAAAGAAGCCGCGATTGTCATGAAAAAGAGTGTCCGAAGTGTGGAGTCTATTCTGTACCGAGCGAAGAAATCACTGCGCTCACAACTTGAAATGGAGGGTTTTGATTATGAAAAAACGTGAAGAGATGATCAGAGACATTCATAAGCGTATTGATGAATATGAAACAGAACAGCGAGCGAAAAGGACTAAAGTCAAAAAGTCTTTTCCTGCACTCGCAGCAATTACTGCGACTGCCGTGTGTCTGCCTATAGTAGCTTACGCATACGAGCTGTATCACAAAGAGTCTGTGCAGAAATACATCGGTGTCAGCGGCGAACAGGTTTTGATGGAATCCGGTTATTCTGCACCGCAGAGCTTTTCCAATGACAAGGCAACGCTCACGATCGACACGATGCTGTATGACGGTCATTCGGCACTAGCGGTTGTTACGATTGAAGCACATGATCCTGCATACACTTTCCCGCACGACTATGGTTTCATTCCGGAGATCGTATGCGACGCAGAAGGCAATGCACTTGAAATTGATCCGGAGGAGAGAACATATGACGGCAAGTTTCTTTCGGGTTACGGCGGCATGAGTATGTGGAAAGACTCTGACCTGCCCTCGAATCAATGCCGGTATGAGATAAACTTTCCGAATACAGAGGATTGGAACGGAAGTACACTTTACATGAGATTTGCAATGCCGAATGAAACTGATTATGTTTTTGCGTCGAAGAAAGCCGGCAGAGAACTGCTTGACGGCATGATTGTTGCATTCGACTTCACGCAGAACTGCGAATGTAGGACGCTGACCGCAGAAAACGGCGAACAGATCATGCTTTCGGATTTTGAACTAATCAGACCGAGCAGCTTTGCACCGGATACAACTGATGAAAAATATGTTGTAAATACAGCAGCGAAATCGTCCTATAAGCTGGTTTACACTGACGGTACAGAGGAAGACTTGCAGTCTGTCATGAGTGATTATAATTCGGAACGAAGCGGCAACATCTTTGAATTTCTTGCGTCCGATGTGCCGTGTAATGATGAAAATGCAACCATTATTCATAAGGTATCGGAAATTGCCGCCGTTGAGATCGACGGTATACGCTATACCAGATAAGGTATATTTCTATTTGATTGAGGCTCTCGAATAGATTTGAAACAGACGGCTCGGAGAACACTGAGCCGTCTTTCTTTTTTTAGCGGTTACATTGTAACCGCCAACCAATCCCACCCCCAAAATTATTCCCACCAAAAAGAGCCGTGCTGACTGACAACACGGCTCTTCTGTATATCATATGCTGGAAACAACTATACCTGACTGCACCTTACTACACCTTTGCTTTGCATAGACTCATTTCCGGTATTGTAACTGACTCTACCTGACTATACTTTTTCTTGCAGAAATCAGGCAGGCTGTCGCTCCACGGCATCAGAGCTTCAAGCTGTTCCCTTGTCGGAGTATGACCGTACTTCGGCAGCTCTGTCAGCAGATGCAGGAGATACCCGTACACATCAAGACCATTTCGCTTAGCTGTCTCGATAATTGTCATAACCGCCGCGCTTGCGTGAGCACCCTTCTCGGTACAGCTGAAAAGAAAATTCTTCCTTGCAATAATATAAGGCTTGACTGTTCTCTCTGCAAGATTGTTGCTCATATCCACAAGTGGATTATTTAGGAAAACAGTCAGTGCTGCTTTCTGATTTCGGGCATAATTAACCGCCTCGGCTAAGTGTGAACCATTGCCGGGGTGAAGGCTGTCTATGAATTTGTAGAACTCATCTACAAGAGGGGCGATCTTTTCCCGACGCATCTCAAGCAGCTGTTCGTCCGAATAGTCTTCCTTTCTCGCCTCCCGTTCGTATTTGAACATCTTGTCGATCATACCCACAGCAATCGCCGCTTTGCTCTTTTTGTGCTTTTCGGGTATGCAGTCGATCAGCTTCCTGCGTGCATGCGACCAGCAGCCGACTCTCGTATAGCTGCCGCTGCCATAGGACTGAAATCCGTCAGTCTGCAATATGCCCGTATAGCCATAGTAAAGCTCCTCGGCAACAGCCTTTGTGCGACTGTCACGGTACTCGTATATTGCAATTTTTTTCTTTGCGGCTCTGCCTGTCGAGCATATCCACATCTGACCCAGCTTGTCTATTTTTTTGCCTTTATCGGTTTTCAAAGTTCTCGATGTCGTTTCATCGGCATTCAGGACAGGCTCTTTATACGAATATTTCCAGAGCATATCAATAACAGGCTCAAACCATTTTGAACCCTCGATCACCCAGTTTGCCATTGAAGTGCGGCTGAGATATACCCCCTGTGCCGCCCAGTATTTTTCCTGACGGTCAAGCGGAGTACCAAGCTGATATTTTCTCTGCATTATATCCGCAACAAGCGTTTGATCCGGCAGACCCTTCGGTATGACCTGTGCGGGAGTAGGGTTTTCGGATTTGACGATATGGGGATCCTCGCCATTTTTATCGCAGCATTCACACTTGTACACCGTTCTGTAAAACTCACGCATTTTCAGCTGTTCGGGGATATACACAAGTTTGCTTGTCAGAAATTCTTCCTTGATGACCTTGAGCTTACTGCCGCAAACAGCACAGTTACACTTGTTTTCGGGCAGCTTCGATACGATCTTCTCTTTGGGAAGATCTTCTCTGAGCTTATTTTTGCCGCGGTGTTCACCGGTCTTTTGGGACTTTCTTTTTACAACGATGGTTTCCTCTGTCGGTTCTTCCGCAGTTTCATCGGAAAGCATTTCGGCTTCGTTGAACACGCCTTCAAAGCTCTCCTGACCGTCACACTGCAAATATTTTGACTTCTCGCTTTTACGCCCGAAAAGCATCTTGTTTCTTTTCAGAAGAAGTTCTTCAAGATGCTCTATGGTCTCATCTTTTTTCTCGTTTTCTTTTTCAAGCAAAGCGCACTTTTTTGACATTTCTTCGTATGCTTTTTTCAGTTCTTCATACGTCATAAAAAATGCTCCTTTCCTTGAAAAATCAGTGCTTTGCGATACTTATATTATACCACAAAACGCCCGAAAAATCAAGGAAAAGAGCGCTTTTTAAGTCATTATTTCAGAGAAATTTCATAGATAAATATGTGCAGTTTTTCAGTAAAAATCGATGCCGCCCTCGATAGTTTTTATCGCCTTTGGCTGGTCAACGGATAGTCCCTGCAATAGCCATACAAACTGCTCGCGGCTTAAGTTTCTTACCTCCTGCTCATTGCGCGGCCAGTTGAATTTTCCATTCTCAAGCCTTTTGTACAGCATGATAAATCCGTCGCCCTC
>NZ_FOKQ01000007.1 GCF_900112155.1 Hominimerdicola alba | reverse complement strand
TTACTGAGCTTTACAGAAGTGAGAGCCTTACAGCCGTTAAATGCTGCATTGCCAAGCGTCTTGACAGAATCGGGCAGGGTTATCTCTTCAAGCATGACACAGTCTTGGAAAGCATTGTTTTCTATCGTATTAACGCCGCTGTTTATAGTTATCGATTCGAGTTTTGAACAGTACTCAAATGCTCCGCTGCCGATAGTTTCAACGCTTGACGGTATAACGATGCTTTTCAGCCCGCTGCTTTGGAAAGCGCTGCTTTGTATCTCCTCGACTGTATCGGGAATGACAACTTCTCTCAGGCTTGAATTGAGCATGAACATATAGCTGCCGATAGTTGTAACTTCCTTGCCGTCTATCACAGACGGTATCGTAACTTTTGAAGCCGATCCCAGATAAGTTGTGATCTTTATGCTGTCGCCGTCAATTTCATATTTAAAATTGCCGTCCTCGGTAGTCAGTGCGCTTGCCGTAACGGCAGAAAAAGGCAAGATGATATTACCGCAAAACGTCGGAACTGCCGAAGAAAATACCATGCTTGCTGCCATTACTCCCGATATCAACCGTTTGTTTTTCATATCATCAACCTCCGTTTATGTTATTTTCAGCGCCTGTACAGCGCTTTTTTACCTTATAGTTTTAGATAATTGTAACATATCAACTTAATAATGTCAATAGTTTTTATAAATTTCATACATTTAACAAATAGCTGGCGAAACAGGCTCGATACTGCATGAAAAATCGGCTAAGATCGCTCTTAGCCGATTTGTTGGATCTAATGCATTATCTTCTTCTCTCGGGGTGTCTGTTATAGTACGCTTCTTTGTCGGCATACATATTTTCATCGGCTTCTCTCATTGCTTTGTCTATCTCGCGGAGCGTTTTGTGGCTCCAGCCCACGGCAAAGCATACGCCGTCAGGTTCGGCGGTTTCGGACTTGAAACGCATTATCTCCCGTTCAAGCTCGTCTTTGTCCCTGTTCAGGGCAAGCACCATGAATTCGTCACCGCCCGCGAGGTATATCTTAAAAGTATCCTGGTTCAGGATAGTCAATAGCCTTTTCCATAATCATCTTTGTAAGAGCCTGTTTCACAATACTATTCGGGTCGCCGTTTGGACGTATCCAGTCTCTCAAACTATCTTTACCGAGTATCAACGGCATTCGATTATGAATACTACTTACGGGAGCAACTGCTTCTCTTGTAAGCACAGTGAACATTGGTACCTGAACGCCTCTATGCTCTTCAAAACGGTATAGCCCTGCAAGGTATGCAATCTCAGCCCCTTCCGGCTGTATCGCATACTTTTCTTTTTGGAGTTTGTGATGTTCTTTTTCATTATGGAAACCAACTTCTGAGGGTGGTATACCCCATTCATAGTACCATGATGCAGGTATCACGCACCTTCGTCTGAACCAAGAATCCTTCCATAAGGACTTCTGATCAGCAGTCTCGACACGGCAATTGATAATGGGCTTTGAAGTTGCTTCATGTGTAAAGCCCCAGATCATCGGAAATACAGCCACATTTCCTTGCTTATTCGGTGCAAGTACAGCTGCCATATCTGTAGGACGGATATTACCTGACATTGCTTTTGATTTTGACATAGTTTTCATAATGATGTCTGAGAGTGGCAGTTGACTAGCCTTATCAATGAAGAAAGACAGCGATTTTGCTTCAGCATAGTACCATGTACACATGAGATTCACCTCCAGATCGACAACAGAACATATATTCTCATTAAATAATAGCACATTATTTTCAAAAAATCAATATCGAAATATCACTTTCTTTTTCTTGACAATTGTAGATAATGTCACTATATCGCCTCATGCAATGTGAAAATTCACTAAAAACGGATAGCCATCTGATATAAAGACGGTTATCCGTTTTGCATTTATTAATTGAACCAATTTCTGTCAATTACTTTATAGTGACATCCACAGCATTTTTGATAGCGTTAGTTGTATCCCAAGTGCCGTTTACTCTTGCAGCGATTGCTACCTTGTAGGTCTTACCGGGTGTAAGATTTTTAGGAGAAGTGTAAACCGTTTCGGTGATATTCTGCGCCTGAACTCTCCACTTCCCTGCCAGATATACAGCTATACCATATCTGTCAGCACCATCGACCTTATCCCACGTGAATCTTACCTGATGATATTTCTCGCTGTATTCTACTTTTATGTTTGTGGGATAGGTGGGCTTTGTTTCTTCTTCGATAGGTAAGCGCTTGTAGGTGTTCTTGCCGTTGTTTTCGATAATAGCAAAATCTCCGCTTCCGCTTACAACAGTTTTGGGATCTTTAACATTTACCCAGCCTTCGCCGTTGGGAAGAGTGGCTTCCTTTGTAATGTTTTTGAAATTCTTGTTAATTTTTAGGGTTTTCAGCTTTCCGCAATCACCGAACATTTTGTCCATATATTTGACATTGCTAGTATCAAATCCACTTAGATCAAGCTCAATTAAATTGGAACATCCCTGGAACACATTGTACATTGCTTCGACGTTGCTTGTGTCAAATCCACTTACATCTAGTTCAGTCAAACCAGAACACCCACAGAACATATAAGATATAGTATTTGCCGCACTTGTGTTGAATCCGCTGACATCTAGTG
Organism: Hominimerdicola alba; assembly: GCF_900112155.1. Lineage (GTDB taxonomy): Bacteria > Bacillota > Clostridia > Oscillospirales > Ruminococcaceae > Hominimerdicola > Hominimerdicola alba_D. The sequence goes on along the minus strand of NZ_FOKQ01000007.1, from coordinate 137,114 downwards.
ATGTCAATCCGCTACAAGTATGAAATAAACCATTGATGTATGTAACCTTACTTACATCAAATCCGCTAACGTCCAGAGATGTCAGACTTTTACAGTCTAAGAACATATAACTCATATTTGTTACATTTCTTGTATCAAATCCGCTTAGATCTATTGAAGTCAGGCTTGAACAGTAGGAAAACATATTATTCATATCTCTAACGTTACTTGTATTAAACAAACCGCAATCGGAATTATTCAGGCTAAGATTTCCCGTAAGATTGCTATTATCAGGTTGAACATATCCTCTAAAATCAAGATTGACCAGATTAGAACATGAACAGAACATGCCAGCCATATTTGTAACCTTTCTTGTATCAAATCCACTCAGATCAAGTGTGGTTATTTTTGAACAACCATTAAACATTTGATACATATTTGTAGCACCGCTTGTATCAAATCCGTTTAGATTAAGATTAGTTAAACTGGAACACCTAGAAAACATACTACTCATATCTGAGACGCAGGTTGAATCCGCCTTTGAAAGGTCAATAGATGTGCAATTTTTTAGGCCTGCAAAGAGACCTCTGCTGTTTGAAGGTAAAATCGTACCATATTGAGTTATAACGGATTTTATCTTATCGCTGTATTTATAATTAAAAGTTGTTAAAACATTATTGTTTACTTCACCTCTAAGTGTAAGCACACCTGTTGCTTCATCGAAAGAATAACAATCTGTCTCAACTTCAGCTGCCTGTGCGGTGATAGAATGTGTTATGACCGGCGCACCATAGCTGACAACACCTGCCGCCATACATAATGACATTACTACTGCTAAAACTTTTTTTATCTGCATAATTATGCCCTCCTAAGTAAATTTCGCTTAAATACATTAATATTTTTAGCTTCATTTAATTATTTTAACATTTTTTTAAATAACCGTCAATAATATTATTGTTATTTTTTCTTGATTGAACAGCAAAAAATGGATAGCTGACTAATGATGGCTATCCATTTTGCTTATCTCATATGCACTCACTACAACTCAGAAAAAACCTGCCCGATCTTGTCGTAGATCCGTATGTCCGCACGATCATCCATCGGTGTAAGTCCAATATTGATGAGCACGAATGGCTTATTTCTAAATTCATGCACCAGACTAACCGCCGGATTCACCGTCAGGGATGTTCCGCCAACGATCAGCATATCTGCTTTTCTGATATGATCAGTCGCTTTTTTGAGCAAGCGAACATCTAGCTTTTCACCGTACAAAACCGTATCAGGCTTGATGATACCGTGACATATTTTGCAACGTGGTACGCCTTCTGTCTCCATGATCGCAGATATTTTATAGGACTTATTACATCTCATGCAATGGCAGTGCTTGGTATTGCCGTGCAGTTCTATAACATTTTTACTGCCCGCAGCCTGATGCAGTCCATCGATATTCTGCGTAATTATGGCGCGCAGCTTTCCTTGCTTTTCCCATTCAGTCAGTTTCAGGTGCGCAGCATTCGGCTTTACGTCATAGCCTAAGATCCGCTTGCGCTGAAATTTGAAAAACTCTTCCGGATCGTATTTCAGCAGCCGTATACTGAAATAGGATTCAGGCGGCAGACCGTACTTTTTTCGGTATAATCCCTGTTCGCCACGAAAATCAGGCAATCCACTCTCCGTAGATACACCTGCACCGCCGAAAAACACGATATTTTCTGCATTGTCAATCGCTTTGCGCAAAGCTTCGATTTTTTCTTCTTTGGATTCCATAGCAATACTCCTTTTTGTTTATATAACTTACGCTTCCGGTGAAGATAAAATTACATTGATCTTCAGACTTTTATTCGCTTGCAAAAATGCTCCGATCTCATCAACTGTGCGCAGACCGATTTCAAATGCGTCCCGAAATTGCTCAGCCGAATATACCGTTTCATTTTTTTCAAGATGGGGCACACCGAAATAAGATGCTATCATACTATCCGCATCCTTGCCAAGCAATTCCCGATTGCAAATATGTGCTTTTCCCGTTCGCAGTTTATCTATCAGAATGTCGATTTCCGATCTCATCTGCCGATATGCTTTGAGCCTCAATCCGGTGATCGTGTTATCGCTGTAAGTTTCAAAAGTACCGATATCCCGAGCCTCATAAACGGAGTACTCGATATCTTCCTCTGAAGAATACTGATCAAGCACAGGATCATTCAGCTTTCTTGTATGGAATCCGAATTGTTCTTCCATTGTTTTTGGCAGGTGAAGAAGCCTGAATGAGGGTTGTTTGCCGTATATCTGCTCATATTTTTCATCGTTTAGATACATCTGCATGAAGCAGCTTCGATCAAGAACATATAATGTATATTCTCCGCCGCAGTGATCCATAAGATAGTACTCCGACAGTTCAGGAATGTCAGTGTTATATGTTTCACAGAAAATATGCAGCTCGCCGCCAATAACCTTAGCAGAAATTCTGCTGCCGTAATTTCTGGTATCGTTGACTGTATCACAAAGCCTCTGCTTTTCTGCACACTCTGTTTTTTCTATTTTAATGAAGCATTCTCTGAATATTTCTGTTTCATCGATATGGTTGTATTCATGTAGTTCGGACTCCTTTTCCTCCGTCGGATACGCATATACGATATACTTCTTTCGTTTTGGACATATCCTTCTTCGTATCCCTGTCTGCCAGATATTTTCCGACGCTTGAATTTGCGGTTCTTCATACTGAATGCAGATTTCAAACCGCCTTCCCTGCCCGAGATATTCAAAACATATTCGCATATTGTAGTAGCATTCTACATCATATAGCAGATCCAGAAAAATATCGGGTTCACTGGTTCGCACGATGCCTTCGAAGTTGCACTGAAAATGCCGTCTGACAAGCTTGAAGTGAATATCCTGATAATCAATTTTATTATTCTTTCTGTGATCGTGAATATCCAGCGGCATATAGCTTTCTGCAGAAAGAGCATTATTTATCTCGTCAACGGAAACAGGATTATCAGGACTTTCCGCAAGTTTGTCCCATATTATCTCATCACGACGATGATACTGATCCAGCTCAGAAAAACCGTATAATCTCAATGCTTCATTTGTTTCTGTCGCATCGCATCCCGTCAAAGCACAGAGCGCTATGATGCAGTCGCGCTTCTTTGTCTTTCTTTCATGAGCGTTTATATATTTGCGCAGCTGTTCATAATCGATGCCGAGAATACTTGCTACTTCTTTCGTCTTGATCGTTCTGCCCTCTTTTTTGCTAAGCTGCGATACTTTATCTTTGTATAATTCAGAAAATGAAGAATAGTCTTTTACTTCAGAAGATTCGGGTATTATCTCTTCCTTGCTGTATGTCGCACCTGGATTGTTGTAACTGTTCACGGTGACCTCCACTATTATTTTCAGATGTATTTGCTTTACTGACTAAATCTTACCATAATCGTAACTACTTGTCAATCAAAATCGGGACAAGTAAGTCCCAAAAACAATATACAAAAAATCGCATAGCATTTCTATCAAAGGTTTATAGGCAAGAAATATAGAATCCAGAACAACAAATTCCCCTATCTGCATGGACTGTCCAAGTATATATTAACGCACAAATACTTTACATTTACTATACCTATGCAGGCAAGCAATATGTAGATGATTGCGATGTTTTATATGTTGAGGGTGAAGGTTGGAAAGTAAGACCTTCTGTGGACATAGTGATGACAGAAACAAATGATCCAGGATCCGATGAAGCAGCGAAATTTGTGTTATTTGCTGATGAGTCCTTGCTGGATCAAGTTGATACTGACATCATTATTGAACATGGGCACGATGTGTATATCATAGGATCTGATGACAGCCTGAACTACAATGTTCCATCATATATCGACGTTGATGAGATACGAAATATAATCGCTGAGAAGAGCCTGGATTCTTTGAAATATGATTATTTTTTTGTTGGACACAGCAGAAACATTGAGTATGTGGCAGTAAGGAAAAAGAACAGTGATATCAGGGTAGGGACATTCCCGCAGGCATCTATTCCGAAAGTCATGACGGACTATGGTCTTGAAACAGAAGAAGTTGACTTTTCAAAGATAGAAGATTACACCCTTGAAGAATTGTTTGAGATAGCCAAAGAAACCATAACGGAAGAACTTACCTCTCTACCCCGATAGTCTCTAACGTTCGAGCGTATGATCAGTTTGCTTAGATAGTTCTTATGCAGATCTGATTTTAAATTGGTAATATCATACAACATCAACGATGATCTATCAGTCAATACGCAGAAAATACGATAAACGATGATTATTATTGTCTGATGTGTTGACATCAAAAGATATATTTGATATTATGAAAGTAATAATATAGTTTAGCAAACCTGCCGAAAGGCAGCGACGCAAAGCCAAAGGGTCTAAGCCTATGAGGGTATGACAGCCGGTTGCCGTGCAGTTGTGCATGATATAAGGCAGATTTTTAAGCAATGCGTCAACTGCATTGCTTTTTTGTTTTCTTAATTTTATTAAGGAGGGGACGAACTATGAGAAAGAAATTAACATCGTTTCTCTGTGCCATTGCATTGTTTTTAAGTACAGCAGGGTATCTGCCGCAGAATACTTTTAGGATACAGGATGGGATAACTGCAAGTGCGGAAAATGCTGAGGATTTTGGTTACAATGTTTTCGAGGAATCTGTAACGATATTATCGTACTTTGGCACAAATAAATCAGTTGATATACCAAGCCAAATCGAAGGAAAGCCTGTCACAAGAATTGAAAGAGACGCATTTAATTATAACTGCGAAAACTTGATAAGCATAACGATACCTGATACTGTTACAAGTATTGGTATGGCGGCTTTTGCCGGATGCAAAAGCCTGACAAGCTTAGAGATCCCCGACAGTGTTACAAGTATCGATATTTACGCTTTCTCAGGTTGCACAAGTCTAAAAAGTATAAAGATTTCGGATAGTATCACAAGTATTGGTAAAAATACTTTTTATAACTGCAGAAGCCTGACAAACATAACGATTCCGGATAGTGTTAAAAGTATTGGTGAGTATGCTTTTTGTAACTGCGCAAGCCTGACAGGCATAACGATCCCCGATGGTGTTACGAGTATCGATCAATATACTTTCTCAAGTTGCAGTAACCTGACAAGCATAACGATACCGGATAGCGTCACTAATATTAGTTATTATGCTTTTTATAACTGTGAAAGCTTGAAAAGCATAACGATACCAGAGAGTGTTACAAGTATCGGTGATGGAGCTTTTGCTGGCTGTACAAACCTGGCAAGCATAACAATTCCTGATAGTGTCACTATTATTAGTTATTTATCTTTTTATGGATGCACAAGCCTTACAAGTATAATGATACCAAATAGTGTTAAAAGCATCTATAGTTGTGCTTTTTCTGGCTGCACAAGTCTGACAAGAATAACGATTCCCGATAGTGTTAATAGTATTGGTGAGTATGCTTTTTGTGACTGCGCAAGCCTGACAGGCATAACGATTCCCGATGGTGTTACGAGTATCGGTGACAGAGCTTTTTATAACTGCACAAACCTTACAAGTGTAACAATTTCGTATGGTGTCAAATACATTGGTGTCTATGCTTTTTCTGAATGCATGAGACTGACAAACATAACGATACCTGATGGTGTTGAACGTTTAGAAATTAGTATTTTTGATAAATGTGAAAATCTTACTAGCATAGAGATACCAAATAGTGTCACAACTATCTGTGATGATGCTTTTTTTCAATGCACAAGACTAACTGATGTTTACTATATAGGAACACCAGCAGAATGGGAATCAATAAATATTCAAAAGAATGGTAATGATTCACTGTTTAATGCAAAAATTCATTTCACGGGTCATAAACATGTATTAACAGCAGTTCCAGCAAATGCTGCGACTTGTGAGGAAGGTGGTAACCCCACGTATTGGTATTGTAATATATGCGATAAGTATTTCTCCGATGAGAAAGGATTTAATGAAACAACAAAGAGACGCATCACATTACCCCCAAAAGGTCATACATGGTCTGAACCAACCTACACATGGTCAGATGACAACAATACCTGCACTGCATCCTGTATATGTGTGAACGATGAAACTCATGTTGAAACCGAAACTGTTGAGGCTGAAATACGAATAATAGAGGAAGCGACATGCAGTCATATGGGGAAAACGAGTTACATCGCCAAATTTAATAATTCGAAATTTGAAACACAAAGAAAAATAAACTCAGAAATTCCCAAAACACATCATACATGGGGCGAATGGAATGTGACCACTCCTGCAACAGAGGAAGAAGAGGGCGTACAGACCCGAATCTGTAAAGAATGTGGCGAGACAGAAACAAGGCAGATACCAAAACTTGAAAAACAGCCTGATCTTTATATCTATGCCGAGACTGAAACAGTATGTTCAAAGGACAGCGACGAAGCAACAACGATAACAATAAATCGAATAACCGATGATGCCAAAACATTTGAGAATTTCAAGAACGTTGAAATAGATGGTAAGGTTGTTTCTTCTGAAAACTATACTGCTAAGGCAGGAAGTCTTATTCTGACATTTAAGCCTGAGTTCTTAAAAACACTGTCTGATGGTGAACATATTGTTAAAGTCAACTTCACGGACGGAGATGCAGAGTTAAAACTGAGAGTGAGTGAAACTTCTGAATATGTACTCGGCGATGTAAGCGGTGACGGCAAAATCACAATAACCGATATAACAAAAGTCGCAGCTCACGTCAAGGGTAAGAAATTGCTGACAAAAGAACAGCAAAAACGCGCTGATGTCAACAGAGATAACAAGCTAACAATTACTGATATAACTAAAATTGCTGCACACGTTAAGGGTAAAAAGCTGTTGAAATAAACAACATATTAATTGCAAAGCCTCTTCGGAGGCTTTGATTTCAGAAAAATGAGGTATATTTAAAAGTACAATGGAGTGAAGAGTTATTGTTGCGAGGGTGCCAACCGCAACAGAACCTATCTGCTCAAAGAAAACAAGCAACATAAAATCCCGAAGCCGACCACCATGGTCAGCTTCGGGATTATTAATTTCATATCAAACGTGTCCTCTTTAAACCGGTCGTAAGTTGGTCGTAAATCTTACCTGTCGGGTCATAAAGCCCGCGTATTTACGACGTTTCTTAGTCGATACTCTTCATCGTCGGGAACAGCAGTACATCTCTAATAGCTGGAGAATTTGTCAGCAGCATAACGAGTCTGTCGATGCCGTAACCGATACCGCCCGTGGGGGGCATACCTATCTCCAGTGCGCGCAGGAAGTCTTCGTCGGTGCGGTTTGCTTCTTCGTCGCCGCTGCTGAGGGCTTCTTCCTGTGCCTTGAAACGCTCGCGCTGGTCGATGGGGTCGTTCAGCTCGCTGTATGCGTTGCACATCTCCCAGCCGTTGATGAACAGCTCAAAACGCTCAACATAATCGGGCGCATCGGGCTTCTTCTTGGTCAGGGGGCTGATCTCGATGGGGTGATCCATGATGAATGTAGGCTGGATCAGGTGCTCCTCAACATACTCCTCGAAGAAGAGGTTGAGTATATCGCCCCTCTTGTGTCTGTCCTCGAACTCTATGTGGCGCTCCTTAGCAAGTGCCTTAGCTTCCTCTGTAGTCTTTACCTCATTGAAATCAACGCCGGCATACTTCTTGACTGCCTCGATCATGGTGAGTCTCTCAAAAGGCTTGCCCAGATCGATCTCGTGCTCGCCGTAGGGGATGGTTGTTCCGCCGCATACAGTCTCAGCCAGATGTCTGAACATATCCTCTGTCAGATCCATCATGCCGTGATAATCGGTGTATGCCTGATAAAGCTCCATCAGAGTGAACTCGGGGTTGTGTCTTGCGTCAACGCCCTCGTTACGGAACACTCTGCCGATCTCGTAAACTCTTTCAAGTCCGCCGACGATCAGTCTCTTCAGGTAAAGCTCGAGAGATATTCTCAGCTTAACATCCTCGTCAAGAGCATTGTAGTGAGTCTCGAAAGGTCTTGCTGCAGCACCGCCTGCGTTGCTTACCAACATGGGAGTCTCAACTTCCATGAATCCCCTTTCGTCAAGATATCTTCTGATGGTGGAGATGATCTTAGATCTCTTGATGAAGGTATCCTTGACTTCAGGATTGCAGATGAGGTCGGTATAACGCTGTCTGTATCTTGTATCCTGATCTTTCAGGCCGTGCCACTTCTCGGGCAGGGGCTGCAGGTTCTTCGAAAGCAGTGTGAAGTTCTCGGCGTGAACGGATATCTCACCCATTCTTGTTCTGAAAACAAAGCCTTCAACGCCGACGATATCACCGATATCGCCCTTCTTAACGTATCTGTCAAAAGCTTCCTTACCGACTTCGTTCATACGGACATAGAGCTGTATCTTGCCGCTCTTGTCTCTGAGATCCATGAAGCTTGCCTTACCCATCATTCTCTTGGACATAACACGTCCTGCGATGGAAACGCGAACGCGGTTCTCCTCCAGCTTTGCAGCCAGAGCTTCTTCGTCCTCACCTGCCTGAGCCTTGCAATCGGCTTCTGCCTTCTCATAGAGAGCCTTAGCCTCCTCGCAGCTTGCGGTCACGTCATACTTTGTGATTTGGAAAGGGTCTGCACCCTCGTCCTGCAAAGCCTTGAGCTTTTCCATTCTTATCTTCTTATATTCATTGACCTGCTCCTGAGTAAGCTCTTCCTCTTCGGGAGCATTGTTTATTATTTCTTCGCTCATATTTTACTTCCTTTCTGTAATGGTATTATCGTAAAACAGCACCGTCCGACGATACTGCCGCTATTTATCGGTATAACCGAGTTTTTTAGCAAAATCCTTCATCTCAGATGAATTATCATCGGGACCCATCATCATAAGACAGGTCTTACCGACCTTGATGTACAGCACATAGCCTTCATCCGTATCTTTCTCAGCTGAAAGCCCGTTCTTGCCAAGGGTCTTGACATCGTCTATGCCTGCCGCATCACATTCGTTGTAAAACTCGTTCTCAGCGATTTCTTCGTTGGCACAGTCATAAAAACCTGCAAGCCAGCCGTTATCGGTAAGAACGACAGAAGAAGTCCCGTCCTCGGTATCGGTGGTAGAAATACTGTCTTCCGCGCAGTAACCTTCCTCCAGCATAGTTTTGCTGAATTTGTCATAGTCTGCCGCGCTTATATTTTTCTCCATACAGCCGCAAAGCATCGTCATAGATACTATCACTGCCGCAAGAGCAGTCCTGCGCATCTTTATCACCTCTGTAAACTGTATTCAAAACCGTTTTCGGCTTATTATAATTCAATATATTCGGTATCCCAGAGTTTACCGTAATATGAGAAACGTTTTTCTTCCACTTCCCTTTCGGCGCGTTTGACACACTCCGACAGTGCTTTCTCAAGAAGAGAGATATCATCCGCACGAAAGACCGCCACGGGAGGACAGTGATCCATTATCCCCCAGTAAAGCGTTACCGTGAATATCTTCGCACCATGATGCTCAACCATGATATCAAAATTATCGGGATACTCTATATGCGCCAGCAGCGGGGAATCCTCGTCACAGCAGTTCATGTAAAACATAAGTCTGCCGCTGCCGAGATCGATATCCTCAAAAGAAAACGGAAGACTGACGTCCATTATTCTCTTGTGATCTCCAGTACCTCGAACTTGATCATGCCAGCAGGTGCCTCAACCTCGAATATATCGCCGACCTTCATGTGAAGTGCAGCCTTGCCTATGGGGCTTTCATCGGATATCTTGCCGTTGTCGGGATCAGACTCGGTGGAACCAACGATCTGGAGAGTCTCAACTTCATCAAGTTCAAGATCTCTCAGCTTAACGTAAGAACCTACGCCTATCTCATGAACGGATATCTCATCATCATCAACGACGGTAGCGTTGGAGATGAGTATTTCCAGTTCGTTAATACGGGATTCCAGGATAGCCTGTTCGTTCTTTGCTTCATCATACTCAGCGTTCTCGGAAAGGTCACCGAAAGAACGTGCTTCTTTCAGTTTCTGTGCGACTTCTTTACGCTTGACTGTTACCAGATATTCCTTTTCTTCAACCAGTTTGTCGTAGCCGGCTTTTGATACTGTCTTGTTGATTTCCATTATAAAACACTCCTATATAGTATTTGTATTTTGGGTATACTTCAAATTAATATTATACTATATTACCGCTGTTTTGTCAAGACATTTCAGTCCGAAAACACCGCTGTCCGATTTGATCAAAATTTGGTGATACTGCCTGTTTTTATGTGGATGAAGATCATTCTTCGGGCATGAGATGAAGGGACACTGCCATGAAAACGTTTTCGAATGCGTAGCAAGGCAGAAATATCCGAATCATCCATATGTATATTTAGTGATGACCTATGGTCATAATTAGATAGTATGAACAGTAAAATATTTATAATATTCATATAATCTTGTATTATTCATATTTTACTGTGTAGTTTTGTATAGTTTATTTGCAAATCTATCATATCTCTTTTATTGAAATGACTAAATTACCGTGATATAATGTATAAAGTAAAAGAGTAAACGTTTACGACTCTGATTTTACTATGACAATGCGCCGATCTGTAACAGCACAGGGGATATCCCCATTGGCTATATTTATTCACGGCGACACTATCCACTGCAAAACAAAAAAACATAAACTTATTTTTTAAGGAGAAGACAATCATGTCCAACAGAATTATGAAAAAAACACTCGCCAGTGCGCTGGCTATAATCAGCGCAGCAACATTCGTACCCGGTTCCGTTATCGGCACTACTATCGTACCTACTGCTATAACCGCAAGCGCTGAAGTAGTAAGCGGCAATTATACCTATGAGGAGCTTTCCGACGGAACTATCAGTATCACAAAGTACAACGGTACTGAAAGCAAAGTTGAAATCCCCGTTAAGATCGATGGCAAGACCGTTACTAAGATCGGTAACCAGGCTTTTATGGGCAACAAAAATATAACAGAGGTATCTTGCACAAACGATTCTCTGACTTCGATCGGTGAATTTGCATTCTGCAGCTGTACTTCACTCAAAACTGTGAATTTTTACTCAAATGCCTCAAAAACTACTATCGGACGCGGTGCTTTTGCAAGCTGCACCAGCCTTGATGATATTGATCTTACCGTTAACTATGATGCTATAGAAGAGGGTACATTCCAGAGATGCACCAGCCTTCCTTGTTTTTATGTTAAATCGGAGGTAAAATATATCGGTACAAGTGCTTTTCAGGGATGTACAAATATTAAAAAATTATCTTTCCACGGTGCCACCTCTATCGGCAAAAAGGCTTTTTACGAATGCGAAAACCTTTCAACTATTGAGAGTATAGATAATGATGCTAATTTTGTTGATATCGGAGATTACGCATTCTTCGGTTGTTCAAGTCTAAGCGAACTTCCCAGCAAATCAGAACTGAAGACTATCGGTAATTCCGCTTTTGGTTCTTGCACCGCCCTGACCAAGCTTGATCTACATAATTATAGTAATTTGACCTCTATCGGCAATGATGCGTTTGCTAACTGCAAGCTTCTGGAAACCGCTGTTTTTCCTGAGAGCCTTACAACTCTGGGCAAAAGAACATTTGCAAACTGCCACGCACTGAAAAACGTTGAATTAAATTCCAAGAAGCTCACCACTATCCCTCAGGCTGCTTTCGCTACAACAGGCATTACCTCTTTCACAATTCCCGAGGGCGTAACTGATATCGATGGCGCAGCATTCTACACCTGCAAGTCCCTCACTAAGGTAACTCTGCCCAAGAGCGTAACAACAATTGGTGATAAGGCATTTGGCGCTTGTACTTCTCTGAAAAACGTTGTATACAACGGCACAAAGGCTCAACTGGCTGCTATAGCTGTAGGTTCGGACAACACTGCTCTGACTGGCGCTGCTATCACTTACAACAATTCTTCTGCAAGCACATATCCTGTTGTAACAAACGTTCTGTACAACTCTCAGTATCATCAGTTCCAGCTCACATGGACACCTGTTGACGGTGCTCAGAACTACGGTATCGCTGTATACCTGGCAGGCAGATGGAAGGTACAGACCCAGAACATAGCTGCTTCTAATACCACATTCGTATCTCCCAAGCTGACTCCCGGCAAGTCCTACAAGGTCGTTGTAGCCGCTAAGGTAAACGGCAAGTGGGATACTTCCAACCTCAGCAAGAGAGCTGTTACTGTTACCATAAAATAAGCTTTAACAACTTCCATATAATATAACCATTATGGTTTATGAGAAACCGGCGGTCCGATTCGGGACTGCCGGTTTTTCATATTATTCTGATATTCAGGCATAGTATTCCACAATGAAAAAAGGCATCACTGTTCGGTATGAACGCGATGTCTTTTCTCAGTATATATCAGTTATGCAAAAACAACAGGTCACATTTTAAGTACCGATATCGCATCGGTGATGGTCTTTTCAAGGGCTTCCCTGCCGTAAGCGTCAACCTGGGCTTTGTTCTTCTCGCCGTGAGTAAGACAGCCCGCGCCGCCTATGCAGCCGCCGCTGCAAGCCATTCCCTCGATAAAATTCTCGGTAAGTACTCCGCGCTTTTTCTTCATCAGCGCTGTTCGACACTCTTCAATACCGTCACAGGAACATGGCTTGAGTTCAAAATCCTCTATTACCTGTTCCTTTATCGCCTCAGCGACAGCGTCTGAAAGTCCGCCGCTTCGTGCGAATATCCTGCCGAAATATGAAGCGTTGTCAAGGGCTTCTTCTTCAAGCCGGGTAATATCAAGGTCACGGCTGTCAAACAGCGACTGGAGCTCTTCAAAGGTCAGCACAGAATCAACATAGGCTTTGATCTCTTTCAGCTGAGCTTCGGCTTTTTTGGCAGTACATGGACCTATGAACACCACCTTGGCAGATGGTTCGATATCCTTTATGTACTTGGCTATCGCCGCCATTGGTGAGGGATTGTGTGAGATATGCTCGGTCAGTTCGGGAAAAGCCGATTTGACATAGGACACAAAGGCAGGACAGCATGAGCTGGTCAGGAAGCCTTTCTCCACAAGCTCTTTCGACTCGGAATATGCTACCATATCAGCGCCAAGTGCCGCTTCAACTACCGCGTGGAATCCCAGAGTTTTCAGTCCGGACACCACTTGTCCCAGCTTTGCGTAGGTGAACTGGCTGGATATCGATGGAGCCACCACCGCATACAGCTTCGATTTTTTATCGCGGCTGTTTTTCTTTATCATGTCGATAACATCGAGGATAAAGGATTTATCGGTTATAGCGCCGAAAGGACACTGATATACGCACGCACCGCAGGATATGCACTTCTCGTTGTCGATGGCTGCACCGCCGTCCTCGTTTATGCTTATCGCCTTTATCTTGCAGGCATTCTGACAAGGACGTACACGGTTGGTTATCGCCGAATATGGGCAGACCTTTGAGCATCTGCCGCACTCAATGCACTTGCTCTTATCGATATGCGCCACATGGTTGTGATCGAAGGATATAGCACCTCTGGGACATACGTCCTCACAGCGGTGGGCAAGACAGCCGCGGCATGAATCTGTGACTTCATACCCTGCCGCAGGACATTCGTCGCAGGCGATATCTATAACTTCGATGACATTGGGATTTTCCTTGTCACCGCCCATAGCTATCTTTACCCGCTCGGCGATTATGGCTCTTTCCTTGTAGACGCAGCAGCGCATGGTGGGGGTCTTGCCTGATACTATTTTCTTCGGGATATCCAGAAGATCTTCAAGCAGCGTATCATCCCACGCTTCTCTGGCGACCTCTCGCAGGACCTTGTATTTCAGGTATTGTACCTTGGTATCAAATACTCTTTTGTTTTTCATTTATCTGTTCACACCCTTAAAAATAGCTGACCTTGATGTGCTTGCCCATCTCTCCCAGAGCCTTTGAGAGCTCCTGCACAAGGTTCATCTTGATGTTGAAATTTATCGGCAGTTCCGGATTCTGATGGGCGGGATTAATTGCCCTGCCAACATAGAAGTTTATATCCGTGGCTTCCTCGAAAAGCATTCTGCTGATGAGTGATGCACCGTCCCTGCCGTGGCTCCATTTTTCATATAACAGATTTTCGCCGATATGGTCTTTTGCATATTCAAGCACTCGGTTGACGGTTATGACACCCTCTGTCACAAGGTCAACGCCCTCGATAGTCGCTATGGGAGGAACATCGCTGTGCTCAAAGCTTAGACTTGCCACCAGCGGCTTTTTCAACCATTGTGAAGCAATTGTCGAGGTAGTACCGCCGCAGATTATATGTTTGCCCTCTTTCGAGAAAAACAGGCTCATCATTCTGTCGCAGTCGTCTTTGTTTGATGGCGGACCGAAGAGTATGTTCATCGGCACGCGACGGCGTATGCGGACAACGCAGGCGGTGGTATCATCACCGGGCTCGTGTCCGTAGAGATTGTCGCACTCATCTACAAGTATGGTAGAGAGGGTCTTTGCGGTATACCCCACAGGTGCCAGCATCTCCATAAATGCAGCGATATCCTCCCGTTTCCAGCCGAAATTGTAAGCCAAGCCTATACCCGCATGGGGACATCCATCACTCATGGATATGATAAGATCATTCTCCTGTAATCTTATCTCGGAGCGGTATATCTTCTTGCCGCCAATGTTCATTTCCGTTCTGGGATAGTCGCAAACTTTTTCATTGCGGATAAGTATGCTCAGAGGATTATCATACTGTATCAGCACAGCAGTTTCATTATTGATGATGTGGATTATGGTGAAAGTCGAATACGCAACTCCTCTTACCGAACATATAGGCAGAGTTCCCGCGATAGTTGAAACGCAGTCTTCAAGCGGAAGACCTGCTGCAAGCATGGTGGAGATAATCTTTGAGGTAAGAGTCGAGAGTATGCTCGCCTTTACGCCGCTGCCGAGACCGTCCGCAAGGACTATAACTGTGGAATCGTCATTCTCCACGATATCGATATGGTCTCCGCACAGCTGTTCACCTGCATGGTTTATGCTTTTGAATCCGATATCCGCACACAAGTTATTCATCCTGCATCGACTCCTTGAGCTTTGAAAGCGCTATCTTCGTTTCGGCAGTAGTTTCGCCGAGAAGCGACGCTATCTCCTGAACTATCCTCATCTGCTTCTCAATTACCTTATCGGCTACCTCGATGGTATTTCGGCTTATCTCTTCCTTTTTGCTGCGGGCATTTTCCTCATCGGTAACATCACGCATGATACAGATGAGCATTTTGCTCTCACGGTCAAGGACGATAGTGCGCTCGGCATACCTCTGGTATTCGGTAAGGAATATCCTTTCGTTGTAAACGCCCTTGCCTGTCCGCCTTACTTCCATAAATATCTTAGGGTCGAGTATACGAACCACCTGATCACCAAGTACATCGGAAGCATAGCGAATATTCATCATTTCCATAGCAGCTGAGTTTATCTGCTGAACTTCCAATGAATCATTCAGAACGATGATGCCATTTGGAGTATTTTTAACAATAGTATCGGAGAAGCTTTCAGCCTTGTCTTTCAGGAAAGGCAGGCACATGGATATATCCGCCTTGCCCTGATATATAGCTATGGCTTTCTCGCGGCAGGTATTGTATCCGCACGAACCGCAGTTCAGTTCATCGGAAGTATCAAACTTGCCCATCTGCGCCAGTATCTGACGTATCTCAGGTTCGGTGGGCTGTGCATGACCAAGGTCAATCAGTGTGAACTGCTTTTTCATATACAGCTTGTCGGGCTGTTCAACGTCATAATCCTTCGAGCCTGCATATCTCGCAATCAGCATCTGATCTTCAACGGGAGTATAGCGGGCATTTTCCATAACAGGACCACCTATACAGCTTCCCTTACAGGCTGACATTTCGATGAAGCATTTATGTATGCTTCCCTTTTCAAGCTCACGCAAAACGGATATACACTTTTCGATACCGTCTATGGCGATATATGTGTAATCGGGCAGGTCGCAGTCCATGGTTTTAAGTATGCCACCAGCCGTAGGGAAAAATCTTGCTCGGCTATTTTCATCAGCAGAAAATTCCCGCTCTATCTCGATGTTTTCTTCTTTCAGCCAAACTGAAAGTTCCTCAAAGGTGAGCACAGCATCAACTGTATCGCCGTAATGCTGGGCTTCATCCTTTTTGGAAACACACGGACCTATAAAGACTGTCTTTGCATCGGGGATGCGCCTTTTGATATCTGCGCAGTGCGCCTGCATTGGGGAAATAACATCTGCAAGCATCGGCAGAAGATCGGGGAAGTACTTCTGTATCAGCAGGTTTACCGAATGACAGCAGGATGATATTACAACGTCCCTGCTTTCTTCTTTTAGTATCCGCTCATATTCACGCTTTACATGGGTCGCACCCACAGCTGTTTCTTCAACATCATAAAAGCCAAGCTTTTTCAAAGCTTCACGCATCTGCTCAATGCCCGCTCCGTCATAATTGGCGATAAAAGACGGTGCAAGGCTGACAACAACAGGCGAACCGCTCTGGAGAAGCACCCTTACTTTCTCCGATTCATCAACTATCTGCTTTGCATCCTGTGGACAGACTACCACGCACTGTCCGCACAATATGCACTCCTGTTCGATGATGTGCGCCTGATTGCCCGAAAATCTTATGGACTTTACAGGGCAGTATCTGATGCATTTATAGCAGTTTTTGCAGTTTGATTTTTTTAATGTTAAGCAGCTGCTCATAGATGATTAACTCACTTTCCTATACGGCTCAATACAGCGTTCTTAAAAAACTCGGTGAAACCCTCGGGGGTCACACCTGTATATACTTCGTCATCAACAGTGATAGTCACACCCACACGATTACACTTGCCTGCACAGAAACTGCCGGCAAGTGTAACTTCGTTTTCAAGATCATGGGTCGATATCGCCTGTTTCAGCAGCTCTATCATATCCTCCGAACCTTTCAGGTGGCATGATGAGCCGACACATATCTGAATGATCATGTTTTATTTTACCTTCTGCTTTATCTCTTTCTCGAAGAACTCTCCCACAGTTTCGGGAGATACCGAGTAGAACTCATCATCAACAGTAACGCATACACCCTGCTGACATTTGCCCATGCAGAATGTTCCGCCGAGCTTTACCTTGTCTCCGAGATCCTCTTTTGCGATAAGATACTGAAGCTGCTCGACTACCTGACGCGAGCCTTTCAGATGGCAGGAAGAACCAATACATACAGTAACCTTCATATTTAGCACCTCACATATTACATATAGTCTACAACGTCTACCCAGGAGAGCAGGAACTCACGCTCTTTCTCGTTGCCCTTTACCGACTGCGAAGCCGCAACGATAGGCATCCACTTCTGAACATACTGCTTTGCGGTATTGCTCTTTTCGCAGAATATATCAAGATACATATCTGCGCCCTCAATATCGCCGTCAAGCCAGAAGCAGAGGTATGTTCTTGCTGCATCTGCGGAAGCATTGCCCTGTGTAGCGTGTGCCCAGTCTATGATATATGGAGTACCGTCCTCAGTGATTATAACATTTGAGGGATTGAAGTCGCCGTGGCAGAGCTTGTAGTGCTTTGGCATACCCTCAAGTCGTGTATGCAGATCATATCTTGTGGTAGCATTCAGGTCTGTCTGACTGATCTTACTGTTCATCTTGTCTTTCAGCTTTCTCAGCATGGGACAGACTTTAGAGTGTATATCCAGCTGGATATCAACCAGCTGTTCGATATACTCTCTCTTCTTTTCGGGCTGCTCCTCCATCATCTGTGCAAGAGTCTTGCCATTTATATATTCCGATACGATAGACCATTTACCGTCGATCATCAGCACTTCTTTAAGGCGGGGCATATTGATGCCTGTTTCCTCAACCATGGACTGATTCAGTGCTTCGTTCAGCACTTCAGACTTCTTGTATGTATCATTAAATACCTTTATGCATTTGTCACCGTCACGATACACCGTCTTAGTATTTCTGACAGCAATTACACGATCCAGATTCATATTCCATCCCTCCGTTTATACTCTTTTTTTGCCGCTGCTTACTGCGCGGTTGAAAGCCTGCTTGAAATCCTCGCTGCTGTCAGCACTGTCTATCTGACCTGCATCGGGCTTCTCGGTCTCAACGAAAGTTCTGCCGTAGTATACGTTCATGTATATCTGCTTCAGCTCGCTGATGAGAGGATATCTGGGGTTAGCGCCTGTACACTGATCGTCAAAGGCATCTCTTGACATCTTGTCGAGAGTAGCGAGGAAGTCTTCCTCGGATATACCGTATTCAGCGATGGTCTTTTTACAGCCAACAGCTTCCTTGAGTTCTTCTATCTTATCGATAAGACTGTTTACAAGTTCAGCGTCACTGCTGCCCTGTATGCCAAGATATCTTGCTATCCTTGCATACTTAGCGGCAGCCTGAGGATATTCGTACTGAGGGAAAGTACCCATCTTAACAGGAACATCGGAAGCGTTGAATCTGATGACTTCGCTTATTACCAGTGCACAGCAGATACCGTGGGGCAGGTGGTGATATGCACCCAGCTTATGTGCCAAAGAGTGACCTATGCCAAGGAAAGCATTAGCGAATGCCATACCTGCCATAGTTGCGGCATGAGCCATATTCTCTCTTGCCCTTACAGCTGTCTGACCGTTTTCAACGCATTCGGGCAGATTATCAAAGGTCATTTTCAGAGATTCGAGAGCAATACCGTCAGTAAAGGGTGTTGCCATTACCGATACCAGAGCTTCAAGGTCATGCACCATGCAGTCAAGACCGGAAGCAGCAGTCAGACCCTTGGGAGCGCTCATCATCATATCAGTATCAACGATAGCCATATTAGGCATAAGTTCGTAATCGGCAAGAGGATACTTGTGACCTGTCTTGTCATCGGTGATAACTGCAAAAGGTGTTACCTCCGAACCTGTACCCGAGGAAGTAGGAACGCATATGAAATATGCCTTTTCGCCCATCTTCGGGAATGTGTATATTCTCTTTCTGATATCGACAAAACGCATCGCCATATCCATGAAGTCTGCCTCGGGGTGTTCATACATCACCCACATGATCTTTGCAGCGTCCATTGCAGAACCGCCGCCGATTGCGATTATAACATCAGGCTCAAAGCTTCTGATAGCCTTTACACCCTCCATAGCACAGGCAAGTGTTGGGTCTGGAGCAACGTCGGAGAATGTCTCGTGAGTGATGCCCAGTTCATCCAGCTTGTCTGTAACAGGCTTGGTGAAGCCGTTCTTGAACAGGAAGCTGTCAGTGACGATGAATGCCTTCTTCTTGCCCATGACCTTATCCAGTTCATCAAGAGCAACGGGCAGACAGCCCTTCTTGAAATACACCTTTTCAGGAGCTCTGAACCAAAGCATATTCTCTCTCCTTTCGGCAACTGTCTTTATATTCAGCAGATGCTTTACTCCAACGTTCTCGCTAACCGAGTTTCCGCCCCATGAACCGCAGCCCAGTGTGAGGGATGGTGCCAGTCTGAAATTGTAAAGGTCGCCGATACCGCCCTGAGAAGAGGGAGTATTCACCAGTATACGGCAGGTCTTCATTCTCTCGCCGAACTCGGAGAGCTTTTCCTGCTCGCGTACAGCATCGAGGTAGATAGAAGCTGTATGACCGTAGCCGCCGTCAGCGATGAGATGTTCTGCCTTGCCGAATGCGTCCTGAATATCGGAAGCCCTGTACATAGCAAGTACGGGAGAAAGCTTCTCGTGAGCGAATTCCTCGGAGATATCAACACTCTCAACTTCACCGATGAGTATCTTTGCGCCCTCGGGAACTGTCACGCCTGCAAGCTCAGCGATCTTAGCGGCTGACTGTCCAACGATCTTAGCATTGAGAGCGCCGTTGATGATAATGGTCTTTCTCACCTTGTTCAGCTCATCGGATTTAAGGAAGTAGCAACCCCTTGCAGCGAACTCTGTCTTGACTGCGTCGTATATACTGTCAAGAACGATAACGCTCTGCTCGGAAGCGCATATCATTCCGTTATCAAAAGTCTTGGAATGGATTATGGAGTTCACAGCAAGCAGGATATCCGCGCTGTCATCGATTATGGCAGGAGTATTTCCCGCGCCGACACCCAGTGCAGGCTTACCGCTGGAGTATGCAGCGTGTACCATTCCGGGACCGCCTGTTGCCAGTATGATATCAGCCTCTTTCATCAGCATATTTGTCATTTCAAGGCTGGGTATATCTATCCATGCGATTATATCTTCGGGAGCGCCTGCTTCAACTGCGGCTTCAAGAACTACCTTTGCAGCTGCGATAGTGCTCTCCTTTGCACGGGGGTGAGGGCTGATAATGATACCGTTCCTTGTCTTCAGGGCGATAAGAGATTTGAATATCGCAGTGGAAGTAGGATTGGTGGTGGGTATTACCGCACCGATCACACCGATAGGCTCAGCAATCTTCTTTATGCCTGCCGATCTGTCCTCTTCAACAACGCCGCAAGTCTTTGTATCGCGGTACTTGTTGTATATGTATTCGCTGGCATAGTGGTTCTTGATGACCTTATCCTCAACGATACCCATTCCGGTCTCTGCAACAGCCTGCTCTGCAAGGTCTATCCTTGCGCGGTTTGCTGCGGTGGCAGCAGCAAGGAATATACTGTCTACCTGTTCCTGAGTGAAGGACGCCATCTTTCTCTGTGCTGCCCTTACTCTTTCAAGGGCGGCTTCAAGCTTTTCAACGCCGTCAACGATCTCGTACTCTTTCTTTGCCATTGAACTTTCCTCCGTATCATTTCCTAAGTTTCATGGTAAGATGTGCCAGTGAAAGCGCCAGATTTTCCTGACACACTGTTATATTCTCGGGGACATTCAGAACTGTTGGCGCAAAATTCCAAATCGCCGTTATACCGCTCTTTACCATAATGTCACAGACTTCCTCCGCACAGGCGGCAGGCACCGTGATTATTCCCGCATGGATATCATAAAGCCGACAGTAGTTAGTAAAGTTATCCATGGGAAGTATCCTGTCGCAGAGCAGACTTTTGTCCACATCAAACGCGGCAGATATCTTGATGCCGTATTCATCGAAACCATCGAAATCCAGCAGTGCTTTGCCCAGCTTTCCCGCGCCTACTATAACAACCGGGGTAGCCGCCTTTCTTCCAAGGACAGCTTCAAGCGCCGCGATAAGCTCGGTTGTCTTGTAGCCTATCTTGGGTTTTCCTGTACCGCAGACTGCGTTAAGGTCTTTTCTCACCTGAACATCCCCCAGCCCCAGCGCCCTTGATATCTCAGCGGCGGAAATATTCTCGCCGTGATCACCTGTCCTCAGGTAATCCAGATATATGGGCAGTCTGCCCAGCGTAGCCTTTGAAAATACCGGTTCTTTCACTTTCTCACCTCCGATGCTTCAATTATATCACCCTTTTTATGATAACGGAATAACCAAAAAAGTATATCGATATTATCTTTACCGATATAACCCCTATCAATAAAAAAACACAGCTCTCCTTTTACGGAAAACTGTGTTAAAGTTCGTATTTACGCGACCCTGTCAATCTTTCGGAAAATAAGCCCTCTTTGATTCAATAAGCGCAGTGATGAATCTGCGGTCAAGATCAGTAAGGTTATATCCTTTACGATATATCAGCACATCTTTGTACTGACGCTTGTTGTCGATGCACTTTTTCTGCACAAGACCGTAGATATCCAGCACTCTGTCAGGCAGGGGCGACACCCACATATATGTCTCGGGATTAAGGGACAGTAAGTCGAACTGACTTCCCCTTTCAAAAAGGAATATCCTCCTGCCAATGCTGTCAAGCAGCTCTTCCTTTTTGACGTTTGAAAGTGGCAGTGACGGCACATAGGGGTCGGCGTGGGCTATCTCTATCATATTCGTGAGATCTCCGAAGTGCACTTCGTCCAGCGATGCCAAACTGCTCTCCTTACTTGCCACCAGCATATAGGAAAACTCGGCTATGAGCTCGTACTCCAGTCCTTTTTCTTCCAGCGATCGTTTGAAATACTTATCGTATACGGAGGCATACCTGATTATGCCAAGGCTGTAATTGGAATCAAAAATATTATCTATGGCACGGTGGGCATTAGTTTCGTAATAGAAAAGCTCTGCCGAATCCCCTGTGATAGTTCGGGAAAACTCTGCAAAGGCTTCTGAGATATAGCTCGCCCTGGGAACAGAGATGGAAAACTTCTGCTTTTTAGGCACACCCTGACGGTATATCCGCTCAACATCGTCTATCTGGTCAAGTATCTTACGGGCGTATCCGATAAACTCCTCGCCCTCGGGAGTAAGGTTCATGCCCTTTGATGTTCGTGAAAATATAGTTATGCCAAGGTCGGCTTCAAGCTCCTTAATGCTTCGGCTGAGGTTCGGCTGTGCTATCAGCAGTTCTTCCGCCGCCTTGTTTATCGAGCCTATTCTAGCCACCTCAACAGCATATTTCATATGTATGATATTCATAAGTTCACCCCAGTCAATTTTGTTTATTATATCATCATTCCGTAGAGATGTCAATATCATCATAACCGACAATATCTCCCCCAAAAAATGATCAACAAAAAACCTCGCAAACAAATCGTTTACGAGGTTTGAATGGTGCAGGTAAGAAGACTTGAACTTCCACGAGGTTGCCCCCACTAGCACCTGAAGCTAGCGCGTCTGCCTATTCCGCCATACCTGCATTTTTTATTTTGTTTTTGTTGTGTCCCTCACAACAGTATCTATTATATCACAGTCATCCTATAAAGTCAACCCCTTTTGAAAATTTTTATCTTAAACCTTTTGTGAATTAGTTATTCTTAAAATATCTTATTTCGCGACAAATTTTAGACACCACACATAACAAAATGCGCGGTGTCTTATCATTTACAGATATTTAGGTCTAAGCGATATCGTTTCCGGTCATTATGACTTTCATAAAGCCTTTCTTCTTGCTCAGCATTCCTATAACGAAAACGCCGATAACGCTTACACAGATAAATTCGCCGAGGGAAACGTAAACGACGCTCTCCCAGAAGGACAGACCTTGTATGAAATGCAACTCGGCGGCGACTACAAAACCATTTATCACCACAGGGAATATCGAAGCGACCAACAGATTGATCTTTTCTCTGAATGCGTATATCAGCACAGCAGAGGCAAGTGTTGCCATTGAACCGAATCCAACATCAGCAAAGCCCAGCGAGCTCATCATATTTGAAATAAAGCATCCCACGGTCAGAGAGAATATATAATCCTTGTTGAAAAAGCACAGCAGTATCAGCAATTCAGAAAACCTCAGCTGTACCTGATCATAGGCAAGCGGTGCGCACAATATGGTCAACAGCACGTACAGCGCCGTCATCACACCGATATTCATCATTCTTCGTGAATTGATAAGCTCCATCGCCAGCCCTCCATTTCAGCGTCCAGGATCACATACCCGTTCTTAAAAAAGCCGCCTGCCGCATAAAGCAGCAGGCTGACCGAATATTATACTTTGAATTAAGCCTTGCCAACAGAACCGAACAGTTCCATCTTCTCCTTGACCTTAGCCTTGATAGCCTCAAAGCCGGGAGCCAGCAGCTTTCTGGGATCGAAGCCCTTGCCCTGCTTGTCCTTGCCAGCCTCAACGTAGCCTCTTGTAGCGTCAGCAAATACCAGCTGGCACTCAGTGTTAACGTTGATCTTAGCAACGCCCAGAGAGATAGCCTTAGTGATCATATCATCGGGGATACCTGTACCGCCGTGCAGTACCAGAGGCATATCGCCAACAGTCTTGTTGATAGCCTCGAGAGTCTCAAAGCTCAGACCCTCCCAGTTATCGGGATATACACCGTGGATGTTGCCGATACCTGCAGCCAGGAAATCAACACCCAGATCAGCGATCTGCTTGCACTCAGCGGGATCTGCGCACTCGCCCTTACCGATAACGCCATCCTCTTCGCCGCCGATAGCGCCGACCTCAGCCTCGATGGAGAGACCCAGACCGTGAGCTACGTTAACGAGCTCAGTTGTCTTAGCAACGTTCTCGTCGATAGGGAAATGAGAACCATCGAACATTATAGAAGTAAAGCCTGCCTTGATGCACTTGTAGCAGCCCTCATAGGAACCGTGGTCAAGGTGCAGAGCAACAGGAACAGTGATGCCCAGAGACTTATCCATAGCAGCTACCATAGCAGCTACAGTCTCAAAACCGCACATATACTTACCTGCGCCTTCGGATACACCGAGGATAACAGGTGAATTCAGCTCCTGAGCAGTCAGCAGGATAGCCTTTGTCCACTCAAGGTTGTTGATGTTGAACTGACCAACTGCGTACTTACCAGCTCTTGCCTTATCAAGCATTTCTTTAGCATTAACTAACATTATAAAATACCTCCAAAAAAATAATTATGGATTTTTTGCCATATCTATTATACATCATATCGACATGGATTTCAAGTATATTTCCCTGATTTAACATTCTGTCTACATTTTCTTAACACGGTTAGTCACAACTGACTATCACACATATAACTAAGATCACAAAGCATTCCAGTAGACGAAGAATATCAGCACACAGCCCCAGGCATTGTCAGTCTCTTTCCTGACTATCAGCATACCGTAAATAAGTATGAGCGTACACACCATTTCAAGAAAAGCTTCGGAGGTCACACCTACCGCACCGTGAATAAGTATACACATCACAGCACAGACAAATGCGCCAACGTCCCAGAATCTGTATTTAGACGGAGCAAGCTCACTTATCTTGTCGCGTATCACCACATAGTTGAAGCCTTCAAAAAATCCCCAGAACAATGCGGTTATCAGCAGTCCGCAAACCTTCACGGGCAGACTTTTTTCAAGCAGCTGCGGTGTCATGGACACATCGTAAAACGGGAACCACTGGTGAACATGACCTCTTGCCAGATTATAGATGAAGTCTGGCACACAGCATAACAGGCTTAAAAGAAGAGCGGGCAGAAGATTTTTGGTGTTCAGCCCGAATTTCGTGAACTTCTCACGCCTTATGATACAGACTATCGTTATGCCAAGCCCCGCTATCGCAAACTGACCGCACAGTGCCGTCACGCACAGCCTTTTCATCAGCGGTTTGCTGAGGTCATATGAATATGCGTTTATTCTGTTTGCAAAAAGCAAGACCGCAAAACTCACCAATCCGATAATGATGAGATCTGCGATCAGCTGCTTTTTTCTTGCCCTATCAGGCTTTTTTATCGTTGTCTCCATTTTTGTTTATCACTTATCCTTTCTCCTCCAGACAAAGCCTGCACCCATACAAAGATACCAGCATACCCTTATGCTTTTCACAAGTCGGGAAATCTCTCAGGATATACTCCTTGCCGATCTCGGGGAACCATGACAGCCATTCGTTCAGCTCATCTTCATTTACATATTCCACCGTCATCTGATCGACGAGTTTACCGAAACTTTCGAGCCACGGTATAACAAGCTCTTCTATGAGCGGATATCTGCGCCTGTCCCACCAGAGCTTGGTTTTGGCAGCCTCTATACAGCGCAGTATGAACGCTTTCTCGCTTTCAAATCCTGCCTTTGTCCAGGGCATTTCCGCTATCTCAAAACCTACGTTGCCCATTCCGCATATATTCGTATGCTGTAGAGTCAGCCACATTATCAGCTGCTTTTCACGTTCTGTCTCAGCCAGTGCAGAACCAGCCAGGACTATCGCATCCAGGAACTCATCCGATGCCGCATTGCCTAAACGAAAACATTCTTCAACGGGCGAATTTCTGTGAACCATAAAAGTATTAGCCATATCACACCTCGTTCTTTCCAAATCGCATAAGTTTGTGTGCATCATAGTTTCGGTGCTGCCGCCATTCTATCCTAAGAACAGCAAATGTCCGTCACTGCCAATAATTATGAATTATAAATTATGAATTGCTCAAACCTCGTACATCTGAATGACCTTGCGTGCTACTTCAAGCTTTGTGCAGCGCATATCCATAGCTTCTTTCTCGATATACCTGTGCGCCTGCTGTTCGGTGAAGCCCAGATACTGCATCAGCGCCAGTTTTGCGCGGTTTACTGAACGTATCTCCTCCAGCTTTTTCTGTAACTTTATGTTTTCTGACTTTATGCCCAGCATACGCTTTCTTGCCGCCGCCGTGAACCTCATCGCACGGTAGAAAAGCTCGCGGTTCAGGGGCTTTGATATTACCATCGCGCCGACGTCTTCTACCTTGTCAGCAACATCTTCGTAAATATCGCTCTTTACCAGCAATACACACATGGCGTCCGAAGCGGAATAAACAAACTCTGCCAGATCGGAACCGTTCTCATCCGGCAGCGGACAGCTTACCACTATCATATCGAAATCCTGCTCCGATATTACACGCCTTGCATCGCGCCCCGTTGAAACAGTTGAGAACCTTACCCCGGGGAAAATCTCTTTCAGCTGACTTACAAGTGCAGATACGTGCTTGTCAGACCCTGCTGCTATAAGTATTCTGTCCAAAATTTCTCCCCCTTTCAAAATAACAGGCTTTAATTGTTTCTATCTTTAAATGAGCATTTCTGCTCTGTTCCCGATCAAGAAATATCATATTTCAGTTACTGCTTTCTGATCGGCAAAATGCTTTTCAAGAAGCTCCCGCACCGTACCCGGTGTGACACTTTCCTCGGTGTCACGAAACGGCACACATATCCTGACTTTCTTATCTTCGGAAATTATATTTATACGGTGACTTTCCTCAGTGACCCTGACGTACCAGTAGTACACTTTGTCATCGTAAACTATCTTGCGTTTTCCCTTTTTTGATACCATTACAGTGTGTAGAAGTATCTCACTGTCTCGAACATTTCCTTATTTTCGCAGACAGCATACTCCTTGGCTTCCTTTTCCTTTTCGCCAAGAACATGAGAGATAAGATTCTCGGAAAGCCTGTCTGCCAGGAATTCACTGCCCCTTGCCGCTTCTATGGCTTCATCGAGAGTAGCGGGTAGCTTTTCGGTAAGCTCCGCGATATTATCGAGCGAAAGGTCGGTAGCCGAGCAAAGTTCTTCACCGTTAAGCGCACCCTCAAGGGCGGCATAGATCACCAGACCCAGTGCAAAATACGGGTTGCAGGTATTATCGGGAGAACGGAGTATCATGGCATTCTCATCGGTGTTTATCATTGGCACTCTTACCAGCTGTGCGAAATTCTCGTGAGACCATGTGATATACTTAGGTGCACGGGATGTTCCAAGTCTGCTGTAAGAGCTTGCGGTAGAGTTCAGGAAAAGAGTTATCTCCCTGACCCTTTTGAGTATACCTGCAATCATGGACTTAGCTTCGCTTCCAAGATCACCTCTGCGTGGCATGAAAATATTCTCCATACCCTTCATGCAAAGCAGCATGATATGCAGACCAGAACCCGGTCTGTCGCAAAGGGGCTTTGGCATAAATGTAGCATACAGACCGTTTCTGTCCGCTACGGATTTTACAACGTTCTTGAATGTCACCAGATTATCCGCCGCATTCAAAGCGTTGGAATAACGGAAATCTATCTCGTTCTGACCCGGTCCGCTCTCGTGACGGGAGCTTTCGGGATAAATGTCCATCTGCTCAAGGGTCAGGCAGATATCTCGTCTCAGATTCTCACCCTTGTCAGCAGGGGCGATATCGCAGTAGCCTGCATAATCGTGAGGTATCTTGGTTATCTGACCATTGTCGTTCTTCTCAAAAACATAGAACTCACATGAAGTGCCAATCTGGAAATTATAGCCCTTTCCTCTTGCATACTCCACAGCATTTTTCAGGAAAGCTCTGCCGTCACCGTCAAAGACAGTGCCATCTGTGTATTTTATTGTACAGAAAAATCTCACTACCCTGCCCTGCTGAGGTCTCCACGGCAGCAACGCCAGTGTGTCGGGATCAGGGAAAAGCAGCAGATCGGTGCTTGAAAAATTCATAAAGCCGCTGAGCTTTGAAGCATCAAAAAGCAATCCCTTCTGGAATATCTTCGGCAGTTCCGAAGCGGGTACAGATATACTTTTGAGTGCCCCGAAAATGTCGCAGAACATCAGCTTTATAAACTTTACATCATTTTCCTCCACAAACTGAAGTACTTCCCTTTCGGTATATTTCATTTCACTACCTCCTTATATATGACACAGCAGATATATCCATATCGCCGCGAACGGGAAAGGCAAAGCACAGAAAACTATTTCAGCCGCTTTGCGCATTTTGCTCTCCGCAGATATCTTATCCTTTATCATCGCCGCACCAAGCAATATCTCAAATGCCATCAGCAGCCCCGAAGCTATCTGCAATAAACTGATACGAAGCCATGTCATATCAATATAATTATCCATATTCAGTGCATATTTATCCAGCAGATATTTTTTCTCCTCACCGCTGAATTTCCGCACTTTTCCGTCGATCACTGTTTTCTTATCAAAGTCGGCGTCCTTGTCAGCCCTGACGAACAGCCATGTGCCGTCCTCGGTACAGACCCTGTAAAAGTATTCGCTACCCGTAGGTATGTACCTGCAAAAGCTGTTTATTATCTCAAAATCCTCTTCTTTGTCATGATCGGTGATCTCAAATCCTGCATGACCATAAACAGGAGCTTTATCGATATTATTTATATCGGCCTCAGACTTTACAAGAAATCCCATCAGCCCGCTTAAAAGACATACAAGTGTGATGACTGCCGCCGCAGTACACCACAACCGCGGGTGTTTTTCGATCTTTTCAATAAGTGTACCGTTTTCGACCATACTGTTCTCTCCATGGATAATGCTGTGATCATCTCGGAGCTCACCACTGCGAACTCTTCGTTTATAACGCATCCGATTTGAACTCTAATAAGAATTATACCACATTATCCGCCGCAATTCAAGTGCATTCAGCAAGAAAAAAAGCACAGACAATCCGCCCGTAAAAGGCAACATCGCCTGTGCATATCTTTTAATTAGTAGTTCTGATCGCAAACAAAATTGCCTGTTGCGATGTTGTAAGCAACACTGTAACCGTGTGCACCGTTATCGGTGAAGAAGTAGTAGTAAGCATAACCGTTCTCTTCAGATCTGAACTGGCTGCCTGTAATATCGCCGTTGATCTCACCTGCAACTGCTGTACGTACTGTATTTTCAAGATCTGAGATATCTACCTCTGCCTGACTGCTGCTATCAGAAGCCTGGGACGAAGAGCCGTCACCGCTCTGAGCAGCCGATGAGCTGTCACCGGGTTCAGCAAAGTTTACTGCACTGCTGTCATTATCGCTCTGTGATGAAGTATCAGCACCGCTCTCGGTAGACTGTGCTGCTGATTCAGTAGATACTGCACTCTCTGTGGGCTGTGCATTTGTATCAGCGGGATCAGTTACAACGGGTTCATCATCTATGCCGTCGTCAACAGGTGTCTGATCCTGAGGCTGCTGTTCAACTGCGCTTGTAGCGGCAGGTCTTGCAGTGCCTGCATTGTCAGTACCATTATCATTGCCCTTTTTACCGAAGAGTCTCATGCCGATAAGTATCGCTGCTATAACGATTATAAGCACACCCACAGTAATAACAGCAGTTATGATGAACAGACGCTTTCTTGCTGACTCTTCCTCATAATCATCATCGTAACCATCATCAAAATCATCGAAGTCGTCGCCTGCAAAGAAATCATCATCTGCTCTGTCATCATCGATAACAGGAGCACTCTTCTTTCTGCTGCCGCCGTTGCTATTGCCGCGGCTGACATCGCTGTTATTGTTGTTCTTTGCATTTTCAGGCAGAACGAAACGCTTCGTCATATCATCATCGGGCTTTTTGAATACCTTTGTCTCGTCGCCGACACCGCCCTCAGATGTCATATTGCCGTCCTCATCGATAAGCAGATTGTGGCAGAACTTGCAAAGTACAGCCTCACCTGAAAGCTCCTTACCGCAGTACGGACAAGTTTTTGTTTTCATTTATATACCATTCCCCTCAGTAATGTAGTTCCAAATATAGTACCCCTAATCGGGGCATACTAATATGATAGCATAAATATCCGTAAAAATCAACCGTTTTTAACAAAAAAATCGGAAAAATTTCATCATATATCATGTTGTACAAAATACGAGGCGTTTTCGGGGAAATTTCGCAAAAGTGTCCAGAAAGTTATGTCAGCTCTTTCTTCTTCTCACCTGTATGCCGCCGAGGTTTGAACCTATGGACTCGATAGTTCTTTCATTCCTCTTATCGGACTGCTTTTTCTTCTTTCCGCCGCCCTGTCTGCGCTCAGGCTTGGGTGCTGCGGGCTTGGAGGGATCTTTCATTGTCAGGGATACTCTTCCGCGCTGCATATCAACATCCAGTACCCATACCTTAACAACGTCGCCGACCTTTACAACTTCCAGTGGATGCTTGATGAACTTGTCGCAAAGCTGGGATATATGCACCAGACCATCCTCATGCACGCCTATATCGATAAATGCACCGAAGTCGATAACGTTTCTTACAGTACCCATAAGCTCCATACCCGGTGTGAGGTCTTTCAGCTCCATAACGTCGCCGCTTCTCATCAGGGGAGGAGGCAACTCGTCACGAGGGTCACGGCCGGGCTTTTCAAGCTCCTTGACGATATCCGTAAGAGTAGGCAGACCTGTATCCAGTTCCTTTGCAAGAGCCGCAAGGTCGCGGTCTTTCATGGCAGAGGTGAGCTTTTCTGTGTTGCCTACATCGCTCTCATCTATGCCGCACTTCTCCAGAAGAGCCTTTGCTGCTGCGTAGCTCTCGGGGTGAATACCTGTATTGTCAAAGGGATTCTTAGCCTCGGGCACACGCAGGAAGCCTGCGCACTGCTCGTAAGCCTTAGCACCCAGCTTTTTAACTTTCAGCAGCTGTTTTCTGTCAGTGAATGCGCCGTTTTCTTCACGGTAAAGCACGATATTCTTAGCCACCGCGGAGTTGATGCCCGAAATATACGAAAGCAGAGAATATGATGCGGTATTTACATCAACACCTACCGAGTTAACGCAGTCCTCAACAACACCCTTGAGTGCATCGTCCATTCTTGCCTTGGGCATATCGTGCTGATACTGTCCCACGCCTACTGCCTTGGGGTCTATCTTTACAAGTTCCGCAAGGGGGTCCTGCAAACGTCTTGCGATGGATACAGCTGATCTCAGCGATACATCGTAATCAGGAAATTCCTCAGCTGCCAGTTTTGAAGCCGAGTAAACCGAAGCACCTGCCTCGGATACCACCATGTAGCTGACCTTGCGGTCGATACCGCGGATAAGATCAGCGGTGAAATCCTCAGTCTCACGGGAAGCTGTACCATTGCCGATAGCGATAGTAGTAACGCCGTACTTGTTTATCATCTTTGTGAGAACGCTCTTGGCTTCTTCCTTGCGGCGCTCGCTCTGGGTCAGGTAAACTATTGCAGTATCAAGCACCTTACCGGTTTCGTCAACAGTAGCCACCTTGCAGCCGTGGGCATATCCGGGGTCAAGACCAAGTGTTACGGTATTCTTCACAGGCGGTGCCATAAGCAGCTGACGAAGATTCGATGAGAACACCTTGATTGCGCCCTCCTGAGCATTTGCAGAAAGCTCAGCCCTTATCTCACGCTCAACAGATGGAGCGATAAGTCTGCTGAAGCTGTCATCACAGGCAGCAGCCACCAGCGTGCCGCAGGCGGAATCATTCTTCACATACTGACCGCGGCATATCTCCTCGCCCATTCCCTCGGGGATATCTATGCTGACTTTCAGTGCGCCCTCTTTCTCACCACGGTCAAGAGCAAGAACGCGGTGACCCGCAGTTTTCGATACATTCTCGCTGTACTCGAAATAGTTCTTATATACTACATCTGCTTCCTCGGAAGCCGCAGCAGAGGTTATCTTGCCAGACTTGTTGTAAGCTTCACGCAGAGCCTTTCTAAGCTCGGCATTATCGGAAACGTCCTCGGCGATTATATCCATAGCGCCCTGAACAGCCGCAGCTGCGTCAGCAACACCCTTTTCTTCATTAACAAAAGCAGCAGCCTCAGCGTTGGGATCGGTATCGGCAGACTGCGCCATGATAAGCTCAGCCAGAGGTTCAAGACCCTTCTCTCTTGCGATAGAAGCCCTGGTCTTTCTCTTGGGCTTGTATGGACGGTAGATGTCCTCAACTTCCACCAGCGTAACAGCCTTTTCGATAGCAGCGGCGATCTCATCGGTCATCTTTTCCTGTTCGGTTATGGCATTAACGACTTCCTCCTTGCGCTTTTCAAGGTTTCGGAGATAAGTCAGTCTGTCATAAAGCTCACGGATCACCTGATCGTCCAGCGAACCCGTAACTTCCTTACGGTAACGGGCAATAAAGGGTATGGTCTTGTCATCATCAAGAAGTGCTACAGTGTTGTCCACCTGTTCCTGTCTTAAATTGAATTCCTGTGCAAGGACTTTATTAATATCCATATCTACTTTCCTTTCCCCGCCGACTTCACGTGCGGTATCTTAGTATTATACCACAAAATGAGCAGATTGTAAAGCTGTATGCAAACAAATTCTCAAATTTAAATTTTCGATATGTCCATGGCGGTTCTCACATTTGTATAATTAATCAACGAATTTTTAGTTGATACGCGAACAACGTATAATTCGCCGCTCTGATTTTAGGAATATTGGTAATTGCTTTTTAATATCAGATATTGTATAATTTTGGATAAGGGTAAGGAGGTATTAATTATGAGTTCAGGTCGTTTTAACAGATATTTTCTTATTGATTATGAAAATGTTGGTGTATCAGGATTGAACGGTATAGATGAACTCACCGATTCGGACTCGGTCACCATATTTTTCAGCGAACACGCTCAGTCTCTGACTTTTGAATATCACAATAAGATCAATGCTGCAAAAGCAGATATCGACCTGATCATGGTGGAAGCCGGAGAAAAGAATGCTCTGGATTTTCAGCTATCCTCGTATCTTGGTTATATCATTTCGGAAAATATCAACTATTTTCCCGATGAACCTGTAACATACTATATTATAGCCAGAGATACCGGATACAAACCGCTTGTATCTTTCTGGAACAAAAAAGCTGAAATAAAGCAATTTACAGATCTATCTATGATGATCTCTACAAATGATTATCTTGCAGAGATAAGCGAAAAAAATTCTGCACAGAAAAAAGCTGTCATCGAAAACGGCATCACGCTGCCTGCGGGCTGTCAGATACCGCCAAATGCTGTAAACTATATTTTGGAAAACGTCGAAAGAAATATAAATCTTACTCAGGATATTTTAAATCTGTCCGCCATGGGTGGACTAAAAACGGATCTTCACAGCCTGCTTGTCAGGTCTTATAACAGAGACACCAAAAAAGCCGGTAATATCTATCAAACTATAAAACATCTTTTTGAATGAACAAATTCAAATACACATAAGCTGTGAAGCATTTACGCTCTGCAGCTTTTTATTTTACCAATAAAACACCAGATAAAAAGCCCGAAAGAGGCAGCCTCTTTCGGGCATATATTATTTTATCAGCGCCAGAGCAGCGTTTTTGTAGTTTTCATCTTCAGTGACTTCCTTTATCACCTTGATAAAATCAGGGAAAACTATCTCGGTGTTCTCGTCGCTCAGCTCGATCTCAGCAATAGCCTTGTCATCCCAAAAAGGATAAACATCTATCTCGTAATACAGGTTGTTCTCCGAAAGACAGTATCTGGTCTTTCTTATCTGCCTGCGGGAGGTATCTGCATCCATCAGCAGTGCTAGGTACTCTTCCTGGGTCAGTCTGCGTTCTATCTCGACGCGCTTCATGTCCGATATCTTTTTCTTTCTGGTGAGATAGTAAACAAAACTTCCGCCTGTGCCGCGCTGTCGCACCCTGACTTCATCACCGTTATCCGATTTAAGATAGGTCTGGATTATCTCAACACGGGAACAGTTAGGTAAAGCTTCAAGCTGAACTGTATCGGGGTACTCTATAAGGAATTTCCGCTCTATCTCCAGAGGTTCAGGTTCACCAAGGAACGAAGCTATCTCCGACATAAGACGCTGCATCTTACCCTCAAAATCGGTGGAGTTGTCAATTACCCTGAGGTGTGGATGACCAGTCCACGAAGCTATGAGCTTTTCATCTATCTCACGCGCCTGCTCGGGCGTCTCAGTTCTCGCCGAATTGTTCGACAGCGTATAAAACTTTTCTGCACCCTTAGCCGCAGTCACCAGATGGAACACCGCATCATAGTTGTCACGAAGCTCGACCTCTTTCATGCCGATACTGTCAAGCACCTCGGCAAATTCCTCTTTTGACATATATGCCTTGTTATCCAGAGCACCCCTGTCGCATACGATAAGATACTTATCTTTGCCCATAGTAGTTGCAGCACGCTGGAAAACTCTTTCTTTTTCAAGCTGCAAAGCAAACAGGCTCTTCTGAAAATCCACATTACTGCCGCAAGTCCAGGGCGCAACTCCGCCGCCTATCAGTTCGCTGGCAGTTTCTGGCACGAAAAGCACCGTGTAGCCCAGCTTGTCAAACTCTTTCATGATACGGCTCATAGCCGTGGATTTTCCTCCGCACGGTCCGCCCGTGATAACAATTTTTTTGATCTCCATACCCTGACCTCCAGACGATGTCTCACGCAGGCGGCGAACCGCTCACGCAATTATATTATAAAACACCGCCACACAAAAGTCAATAGTCACGCCCCTGTTTTACTCCGACAACAGGCTGTATCTGAACGCCTTTCAGCGCCATTTCCACCGTTTGCGACAGAAGCGAAAGATCAGCAACCATGGAAGCAGGCTTTTTCACGATATCATCCTGAGCGTAAGGCACAAAATAGTAGTTGCGGTAATTCTGCAATATTCCGATGTTTTTTGCACAAGCCCCCAGCGCATCATTTGTCGATATCGCTATCACTACAGGCAGACCGCTCCGAAGATGGCTTTTTACAGCCATGGTCAGCGGAGTGTCCGTTATGCCAACCGCCAGCTTTGCCGCCGAATTCGCTGTGCAGGGTGCAACGACCATAATATCACACATTCTTTTAGGTCCTATCGGCTCAGCATCTTCGATAGTCTTTATGATCTTTCTGCCTGCGATATCTTCAAGCCGCCCGATGTTGTCTGCCGCTTTTCCGAATCGTGTATCGACCTTCGCGGCATTGAATGACATTATTGGCAAAAGCTCCGCACCCATATCCCGAAGCCTTTCAGCTGCGGTAAAGCTTTTCTCAAATGTGCAGAAAGAACCCGACAGCCCATAGCCTATCCTGACACCTTTCAGTTTGTTTTCTGTTGGCAATTTGTTATCCCCCTCTCGTCTGTTATCTCCCTTATCGTTTCCGCGATCATCCTGCCTGCCGCCGCAGGTGCGGCTTTTCCCGGCAGTGCAAGAGCGTGTATCGCGTTTATCTCCAACCTTTTTGCCGCCGCGAAGTCAGTACCGCCGGGCTTCGATGCTAGGTCTATCACCGTACAGCCGGTCTTGACCGATGCCAGAACATCTTCCGTAAGAACCATCGCGGGGACTGTATTTATAATAGTATCGAATCTACCGATGTTTTCAGCAAGTTCGATCAACGGGAAACTGTCGAAACCCTCCGACCATGCCTGCGCAAGTACTTCGGGTCGTCTTGCGGCAACTGAACATTCAGCACCCGCCGCTTTGAAAAGCCGGGCACAGCACTTGCCCGTCCTTCCGAAACCGATGACCAGCACATCGCTTCCAAAGACCGTATCAGCGCTGTTTACCATTGCTATCATCAATGCGCCCTCCGCTGTGGGGATACTATTTTTAACAGCTAAGCTTTCCCGCTTGAAATAGTCTTCTATTTGCAGACCCATCTGCGAAAACAGCTTTTCCTGTTCGGCAGATATCCTGCCCCCAAGCACAAGGCCGCCTGTTTTTACCAGCGAAACCAGACTTTCAAGCCTTACCTTTTCTCCGCCGATATCTATGCTGTCCCCACACGATAAAAGCGGCAGTACAAGCACATCAGCCATTTCGGGCATATCCTCAGTAGATGATAATACCTCAGCTCCGACAGCCCCATCTATCCCTAGCTCGTAAACTTTACCAAAAGCGCACAACTTTTCACACATATATACCTGTCGCAGGTCTCCGCCCGCGCATAAAAACACAGCTTTATCCATGCCGCGACCTCCCGTTCGTTACTGTACTTTATAGTATGCGTGAGAAACAAGTCGGGTGAATGTATAAAAAAATCCCCCGAAGTCATGAGACCTCGGGGGAGATATTGTTGCAATTAATTGGGATTAGCCCAGCTCTGCAAAGTACTTGATAGTTCTTACCATCTGAGATGTGTAAGAATTCTCGTTGTCGTACCAAGAAACAACCTGTACCTCATAGAGGTCATCAGAGATCTTGGAAACCATTGTCTGAGTAGCATCGAACAGAGAACCATATCTCATGCCGATAACGTCAGAAGAAACGATAGGATCGGTGTTGTAACCGAAGCTCTCGGAAGCAGCAGCCTTCATAGCAGCGTTGATGCCGTCAGCTGTAACGTCAGCCTTCTTAACAACTGCAGTCAGGATAGTTGTAGAACCTGTAGGAACAGGAACTCTCTGTGCAGAACCGATCAGCTTGCCGTTCAGCTCAGGGATAACCAGACCGATTGCCTTAGCAGCACCGGTGCTGTTAGGAACGATGTTAGCAGCGCCAGCTCTAGCTCTTCTCATATCGCCCTTTCTGTGAGGACCATCGAGGATCATCTGATCGCCTGTGTAAGCGTGGATTGTGCTCATGATACCGCTCTGGATAGGAGCATAATCGTTCAGAGCCTTAGCCATAGGTGCGAGGCAGTTAGTTGTGCAGGAAGCAGCAGAAATGATCTTGTCATCCTTTGTCAGAGTCTTCTCGTTAACAGAGAAAACGATTGTAGGCAGATCATTGCCAGCAGGAGCAGAGATAACTACCTTCTTAGCGCCAGCATCGATGTGAGCCTGGCTCTTAGCCTTAGAGCAGTAGAAACCTGTGCACTCCAGAACAACGTCAACGCCCAGCTCGCCCCAAGGCAGCTCAGCAGCGTTAGCCTTTGCATAGATCTGAAGAGTCTTGCCATCAACAGTGATGGTGTTAGCCTCATCATCAGCAGAAACAGTGTGAGTATTCTCACCTATTCTACCACAGTAACCACCCTGAGCGGTGTCGAACTTCAGCAGGTTAGCCAGCATGGAGGGCTTAGTCAGGTCGTTGATAGCAACGATCTCATAACCCTCTGCACCGAACATCTGTCTGAAAGCCAGACGGCCGATACGACCAAAACCATTAATTGCAACTTTTACATTTGCCATTGTATTGTACCTCCTAGAAAAAAATTTCTGAATCTATTATACACCATTTCAGAAAATATTTCAAGCCCTTTTCCAAAAAAACTTATTATTTTTTACATCTTTTCCCGAAAAAAGCGCATTACGGCTTATTATTTCGGTACAGCATACCAAATTCACATACCGCATATCACAAATCATATCCTCGCAAATCGCCTGTTTTTTACTTATCCCAACAAGTAAAAACAGGCAGAGAGCATCTGCTCTCCGCCTGCAAATCATTTTATCAAACAGGGTGTACCTTGTTGTCAGCGTCGGAATGAGCGCCGTCAACACCGTACTTCTTGTCGCGTCTGTCCTTGAAGAACTTGGGAGCAACCTTCGGGAACATAGCGTAGGTCAGGATATCCTCCTCCTGCTCTGTCCACTCAGCGCACTCCTGCTTCATTGTCTCAAACTCAGGCTTAAGCAAGTCAGCAGGACGGCAGTCGATAGGCTCTTCGCCCTTGAGTATCATCTTGCGGAACTCGGGATCGATAGCCACGGGAGTCTTACCGTATTCGCCCTTAACAAGACCCTTGAACTCCTTGGTAACGGTCTTGTATCTCTCGCCCATGATAACGTTGAACACAGCCTGTGTACCAACGATCTGGGAAGTAGGAGTAACCAGAGGGGGGAAGCCCGAATCCTTACGCACCTTAGGAACTTCCTTCAGAACGTCCTCAAGCTGATCTGCCTTGCCTGCCTGCTTCAGCTGGCTGAGCAGGTTGGAAAGCATTCCGCCGGGAACCTGATACAGAAGTGCATTTGTGTTTGTAGCCAGCATGGAAGGATCCAGCAGACCATTGTCGATGTACTTCTTTCTCAGACCCATGAAGTAATCTCTTACCTCGTTCAGCTTGACAAGGTCAAGACCTGTGTCATACTCGGTGCCCTGGAATGTAGCAACGATAGACTCGGTAGGTGCATGAGAAGTACCCAGTGCCAGAGGCGACATAGCGGTATCAACTGCGTCAACACCAGCCTCAACAGCCTTCATGATACACATGGAAGCCAGACCTGAGGTGTAGTGAGTGTGCAGCTGTACAGGTATGGAAACAACAGACTTGATATCTCTTACCAGTGTCTCAGCCTCATAAGGTGTCAGCAGAGCAGCCATGTCCTTGATACAGATGGAGTCAGCGCCTGCCTCCTGGATGCGCTTAGCATAATCCATATAGTACTGATGAGTGAAAACTTCACCCAGAGTATAAGAGATAGCTACCTGAGCGTGACCCTTCTCCTTATTGGCAGCCTTGATAGCTGTCTGGAGATTTCTGATATCGTTCAGTGCGTCGAATATTCTTATGATATCGATACCGTTAGCGATAGACTTCTGAACAAAGTACTCTACCAGGTCATCAGCGTAGTGACGGTAACCCAGCATATTCTGTCCTCTGAACAGCATCTGCAGCTTGGTATTGGGCATTTCCTTTCTGAGTGTCCTCAGTCTCTCCCAAGGGTCCTCATTAAGAAAACGTATGCAGGAATCAAATGTAGCACCGCCCCAGCACTCGGCGGAATAGAAACCTATCTTGTCCATTGTGGAGAGGATCGGCTTCATATCGTCCATAGACATTCTCGTTGCCAGCAGAGACTGATGAGCGTCACGAAGAACTGTCTCGGTAATTTTAAGCTTAGCCATTATATATCGTTCCTTTCAGTGATAAGATGTCATCAGCCGATAACAGCCAGAACTGCGCCTGTATCAACCTGTGAGCCCTTTGTAGCATTGATGCTCAGAACCTTGCCTGCTACAGGAGCATTGATGTCGTTCTCCATCTTCATAGCTTCAAGCACTACGATAGCCTGACCTGCTGTAACTGTATCGCCAACAGCTACCTTTATATCAAGTACGTTGCCGGGCATAGGAGCAGTTACCTTTGTACCCTCAACATTAGCTGCGGGAGCAGCAGCGGGTGCAGGTGCAGCAGCGGGCTTTGCAGCAGGTGCGGGAGCAGCAGCCACAGGAGCAGCAGCGTCAGCGCCTACCTCCTCAACAGCTACATCATAAGCCTTACCGTTAACAGTGATATTATATCTTTTCATAACTATACCGTCCTTTACAATTAATTACTTATTAAAGCTGGATATTGCTGTGCTTCTTGGGCAGTCTGGATATCCTCTTGCCGCTCATCATAGCCAGAGCGTCAACAACAGCTGTTCTCAGCTGAGCAGCATCAACGATGCCGTCTACCAGACCGTTCACAGCAGCATTTGCTGCACTTGCCTGAGTCTTAGCGAACTCATCAGCCAGTGCCTGTCTTGCAGAAGCAAGATCGGATGCGCCTGTGAGCTTGTCATGCTCCATGAACTCAACAGCGGTAACGGGGTCGAGTGCGGAGATAACAGCTGTGGGCAGAGCGTATGCTACATCAGCATTTGCGCCCTTGCCTGCAAGTGCGATGTAAGCTGCGCCGTAAGCCTTGCCTGTTACTACGGATACCTTAGCGGTAGTAGCCTCAGCGTAAGCGTGAGCCAGCTTGCTCATGCTCTTTACAGCGCCTGCAGCTTCTGTATCATCGTTTCCTGCAAAGCCTTCTGTATCAACGAAGGTAACTACGGGAACAGCAAAAGCATCACAGGTACGAACGAATCTTGCGAGCTTAGCGCAGTCGTTCTCAGTCAGCTTATCCTTAGTCTTGTTAGTTGCAGCAACACCAACGGTCTCACCGTTTACAGTTGCCAGAGCAGTATAAGCAGCACCGCCGAAGCCCTCGCTGAGTTCGATAACGCTGTCAGCGTCGAAAACAGCCTTTGTCAGACTCTCGATGTCGCTGCCTGAAGCAGCAGCGGGCTCTTCATACTCGTATACGGGTACAGGAGAAAGGTTGTTTGCGGGAAGCTTCAGCAGGATAGCTCTAGCCTTCTCAACAGCAGCCTTATCATCATCGCAAACAGCGCATACAGTGCCGTTTGCAGCAGCATTTTCAGCAGAACCGTTGCTCTTTGCATTGGGAGCGGCATACAGGCTTGCATCCTTAGCCATTACAACGAAATCAGCAGCCTCAGCCAGCAGTGCAGCTGTGCCTGAGCATACGCCTGCAACAACAGCTATCTGGGGCACAACACCAGAAAGATTAGCAGTCCACAGCATCAGTTCGCCGTAAGCTCTCAGTGCAGCAGCGCTGTCATTGACATCTGCGCCGTAAGAATCATAAATACCTACAACAGGAGTACCTGTCTTGGCAGCCAGATCATAGATCTTAGCTATCTTTCTTGCGCCTGCCTCGGTCATAGCGCCGCTCTTAACGGAAACATCCTGAGAGAACGCATAGACAGGTTCGCCGTCAGCATAGCCATAGGCAGTTATAACGCCCGCAGCCTCGCCCGCGAAAGCGTCAAGCTCGGTAAATTTTCCTTCATCAAACAGATATGTCAGCCTTGTTCTTGCAGCGCTGTCAGCAATAAGTGCCTGAAGCTCTGCCAGAGACTTTTTTGTTTCAGACATACAGTTTCCTCCAATCGATTTAATTTGCGGGATAAAAAACTTAGATCAAACACAGTTTTTATCATAATTACACGGATACCATTATACCATTTATCTTCCAACATTTCAAGCCCGAATCTGCGAAAAAACCTCTTTTTACTTTTTGTTAACATTTTGATAAATCTTGATACAAATTCAAACCTGATTTTCACCCTCAAATTCCGACTGTTGACATTAATTATTGTTGACAACCGCAGAAATAAATGCTATACTATTCCTCAATAAAGAAATACATCCAAACAAAAGAACAGCAAAACAGACAACAAACGAGGAGTGTATACAAATGGAAATACTGAAAATGCTGGCTGCACCGCTGATAGGTGCGGTCATTGGTTATTTTACGAACTTTATCGCAGTGAAGATGCTATTCTTCCCCCATCATGAGGTATATCTGCTGGGACACCGCGTACCTTTCACCCCGGGTGCCATACCAAAGGGCAAGCCCCGCCTTGCAAAAGCTGTGGGCAGGGTCGTTGGCAATGAGCTTGTCACAAAAGATGATATCAAGGCAAAGCTTCTGGGCGGTGAGATCGAAGCCCGCATAACAGGTGCTATAACTCAGGAGCTTTCAAACAATATCCGCGATGAGATATGCAAGCTGACAAAATGCTCCGATGAGACCTATGCAGAGGGCAGTTCAAAACTCAGCGAGATGCTGAGCCGCCAGATAGTCGATGAGCTTTCGGCTTCTCAGCTGCCGGAGATAGTTGTGAACAAGTGCAATGATTCCATTGAGGAAAAGCTGAGCAATACCATGTTCGCAAAGCTTATCCCCGAAGAGAAGATACAGTCTTTCACCGCTCCACTGGTCGGCAAGATACGTTCTATGATCGACCGTGACGGAATGGACTGCGTGAAGCCTGTCATCGAGAACAAGATCTCAGATATCAGCGAGAAAAGCGGACTTGAACTGCTTGAACTCATAAAGGTCGATGAAGCCCGCCTTACAGAAATGGCCGGCAAAGTCTACCGCAGCGCTGTTAATAACTACATCGACAAGCTTTTTGAAAAGCTGGATTTTGCAGTCATGGTGGAAGACAAGATCAACGATATGTCCATTGAAAAAATGGAGGATCTGGTACAGACCGTCATGAAGAAGGAACTGAGCACCATAGTTAACCTCGGTGCGCTGATAGGCTTTGTCCTTGGACTTTTCAACCTTATCCTGAAATGACAAATATACTCAGTCAAGATAAATGGGATGTCCCGCTTGTGGTCATCCCATATTTTTTATCCGATAGTTTCACGCCTATTGACATACCAAATATCTCATGTTAGAATATAATGGTAATTTTTGATACAACCGAAACGAGGCATACCGATGAATATCACATATATCCACGAACCCACCGACCTGCAGTGCGGTCAGGCTGTGCTTGCAATGGTACTGGGACTTTCCGCTGAACAAGTAGTGAGCGACCTGAACAACGACCGCGAGACTACCCTTAAGGAAATGAAATCATATCTGCGAAATCATGGCGCATGGGTATCCGATGAGCGCATAGCTGTTACAGATAAAGAACAGCTCCCGCCCCTGTGTATGCTCAGCCTTGAAACTCCAAGATGCTGGCACTGGTCACTGTACTGCGAGGGGACTTTCTACGACCCCGAACACGGAGTTATGTCGGATTTTCCTGCCTCAAACCGCCGCTACTACTGGCAGATAAAGCTCTGATGAAATACTAAAACAAACGGAGGACAGCCGTACCAAAGAAGTACAGCGTCCTCCGATTTTTGTTTTGCCGAGATCAGGTCTTGTTGCCCGCGAACTGTGTGCGGTAAAGTTCGTAGTAACAGCCTTTCTGCGCGATAAGTTCCTCGTGTCTTCCCTTTTCTGCGACCTTTCCGCCGTCGATGACGACTATCATATCAGCATCGCGTATGGTTGAAAGACGATGTGCGATTATCAGCGATGTGCGGTTCTTCATCAGTGCCACCATAGCGGATTGTATATGCATCTCCGTTCTGGTATCAACGCTTGAAGTCGCTTCATCGAGAATAAGTATCTTTGGGTCCGCAAGCACTGCCCTTGCTATGGCAAGAAGCTGTCTTTGTCCCTGTGATAGATTCGATCCACCCTCGGCAAGCTGAGTTTTATAGCCCTCGGGCAGATGTCTTATGAACGCATCTGCATTTGCATGAGCCGCCGCACGGCGTACATCTTCATCAGGAGCATCTTCCTTGCCGTATCGGATATTCTCTTCGATACTGCCCTTGAAAAGCACAGTATCCTGCAAAACTATACCAACGGACTTTCTCAGTTCGTCCATACGCATATCCCTGATATCCACACCGTCAACGGTTATACGGCCGCTGTCGGCTTCATAGAATCTGGTCAGCAGATTTACAACAGTGGTCTTGCCCGAACCTGTCGCGCCAACTATTGCTATCTTCATACCCTGTGCAATATCGAGATCAAGCCCTTTTAGCACAGGCTTCTCGGGATCATAGCTGAAATGTATATCCTCGAACTTTATCTCGCCACGGATATCCTCTGCGGTGATAGCATTTGTACCCTCGTCAGTTTCGGGAGTTGTTTCCATTACCTCAAAAATACGTTCAGCGCCTGCGATGGCTGTCTGGATATTGGCATACTGGTTGGCTATCTCGTTTATGGGTCTTGAAAACTGCTTTGAGTAGAGTATGAATGCCTGTATCGTACCAACGGTTATCCAGCCCTTGTAGCTGAACCAGCCGCCGAATGCGGCTATCATTACAAAGCCGAAGTTTCCTATACAGTTCATCAGCGGACCCATAACACCCGCACATATCTGCGCACGTATACCCGTCCTGCGCAGTTCATCGCTCATCACGTTGAAGTCATCAACAGCCGCCTGTTCCTTTGAATAAGAAACAACAGTACGGTGTCCCGTTACCATCTCTTCAACATGACCGTTCAGCTTACCCAGTATTATCTGCTGTTTCAGGAAATATCTGCGCATATACTTGGTCATCTTCGCTGAAACGAAAACAGTCAGCACCACGGTGGAAAGTGATATCAGCGTAAGCAGCGGCGAGTAGGTCAGCATTATTATTATAGAACCCACGACCGTCAGCACACCCGATATCAGCGAGCCTATGGACTGCGATACCGTATTGGAGATATTCTCTACATCGTTTGTCATACGGCTCATTATATCGCCGTGACGGTGAGTATCAAAGTACTTTATCGGAAGTTTAACAAGGTCGCCGAAGAGGTCGCGCCTCATGGTCGATACCGTCTTCTGTGAAAGCCTCGCAGAGAATATCCCCTGCATATACGAGAATACCGAGTTCAGCAGATAAACTGTGCCAAGGGCTATAAGTATCTTAATGAGCTTTTCGGTATCAACATTCAGCTTTTTATCATCAAGAGTTATGCAGTCTATGGCTATCTGCTGGATGTACGGTGCAGCCAGACCAAGCAGAGTTATCATCAGCATAACAGCCATAAGCCCGAAGAACAGGTATTTGCTCCTGCCGATGTATCTAAGCAGCTTGCCCAGAGTTTCACGTGCGTTCTTGGGCTTTTCTGCGTTTATCAGCGCAGACTGTCTTCCTCCCGGCTGCTGCTTGTTGTTAGGATTTGGTGGCATAGGGGGCATTACGCTTCACCTCCCTGAGTTTTTATCTGCGAGTTGTAGATATCCCTGTAGACCTCGCAGTTTTTCAGCAGTGCGTCATGACTGTCACAGCCGACTATCCTGCCGCGGTCTAGAACCACTATCCTGTCACAGCTTTTTACACTTGCGATACGCTGTGCAATGGTTATGACCGTTGTGCCTTTGAGACCCTCTCTCAGCTGAGCTCTCAGCCTTGCTTCCGTGCCGAGGTCAA
This sequence comes from Hominimerdicola alba, assembly GCF_900112155.1. Taxonomy (GTDB): domain Bacteria; phylum Bacillota; class Clostridia; order Oscillospirales; family Ruminococcaceae; genus Hominimerdicola; species Hominimerdicola alba_D. Next base: position 92,648 of record NZ_FOKQ01000007.1, on the reverse strand, counting down.
GGGCAGATGTTGAATCGTCAAATATAAGTATCTCGGGCTTTTTCAGGATTGCTCTCGCTATGGACATACGCTGTTTCTGTCCGCCAGAAAGTGATGCGCCTTTCTCGGCTATCATGCTGTCGTAGCCCTCGGGCATACGGCTTATGAATTCGTCAGCCTGAGCTATCTTTGCGGCGCTGATGACTTCTTCATCGGTGGCATCATCTTTGCCCCAGCGGATATTTTCAGCTACGGTAGCGGAGAAAAGCTCGCTCTTCTGCAAAACTATGCCCACCCTTTGTCTGAGGTCTTCCAGTCCAAATTCACGGACATTTACACCATCCACAAGAACTTCGCCTTGGTCAGCATCGTAAAAGCGGGGTATCAGGTTAACCAGTGAGGATTTGCCCGAGCCTGTGGCACCGAGGATCGCTATGTTCTCCCCAGCTGCGATATCAAGGTCAATGTCAGTAAGCACGGGTTCGCCGCTGGATTCGGGATATGCAAAGGTAACGCCCCTGAATGTAACTGTACCTTTTTTAGTACCAATATCCCCGCCATTGCCGTCCCTGATAACAGGCTCGGTATCAAGCACCTCGTTGATACGCTTTGCAGATGCGCTCGCCCTTGCCATGGTCTGGAACATCATGGATATCATCATAATACCATGGAGCACCTGGGTAAGATAGGTTATCGCAGCCATTACCTCGCCTACTTTCATCTCCTTAGCCTGGACCTGCCAGCCGCCGATGTATATGACCGCCATCACCGAGAAATTCATTATCACCATAAGTATCGGCGAAAGCAGTGCCATAAGCTCCTGCACTTTCAGGTTGGCTACGGTAAGTCCCATATTTGCGCCCTCAAAACGTTCCTGCTCGTGCTTTTCACGTACATACGCCTTTACTACTCTGGCACCCGTGACATTCTCCTGCATAACGGAGTTCACACTGTCCAGACGACTTGCAACTATGGCATATAAAGGGTTGGCTTTACGCATTATCAGTATAACGATAAGTGCTTCAACAGGCAGTGCCACCGCGATTATCGTGCCGAAACTCCGCGCAAGGGTCAGCATCATTATTATGCCGCCGATGAACATTATTATGTTTCGCACAAATCCTCGTATCAGAAAATCCACCATCTGCTGAATAGCGGTAACATCAGCGGTTATCCTTGTTACCAGCGAGCCCGTTGTGAATTTGTCCGTCTGCTGGAATGACAGCCCCATTACCCGCTTGAAGAGGTCATTCCTCACATCTCTCGAAAATCCCTGTGAGGCGCACCCCGCAAAAAACGCAGATGCCGAGCCGCAGAGAGCTCCGAAAATAACGGTACACAGCATTATTATGCCCGTTCTTATTATCAGCCCGTAATCACTGCCCAGAACACCATCGTCCACTATTTTGGACATAAGCTTAGGCTGGAGCAGATCCATAGATACTTCTCCCACCATGCTGATGGGTGCCAGCAGTACAAAAGGCAGATATGGTCTTATGTATTTTGCAAGCTTCACTTATCTTCCTCCTCCAGCAGATTTTTCAGTATTTTCCGCATTGTCGCCGTCATGGCATCAAGCTCCTCCTGAGGTATGCCTTTCACCATATCAGCGTCCGCCCCGCGGAATATGCTTCGCACCTGATCGACTTTTTCGCGACCCTTATCGGTGAGATAGACTTTAACCTGACGCATATCCTCGGTATCGGCTTCACGGCGGACAAGCCCCTCGCTCTCCATCTTGCCCAGCGCCACCGAGACTGTCGGCGCAGTAAGATGAGTGCGCTGTACCAGCTGCAGCTGTGTCGCGCCCTCATTCTGGAAAAGCTCCATCAGAAGCTTGTGATGCCCGTGGGAGATACCACAGCGCTCACATTCACGCCTTACGCGGTGCATAAACAGCCGCGAGATGTCATTGATGAACATTGACGGCTTTGCATCGGGTCTTTCAAGCAGCATACGCGGCATTTTTGTGTGATCGTTTTTGTGACCCATCAACTTTCCTCCTATATTAGTTAGTTTACTAACTAATCATATCACTGTATAAGAAGTTTGTCAACCGTATTTTATGAAAAAGTCACCGCACCGAAAAATTTCTTCAAACCCCTTGATTTTTCTGAAAAAGTGTGCTATAATAATTAAGCTGTTTTAATACAGTACGCAGATGTACCCAAGTGGCTGAAGGGTCCGCACTCGAAATGCGGTAGGGCGGCAATACCGTCGCGAGAGTTCAAATCTCTCCATCTGCGCTTATATTGAAGTTTCAAGCCATAGTGTTTCTGATATGCAGTCGGAAGTACTATGGCGTTTCTGTTAACTGCGAAGCAAGGCTGTGATATAATGGATAATTGGACACCCCCGACTGACGAAATAACACATATTTTCAGTTCGTTTTTTGATGATACTTTGATCTCATGTCAGGTGATCAATACAAGCAGAGGCGACAGTGATTTCAGAGAAACTATCATTGCAAAAACAGGATCGGGCAGCAAGTGGGTCATAAAGCTTGCTGATAATGATTTTACTTTTCCCGATAAGATAAAGGTGTGGCAGAGGACTGTGTCGGAGTATCTTGCACTTGGTTACTATTGCCCAAAGATCATTTGTGATAAAACGGGCGGCTTCCCGGTCGTTGAGTATAACGGACATAAATGTGTGGCTTATGCCGAAGAGTATTCGCTGTATGACTTGATAGAGGACAGAAGATCGGGCGAAAGTGATCGGGTCGAACCTATTTCAGATAGCTTAAAAAATGATATCTGGAGCATGACAGCAAAGGTGGCTGCAAAATACTTTGACTATACGGAATATCCCTCCGCATACTGTCTGTTTGAAAAATTCTGCCCGAGTGATAAATACGATGAGGTGCTTGAAAATGCACTGAACTGGAAAGAGTGTGCAGATACACTTCCAAAGGAATTCAGCGTACAGGTGCAAAGAATATGGCGCTTGTGGACAGACAACAGGGATGCACTGGAAAAGGTCTATAAAAAGCTCCCTACATCTGTCTTTCAGGCAGACCTTAATCCAACGAATATACTTGTTGATAAGGACGGAAGATTTGTAGGTATATATGACTTTAATCTTTGCGGTAAAGATGTCTTTCTCAATTATCTCATGCGTGAAAACTACGAAAATTTTGAAGCTGAGCTCAAGTTAATATGCAGTGCGCTTAAAATATCCAGCGAATACTATCATTTTTCTGATATCGAAAAGGATACCGCTTTGATGCTGTACCGCTGTCTTAAACCGTTGTGGTATACCAGAGTTGAAATGCTGAAAAAGCTTAAAGGAAATAATGCCGCAATAGAAGCATTCCTTGATCAGACGGAATACTATCTTACTGCGAATATAGATTTTAAAGCATATATGGAATAGCATTCTATCCTGATTTTTCAAAGGAAACAAAAAACACAATGCCCCGAAGAGATCAGGATCAACTTCAGAACAAAACTTATATACTGATATCTGTCGAATGTTAGAAATCTTTTTGTATCCTTCATCGATTTAACCAGAAAAAGTTCAGACAAACACAGAAAAATAATCACAAAAAGGATTGATTATCCGTTTCAACTGTGATATAATAGAAAAGTATCATCATGAGCAGCGATAATCTCTATGACATATCTGCTGCATCAGAACATTTGGATATACTTATCTAAAACAGAAAGGTTCGAGGTGTTTCATTATGAAGAAGATCATTTCAGGCAAGGTAAGAGAGGTATACGAAACAGACGGCGGCGAGCTTATCATGGTCACCACCGACAGAATTTCCGCATTCGATGTTATTCTTGATTCCACCATACCCAACAAGGGCAAGGCGCTGAATCAGATAGCACTTTACTGGTTCGACCTTACAAAGGATATCGTTCCCAACCACATCATCACAGACGATATCTCCAAGATGCCTGCTGAAATATCACAGGATAAGGAGCAGTACGAGGGCAGGACTATCATGTCCAAGAAGCTGAAGATGCTCCCCTACGAGTTCATTGTAAGAGGCTATATGTTCGGCAGTATGTGGGGCGAATATCAGAAGACCAAGACATTCTGCGGTCAGCCCGTTGAAGGCGACTATCAGCTCGCTGAAAAGCTTGCTCAGCCTATGGTAACACCTTCCGTTAAGAATAATGAGGGTCACGATGAGAACATCACCCTCGACAGACTCAGAGCTGAGATCGGCGCTGAAGAAGCTGACAGGATTGCTGATATCTGCGTTAAGATCTACAACAAGTGCTATGAGGACGCTCAGAAGAAGGGTCTGATAATCGCTGATACCAAGTTTGAATTCGGTTATGATGAGAACGGTGTACTTACTCTCGGTGATGAGGTAATGACTCCCGACTCCAGCCGTTTCTGGGCAGCTGAGGATTACAAGACAGGCGTATCTCCCAGATCTTACGATAAGCAGTTCGTTCGTGACTGGCTCATCGAGAACAACCTCAACGGTGTTACACCTGCTCCCAAGCTCCCCGAGGAGATTGCAGAAAAGACAGCTGCTCTCTACAAGGAATGCTACACCAAGATCACAGGCAGAGATTCCTACAAGTAAATCAGATATAAAAACAGTCCCGCAGTCAGAAAAATCTGCGGGACATTTTTTTATCACACTATTTTGGGCAAAACAAAAACCGATATCCGCAAAGGATATCGGCATGAAAAAGAGCTGCTACCCAGATTCGAACTGGGGACCTCATCCTTACCAAGGATGTGCTCTACCACCTGAGCCATAGCAGCTAACAGTCGGTCGTTTTGATCACTCTCGTCAACCGACTTATATATTATACACCATAAAACTTGATTTGTCAAGTCTTTTTTTCAATTTTTTTATTTTATTTTTTTGATTCCTTTTACAGCAGCCGCAATCGACGTAATATCGGACACATTCACCTTATTATCATGAGTGCAGTCCGCTACATTGAACTGATAATCTTCAGCGAACAGCCTTACCTGCTTAACATAAGCCGCAACAAGAGTGATATCTGTAACGTTTATCTTGCCGTCGCCGTTGACATCGCCGTAGACCCTGAGGTCAACGTCCTTGAGTTCGGCAGGCATACTCTTGCCTGCGGGAACATTTTCGATCTTCCTTGTGGCATAACCGGGCTTGCTTATGGTAACATCGTAGTAGCCGCGCTCAACATCGGCATAGAACTGACTTCCGCTTACTGTGCAGGTAACTTCCTCATCGGGTGAAGCACTGCCATCATCTTTGTGCCTGTTGAGACTGACACTGCAGCCTTTAAGCGCCTGAGGGTTAGATGTCTTTTTCTTTTCTATAACATTTCCGCCTATCCTGCGGGTGCCGCCGCTGTAGCCTTCAGTGCTGAAAGTGAAAGTTACCTCCACCTTTTCATTAACAGTCACTGATGAAGCATCAAAGGGCGGATCATTCTTGGTCTCACCAAAGCTGTTGAAAAGTTCGATACGGAAATCATTGTTATCCGCACCGTCATCCGCGCCGTATACTATAGCATCAGTTTTGAAATTCAGAGGCTTGCCATCAACGACAATACTGTCGACACTGACTGTGCCTATATCAAAATAGCAGTCCTCAAGATCAATAGTAAGCATACTTATGCCTTTGAATACGGAATAGTTGCCCTTGCCATCCTTGGGAGTTGTGAATGTAAGAGTGTTCTGACCCTCGGATATGGTTGCATCGTCCCATGACTGCACACCGAGGTCTGAACTTACAAGCGCTGTGCGCACCTTATACTCTGTCTTCTTTTCAGCAGATACGCATAACGCTGTATTCGCGCCGACAGCCAGTGCTGTCAGGAATGTTGCTATGTTTTTCTTTTTCATAATTGTCCTCCGTTTTTTACACTTTTTTCTCTTTTACCAAAGGGGTTCGTTTTTGTTGACCTATACATTTTACTACATCTGAGGTGCTTTGTCAACCTTATCACCGAAATTGGCAGAAATTATATGCACGATCTCCAATGAACTTTTATAACAGAATAAAAGAAAAACACCCGATAAGCTCAATGCTCATGGGGCGTTTGGGTATTTACTGATTCTTCACGTTCACGCTTTGAAAACACACAGCCACAGTAATCCTGGCGGTAAAGTCCGTATATCTCCGAAAGCTCAACTGAACGCTTGTAGCCGTTCTTTTTCTTGAAATCAGCAGGCAGAGCCGCTGTGGGATATATCTGCGCAAGTTCCTCGGATATCTCGTTCAGCTTTGCAGCATTTTTGTAGGGCGATATGGAGAGGGTCGTAGTAAAATAGTCCGCACCCAACTCTTCAGCCAGCTGAGCAGTACGTTCAAGGCGCAGACGATAGCAGGCAAAGCAGCGCTCGCCGCCCTCGGGGATATTTTCAAGCCCCTTTACCGCTTCGTAAAACTCTTTCGGGTCATAGCCCCGCTCCACAAGGGTGATCGGATTCTTCACGGGAAGCTCCGCGATAAGGCGTTCAAGCTCTTTGACCCTGTGGTCGTACTCCTCGGGCGGGTAGATATTCGGGTTATAGTAAAACACCGTGATGCTGAAATACTGAGAAAGATATTCAAGTACATAGGAGGAACAGGGCGCACAGCAGCTGTGCAGCAAAAGCCTCGGCGGCGGAGATGCAGGGTCGAGCCCGCGGATTATATCATCCAGCTTTCGCTGATAATTGATCTTTACTTTCTGTTCCATGTACTTACCTCGCTGATAAAAGATCGCTGACTATCCCGATCAAGATCATCGGTCAGCCATATTTCGCTTTAGTGTGTTAATACAAAAGTTGACAAAATTGACACTGCTTTGTCAACTTTTATGTTTTGACCTCTAAAAGCCCTATTTTTCGGGGTTTTATATAGTTGACATTTTCGTGTCAACTTTTGTCAATTTTGTGGTCGGTACTATGCTCATAGCGCCGATAATTAGATTATATCACCCCTGCACCAACGTGTCAAGGGATATGCAAATCAAAAAAGCAGGTGACAGCACAAATCGCTGTCACCCGAGATCAAAAAATATAAGCCTATCGATCCTCAGGCATGAGAGCATTTATCAGCCCCTGCCTTTCAAAAAGCACACAGCCACCACCATGCTCACATTCAAGCAGAGTAAAATCCCGTATCCTTGAAAAAAGCGGAGACTTCATCACCTCATCAAAGGTCATGTCCCGAACATTGCAGTCTGAATAAGGCGCAAATGGACATGGCTCGGCACCGCCGCGGGAATTGATGTGAAAGAAACCTCTGCCCGAAGAAAGACAGCCACCCGATACTTTTTCATCTCCCGGAAAGGATATGTGCATCATCTCATGATGGTCTTTCCTGAGTTTGACAAGGCGCATCGTCATATAAGCGCGTGTATCCTCATCAGGGGCGATCTCAACTCTGCCGTCAACAGGGACATACTCCACATACACCACGGCTTTGCAGCCATTTTCCTTCATATCGCCGATAAACTCATCGCCGAAGACTTCTTTAACATTTTCTTTCGTCACCGTAACGGACACACCGAAAAGGACGCTGCTGTTTTTAAGCTCCACCATTTTCTCAGTAACGATGTCATAAACGCCGTCACCGCGTCTGCTGTCGGTAGATATCTTCCCGCCCTCGATGCTTATCAGCGGAAAAAGATTCCTATGCTTGTCAAAAAGCTCAACATATTCGCTGTCTATGACTGTGCCGCTAGTAAAGATGGGGAAAAATAAATTCTTACACCTTGCCGCTGTAAAGATAACATCGCGCCGAAGAAGCGGCTCACCGCCTGCCAGCAGTATAAAATTCACACCGCATTCCGCCGCCTGAACGAAAACATCAAGCCAGTCATTTGCACTGAGGCTCTCCCCCTCCGCATTGTGACAGCTGTTTATCTTCGCATAGCAGCCCTCACAGTCCATACCGCAGTCATCGGTCAGACTGCATATCAAAAAGGGCGGCACATGGCTGCCCTTCCTGTTTGAACGTTCTCTTTTCTTTGAAGCTCTCATACACTCAGCCGAAAACTTCAGTATAAACGCACTCGATCTTGGGTCGCGGGCACTCACACGTATCATATCCCGCATTAAGTGCTCCACGCCCTGAGCCAGAAAGCTTTCCAGCGCGCAACTGTCCATCTTACAGCACCTCCAGAAGCTTCTTCTCCAGCTTTTCGGGGGTAGTTGCAGAAGCAAAACGCTCCACGACCTCACCCTCACGGTTAACGAGGAACTTAGTGAAATTCCACTTGATATTGTTGCCCAGCACTCCGCCGCGTTTGGATTTCAGTGCGGTGTACAGCGGTGATTCGTTCTCACCGTTAACGTCGATCTTGGCAAACTGCCTGAAAGTCACGCCGAAATGAGCTGAGCAGAAAGCCATGATCTCTTCCTCGGATTCGGGGGCTTCATTCGCAAACTGGTTGCAGGGGAAATCAAGCACCTCAAACCCTTTGTCCTTGTGCTTCTCGTAAAGTTTTTCCAATCCCTCGTACTGCGGAGTGAATCCGCAGCGCGTTGCGGTGTTGACTACCAGAAGCACTTTGCCCTTGTACTCTGACATACAAACATTGTTACCCTTTGCGTCTTTCACTGTAATATCATATATGCCCATAACAAAACCTCCGTTTCGCGAGTAATTGTTATATTCCTGTTGCTATAATTATAGCGAACAACCGCAAAACATTCAAGTAACTATTGATACTTAATTGTGAATTTTCTCTAAATAATACTAAAGTTAACTTAGCAGTAAGGTCAAAATGTGCCAAGTATTGATTGCCATTTGTTGAATGTTGATAAAAGTGCCTATCTAGGCGCTTTTCTTGTTTATTAGGCGATATGTTAAATGATTTGAGAAATATTCTATAGGAAAAATATTAAAATATTAATATATATTCCAGCATAATTCGGTAATATTTTTAATATTATCCACCTCTTTTTTACTGTTTTTTCCACCTTTTCAATTAGCCATTCTGACGAAAAAAGCAGCCACATCTCTGTGACTGCTTTCACCAAATATGCTATTGAAATATCATACAAGTACCTTGGAGAGGAACTCCTTGAGTCTTGGGTTCTGGGGATTATCAAAGAATTCCTTTGGTGTGTTCTGCTCCATCACATAGCCGTCAGCCATGAACAGCACCCTTGATGCCACTTCCTTTGCAAAGCCCATCTCATGAGTTACCACGACCATGGTCATACCTGCGTCAGCAAGCTGTTTCATAAGCTCCAGCACCTCGCCTACCATTTCAGGGTCAAGTGCCGAAGTCGGCTCATCAAAAAGTATAACTTCGGGATTCATAGCCAGAGCTCTCGCTATGGCGATACGCTGTTTCTGTCCGCCTGAAAGTCTGGTGGGATACTCGTCTGCCTTATCGGGCAGACCAACCCTTTTCAGAAGCTCTTCAGCCTTTGCATCAGCTTCCTCTTTTGTCATGAGCCCCAGCTTTACAGGGGCAAGAGTGATATTCTTCCTGATAGTCAGGTGGGGGAAAAGATTGAAATGCTGGAAAACCATGCCCATGCGCTGTCTGACACGGTCTATCTCCTTTTCGTGCAGCTTTGTGATATCCTTGCCCTCAAAGAGTATCTCACCCGCCGTGGGCTTTTCCATCAGGTTAAGACAACGTAAGAATGTGGATTTACCCGAACCCGAAGGTCCGATGATAACGACTTTCTCGCCCTTTTCGATATGCTCGTCGATTCCTTTGAGGACATCGACCTCACCAAAACTCTTTTTAAGACCCTTAACGTCTATCATTTGCAGACAGCCTCCTTTCCAGCTTACCCACAAGGAATGTCAGGAACATGACCATCACCAGATATATCGCTGCCACCGAAAGCAGGGGCAGGAACGGGGAAAAGGTCTGTGAACGGATGATATCGCCGCCTTTTGTAAGGTCTGCGATAGCAATATAACCTGCAACAGATGTTTCTTTCAGCAGCACTATGCACTCATTGGCAAGCGCAGGAAGAACTGTCTTCAAAGCCTGAGGCATGATGATATAGGTCATGGTCTGCCTGTAATTAAGACCCAGACTGCGTCCTGCTTCCATCTGACCGTTGTCGATGCTCATTATGCCGCCGCGTACTATCTCAGCCACATATGCACCCGAGTTTATACCGAATGCGATTATCGCCACAAAGGTTTTTGATATATTCACACTGGCAAACACAACAAAATAGATGATGAGCAGCTGAACTACCACAGGGGTGCCGCGTATTACCGTGAGGTATATCCTGCAAAGTATATTCGCAAGCTTCATCTTTCCTGTTTTAAGATATGTACACCTTACGATAGCTATTATAAATCCAAGAAACAATCCCAGCAGAACTGCTGCTCCTGTTATCTCCAGAGTGGTCAGCAGACCGTCCCAAAGATACTTCCAGCGGTCCGCTTCAATAAAATTCTGCTTGAAGCTGTCTATAAAACCCATTTTTTCCTCCAAATTTCAAAGGCTGTCCCACGTTCGGGGACAGCCCGATATATTAAACCAGAGATACTACTTTCTGACCATTATTTCCAGACGAGTATTAGTATAAGGTGTGCTGAACAGAACGTTCTTCTTTCTGTCCTCGGTAACTGACATACCTGCAACACCTACATCTGCCTTGCCCGACTGTACAGCAGGGATAATAGAATCAAATTCCATATCATCGATCTCAAGCTCATAACCCAGCTTCTGGCATACAGCAGTCATCATATCAACATCAAATCCTACGATTTCCTGACCCTCCATATACTCATAGGGAGGGAATCCTGCATTAGTTGCCATTACCAGCTTGCCTTTGCTGGTATCTGCGTTCGGATCGGCTTTGAATTTGTTTTCGCCCGCGTTCTCACCGTCGTAATATTCCTTGATAGTATCCAGCGTGCCGTCAGTCTTAAACTCAGTTAGAACTGTGTTTATCTCGACCTGAAGAGCAGTATTGTCCAGATTCATACAGATAGCATACTCTTCTTCCGATAATTCTTCACTAAGAAGCTCGATATCATCATTCTTTTTTATAAATTCCTTAGCAGTATCGCTGTCGATTATTACCGCATCAACCTTGCCCTGCTTCAGAGCCTGCACAGCATCTGCATATTTATTGTATCTCTCAACTTTTGCATCTTTAATTACTTCCGTATTACTTGCCAGAGAATCGCCGGTGGTACCCAGCTGTACTCCGATAGTCTTACCCTCAAGATCAGCTTTGGAATGTACTGTATTTTCAGTTGCGGTTTTACCGCAGGCAGTCATAACAGCTGCCGATATAACGATTGCTGCCATTGTTGCAAATGTTCTCTTCATTAGACCATATCCTTTCAATTTTTTACTTTGCTATTATAGCACACAAAATTTCGATATTCAACCTTTTAGAAGAAGTTTAATAATTTTTGCAATTATTTTTTGCCTTTTGTCAACTAAATTCAAATATTCATAAGCTACGGAAGCCAGAGGGAGTGATGGCCGCCACAGCTATGCCCAAAACAGAATGCCTGTGCAGATATCCGACCCTTTGCGATCGGCTGTCAACGGAATCGGCTCTGTTATCGCCCATAACGAAGATACAGCCCTTTGGCACAGTCAGCGATATCGGCACTTCGGGAGTGAGTTTTCCTCGGAGATAAGGTTCTTCGAGTTTAACGCCATTCAGAAAGACCTCACCGGTGTTTTCAATGCGGATATCATCCCCCTGCATGGCTATGATGCGCTTTACCATAACATCACTACCACGGCGGATAAGGGCTATTTTACCCCTTTCGGGTCGTTTGCTCCCGACGCAGACCACAAGGTCGCCATCATGCAGGGTAGGGGTCATGCTGCTGCCGACTATCCTGTATATCCGCAGAAAAACCTTTGCGGCTACTGCCAGCGCAACAATAATGCCCGCCGACAGAAACGCCTTATTCTTCCACATATCTCACCTTTCCGTCCTCTTCAAAGGCTATCCTGCCGCGCTGTTTAGCAGATTTAATACCCAGAGAAACAGCTACTTCAAGGGCAGGAGTCACCCTCGTAAAGCCGAAGAGGTGAGCCGTTTCACGCATGAGGTCTTCACGCTGCATGGCTATCTGCCTTGAAAGTATCAGTATCAGACCATTACCCAGTTCCTCAGGTGGGATATCCTTGATATCTCTGCGGACTTCGGGTGCGCACTTAGCGCGGCATGATGTATAAGTATCAGGGGACTGATCTTCACGCCAGATGAATTCTGCTTCTCCCGACTTCAATGCCTTTCCGCATGATTTTTCCAGTGCGATATCAAATGCCGCTTTTACCAGATTGCTCTGCCTTGCTATTCCCCAGGCAGTCATTACACGCTTTTGCAGAACTTCCCTGCTGATAGGCGCTTCGGCTGCAAGAATGGTGTTTATGCAGTCAGCTATCCTGCTTGAAGCCAGTTCATTGAATTCCTCGGGCTTGCCCTGCACAGGTGGTATGAAAGGTACATACTCCTCGCACTCATCAGCCAGCGCCGATTGTTCCTCACGCTCAAATACCAGAGGTTCAGCCTTTTTGGGCGGTTCTTCCTCAACAGGCTCGGGAGCGTTCTTAGCTTCTATCGCCTCATTTATCGCGGTTATCACAGCGGCTATGCACTTGTTCTTGTCGGTGAGCCAGTCAAGGATATAAACGTTGATGACATTCCAGCCAAGACCTTTCAGTACCGATGGCTGCGAAACTGTGCGGTCGTATGCGGTGCCATTTTCGTAGTACTTTCTGCCGCAGCAGTTAATGCCCAGAATATAGGTATTCTCATCATCGGGGTCAGCGACCGCCACATCGACCTTGTAATCTGAGCATCCCACACTGCACTTCACCTTGAAACCGCGCTGTTCAAGCTCAGCAGCCACCAGCTTTTCAAAGCCTGTGCCCAGACTTCCGCTGCCAGCACGTACAGGCAGTGCAGACCTTCCCTTTGCGGCAAATTCAAGGAACCCTTTCAGACCGTCAACACCCTCTGAGCGTGTGCGTGAAAGGTCGATCATTTCGGGACGAATGACAGAATATACCACCATTTTCTCCCTTGCACGGGATATTGCAACGTTCAGTCTGCGCCAGCCGCCATCGCGGTTCAGGGGACCGAAGTTCATGCTGACTTTGCCCTCTTTATCGGGACCGTAGCCGATGGAGAACAGTATCACATCACGCTCATCACCCTGAACATTTTCAAGGTTCTTGATGAGTATAGGCTCATACATGGTGTTTGCAAGTTCTTCAAGCTGAGGTTCTGCACGGAAAGCATCCGCAAGCACATCTTCCACCAGATTCTGCTGAGGCAGACTGAATGTTACCACGCCCACAGAATGTTTTATCAGCTGAGGGTCACGCAGACGGCGGCATATCTCGGCAACGACCGCTTCCGCTTCTGCGCGGTTCGTCTTGGTGCTGCCCTTGTCGTAGAAGCCCTCAACATTCACCCAGCTGACCTCGCTGACCTGATCGTCAGGCGAGGGGAAGGTATAGAGCTTGTTTTCGTAGTATTTTGAATTGCTGTAAGCGATAAGGCTCTCGTGGCGTGAGCGGTAGTGCCACAGCAGGTGTTTCTGGGGCATTGAGAGTGCAAGGCAATCGTCCAGCACACTTTCCAGGTCTTCCTTATCATAGTTTTCTTCGTCCACCTGATTAGAGGAGAAAAAGCTTGTGGGGGGCATCTGCTTGGGGTCGCCCACTACTATCACGTTCTCGCCGCGGGCAATAGCGCCCACAGCCTCACAGGTGGGCAGCTGAGAAGCTTCATCGAATATAACAAGGTCGAACTTGGGATACGAGGGATCGATATACTGCGCCACCGATATAGGCGACATCAGCATTACAGGGCATATCCTCCGCAGAAGATTGGGTATGCTGTCGAACAGCTTGCGTATGCTCATCATGCGCCCGCCGCTCTTGATTGCACGCTGGAGTATGCCCAGTTCACTGCTTTTAGCACCCTCTCCCGGTGCAGGCACTTTAGCCGAAAGCTCTGCCGCTAACTGCTGGATAGTCAGCTTTTTGAAGCTCTCATGGGCTTCATTCAGACGACGCACAGTGTCCTCAAAGAGAGTTCCAGTAAATCCGGAAAGCGCCTTGCTTGACTTCACCGTACAGCTGACCTCAGCCTTTGCTATTCCGCAGTCAAATGCGGGCAGCAGTTCGTTGCTGTCCACTTTTTTGCCCAGATATGCTTCGCTGATATTGGCAGCCCCTGCCTTATCCAGCTTTTCGCAGAAGCTCATAAGTACCGACCAATCTTTCAGGCGAGGCATCTCCCCGACGAGTGCCGCAGTCCTTTCGCGGATATCCTCGATAGTTCCCGCTGTCATGTTGGCGGTATCTATCCTGAAATCTCCGCTCAGTTCATCAAGCACCTTTCTGAGCTTATCATTTTTATATGATGGCAGTTCTCCCGCTCCAAGCTTTGCGCCAAGTGCGGTCTTCTGTGCCGCATCAAAGGGTGAACCCGCCAGTTTTTCACGTATAGTCACCGATTTTTCAAGGGACTTTTTCAGCGTTTCGGGCTCAGTTGATTCGCCCTGCCACAGCGCCCCGAAAACTTCCTGCGCCGCAGTCTGACCGTCAGCTATCTCAGTTTTCAGCTTTGCGATTGCTGTCAGTTTTTCGTAATGGTCGCTGATGTTCTCCTTAGTAACTGCACCCGCATTTTTTCCGTGGGCGGCAAGTTCTTTCACCAACCGTTTACTGCCGAAATGCTTGGGTATGAACCACTTTGCCTGGACCTCTTTCCACTCAGCCTGAGCCTTGACCGCATCATAGCCGTACACGCTTTCATCAAAGGTCTCAGCAAGGGCTTTTTTGCCCGATCGAAGTTCAGCAAGAGCGTTAACCGTCTTTTCGGCTGAGGGCTTAAGCATATCCCATTTATTTCCTGTCAGCACCGCAGGCAGGATAAAGCCCTCCTTTGATGCATCGGCAAGGATATCTGCCAGCCACGCAAGCTGCTCGTAAGTCAGCTTTCCTCCGCCAACAAGCGATGAAAGCTCATTCTCGCACTTTTGGAGTTCCGCAAGCTGATCATCCAATTCGCTAAGTTTTCCGCGAAGTTCATCACCCGTTGTCAATCCGCACTCGGTAATACGGCACACCCTCAGTGCAGAATCAGCCACACTGCCGAACTGTCTGCCGAGGTTTGCAAGGCTGTCAACAAGCTCACGCCATTCGCCGTAAGTTTCGGCTTTCATGGCTTTTACCTGCTCATCGGTAAAAGCAAGCTTGCCCTCAAAAGCACGGTTCTGCTCGTATCTTACCGCCGCATCATACATTGAAATACCGTAGTTTCGTGGCTTGTGTATCTCATCCATAACGCCGTTAAGCTCGGCGCGCAGGGCTTTCAGCTTATCTGCCTGCGCCTGATAATCCGCAGGCTTTTTTATCTTGCCCACATTCAGGGTCTCATTCAGCTGATCGAGAACGGCACGCTTCTGCGCCTTATTTGAGTGAAGCTCGATACAGAAAGGACCAAGTCCTATCTTTGCAAGTCGCTTTTCAACTACTGACAGCGCCGCCATCTTTTCAGCCACGAAAAGCACGGAACGTCCATGATAAAGAGCGTTTGCTATCATGTTGGTGATAGTCTGAGATTTGCCTGTGCCGGGAGGTCCATGCAGAACGAAGCTCTCGCCCTGACCCGAAGCCACTACCGCCGCAAGCTGAGAAGAATCCGCCGCCACAGGCACAGCAAGGTCAGCGGGGGCGATATCGTCAAGGTCGTTAGGCGACACCGTGATATCACTGCCCTCCCACTCGGTCTTTCCCGAGATAAGGCTTGCCACCACCTTATTCTGAGCCAGTTCGTCAGCACGGTTGCGGATATCGTTCCACATTATGAACCTGTTGAAGCTGAACTGTCCGATGAATGCATACTCGTCAATATCCCATCTGTTGCGGGACATCACACCCTTCCGCACAGTACTCAATATCAGCGGTATATCCACACCATGTTCATCCTCGGGAACAGGGTCAAGACCCTTGATATCTATGCCAAAGGACTGTCTCAGCATTTCCAGCAGGGTGATATTCACCTGAGTATCCTCGTCACGGACACGTATGGAAAAGCTCTTGTCCTGTACCTTTTTGATAATATCAACAGGCACCAGCACTATAGGAGCATAGCGAGGGCGCTCGCTCTTGTCAGTTTCGTACCAGCGCAGGAATCCCAGCGCCAGATAAATGGTATTAACACCATTTTCCTCCATGCTGACCTTCGCCATGCGATGTATCTTCTTCATGGTCTTTTCAAGCTCGGCTTCGATGAGAAAAGTACGCAGACGCTTTGAACGGAATTCGCCCGAAGCTATCTCGGATATCTTCTCACGCTGAGTTTCAGTCTCATATATCTTGCTTTCCGCCGGTTCCATCTTGAAATCGCTTGGCACGGGCATTATCTTGAATGTCTCGTCAGCGGCTATCTCGTCTTCAAGTGAAGCTATGCTTTCCACCATCAGCTGAACATTTGAGGAAGTAGGACGGAAATTCAGCAGGCTATTGCGCAGGCTAAGGTCTAGAAGCTTTCTCTCCCAGACCATCTGTTTTGTGACTTCCCTCGGCTGACCGTTAGTCGCTGCATCGAAAGCTATATCCCCTGCCGAACCGTAAGCTCTTTCGGGCAGACCGTAGTCCTCAGCCCTGCAAGTGCCGTTTTCGTCAAACACCCTTAATGGCAAAGGTTTTATTCCGCTGGCGCGGGTGCGCTGTATATCCACGGCAAAGCAGAAATCTGCCGCCTTTGCAAGAGTATCAGCCGCGTGTACAGCCGAAGTATCTGCATCGGTACTATTTCCTGTACAAAAATCAGTACACTCTATGATAGATATCTCGTCCACACCACTTGCCATACGCTTTGTAAGAGCGGTGATATCGTATTGCAGGCTGTCAGGAAAAGTGTCTTCCTCCAGCCAGCAGCCCGCCATCGCGTGGGTCGAAGTCATTACAAGCAGGCTATTCAGACCAGCGGCTTCAAGGCAGGAACAGAACAGCACAGCGAGGTCAAGGCAGCTGCCGCTTTTCTGTGCAAGCACGTTTTCGGGCATAGCGACCTTGTTCGCTTTATCGAACCCTACTGCCGCCGTGGAGGTGATATTTTCCTGCGCCAGTGCGGTGTATATAGCATTTATCTGCTGTTTAACTATATTGGGATTGCAGCTCTGATATCCGGTAAATCCGCTTTCTCCGCAGGACTGAGCAAGGATAGTTTCCGCCTTTGAAAGCACCTCGCGCACCGCAGGGTGATTCGGTGTTATGAACGCCGCCGCCATCTCAGGCATGAAGTTGACACCAGTCCATGTATCGTATGCCAGAAGTTCAAGCTGCTTCACCTCTCTGCCCAGTATCTCCTCACTCTCATCGGTGCGGGTAACGGCTTCAATGCGGACATATCCCTCGGTATTCTCATTAAGCGCCAGAAACAGTTCGGGGCGCATAACCGCCTCTATAGGGGATATTTCAGCGGGAACATTAGGTTCAAGGTCTATGGCAGGAGATTCGTAATCCTGCGCAAAATCGGGTTCAAACGCAAGTCTCAGAAATACGTTTTTCAGCGTTCTGTCCGAAGTATTTGTCATGACTATACTGCGAAAAACAGGCACAGAACTGCGCTGCATCGCATAATTTATATGCGCAGTCATCGCTGCACTGAAAGTAACAAGCTTTTCCATAAAGCGCTCCTTTCGGCCGATACAAAATGCCATAGTCCCTATGACCTCGACCGCAAAATAGATTATATCTGGTTTATATTATATCATTGTTTTTGTAAAATGTCAACAATTTATTGTCAAAAAAGACACTTCTGCCGTTTTACGACAAAAGTGCCTGTAAATATTTACTTTTCTCGGGAGCTTTTCTTACCATCATACCAGCCATAATCATCTCTGCCCTGGTTCTTTACCCTGTAAAGAGCACGGTCAGCACAGGCTTTTAGCTTCATAAAGTCCCTTGCATCTCGTGGACACAGCGCGCCGCCGCAGCTGCAGCTTACGCTGAAATCATCGCCTTCTTTGATGGTAATGGGCTTGATGTCATGCACTCTGCGCTTCAGGTCGCTGACCTTTGATTCTATCTTAAGCTTGTCAGCATTTTTGATAAATATAAGGAATTCGTCACCGCCGTAACGTGAGATAAGACCCATATCTCCGAAAAGCTCTTTGAGCAGTGCGGCGAATTCCACAAGCACCTTGTCACCTGCATCGTGCCCGTAGCGGTCATTTACCTGCTTGAAATAATCCACATCTATGAACAGCACAGCACATTCGGGCTTCAGTGCATTCTGGAAATAATTATGCGCCGCAACGTCAAGTGCTCTTCTGTTCATAACGTCAGTAAGCGGGTCGTGAATCGAAAGATTTTTGAGTATCTCCCTGTCGGCAACATCACGTCTGTGAGTCAGTACGAATACTCCAGCCGTTGCAATCAGCAGGGTAACTATATAAAGTATAACTACACCTCTGAATTTCTCCATAGTTGAAGACATGGCACTGCTGGGTATCCTTACAACCACATTCCAGCCGTGCATGAAATTGATATTTGCATATACCTGAGAATATCTGACACTGCCTATCCTGTATACCACGCCAGCCGATTGCTTGCCGTCGTACATAGACTGTATCCACTCGTTGTATTTGCCAACATCTCTCTTGTCGATATTCCGCTCGAATATCAGCATAGCGTTTGCCCAGCTTCCGCTGCCATGCTCATCTCCGCCCGAACACTGTATGACATTGTTCGATTCGGTATCCATGAGCCATATCTCTGTTTCGTCCGCAAGGGTCTCGGTAGATGCCATATTCTGTATCTCCTTCAGCGGATACGTCAGAAACAGCCAGCCTTTTTTGCCTGAGCCGTATTTCATATCTGCAAAAAGAGTGATAACAGGCTCTCCTGTAAGTCCCGAACGATAAGGTGTAGATATCGAAACAGGGTCAGCCTGCTGTGCAGTCTCAATAAGGTGCCACTTCTCAAACTCAGCAAGCTGCTGCTCCGAAGCGTAAACCTTACCGCTGTCATCGATAAGTCCCATACTTACATAACCGTCGCCCTCAAGATCAGCAAACTCATCATAAAGCGCCTGAAGATCGCGGTGCTGCTGTGCGGTGAGCATAGCAGACATATTCTGAGCGGAGGTCGTCATATATTTAATTGAATTGTTCATCTTTTCTGCGACAAGATCGCAGATCTGACCCGTGAGCTTTTTATCATGCTCCTTCATCAGCGAATTGATCGAAATTATCATCACCGCCATACCTATAAGGCAGACAACAAAATACACGATCATCATCTTGATAAACGAACCGCTTCGATTAAGCTCACCTGTCTCGGTGATCGTTTTGTTCATATTATCCTCTGTTATGATCCAGCGTTTTCCGAACCTCGGGATCGTTTAGATTATTGGAATTGACAACTGTTATTCCCGTATCTACGAATTTCTGCTCCATTTGTTTGCCGTCTATCAGATCAAGAGCCGTTTTTACTCCGTCATAAGACATATTGTACTGCTTCTGGAGTACTGATGAAGCAGTATACTCTTCCGAATTTATAAGCTCAGATATCTCGGGTGAATGATCAAAACCCACAACAACTATATCCGACCTCTCCTTCTCCTTGATGGTAGCCGCAAGAGCAGTGGTAGAAACGTTATCACTGCCGAACACACCTTTGATATCCGGATAATTGTTCAGCAGATCTTTTGTACACTGACAGCCCCTGTCGATATCGCCCTCGTTGAATTTTATATCGGATATGACCGTCCAGTTATCGGGGGCGTAGTTTGACCAGAACTGCAAAAATCCTGCAAGACGTTCATTTATCGTCTGTGTAGCAGTTGCACACACCTGAACGCCTACCTGAACCGTTTCATCCTCACTGTAACCCTTTTCATGGAGCTGTGCCAGCATCTCTGCAGAAGCCAGCTGCCCTGCCATCAGGTTATCTGTCATAAAACATACATCGTAGCTGTCGGTTATCGCGATGGTATCTACAAGCACCATCTTTATGCCCTTTGAATAGACTTTTTCTATCTCAGCGGAAAGCTTGACAGAATCATTGGGTGCCAGCAGTACAGCATCCGCACCTGCGGCGATAGCCTCATCCATAAGTCTGCTCTGCGATTCCCAGTCGCTTTCGAGATTGCAGCCGCTGTAATACACATTGCAGTCGAAATCCTCACCGCCCGCTTTAGCTCCATCGACTACCACATCCCAATAATCACTGTTCAGGTTCTTTATGATAAGGTATATATTTTTTCTGCCCTCTTTTATCTCGGTCAGGGGAGAAAATTCAGGTGCAGGCTCGAACTCGGGAACAGTTTCAGACTTTTTCTGTTCACAGCCCGCCATGCAAAACAGCATCACCGTACATATCGCTGCAGATATGAACTTTTTCAAAGCCTGTCACCTCCCGCCGATACTATGGTCTTTTAATAACAATCGTTACTAATTAACATTATATCATACTTTTCCACGATATACAATAGTTTTTTCAACCAAATTAATAAATTTTCTTCTGCAAGTAAAAAAAATTCAATAAAAATCGTTTTCGCCGCTCGTATGAACAGGTCTTCTCAGTGAGCAAACGTTGTATTGTTAACAAAATATTCATCATATGTAATATTTTATCAACAAAAATATGATAGACTATATTAGCTATGTAGACACTGTTTTATCAAACAAACTACTTATCTGGTTTTAACAAGGGATAGATCAAATGATGAAATTAAAACTGAATGAACGGGAACACTTTCATTTGCCCCATATATTTGAACATGGTATCCTGCGCAGAATGTCATTCACACAGTCGCTGATGTTCGGCTATTCTATAGTTATAATGGTAGGTGCACTGCTCCTTTGTCTGCCGATAAGTACAACGGAGAGAGTGCGTACACCTCTGAATCACTGCGTATTCACAACGACCTCTGCACTGAGCGGAACAGGTCTGACACTTCACGATACCTATTCCTACTGGTCGCTTTTTGGTCAGATAGTCATACTTATAATCATACAGATCGGCGGTATCGGCTTCATGAGCATCGGGCTTTTCGCCCTGAGCTTCATGGGCAAGAAGATCGGTCTGAAACAGCGTGCCACTATGAGAGAATCCATAGGCAGCGTATCTTCTGGCGGTGTTGTCAAGATGACCCGCTTTATACTCAAAGGTACTGCTCTGTTTGAATCTCTTGGAACGGCTGCGCTGTGCTTCTGGTTCGTGCCGCGTCTGGGCTGGGCAAAGGGTATATATTTCTCCCTTTTCCACTCCATATCCGCATTCTGCACGGCAGGTCTAGACCTTATGGGTTACTTTGAGCCGGGCAGTTCGCTGATAACGGCCAATGACAGCGTTATCCTTAATATCCCCATAATCATACTGCTGGTTGTCGGCGGTATCGGCTTTTTTACCTGGTCGGATATCGTCACACACAAGCACCATATCAAGAAATACTCAGCACAAACCAAGATAATACTTGTTGTCACGGTGCTGTTCTATTTCTTCGGTATGCTTGATATGGCTCTGCTGGAATGGCACAACGACGCTACTATGGGCGATCTCGGTTACGGCGGAAAGATCATCGCTTCATCTATGCTGGTTACTTCAGGCCGTGACGCAGGATTTGCTTCGGTGACCGTTGCAAATCTCAGACAGACTTCCATCATGCTTCTGATATGCTTCATGTTCGTCGGCGGCTCTCCCGGATCTACCGCCTGCGGTATCAAGGTAACTACCTTTGCGGTAATGATGATGACGATTTCCACCGTATTCAGAAAGAAAAAGAGTGTTGAGTTCTTCGGCAGGCGCGTTGATGACACAACTGTACGAAACGCAAGCTGCATCACCACACTTTATTTGGTGCTGGTAGCAGTTTCAGCCATGATAATAACAGGCGTGGACGGACTTGAACTAACACCCGTCGTATTTGAACTTGTAAGTGCCATAAGCTCCACAGGGCTTTCAATGGGCATAACCACTTCCCTCTCCGACTTGAGCATTTTCATAGTAATAATGATAATGTTCTTCGGACGTGTAGGAGGCATAACCTTTATAGTATCCCTGCATAACAACTATGCCTCCAACAAGAGTCAGCTGCCCGAGGAGAAGATAATGCTTTGATAAAATAGGAAAACGATATGAAAACAATTGAACAGAATGATATGATCTCATCTGAAAAAGATAGCGGCAAAGAAAAAAAATCCAAGACGGAACGTCTGTTATTTTTATTTGCGATCTGCTATGCCGTCGGTTACGCTCCGGATTTCTGGGCGAACATGAAGTCTGTTAGTTTTATAGGTGCGGCAGAAAGCACAGCGAATTATCTGCTGATCATAACAATAAGCAAACTGCTGAGATACATCGCAGTCATCGTGACACTTGAACTTTTAGCAGTTCATTTTCTGTCATCATACAGAAACAACAAAGCGTATTTGGCTTCCCTTGACGAAGAAGATAAGCGTATCGCTGAAATGGAAGACAGCTGGGCAAAGCAAGTTGCAGAGCTGAAATGTCAGAACGAAAGAAAAGCTAATAAGAAATTTTGGCTGCTGATCATTCCTTTCATACTGATAACCGCACTTGTCATCGGCATCCTTGCATACAGTTTTTCAAAAAAGGACGTTTATTTCCCCGAAGCAGGCAAGCTTGCGGAGATATACCGCGATATGTCCGAAAATGAGACTCTTACGGTTTCAAACATCGAGAAGATCAGCTTTTATAATGACA
Organism: Hominimerdicola alba; assembly: GCF_900112155.1. Lineage (GTDB taxonomy): Bacteria > Bacillota > Clostridia > Oscillospirales > Ruminococcaceae > Hominimerdicola > Hominimerdicola alba_D. The sequence continues at coordinate 70,065 of NZ_FOKQ01000007.1, read as the reverse complement.
CTAAAGGCTATATAAATTATATGATCTGCACCGATGAAAGCGGGAACGAATACCGCTTTCCAATCAGCAAACAGGATTGGGGAAAGCTTTTCAATGAAAAATGCGATCATTCAGAAAAGGGATTCAGGGCAGAATACCTGAATAATTCCCACATCATAACAGATTACACCTTTGAAGCCAGCACTGAAACGCAGGAGTAAGCTGACAGCGTCAAGGTTTTCAGGCAATTTAAAACAACGAAGTAAGGAAAAGTATAATCAAGAGGAGAATAAGTATGGCAAGATCGTTTCTTATAGTAGGTATGGGACGTTTCGGAAAGCACATGGCAAAATCGCTGACAGCTATGGATAACGAGGTACTGGCGATAGATATCAATGAAGACAGGGTAAATTCCGCCCTCAAATACGTTACCGATGCCCGCATAGGCGATGCTACCGACGCTCAGTTCCTTAAAGAACTGGGTGTAAACAATTTTGATGTGTGTATATGTGCCATAGGCGATAATTTCCAGGCTTCCCTTGAAACTACCTGCCTTATGCACGAGCTTGGTGCAAACTATGTTTTCGCCAGAGCAAACCGCGATATCCACAAGAAATTCCTGCTGCGCAATGGTGCTGACGAAGTCATCTATGCCGAAAAAGAGACCGCCGAGAGATTTGCAGTTCGTTTCGGTTCTGAGGGCGTTTTCGATTACTTTAACCTCAACGACAAGTACGCTATCTACGAGATAAGCGTTCCCGACAGTTGGATAGGCAAAAATCTGCTTGAAAGCAACGTCCGCCAGAAATACCACATCAACGTGCTTGCGGTAAAGCAGGACAACGATTTCAAGATGGCGACCATCGACCACCGCTTCACCGAGGACGAAAGACTCCTTGTAATGGGCACGATGGAGAATATACGCAAAATGCGTAAGTAATTCATAATTATTGACAGGGACGAGAGTACGTTGTACTTTCGTCCCGTTTTTTTGTACACAAAAAGCCCGTGAGCTTTTGGCTCACGGGCTAAGATCTTTTATTTAGCTTTCAAGATCTATCTCCATGATAGGCTGGCTTACATCTGCGCCTGCGGGTACCATGGGGAGAACGTTAACGTCCTTGTTGATAACTACATCTACGAGAACAGGTCTGCCTGCTGCTGCGTATTCAAGAGCTTTTTTCAGCTGAGGAACTATCTCATCCTTCTTGGTTATGCGAACGCCTTCGATGCCGAAAGCATCTGCAAGCTTCATGAAATCAGTTCCACGCTCGATATTTGTCTGGCTGAAACGCTTGCCGTAGAACAGTCTCTGCCACTGGCGAACCATACCCAGAACGTCGTTCTCGAATACCAATTCTATCAGAGGTATCTTGTGCTTAGCCAAGCTGGAAAGTTCGTTGCAGTTCATGAAGAAGCTGCCGTCGCCTGCGATATTTACAACTGTTCTGTCGGGATTGCCGACCTTGCAGCCGATAGCTGCGCCGAGACCGTAGCCCATAGTACCAAGTCCGCCGCTGGATGCAAAGCTTCTTGCGCACTTGAAATCGTAATACTGCGCAGCCCACATCTGGTGCTGACCAACTTCGGTGGAGATTATAGCCTTGCCATCGGTAAGGTCGTCCAGCGCTGAAATGACCTGATCGGGGAGAACTTCGTCCTCGCTCTCGATAGGTACCATACGCAGAGCATACTTCTTCTTCCAGCCCATAACTTCATTGAACCACTCGGGGTGAGACATATCGGGCAGAAGTTCGTTCAGCCTTGCGATAGCCTTCTTGACATCGCCTGTAACGTGGTGATATACCTCGATGTTCTTGCCTATCTCGGCAGGATCTATCTCAAGGTGGATTATATGAGCATTTTTAGCGAAAGTATTGGGGTTGCAGAGAACTCTGTCAGAAAAACGCGAGCCCAGAACTATCATGAGGTCGCAGCCGCTGACTGCCTTGGCAGCAGCCTTTGTTCCGTGCATACCCAGCATACCTATGTAATTCTCGGAAGTATTATCATATGCGCACTGACCCATCAGCGACAGGGCAACAGGTGCGTTGCACTTTCTTACGAACTCCTTCATCTCATCAACTGCATCAGCGGATACAACACCGCCGCCTGCGTAGATGAAAGGTCTTTCGCACTTCTTGATGAGTTCGGCAGCCTCTGCTATCTCAGCCTCGAAAGTATCAGGATCCTTGTATTCGGACTTCAGAGGTTCTTTCTTCTCATACTCTATCATAGCCGCAGTAATATCCTTTGGGATATCTATCAGCACGGGACCTTTTCTGCCCTCGTTGGCTATGCGGAAAGCCTCTCTGATTATATCTGGAAGCTTCTCGGGATCCTTTACGATATAGTTGTGCTTTGTAACTGGCATAGTGATACCGCAGATATCCACTTCCTGGAAAGAGTCAAGACCCAGCAGATTTCTGGTCACATTACCTGTGATGGCTACCATAGGAACTGAATCCATATAAGCAGTAGCGATACCTGTAACAAGGTTGGTCGCACCGGGACCCGAAGTTGCCAGAACAACGCCTGTTTTGCCTGTGGTACGGGAATAGCCGTCAGCTGCATGGCAGGCTGCCTGTTCGTGGGCTGTGATAACGTGTCTTATCCTGTCGGAATTCTTATAGAGTGCGTCGTAGATATTCAGCACTGCACCGCCCGGATAACCAAAAATAGTGTCAACACCCTGTTCAACAAGACATTCTATGATAACGTCTGAACCGTTAAGCTGCATGATCGATCTCTCCTTTTGATATCGAAAAAATTCTGTAACTAATTATTTATTATACTATATTTATACCTGATTGTCAAGGGGTGACAAAGGCACAAAAAAGCACTTCCGCCGTATCAAAGCAGAAGTGCTTATTGGTTATTATCCGCCGTATATCTCGCTTCTGAGGAGTTCACGGCAGGCTTCGATATCAATATCAAGTGTTGACTGGTCGCCGTGCATACCGAAGCTGTAATTTCCTTCGGCAGGGATACGCAGGGTCTTCATCTGGTAATTCACCGAGAATATCGCCTTATATGCCGAAAGCATCATCTCGGCGCGGCTCATATTCGTTGAAAGATTGGAGCATACCGACTTCGCAAAGCGGTTTATCGTCAGTGGGTCGGAAGATTTCACCTTAGCGATTATTTTGCTTATGACCTCGCGCTGTCTTTCGGTACGCTGGAAATCAGCATTGCCCACGTATCTCAGTCTTGCATAGGCAAGGGTCTGGTTGCCGTTCAGCAGAAGTTTTCCGCCGTGGTCAAGGCAATCGGTATCCTCGGGCTGTTTAAGATATTTGTTCTGTTCACCCAGAGGGTCTTCCAAGCCTGCGGCTTCCTCATCGGTTATATCGATCTCAAGTCCGCCAATGGAGTCAACTATGTCGATAAATGCAAAGAAATCCACATAAACATAGTCGTCCACCGATATATCGAAATTGTACTCGATTGTATCCATAAGCAGTTCAGCACCGCCGTAAACATAAGCTGAATTCAGCTTGTCCCACACGTCGATATCTTCGCCGCCTGTTCTCCTGCCCTTTATCTCGACATACATATCGCGCATGAATGATGTCATGGTGATGGTCTTTTTATCCTTGTTCACCGACATAAGTATCATGCTGTCCGTTCTGCCGTTTTCCTTTTCACTTCGGGTATCCGAACCTATCAGCAGGATATTCGTAACGCTCTTACTGTCCATTGAACCGCTTGTGAATGAACGTTCTCCGCGTCCCCTGCGGTTTACAAGGGTGATGTAGTAATAAAGCAGTGCGTTCAATCCGATGAACAAAACAAGAAGCAGTGTTATCAGTGTCCTGAAAAAACTGCGTACAGGATGCCTTGTCTTGTGTACAGAAACTTTTCCGCCGTTGCGCGTACCGAAACGAAGTTCTTCGGAAGCACGAGGCTTTTCGCGGCGCTCTGCCTTTCTCTTAGCAGGCTGACCGCTGTTCCTGTCCCTGCGCTGTGCGGGACGTTCTTCTCTTCTTTCCCTCGACCTGTTAGCGCCTGTTCTTTCGCCATCTGCGCCGCGGGTCGGTCTTCTCCGCTGACCATCATTTCCGCCGCGAGCCGTATTTCTACCCCTCATATCATCTTCGGGATAATTCTGCCGCGGGCTTTCAGCGCCGTACTGTGGCTTTGTCTGCGGACGGGAATACTGTACGCCGCCGTTATCCTCTCTGCGAGTACGTGGTGCACCCGACCGCGATGGCTGTCTGTTTCCATTTCCAGTACGCGCCTGCGCATACTGCCTGTCCATGTATTCTTCACTGTAAGGCTGACCTTCCATCTGCGGAGGTGTGCCGTACCTCTGATATTCCGAGGCGAAAACATCATCAGCACTGCCCATGCTGAGGTCTACTTCGCCACCCGTATCCCCTGCGATCCGTGATATCTCTTCCAGCTGTCGCTGATACTCTTCCTCATAGGGGTCTGCGGGGCGACGGAACTTTTCATCTCTATCCATAATCGCTCTCCTACATTTTTACACCTAAACGAGATATGTCCTGCTTTTCCCGAAAAATATGGGAATACCCGAACATATTCCGCTTTATATAACTATTTTCACGAATATCACTATTATATAGTATAACCCTGCATTTGTCAAACCGCCCCGGGCTTTTTTCATTACTATTTCACCGAATTTTTACTTTTCTTTCTCACAAAAGGGCATAAAAACAGCGCCGCCCTGCTTTTTACAGCAGAACAGCGCATGGTGTACTTGTATGATACTTTACAGCCAGCCGCCGTCAACACGCAGTACCTGACCCGTTATGTAGGCGGAAGACTCCTCTGCCAGAAACATAACAGCATTCGCGATATCATCGGGGGTGCCCATTCGCCCCATGGGTATCTCATCGGTGACAGCGTTAAGATCTTCAGCGGAGAGAGTGCTGTTCATCTTTGTATCGATAAGACCGCAGCTTACGCAGTTCACGCGCACTCCGCTAGGGGCACACTCCCTGGCCAGCGCCTTTGTGAAGCCTATCAGTCCCGCCTTGGCCGCCGAATAAGCAACCTCGCAGGAAGCACCGCTTTCCCCCCACACCGAGGATATGTTTATCACACTGCCCGAATGTCTGCGTATCATCTGGGGCAGAACAGCTTTTGTCAGCCGCATATGCCCCAAGAGATCGGTATTCATTATCTCGTAAAGCCGTTCATCTGTGAGGTCGGTGAACAGCCCGATATCCGCTATGCCCGCGTTATTTACGAGCAATTCGCACTCACCGAAGCTTTTTTCGACTTCAGTGAGAAATTCTGCCCAACTTACAGGGTCAGCGATATCGCACCGAAAAGCCTCAGCCGTAAACCCCGACTCCCTAAGTTCAGCCGCCAACACCTCAGCCTCTTCCTTACCTTTATTATAGCCTATCGCCGTGAGATAGCCCGCCTGCGCCAGCTTTCTGCTTATAGCGCCGCCTATCCCACCTGAACCGCCTGTTACTATGGCGGCTTTTTTTATCCTGCCCATGATATCCTGTCCTTTCGGTATAATGGTGTCTCAAGTCTATTGTATTATACCACGGATATCCGTTTTATGCAACCCCGAATCTATTCACCGATTTCTCCGCTGATATCATCGCTTTGATTTTCAAAGCTTACCTCGCCAAGTTCCTCACCCACCGAAAACCGCTTGCCAAGGGGCATATAAACGCGTGTGCCGTCCACAGGGTCAACAGGCAGAGGTCGTCTTTCCTTATCGTTCATCAAAATCGCTCCTTTCCTTTTTAATAATAGTATGTACCGATGATACGATAATATTCGCGAAGTTTATTTTGTACACTTTTTTGTACTTTAATTAAAAGCTTTCAAAAAAGCCCTTGTATTGAATTTCGTTTTATGATATAATACACTTATTAAGCGCCGAAACCAAATGTCACACGCGGCATAAGCTTTCGGTGCCACATCTTTCAAGGAGTGAATCAAATGAAATATAACAGAAGATCTGCCCTTTTATACGGTCTGCTGAAAGGGCTTCAAACCGAATTTTTCGGGATATTCGTAATGCTTTTTTTCTGGGCGGTAGCTAAGGCTATGGGCCTCTTCGCGAACCTTATGTTCGGATTCATGGGTATAATGTGCGTAGTCTGCATACTTGCGGACTTTGGGCTGAAAGAGGGTTCAAAAGCCGCCAATGCAGATACTCTCCACGGCGATAATGTCGGCAGAAATTTCGGGACTATAACAGGACTTATCGCTATGATTCCCTTTGCGCTGACTGCGGTGATACTTGCGGTATCTAAATTCAGCGGTGCATTCGATTTTCTTGCCGCATTCAAGATAGCAAATGCCTGCCTTTTCCCCATAATTGATATTTTTGCACACTCTGCTTACATTAAGGATATGAGCCCCGCAGTTTTCCTGCTGATACTCCCCTATCTGGGGCTTTTCCCACTCTCGACATATATCGGTTTCAAATGGGGCTACGATAAGGTCGACCTCAAGGACAAGATAGTATACAAAAACAAGTGATCAGATTTTCAGCAAAGGAGGATATCAATGAGATTCGCACACGTTTCCGATCTTCATCTGGGCAAAAGGCTGGGAAGCTACACCCTCATTGAAGATCAGCGCTACATACTTTCACAGATAGCTGATATCGCTTCGGCTGAAAAATGTGACGGCATACTCATCGCGGGAGATATTTACGATAAAAGCGCACCCTCGGCGGAAGCTGTCAGGCTGTTCGGCGAGTTTCTAACCAAACTCCGCAGGAACAAGCTGTCTGTCTACATCATCAGCGGAAATCATGACAGCCCCGAAAGAATAGATTACGGACGTGAGATAATGGCTGATGCCGATATACACATATGTGCCTGCTACGAGGGAAATCCCGGCGTGCTGACAGTTTCGGATGAGTACGGAGAATTGGACATTTGCTCCGTTCCATTCATCAAACCTTCCTTTGTGCGCGGCTATTGTCCCGATAAGGAGATAAAGACCTACACCGACATGATGAATGCTGTCATCGAGCAAAGCGGCATCGACAGAAACAGGCGGTGCATAATGATGTGCCATCAGTTCATCACAGGTGCAATTACCTGCGATTCTGAGTATATCTCGGTAGGTACCCTGGATAATATCGGTTCTGAGGTCTTTGAGGGCTTTGACTACGTGGCACTGGGACATATCCACGGTCCCCAGAATATCGGCAAAAATATACGCTACTGCGGCACCCCGCTGAAATATTCCGCTTCTGAGATAAGCCATAAAAAATCGGTAACGATAGCCGATATCCGAGAAAAGGGCGATACCGTGATAACCACCGTCCCCCTTGCGCCCATGCGCGATGTCATTGAGCTGAAAGGAGAATATAACGAACTGATGGATCGCAGTTTCTACGAAAAGCTTGACACCGAGGGATTTTACTACATCACCCTGACAGACGATACCGACATACCAAACGTAATGCAGAAGCTGAGAACGGTCTACCACAATATCGTTCAGCTGAGTTTTGACAACAGACGCACCCAGACGATCTCCGAGGTAACTGCCGCTGTGCATACCAACAGCAAAACTCCCTTTGAGCTAGTAGCCGAGCTTTTCAAAGAGCAGAACGGCGCCGAGATGACTGAGGAACAGTCGGCATACATCAGGGACATGATAGACAAGATATGGGGAGGCAGCTTATGAGACCGCTGAAACTTACAATGCAGGCTTTCGGTCCCTATGCCGAAAAGACCGAGATAGATATGGAACAGCTGGGCGGACAGGGGCTTTACCTCATAACGGGAGATACAGGCGCAGGCAAGACCACCATATTCGATGGAGTATGCTATGCCCTCTTCGGCAAAGCCAGCGGCGACAGCAGAACTGTAAATATGTTCAGAAGCGAGTACGCCGAAGCAGGTGTCATCACCTACGCCGAACTGCTTTTCGATTACGGAGGAACGAAATATATCGTCCACCGAGAACCGCGCCAGAAGATACCGAAAAAGCGTGGTGAAGGCGAGACCGACCTCAACACCACCAACGAGATATATGTATACGGCCAGGAAAAGCCAATAGCCTCAGGCGAAAGCGAGGTCAATGACAGGATAAAAGCTATCCTCGGGCTTGACCACGGACAGTACCGAAATGTAGCGATGATAGCTCAGGGCAGTTTTGCCGAACTTCTCAACACCAAGACTGAAAGCCGCACCAAAATACTCAGCGCTATTTTTTCCACAGGAAAATACAGGGTGCTTCAGGAAAGACTGAAAGAAGAAACCAACGCCGTGTACCGCAGTTACAAAGACTCGGAGCTGAAAATAGGCTCTCTGCTGGGAAATATAAGGCTCGGTGCGGAAGACCCCTACCGTGAAGAGATAAGTTCCGCAGCGCAGAATCCCGAATCTGCCGCCGATACGGATATCGAAGAAGTTTGCCAAAAAGCCCTGGAATATGAAAAAGCCGAGGCTAAAAAAGCGGCTGATGAGTACAAAGAGGCTGACAAACAGCACAAGACAGCCGCCCTCACCCTTGAAAACGGCAAAAAGCTGACGGAACTTTTCGACAAGCTTGAGCAGTCCGAAAAGGATATGCAGGATCTTCTGCCCGAACTGGAAAAAGCAGAAAAAGATGCGAAAGCCATGCACGAAAAACTCCCCGAGCACAAGGCGCTGATAGGTCAGATTGCTGCGGAAGAAAAACAGCTTCAGCTTTACGATGACGCGGAAGCTGTCCTGAAAGAAGCCGAAAAACTCAGCAAAGCGGCTGATTCAGAGAGCAAAAAGCTTGAAGCTCTCAACAAACAGCTTTCGGCAGACACTAAAAAACGTGAGGAACTGAAAAAGCTCATAACCGACCTTGGAGATATCGGCGCAAAACTGGCTGAAACTTCGGGAAAAACCGAGAAACTCAGCGGCGAGCTGGAACATATAAAAAACATAGGCATCGAATTTTCCGAAGCTGACAAGCTAAATGAGAAAGAGAAATCAGCCCTTAAAGCCTACGAATCTGCACAGCAGGAAATGGAGCGCCTTGAAAAGAACTATTCTCAGCTTTTCAGTCTTTATCTGGCAGAGCAGGCAGGTCTGCTGGCGAAAGAGCTTGAAGAGGGCAAGCCCTGCCCTGTTTGTGGCTCGGTGCATCACCCGAAAAAGGCTGAGATATCCGATAAAGCCCCCGACAAACAGACCGTTGACAAGGCATCTGCAGAGCTTGACAAAGCACGTAATACAGCCCTGAAAGCGGCATCGGATCATGCGGCGGCAAAGTCGGCGCACGAAAAAGCCGTGGAATCCGCTATGGCTCACGCAGGAAAATACGCTGAGGGCTGTACACCCGAAAAAGCCCTTGAAAACGCGCGTACAGACTACAAGAAGATAAATGATACTCTGAAAAAGCTGACCGCGACCCAGAAAGATCTGGAAAAACAGGCAAAGGAGAAAACAGCCGCCGAGCAGGGATCCGCAGAACTCGAAAAGCGCATCGCTGAGAACAGCCAAAATATTTCGGCATTGCAGGGCAGCCTGAGAGAGCTCACCGCCAAGACAGAGGAAAAAAAGCTTACTGCGAAAAAACAGCTTGATGCTCTGCCATGCACCAACAAAGCCGAAGCGATGAAGCATATCTCAGCGCTGAAAAATCAGCAGTCAGCCCTCGAAAAGGCGATATCCAATGCTGATAACAAACTGGCACAGCTTGAAAAGAAGCGCACAGAACTTTCGGGACACCTGAGCGAACTCAAAGAGCAGACAAAGCGCAAAAAGCGCCCCGACTGCGAAGCTCTTGACCGTGATATGAAAGAGTGTGCAAAGCGCACCAAGTCAGCGCTTGATAAGCGTGACGAGACTGTAAAATGCCTGTCTTCCGCCGAGGACACCCTCAAAAAGATACGCTCGGAGCTTGCCAACAACCGCGCACTCAACAGAGAGTACAGCATAAAAAATGCCATCAACAGCACCGTTAACGGCACTCTTGCAGGCAAACAGCGTGTTACTCTCGAAGTTTTCGCACAGATGGAATATTTTGACAGGATACTCGCTCACGCAAATGTCAGACTTTTACAGATGACCAACGGACAGTACGAGCTTATCCGAAGCGGTGCCAGCCGCGGCAACACGAAGATAGGTCTGGACATTGACGTAAACGACCATTTTACGGGCAGTATCCGAAGCATACGCTCCCTTTCGGGCGGAGAGAGCTTTATGGCTTCGCTTGCGCTGGCACTGGGCTTTTCCGATGAGATACAGCAGTCCTCGGGCGGCGTAAGGATAGATTCCATGTTCGTCGATGAGGGCTTCGGCACACTGGACGACGAGACCCTTGATCAGGCGATAAAAGCGCTTAACGGTCTGGCTGAAAATTCAAGGCTTGTGGGCATAATCTCCCATGTGCCTGAACTCAAAGAGAAGATCGACAGGCAGATAGTGGTCACCAAGGACAAATCCCTGGGCAGTTCCGTGAAGATCATCACCTGACCAACAGCCTGACCATCAAAGGCGACAATATGAACCCTGTGATATCTGCTGCGGCAGCTGCGATAAACACGCGGCTGCCCGGCTTTTTTCTCATAGCGGCAGAGTATACCGCAATAGTATAAAATGTTGTCTCGGTGGAAGACATCAACACCGCCGCCGTCCTGCCAGCAAAGCTGTCGGGAGAGATTCGGGTGTACAGTTCATCAAGTGAGGCGATAGCTCCGCTCCCCGAAACTGGACGTAACAGCGCCAGTTCGATACACTCAGTGGGAAATCCCAGTTTTTCTGCCAAAGGTGATATCAGCCCCGCCAGATGTGCCGAAGCCCCCGATGCGCCGAACATTCCCACGGCAGTCATAAGCAGCACCAGTATCGGTATCAGCTCCGCAGCGGTCTTCAAGCCATCGGATGCCCCTGCGGTAAAATCTCCTGTCACATCGGTTTGCTTAAATAATCCGAATAACATTATGAACGTGATGATAAGCGGAACAGTCATGTTCGTAACGGTCATTTATTTATCCTCCGAAAACAGTATAGATGCGGTTATTATCCCCACCGCCGCCGAGCAGACCGAGGTCGCGAGCACGGCGGGAAGTATCTCCATAGGTGCAGATGATCCGTGTGCGGAACGCAGTGCGGCTGCCGTGACTGGGATAAGCTGTATCGAAGCGGTGTTGATAACTGTTATCAGGGCGGTATTCCGTTTGGGGCGTGAGCTTTTTTCAAGCCGTCGGACAGCTTCTATGCCTGTTGGCGTTGCGGCATTTCCCAGCCCCAGCAGATTCGCGGTAAGATTAATGCTCACGGCTTCTTTTGAATCTGTATCCAGCCTGCCGAAGATAAGTCTTATCAGAGTAGAAAGCAGCCGCGCGATAATTCGTGTCATACCCGATTTTTCAGCAACATGCATTAATCCGCACCACAGCGCCATAGAGCCTGCAAGATATATCCCAAGCTCCACTGCTTTCACGCACTGCCCCAGCGCCGCATCGGAGATCTCTGCCCAACCACCCTCAAAAAAGCCCATAACTGCGGATAATACAAGCATTATCGCCACTACAAACGCCAGCATTTCACCACCCCTTTTCATGATTTTTAATTTAATCATTTAAATTCATTCATTAATTATTTACTTTTCCCGATTCGGGAAAATTTACAAATATTACAAGTAAAAATATACCTTTTCACGCTGCAAATATTCCATTTAGTAATATTTTGATGTGCATAATGCTGAAAACGATTTTCGCGTGACTAGCAATTGACATACCGTTCAAATTTACTTGACAAACTCTGTTCAAATTGCTATAATGTATATATCATATCAGTCAGTCTACTACAGCTGAAAAATCTATCGGAGAAAGGAATTGAGAAAAATGAAATCCATAGGAATCGTAAGAAAGGTCGATGACCTGGGAAGGATCGTTCTTCCCATCGAACTCAGAAGAACTTTTGACCTCGCTGTTAAGGATTCTATCGAGATCTATACCGAGGATGATAAGATCATTCTCAAAAAGTATCAGAGAAAATGCATTTTCTGCGGAGCTACTGAGAACCTTGTTGACTACAAGGACAAGTCCATATGCACAAACTGCATTTCTGAGATCAAAGGCGCTAAGTAATATCAGGAACACCCGCTGCTTAATACTATGCAATCGGATCCAACATAAGAACTAGCATAAAAAGTCAAGACCCATCGGTTTGTTGCCGATGGGTCTTTTTTATCGGGTATATACGGCTTTCAGGGACAGATCTTCCCTGTCAAGCAGAAGGATATGCGCCGCCTTGCCGACGGATATGCTGCCATAGTTTTTGTCCTCGCCTATGGAACGGCATGGGTTGATAGTCGCGGCTTTAATGGCACTTTCAAGAGGTATCCCCATTTTTACCGCTGTCCGCAGACAATCCACAAGTGGTGTCACACTTCCTGCCAGCGTTCCGTCCGAAAGCACAGCGCGGTTTCCTTTCACGGATACCCCCTGTCCGCCCAGCTGATATTCTCCGTCGGGCATACCCGCCGCTTCCATGCTGTCGCTTATGAGTATCATGCGATCATCACCGAACAGCGCAAAAGCCGCTCTTACCGCTGTTTCTGAAACGTGAACACCGTCACATATTATTTCAACGAATACTCCCTTAGTGTCAAATCCCGCACCTATCAGCGAGGGTGCGCGGTGAGTAAATGGCGGCATGGCGTTGTACAGATGTGTGATGTGATCTGCCCCAGCCCTAAAGGCTTCAACTGCCGCATCATAGCCGCAGGCGGTGTGCCCCAGTGAGAATCTTATGCTTCCCGAAAGCTGACGTATACATTCCATCGCGCCATCGACCTCCGGTGCAATGGTCACAAGCTTTATCAGGCCCCCCGCCGCCGACTGCCACGCACGCAGTTTTTCCGCTGATGGCGGCTGTATCAGCTCTTTTTTCTGAGCGCCGCATTTTTCAGGAGAGATGAAAGGTCCCTCCAGATGAACGCCTATCAGCTTTGCCCTGCCATAATCGGCAGGATCTTTCGCATACTCCCCTGCCGCACGGAGTATATCCTCGATATCTTCATCGGGCAAAGTCATAGTTGCGGGACAGATCGTTGTCACGCCCTGTGAGTATTCAAACTCAGCTATTTGTCTGATGGCTTCCGCCGTGGCTTCACAAAAATCATGCCCCGCACAGCCGTGAAAATGTATATCCGTCAGTCCCGGAACAACATAACAGCCCGAAGCATCCACCACCTCACCGCCGTACTTTATCATCGCATCAGCGGGAAGTATCCCCATGATGACCCCTCTGTCCGTGAGCACGGAAAGGGGTTCAAACTCGCATTTTTCAGTAAATACAATACCGTTCTTTATCAGCATTTTCAGCCACCGCCTAAGGCATAACTATGAAGCCCGCTACTTCGCCCACACGCACATCGTGCAGACCGCTGAGGATGGCTTCGGTGTCTATCTTATCCCCGAAAGCATGGCTTACCGACAGCTGAGGGAAATTCACGCCCACAGCGTCAGCCTTGTAACAGCCCCCCGCCATTCGGGTGTTTATCTCCATGAATACGTGTTCGCCGTTCAGGGGACGAAGCTGTATATTGTATGGATAATCGATGATGACCTTTTCCGAGATCCGCTTTGCAGTGTCGATGAACTCCCTGTCAAAGCGCAGAGCGGTGATATGGCTGTCGATCTTGCAGCGTGGCACAGCGATAAGCCCGCTCTCCGTCCTCATACAGTCAATGCTTATCTCAGGTTCGCTGAGATATGGCATTACCACCGTGGGATATATCCTGCTTCGGTTTTTAAGATCGGATAGGTATGACTGATAGCTTATATCCTCAGGCATGGACTTCGGCGCATCATCATCAAAAAGCCGCCTGTAAGTTATACCACCCTCATCGCGGTCAGCCTTTACGCAGACTTTATGTTCCCTGCCGTACTTCTCCTTTACCGCCGCATACGCCCGCTCAAAACCTTCCATAGTGGTTATGCGCTCCATGTAGGGCGTAGCACAAAGATCATTCTCCCGCATAAATGTGCAGGATTTCATCTTGCTGTCAAGCATATCGTTCTGTTCGGTGTTGCCGTCAGCAGTAACACGAGTGCCTATCGCCGCGAATTCATCCATATGGCTTATCACCGCCGCCCTCCAGCGTTTCGGGAAAAATACATCCACCGAATGTTCCTTGCAGAACCCCAGCGCCCATTCGGCATACTGTTCACCGTTTACGCCGTTAGGCTCGATGTACCTTTCATCTGCCGCCGCGCCGAAAACAAAATCGGGCTTTTTAGCCGTTGCGATTATATAGTTTCGCTCATCCCGTCTCAGAAGTTCAATAAAATTATAAGCCTGGCTGAACCAGTGATTGAACCATATTACTCTTTTGCAGTTTTTCATGCCATATCTCCTTGATGATAATTTGCTGTTTCTTCAATATCTATTTTTTCATAAAATACCGTTCTGCCCGAACTGTCTTTTGCTGTAACAGTAAATCCCACTGCCCTGCTATCCTTGTATTTCGGCTCGCATTTATAGTCAAGTTCCATACCTTGCTTGACCAGACAGATTATCCTGCTGTCACATTCTTCCTTTATATCCGCACATACCTCGGGCATATATACAGTGTTTTCAGCCCCCTGTGTCCCGCCGAAAATAAATGGTATCAGCGCAACGCTCCTGCCCGCTGAAACATCTGCATCTCTAAGCGCCAGAACTCTTTCCATCTTTTCCGAATACGGCGGTATCTCCTCATCTTCCAGCAGCGGCAAATATACGATATCACCGCGCACCGTAATATTAAACATTTCATCACCGTCATAATCACAGCTTCCGCTCAAAGTGTAGGCAGGCTCACCCTTTTCACTGTGGTAGACCGTAATGTTGTAGACGCTGTATAGCTCGAAAAGCGCCTCATCATATTCTTCCGATTCACCGTAACAATATACAGCGTGATTCAGAATACTCTGCCTTATCTTCTCAAATTTATCATCAGAAGGCTCTTTGAAATCTGCAATACAGCGCTCAAGGTCATTATCGTCCGCACCTTTGCACATGGAAATATAGACCTCCCAGCCATATCTTTCAGAGAATTCAGAACCCGGTCTTTCTACCGAATCGACCATGTCATCGCTGTACTCCCTGAAACGCCTGTCCAGCACTTCCTCAAGCTTTTCACGTATATCATTGGTATAGGAGTTTACATAGTAATTGCGGTCTTCACCCACAATATGGAAATAATCGAACATATAGCTTTCATACAGAGAATCATAGCCAAAGGTAAGACCGCTTTTTTGAAAACAGCCCCAGTAATAAACGTTGGTAAAATTATATACTTCCTCGCTTATCATGTCCTTGCCAAAACAGTAGTCGGTACACATAAGCAGCTGAACAGGGCTTTCTCTGCCATCTTTTACCGCTGAAACTACGTCCGCTGGGATAAGGCTGTAAAACTCCTTGCTGACCATATCCTTGTCAAGCAGCCACAGCAGATAATACGCCATAGGCAGCGCGGCATATTCGTATATCCTGTCATTGTCGCTGTCGGACATATCTTCGGGAACACTGCCGCGGTAATACTCCTTAGCCGCAGCGTCCCAGTGCCACTCAGCTTTATCACTTTCAAAATTATCGATATGTACACGGGAAGAACTGCTGTTATCAGGTGACATCCTGTCAGCCTTTCTGCCAACCAGTATAGCCACTATCCCAAGAATTATGCACAGCACAAGCATACCCGCTACCGCCTCATAAAGGTGAACATCATCTTCAAGGCACCAAAAAAGCGCTGTAAAACCGGTTCCCAACGTAAATAACCGCATAAACATATTGCTTGTGAGATTCAGCCTTTTGTAAGCCGCCTCTCTCACCAGACCGCCAAAGCTTATCAAACATAGAAAAGCGAATGTGACTATCATAGCTACGGCAGCAGAGATCGGTTCAATAGGGTCACTGCCCTTAGCTGGCGCGATAGTAGCACCTGTTATGGCGATACACATAAGCGCTTCTATAACTCCGAGTACACAAAAAAGCACGTTCCTGATGATGCTGCCTTTCCTTCCCATTCTCCTATCCTCCTATTAATGGCGTTTTTCAAACATAAAAATTATAGCATATATTTTAAGAAAAGTAAATATTTTTTCTTCGGATAATACTGTGGGTATAAAGCCTGTGACTATCGCTGTACCACGCTGTACGATCTCATGCGACCGCATTATTTCGCATACCAAAACGAGCGTATGCATACGGTGGCATACGCTCGCATTTTTTCGCAGATAGTTCGTATAACTCCTATTGCTTTCGGTCATCGTGCAACTTCACTGACTATCAGCCTGCTATATTTCATAGCCCGCTTTATGTTTCTGCTTTCTTGTGTATATTTTCCCGCTGGGCACTTTCTTTGTTACGGGTACTGTCCCGCCCCATGTTCTGCGGCTCATATTGTCTATTTTCCTGCGCTCTTTGGCGCTCATCTTTTCATAGGGTATGAATTTCTCTTCCATGATTTCCTCCTATCTCATCCGTGAACGTCCGTGATCTTCGGCTTCTCCTGCCTTGAAGTTGTATATGGGCTTGATGATATCCTCTATCTCACAGGTATCGCCTATATTTCCCAAGATATCATCAATGCTCTTGTATGCCATGGGGCTCTCATCAAGGGTAGCCGAGCTTACCGAGGTGCTGTATATGCCCTTCATCTCACGCTTGAACTCCGTCAGCGTCAGCTGAGCCTTTGCCGCCGAGCGGGACAGTATCCTGCCTGCACCGTGGGGCGCGGAATAATTCCAGTCGGGATTTCCCTTGCCCTTGCAGATAAGGCTGCCGTCACGCATATTTATGGGTATAAGCAGAACTTCCCCCGCCTGTGCCGATACCGCACCCTTGCGAAGTATCATATTATCCGTGTCGATATAGTTGTGTATGGTGGTGAACTGTTCCCTTACGTGCAGGCTCATGCCGTCGATTATCTCGTCCATCATCGCCTGACGGTTCAGCATGGCGAACTGCTGAACTATCTTCATATCATGTATATACTGCTCAAAAAGTTCACCCTCGGTATATGCAAGCTGCTTGGGTACATCAGTGCGCTTAGTGTTTTTCAGCTTGGTTATCTCGGTCTGAATCTGCTTTTCCTTGCCCTCTTCCTTCAGCCGAGCTACAAGCGCATCGATATCGGGCTTTGCACAGCCATTGAGACGCTTGTAAGCTTCCTCCTGATAGTACTTCGCAACTTCAAGACCCAGATGCCTTGACCCCGAGTGTATAACGATGTAAACAGCACCGTCGCTGCCCTTGTCAGCTTCGATGAAATGATTTCCGCCGCCCAGTGAACCAAGGCTGTGTATCGCCTTGCCATAGTCGATGTGCTCAAAGCAGTAAAGCTCGGTAAGGTCTATCTTGTTATTGAAGCGGTGAGGTTTCTTCCTTATATCAAAACCCGAGGGTATCTCACGGTATATCAGCTTATCCAGCTGCTGTACCTCGATGTGCTTTTCTTTCAGCTTTACTGTTTCCATTCCGCAGCCGATATCCACACCCACAAGGTTAGGTACAGCCTTGTCGGTTATGGTCATGGTAGTGCCGACGGTACAGCCAGCACCCGCATGAACATCGGGCATTATGCGCACCCTCTGTCCCTCGGACATGGGCTGGTTCATAAGTTCAATTATCTGTGATACGGCAGTTTCATCGCAAATATCAGTGAAGACCTTTGCTGTGCCGTACTTTCCGTTAAGTTCAAACATATATATTTATCTCCTTTGTGTCTGTCAACTTTTTCTGTACGCCGTGTGCGATCCAATATGTCGTTTAGCATAAATAAAAAAGGTGTGTTCCCATACGGAAACACACCCTGTATGCTAAATTTTACCAGCTTAACGCTGACTGCACCGGCGAGTCTCCTGAATTATTATGTTGTTTGCTTTACTAAACTGATATATCTTTTTCATCTGACTCACCGTCCTTTCGTAGTTTTATCTTTGTCCTGCTGACATGGCTTATTATAACCGAAGATGTCCGATTTGTCAATACTATACGCTATAAATTTTTCTGCGAACTGCATGACGGATCTGCAAAAGTATGAAATATCTATTCCGTATGATGTCAGCACAGCTGTCACAATCGCCTATTTTTCCACAAAAAACGCAGAAGTGCCGCGGCTTTTTTGTGAGAATAAATAGTTGACAATAAAATGCCGTTATGGTAATATATATAAAGATGTTGTGCCGCAGGCATGACTTTAAGTGAGGTATTTTATGTTAAATAAACAGATCGACACTTTCAAAAGATACCGATTTCTCCTGCGGGAACTGGTTAAAAAGGGCATAAAGCTCAAATACCGCCGCTCATATCTCGGTATTTTATGGACGCTTCTCGAACCGCTGCTGACTACCTGTGTGCTTACATTGGTATTCGGCTCGTTCTTCGGCAAAGATGATAAAACTTTCCCCGTGTACGTACTCTCGGCGAGATTGCTTTACAGCTTCTTCTCTGCGGGTTCAAAGGCTGCAATGAAATCCATACGGCAGCACGCGGGCATGATAAAAAAGGTGTATGTACCGAAATACATCTATCCGCTATCCAGCGTACTATTCAACTTTGTGATTTTTGCGATATCGCTGGTAGTGCTCTTCGGTGCGATGTTCGTTTTCGGAGTATACCCGACACTGTGGATGTTCACGGCGATAATACCGCTGATGATGCTTTTCCTGCTGACTCTCGGTGCAGGCATGATACTTTCAACCATGTCGGTATTCTTCCGCGACCTGGAGTATCTCTGGGATGTAGCACTTATGCTCATTATGTACACCTGTGCAATATTCTATAAAGTTGAGACCGTGGCAGAAAAAGGACATGGCTGGATATTCAAGTTCAATCCTCTGTATGCTATAATCAAGGATTTCCGCTGTGCGGTCTACGGACAGAATATGTTTGCTTCTCCCGCCTGGGTGATAATGCCCGCGGCAGTAAGCCTGCTTTCCGTCATCGTCGGCGTGCTGATGTTCAAAAAGCATCAGGATAATTTTATTCTTCATATATAAAAACAGCTGCCCTCTTTGCATGATTGCATAGAGGGCATAATGAAAGGAAAACTCAATGTCTAATTATGCGATAGAGGTCAAGAACGTGGGAATGAAGTTCAACCTCAGTCAGGAAAAACTTGACAGCCTTAAAGAATACGTGATAAAAATGCTGAAAGGTCAGCTGAAATACAACGAATTTTGGGCGCTGAAAAATGTGGATTTCAAAGTTGAAAAGGGCGACCGCGTTGGTATCCTCGGTCTGAACGGTGCGGGCAAAAGTACCCTGCTGAAAGTCATAGCAGGAGTTTTCAAGCCTACCGAGGGTGAAGTCATCAGACACGGCAGGATCGTTCCTCTGCTTGAACTTGGTGCAGGTTTCGATCCTCAGTACACAGGTGCAGAAAACATTTATCTGTACAGCGCAGTGCTGGGATATTCCAAGGAATTTGTTGACAAGAAATTCGATGAGATAGTAAAATTCGCTGAGCTTGAAAAATTCATAGATGTACCCATAAAGAACTATTCCTCGGGTATGAAAACAAGACTGGGATTTGCAATAGCTACTCAGATCGAGCCTGATATACTGATACTTGACGAGGTACTCTCCGTTGGCGACGCAAAGTTCCGCAAAAAGAGCGAAGCCAAGATCATGAGTATGTTCAAGTCCAACGTGACAGTACTGTTTGTATCCCACTCACTCGATCAGGTAAAGAGGATATGCAACAAAGCGATACTCCTTGAACACGGCGAACTCATCGCCGCAGGTGATATCGATGAAGTTGCAGCTATCTATCAGGAAAAGACGAAATGATATAGCAAAGTGAAGCAGTGCAACACCCCCGCGGAAAATGCCAAATGGGTGAGCTTTTGGTCAAGCTTTTCGCGAAAAGCTTGCGGAGAGCTCGAGAGGCAGAGCCTCTCGGTCAAGGCGCAAGAGCGACGCGGCAACCGTGCTGTAAATAGCACAGCAAACTCCCGCCCAAATAAAGGCGTGGCAATAACAACAATATGAGCGTGGACAAATCTTGTGTCCACGCTCTTTCTGTCTGCGTAAATAAATTGCCGCGCCCGCTGTCAAACAGCGAAGCCACAGCCGACGCAGTCGTTGTTATTTGACAGCTCGACCCGTAAGGGGCGACCTTGACTACCGCAGTATGTATTGATAAGAGTGCCGCACTCTGTAGCGTTTAAAATGGATGTCCTCACAACCATAAAAACGGGTTTTGCCGGTATAATCATTGGTTTTGCTATGATCGAAAGTTTGCGAGCTTTCGCCCCTCGTTCCTCGGGTCGAGAAATCAACGAGCTATCGCCGTTGATTTCGGGCGCGGCAATAATTTTACGCAGATAGTATGAGCGTGGACGATTGTTTTGTCCACGCTCGTATTATTTGATATTGCCGCGCTCTTGGGTCGGGAGTTTGCTTTGCTATTTACAGCACGCTTGTCACACTAGTTTTGCGCCTTGAAGCGAGGGCTCTGCCCTCGCGCTCCCGCAAGCCTTTCGCGAAAGGCTTGAGCCAAAGCTCCCTTCCTTGGCAGTTCCCGAGGATTTGTGCTCTCTTAATACACCCCGTCGCTTCTCAGACAGCTCCAGATAGTAACATCTATCAGTTCATTCCTACACCTTTCGTACTGGCGCAAAGTGCCCTCGTTGACAAAGCCCAACTTATCCAGAAGCCGCATCGAAGCCACATTCGGCACTTCCACAAAGGCTTCAACTCTGTTGATATCCGTCTTTGTAAATATGAATCTCATTATCGCGCCCAGCGCTTCGGACATTATTCCCATGCCCCAGCGGTCACGCTTGAGTTCATAGCCTACTTCGACCTTTTTATCATCTTCGGAGATACAGAAAAATCCGCAGGTACCAATCAGTTTTCCGCTGGATCTTTCCTCTATCCCCCATCTAATCATAGTCTTATCAGTCATGCCGTCCATGAACATTTTCGCCAGTTCGTCTGCTTCTTCGCGTTTTTCCATGGGCAGTCTGTCGTAGTACTTCATCACCTGTCTGTCCGAAAAAATATCGTAAAGATCATCCGCATCATCTGCGGTTATAGGTCTTAAACATACTTTCTCCAGCTCCATCGACAATGGTTCTTCAAAAATATCTGTTATCATGTTGTCTCCTTTTCTGTCTCATGTCTGTCTTTTGAATTTTTACACTTGTACCGAGCGGAATTCTTCTGAAAACTTCAGTTCACCCTCAGCTGCCCGCTCACGCAGCTTTTCAAGAGGTACAGGCTTGCTGAACAAGAATCCCTGCGCCCTGTCGCAGTTGATGGAAGCCAGGAATTCAAACTGCTCCCTTGTTTCAACACCCTCCGTCAGCGAGACCATATCTATCTCCTTGGTCAGCGCCACGATATTGTTGATTATCAGCTTGGTCTTGGGGTTTTCATCAAATCCGCTTAGGAAGTTCATATCTATCTTCAAGACATCAAAGCTGTAATCTTTCAGGACGTTCATTGAGGAATATCCGCAGCCGAAATCGTCCAGCCATACCTTATAGCCCAGTTCTCTCAGCCGTGACATAGCCCTCTGCAATAAGTCGTGCTGATCATTCAGAACGCTTTCTGTTATCTCCACATCGAGGAAATCCCTCGGGACTTTGTACTTCACCGCACGTTTATCAAGCTCTCCCACGATATCGCAAAGCTCGAAATCAAGCCTTGAAAAGTTCAGGGACACAGGCACAAATACCTCGCCTTTTTCCACAGCCTCGCGGTAATCGCGGCATACGCTTTCTATCATGCAGATATCCAGCTTGTGAATCTGCCTGTACTCTTCAAGTATTTCAATAAAAGCTCCGGGCGGCAGTATACCATACCTGGGGTCTATCCACCTGGCAAGAGCTTCCAGCCCGACTATCTCACCTGTCCGCGTGGATACAACAGGCTGATAATACACCTTGATATGGCCGTTTGCGATGGCATTGTCGATACTGTTGACAATGTACTGCTTCATCTGGAATTTATCCTCCAGCGTTTTATCGTAGTACCTGAAAAAGTTGTCGAAATGCTTCTTGATGGTATTGCAGGCAAATCTCGCCCTGTCACAGGCAAGACTGGGGTCGCTCTCATCTGCCGTAGGCTGATAAGCACCGCATTTCAGCTGAAGATGCACTTCATTCTGAAGAGCGTTTATCTGCTCCGAAAGCTTTTCAGCAGCTTCCTTGCAGCCTTCCTTATGGGTCAGCACCACAAAGTGGTCGTCCGAAAATCTGGACACCAGTGAATTAGGATAAGCATCCACTATCATATGCGCCGCCTGTTTCAGCAGTTCATTTCCTTTGTGAAAACCGTATTTTTCGTTATACGACTTGAAATTCTCGATATCAAAAAACAGGAACACCACATTATCCTTATCGGTAGTGACATAATTCAGCAGCTTTTCGGCTTCGCTCCTGAAGTACAGCATATTATGTATCCCCGTCAGCTCGTCCTCCACCGATATACGGCTGAGGTGAGAGTTCACCTCTTCAAGACTTTCATCTTTCAGCGCCTGTGAAAGGGTTTTGTTATAGTTTGATATGCAGAACAGCAGCGTCGAGAGCCACATGGTAAAGCCATTTATCTGCGTAGCGAGGGTCAGCCCGACTTCCCCTGTATTATGGGCTTCCATGCGGGAAAGTATCGTGAAAAATATCAGATAAGATGAGGTAAGTATTGAAAATCCTACCCACGGACGCCATGTCAGCAGACAGACAACGAAGAGCTCCATCGTAAGAAAAGTAAGTATCTGCTCACCTTTCTGGTAGTCCTGCATGGATATCTTGATGCCGAAGTATATACATATCGCCGAAAACGCCCATTTAATCAGTATACCAAGCCATTTTCTTTCCGTTTTGCCCAGCACATACCTCAGTGCAAAAACAAACATTACCACACCTGCGGTAAGCAGGATAATGTAGTTGATATAGTACTTTTCAAAATAAAGACCGAACTTATCCATCATATCCTTGCGGATAAGGGTCACAGTTGTCCTTACAAGCATCCATACTTCCAGCACGATAACAACTATCGACATATAAATGCTGGCTTTCATATTAGCATCGTAAAAATAATCGCTTACATATTTACTGTGTTTTTCCAGACCTAAACCGCGAAGTATAGACTTTTTTAAGGTCTGAGCATTAAATTTTGCCATAATGCCGTCACCACACTTTCCGATACCTAAGGTTATTATATATCAAAGGAAATGAATTGTCAATAAATGTGGTTAATTATGAACAAAGAATGTGAAAACTATACAATTCCAAAGGCAGTTTCATGTCACTTCGATATAATATATTTTAATATGTAAAGATATTCACACAAACAAAAAGCGCCTTGCACAAAGCAAGACGCCAAAGCCTGAAATTACGGCATTTCAGTAATAACTGTTCTTTCTGATGATAGTCCACGCAGTGAAATAAGCTGCAATGCAGCAGGCGACGATAGCACCAAACAGCGCACCTGATGAGTCTATGATAACATCACGCATCATACCCGCACGCCCCGGCACAAATGTCTGGTGAAATTCGTCCGTACAAGCGTATAAAGCAGCCGCCGCAACAGAACTTAGCAATCTCAGGATGCGGTTGTGTATCCCGTAAAATGCGGAAAAAGCTAGTGCAGCAAGCAAAGCATATTCAGAAAAATGTGCGCCTTTTCTGACCAGGATCGTCAACAAAGAGTATATAGCCGCCTGTTCAGGAACAGGCTTTTTATCAAAATCGATATAGAAAAAATGGATGACCTTCATAACGATTGTTCTGCTTTGATTGGTCGAATCATTTGCAGGAGATGAAGAAAAAACAAATATCACTATACACATTGCGATCAGTATGACCCATCTAAAGAAGTTAAATAATTTACTGTCCATTAAACTTCCCCCTTATGAATGCGAGTAGTGTCTCGCGCTCGTTCTCGATCTCCTCATCTATCACCGCATCCAGCGCGGTATTGAGGGCATTCTTGATATCAGCACCGCTGAATCCCATGGCGATCATATCATGACCGTTAATTGCGAGATCACTGGTCTTCAGACAGCACATCTCCTCTTTTATCTCAGCACCCAGTACTGCGAGCTGCTCCAGTTCTGCCATCTTTTCCTCACGCATATACTCCGACTGTGCCAGAGTATCAGCTCTGCGAACTTTCAGCCAGTCCTCAAAAAAATCATAGTCATATTTTGCTATAAATCTCTTGACAGTGCGCCGCTTCGGAAGGATGCGGTTATCATGTTCAAGCACCAGTGAAGTCACCATTTTCAGGGTCTTGTTGGAACATTTAAGTCGCGTAAGAACGGACTCTGCAATATCCCCACCGCTTAGCTGATGCAGCTTGAAGTGATCAACGCCCGCCTCATCGGTAACCTTTTTCTGCGGCTTGCCGATATCGTGAAACAGCATAACAAGGCGCAGATCTTCGTCACACTCAATATTCTCGATACTTCGGCAGATGTGCTCATAGACTGTGTAGCAGTGATGGATATTGTTCTGCTCACAGCCGATGCAGGGAATGATCTCAGGAAGTATCACGCCAATTATATCCGAGTATTCCAGCATTATCCTGCACACTGCTTTGCCGCAGAGAAGCTTTTTAAGCTCCGAGAAAATTCGTTCAGCAGAAATTGCGTTCAACAGATAAGACTTTTTTCGCATTGCAGCAGCAGTATTTTCTTCTATATCGAAGTCCAGTACAGATGCAAATCTTAATGCCCGCATGATACGGAGCGCATCTTCATCGAATCTGTCTTCTGCAATTCCTACGCATCTGATAATACGATTTTCAAGGTCTTCTTTTCCATCGAAAAGATCAACTGTCCCATCATTTGGATTAAAACACATTGCATTGACAGTAAAGTCACGGCGTTTCAGATCTTCACCGAGCTCAGTTTCAAATTTTACCGAATCAGGTCGTCTATGATCGGTGTACTCACCGTCGCTCCTATAAGTTGTGACCTCCACAGGCATATGCTCCGACATGACTGTGAGAGTGCCGTGCTTCAGCCCGGTTTTTATGGTGTGAAATCCGCTGAAGATCTCAACCATGCCATCAGGCGTGCAATTGGTGCATACATCGTAATCATGGGGTTCTTTGCCCATCATAGCATCCCTTACACAGCCACCCACGATGTAGGCTTCATATCCGTTTTTTTCTAAGATCTCTATCACCGAAGCAACATATCGCGGTATTTTAATGTCCATAAATCCTCCCTGTTAAATACTATATCCTGTTCTCCACATAAAGCAATATCTGACTATTTATCAAACACAATTTTCGACTATATATATTATCGCAATTTACGACTGTTCTTCCAATACAAACAGCCGAGCCATATTCGGTCTGCTAAGCCTAAGAGAAAGTGTCCTGTTATTTGGATTGTAAGCGAATTTTTCCTCATTATACGAAGGATAAATACAGTTGACTTTTACATCATTAAAATCATTATCAATAGGGATAATGCAGTTGTCCGAACCCTCTCTGCGCCAAACAGCAAGATATATCCGACCATCGCATCTCAGCCCCAGCGCAGACCAATTATCCGAAAATTTAGACACACCTAGCGGATAGAACGGGACACCATTTACGATATCACCTCGTATGGATTTGTATACATCGATACCTTCTTTTACAAGAGCCCTTCTTTCCGCTTCCAAACGCGCCAAGTGTCCACTTTGATGTACTCGTAAAAGCATAGCATTCACCATGTTGAATACAACTTCTTCCCTGTCACCTGTTTCCAAAGGATATGACCAGACAGCTGCCTGCTCGGGGCACACAGCAGAAGGCGCATTTGCGGCGATAGTGGCGTATCTGCGGTAATCATCCTGATCCGAAGTTGACTGTATGGAACATCTCGATAGCAGCGCGTAGTCCATTCTCAAACCGCCGCTGGAGCAATTTTCGACTATAAGCTTCGGATGACGTTCAAAAACGCCGTCAAGCCACGCTAAATAGGCTCTTTCGTGTTCCAGCAGACCATCACCGAAGCTGTCTGCATTATTCTCTGTACCGATGCCGGGCTCTATATTGTAGTCCATTTTAATGTACCCGACGCCATATTCATTTATCAGTCTGTCCACAACGGCATCGCAGTGTTTTCGCACCGCAGGTACGCGAAAATCCAGCTGATATCTGCTCCTGTCGAAGACTCTTTTTCCGTGTCTGACAAAGAACCATTCATCGGGAAGTCTGTCCGCTATGGGGCATTTTATACCCATGACTTCTATCTCCAACCACACCCCCGGGATCATACCTTTTTTGCGGATATAGTCAGTCACTTCACGAAGACCGTTTGGAAATCTCTTCCTGCTCTCCTGCCATTCACCGACCCAGTCCCACCAAACATCGTCAGCGTACCAGCCTGCATCAATGCAAAAATATTCACATCCGACTTCTGCTGCCGCATCGATCAGCGGAAGCTCTTTTTCGGTCGTCGGGTCAGCCCATAGACAGTTCATGTAGTCGTTGAATATCACAGGAAGCTTCGTATTATCGCGATTTTTTCGTCTTATCAGACGTCTGTACCTTGTCATTTCAGCAACAGCTTCATCAAAACCGCCGCTCACCGCACACACGCCGCAGTATACAGATCTGAAACTCTCTCCGGGCTTCAAATTCTTAGACCAATGTGACTCTATCTCCGAAGGTCCCGAAAGTTGTAAATACAAATGCCCCTCGCGGTCAGATATTTCCCAATGCCACGAGCCGTTATGTTCGATCTGCCACATCAGCGCCCCGCCGACCTCGGTATTCTCAAGATACCCCATCGGGATATACTCCTTGGACGACCAGTTGCCGACGTTCGTCACACCGAGCACCTTGGATGAATGCTGCCATTCCGTGGGCTGAGATTGTCCAAGACCCGCCTGTTCAAGGCTGTAAAACTGCCATTGAAGCTCTCTCTGCCACGAGTTGTGACATATCCCCACACGCATTTTTTCGTCCTGTGGCAGAAGCCCCTCTTTCTCGATGCCTGTCAGCGAAAATGACGAAACATATTCTAAAGTCCAATTTTCTGTACCGCTATTGTTGATATCAGTCCACACCCTCACAGCGCGTGTGCCTGTGTAGAACTGCATATGTGAAACAGTTTCAAGACCCGTTTCTTCATCGAAGCAGATGATCTCCAACTTGCGTCCCAGAGCGTTATTCGTATCTTTAAAATCCTTATATTTCAGACGATACCCCGGTGCAGTTATAATATACTTGTTGCCGTGACGCTCTCCCGGTCGGTCTATCCCGCTGACCTGCAACTCTACCAAGTTGAACCCTGCATTGCCTGTTCTCAAAGTCATTGTACTTTCATCAAAGGGCAGCGCCGAGAAATGCAGCAGCTTTATCATCTTCTCATCGGTTATCTCAAAAACGACATTTATGCCGTTTTCAAATATTTGTATCCTTTTCATCTTTCTGCCTTTACAGATCGCGAAGTTTGTCAAGTATCCTGTGGGCGGCTTCTTCCTTTGACATCAGAGGCAGTTCGTCAGCGCCGTCCTTGGTTATCATCGTGATAACATTTGTATCTACACCAAAACCAGCACCCTCTGTTCTCAGAGAATTTGCGCATATCATATCGCAATTTTTGCTGTGTAGTTTTTTGGACGAATTTTCGATAACATTCTCCGTTTCCATGGAAAATCCGCAAATCTTCTGACCCTCACGCTTATGCTCGCCCAGATATTTGAGGATATCCTTTGTCCGCTTCAGCTCGATGCTCATGTCATTATCGGACTTTTTCAGCTTGTTATCCGCAGTCGTCTTGGGAGTATAGTCCGCCACAGCCGCAGCCTTGATAATAAAGTCCTGTTTATTGGACAGCTGAGTCACCGCATTGAACATATCCTCAGCGCTTTCAACCGGCACATAATTCACAAAAGGCGGCAGCTGAGCCTCAGTGTGCCCCGCAACAAGAGTAACCTCAGCACCGCGAAGCATCGCGGCTTTAGCCACTGCAATGCCCATTTTTCCGCTGGAATGATTCGTGATAAAGCGCACAGGGTCAATGGATTCACGGGTGGCACCCGCAGTCACAAGCACCCGCTTGCCCGCAAGGTCTTTCTCACAAGCGATCTCCCGCAGGATATACTCGTAAAGCACATCGGGCTCGGGCATTCTTCCGTCACCGCTGTCGCCGTTCGCCAGCATACCGCTGTCAGGCTCAACTATCTTATACCCGAATCTCCGCAGTTTTTCGATATTATCCTGAACTATGAGGTTGTGGAACATATTGTGATTCATGGCAGGTGAGACAATTTTTGTACAGGTACAAGCCATAACGGTGGTAGTCAGCATATCGTCTGCAATGCCCGAAGCCACCTTGCCTATGACGTTTGCAGAAGCGGGCGCTATCAGAACCACGTCCGCCTTTTTCGCCAGAGCAACGTGTTCGACCGAGTACTGAAAGTTCCTGTCAAAAGTTTCCACCAAGCACTTGTGCCCCAGCAAACTTTCAAAAGTTATGGGATTTATAAAATTGCACGCATTGGGTGTCATTAGTATCTCAACATCAGCTCCCTGTTTTTTCAGCATACGCGCAAGATTGGGTATTTTGTAAGCGGCTATCGACCCCGTAACGCCGATGACCACGCATTTTCCATCAAGTAACATGATGATTCTCCTTTCAGTCTGCTTCACGTAATATATTGTTTATTATTATAACACATTTTTAGTTTTATGGCAATAGATGACAGGCTGACATTCGATAATTGTCTCTCACTTATCTAAGAACCATATATTCATTGTTTCTCTATCTGACATAATCATTCTGCATCTCACTATAATATCGTAATTCATTTTATTTGTTTAGCCTTTGGCTGTCATAAATTCCGTGAACTTCTTTTTGAACTGTGCTTTAGTCAGCTTATCAGGCTTAAATATATGATTAACATTAAGCAATCTGCCCATGGTAATTTTTCTCTGAATGAAACGGTTTATTATCCAAAGTATAACATTCAAAGCCGCAAATGTCAATATTTTCTGCGAAAAAAGCCTAATTAAAATACCGGATGACGTATCACAGCCTTGTACACGACTTCGATCTCGATTTTCTCACAAATGTTCCCCACAGAACATTTGTATCAGGCATGGTATTTCAATATAAAACGACCCCCGTTTCGTCGAGGGTCGTGATATTATATACTATTAATTTACGGTAGTTCGCTTCTTTTCGGGGTGCATCTCATAGTAGTGCTTTTTGTCGAGATACATCCTTTCGTCCGCAAGGCGCAGAGCTTTGTGTACCTCAGCCGTGCTGTCCTCATAGGCATAGCCTATCGCGAATACCAGATCGGAATATTTTTTCGAAACTTCCCTGAGTTCCTCAGTCTTCCGACAAAGCTCTTCCTCTGTAACACCTGTCAGCATCACAACGAATTCATCGCCGCCCGCCCTAAAAATATCACGGGAATTGAATACCTCCTGCAAAGCATAAGCTGCCTTTTTCAGCAGCTCATCACCTGCGATGTGGCCCTCGCTGTCGTTCACGACTTTCAGTCCATTCAGGTCGGCGAATACTACGCCCACGGACTTGCCCGATCTTCCTTCTACAAGGTCATCCACATAGTTGTTCATCTCATTGCGGTTCATCACGCCCGTCAGCATATCCTTTGAGCTGAGAACGTGCAGCCTGTCCATCATCTTGAAGCTGTATATCTCAGAAGCCAGTATGAACGTGGTGAGTTCAAGGGTCTCCTTGATGGTATCAGCCACCTCAGCGCTGAAGTTTATCGCCCATATATAGCCCAGCAGCTCATTTTTGAACTCCAGCGGGAACAGAACTATGGTCTTGCCGCCTGCGCTTGTTATAGATTCATGCCATACAGGATTTCTCTCCCGCACTACTGCCATCTCGCTGTCATTCTTTACAACAAGACAGTTGCTTCCCGCAATGGTATTCTCCCATGATTCGGCTATATCGTAAAAATCATCAGTAAGATAATTCTCCATCGAAACAAGCTTCGTATCCTTTGAGAAAGCCTCGCAAAGCACCGAGCACGAACGCTTCGCCTTATCCATAAGCAGAATACAGCAGTTCTCCGAATCACAGAGATCACGGATATCCTCACATATCTCATTCATGATCGTTCTGAAATCATCGGTACTTCTCAGCTTGATACAGGTCTCAAGCACCGCAGATGCGATATCCGCCGATATGGTGGACATCCTCTTTGCATCGGGCTTGAAGTTTATCTCCATTATGTACATACAGTAATGCAGGTCACCCTCATCGGGACCCAGCGGCAGAAACGACATATTGAACCACACATCATACCTTGCAGGGTGCGCATATGCGTGCAGAAGCTTTTTCTCCACTGCTGCACGGTAGCAGGAATCTTCAAAGTTGAGATCACGGTTGAGATAGTTAGTGTACTCACTGTTGGGCACAAATTTTCTCGTAAGCATCTCAACATTCTGCATCGGGCGCTCGATGGTATCAAGATAAGCGCGGTTGCCTGTAACTATCCTGAACTTCATCGGACTCCCGTCCGCAGGAGTTTCAACAGATACTACACAGGCAGCTTTGGATATACTGTCAACAACATTCTGAAAATCCATATGCTCCTCCATTCTGCCGGACTGCCCGTACATCGTCCGGCAATAGATTTGGTGTTACATATATTATAGCACAATGTCATAGAAATTTCAAGTATTATTCAACAATTTAGACATAATTTTCTCACAATTAACCATCAGTATTCAACGTATCGTTGATCCCATGAGACTTTTTCAGGTTAACTGTAGCTATGCCCGCACCTATAAGCAGAAGCGCCGCAACATATTTTATGCCCAGCTGTCCCGATTCACCCAAAAGCACTGCCGAAAGCATAACGCCCATGACAGGGTTCATAAAACCGAATACCGATATCTTTGAAACATCGTTATGTTTAAGGAGTATCCCCCAAAGTGTGTATGCCACACTGGATACCAGCGCCAGATAGATAAGCAGTGCCACAGCCTTGAAAGATATATGAGAAGCATCATCACTGCTACCGCCCGAGACCATCATACCGCACTGACCGACAAACGTCATCACCGCGCCGCCGAATATGAACTGCCAGCCGCTGAAAAGCACGGTGTCATGTTCCGATGAATACCTCTTTATCATCGAAGAGGATACTCCGTAGCACAGCGCCGAAAGTGCCACAAGACCGTCACCCGCAGGGCGGAATTCAAATCCCGCAGGAGTTATCTCCACAAGCACCACTCCCGCAAGCCCCAGCAGACAGCCTGCCATCTTCCGCACCGTAAGCTTTTCCATTCTCAGCACTACGCTGGCTATGATTATGGCGAAAAAGTTAGTCATGGAATCCACCACAGCCGAATTCACGCCCGTAGTGTGGGCGACCCCGATATAGAAGAAAATATACTGCCCTATGGTCTGGAATAGACTGAGGAACATCACCTTTCCCCATTCGTCACGCTGCGGGATAAGCAGTTTTTTACGCGCCGCACCTGCAAAAGCTATCACAAGTATCCCCGCAAGGAAAAATCTTATCCCCGCGAATCGTATCACTTTCCAAGTTTCGTCCCCGCCGATATCCCACAGTTTGTAGCCAATCTTTATTGATGGCACAGCGCTCGCCCACAGAAAACAGCATAGCAGTGCCCCCGAGAATACCGCAAGTTCCTTTTTTAAACCTTCCATTACATCACCCGAAATGATTATACACCATATTTTTGTATAAATCAAGAACCCGCGTAAAAAAGCCACCCTGACGCTTTTTTTCATTATTCTTTCTTTATCCCCTTGCGTTTTGCGGGAAAATAGTGTATAATATAATAGATAATTTGTGTTTGCAGATAAGACTGTGACATAAAGACATTGAAATAAAGGAGAAATTACAATGACTAAGGCACAAAAGTACTTCAATGCAATAAAGGATAAAAGAGTTGCTTTCATAGGTGTGGGCGTGAGCCATACCGACCTTATTAAGGTATTCCTTTCCAAAGGCATAAACTGTGTTATCTGCGACAAGCGTGAAGAAGACGAGTTCGACCCTATGCTGATCGAGGATTTCAGATCAAAGGGCTGTGAGTTTTCACTGGGCGAGAATTATCTCGATGAACTCTTCAACTGCGATATAGTTTTCCGTACCCCCGGTATGTACTACAATGACCCTGTTCTTACAAAGGCAAGAAAGCAGGGTGTTGTAATCACTTCAGAGATGGAGACTTTCTTCGACCTCTGCCCCTGCAAGACCTACGCACTGACTGGTTCTGACGGCAAGACCACCACGACCACTCTCGTAAGCGAATTCCTCAAAGCCGAGGGCAAGCGCGTACATCTGGGCGGAAACATCGGCAAGGCTCTGCTTCCTCTGGTTGAGACCATCTCCGAAACAGATGTGGCAGTATGCGAGCTTTCAAGCTTCCAGCTGATATCCATGCGTGAAAGCCCCGATGTTGCGGGCATAACCAATATCCGCCCCAACCACCTGAACGTTCACGGCACTATGGAGGAATATACCCTTGCAAAGTGCAATATCCTCGACCACCAGAACGCATATTCAAGAGCTGTACTCAGCTTTGACGATGAAGTTACCCACGGTCTTGAAGACCGCGTCCGCGGTGACCTGGCATGGTTCAGCATCAAGGAAAAGCCCGATAACGGAGCATTCCTACGTGAAGACGGTATGCTTTGCTACAACGAGCGCGGAAAAGTCACCGAGTATGTACATATGAAGGATATCAAGATACCCGGTATGCACAACGTTGAGGACTACCTCACCGCCATAGCTATGACCTACGGCGAAGTAAAGCCCGAGACCGTTGCAAAGATAGCAAAGGAATTCGGCGGCGTTGAGCACCGTATAGAATTTGTAAGAGAACTGGACGGCGTAAAGTATTACAACAACTCCATAGCTTCAAGCCCCACAAGAGTTCTTGCCTGCCTGGCAGCATTCGACCAGAAGCAGATAATGATACAGGGCGGCTCCGATAAGGGCGTAAGCTTTGAGCCTATGGCTGCACCTATCTGCGATAAGGTAAAGGTGCTGATACTCATGGGTCAGACCAAGGACAAGATACGCGCCGCAGTTGAAGCAGCTCCCAATTTCAAGGGCAGCGGACTGAAGATAATCACCGTAAAGGATATGGCAGAAGCAGTGCGCACTGCCCGCGAATACGCAGAAGAGGGCGATATCGTTTCGCTGACACCTGCCTGCGCAAGCTTTGATATGTACCGTATGTTCGAGGACAGAGGCAGACATTTCAAGCAGCTGGTAAACGAACTCAGCTGATACCGTAATGCAAAATACAAATGATCCTAGCCCCCGAACGGAGGACTTATAATGATATATCAGACCAAAGATATCGACCTTGCGCTGATAAACAGGCTCAGGGACAATAATTACAGCCGACGGATAAAGTCGCACTTTCTCGCCTACGGCACAAAATATGACTTCCTGCGGTTCTTCTTCATGGACTACAAGGGCGAAAGACTGGGAATGTTCTCTGAATTCAACAGCGCACTGATGATATCGACTTTTGAGGGCAAAGAACTGCCCGATGAAATGCTCGAAGAACTTGCGGGCTTCGTGCGTATGCTGAAACCGTTCTCGGTTGAGCTTGAAAGGCAGTACGGCGAAAAGCTGGCAGTCCTTTTAGATGATGAATACCGCAGTGAAAAGCGTACCGAATTCACATATTCTCCCACAGGCAAGCTGCCCCCGCTGGAGGTGGACGAGCTTCCCAAACTGGACGATGTTTACAAGATACTCGCCCAGTGTTTCCCGAGGCTTGAAGACAGCTATGAGATGTGGCTGACAGATACTTCCCACCGCATACGTCGTGGACTTTCGCAGTCATTCCTTATGGGTGACTATACCACCGCTACCATACAGTACATAATAGACAAGATAGCGCTGGTGGGTCAGGTGGGCACAGTACCCGAGGAACGCGGAAAAATGCACGCGAGAACTCTGCTTTACTGGATAGGCGAAAGACTATGGCAGCAGGGCATTTCCGTGAAGTTATTCGCAAGACCTCACAGAGTGAGCTATTATGAAGAGATAGGCTTCAAAGCCATGGGCATAGATACAGTCCTTGAAAGACGGGACGAAAAGCCCAGCCATTAACAGATAGAAAAATAAGAACAAAAGAACAGATAAAGGAGCGATCCTATATGATGAAAAGAAGAAGTTCCGGCATAAACATCAAAACGATCCTGACACTGATATTTGCCGTGCTTACCGTAATAGTACTGGCGACCGGCATACAGAGCAAAAAATGTCCCAGAAACTGTACAGTAGAAGTAGAAGTCATGCCTGTGGACTATGAAGTGAATGAATATACGGACGAAGACGGCGACCAAAGGAAGGATTACTACGTTCGCTGTATATACGAGTACAAGGGGAAAAAGTATCCTTGCGAAGCGAAGTTTAAAGACGCCTCGTATTCAAGTCCCGCATACTATATGTACAAGAAAAAAATAATGATAGATCCCAATGACCCATCTAAATATTTCGTACCGGGTACAGGTGGAGTGAACTTCACCCTGCTTGCGATCTTCGCTACGCTTACAGTAGTTTTCGGACGCGACGCTTTTTAGATATACGGTGCGATATATGAAGTTGAGGAACCTATGCTGAAAAAAGATCTACTTGAGGTGAAATAATTGACAAACATTTTTGGAATAGATGAAAAGATACTCGCCCTTGCCGCACAGGCTGAGAGCGAGTGTACAGAGGTCTTTGCGGAGATAGACCGCATCGCCGAGATAAACGGGCAGAAAGTACTGAAAGCCTTTATCGACAACCGCGTGAGCGAGGGCTGTCTGAAAGGCACTACGGGCTACGGCTACGGTGATATCGGCAGAGATACTGCGGATAAGGTTTACGCTCAGGCGCTGGGGGGCGAAGATGCCATAGTCAGACATACTTTCGTCAACGGCACCCACGCACTTTCCACCGCGCTTTTCGGTATACTCCGCCCCGATGATATGCTGTGTTTCCTCACAGGCGCACCCTACGATACCCTCGAAGGCGTTGTGGGCAAAGAGGGTGACACAGGCTGCGGTTCGCTGAGAGATTTCGGCGTGAAGAGCAGCATAGTCGAACTGAAAGAGGACGGCACTCCCGACCTTGAAGCCATAGCAATGGCGGCTAAGGACGCGAAGGTCGGATACATACAGAGGTCACGGGGATATTCCCTCAGGCCTTCATTTACTGTCGATGTGATAGCATCTGTAATCAAGGTGGCAAAAGACGCAAATCCCGATATAATAATCCTGACAGATAACTGCTACGGCGAATTTGTTGAGGAGAAAGAACCTCTGGCTGTGGGCGCTGACCTTATAGTAGGTTCGCTGATAAAGAACCCCGGTGGCGGAATAGCAAGCACAGGCGGATATATCTGCGGTCGCGCAGACCTTGTGGAGAAATGTGCAGACAGACTCACCTGCGTAGGCATGGGCAAAGAGGTAGGCTGTTCGCTGAACATGAACAGAGAGATACTTCTTGGATTCTTCCTCTGCCCCCAGACAGTGGCAAATGCCCTGAAAACTTCGGTCTTTGCCTGCCGACTTTTTGAAAAGATGGGCTACAAGACCCTCCCCGAAAGCAGTGAAAAGAGAACGGATATCATCGCTTCTATACTGCTTAAAAACGAAAAGAACCTTACAGCCTTCTGCAAGGGCATACAGAAAGGCAGCCCCGTTGACAGCTATGTTACTCCCGAAGCATGGGATATGCCGGGCTACGAGAGCAAGGTCATCATGGCGGCGGGCGCGTTCACCATGGGTGCAAGCATTGAACTTTCTGCCGATGCCCCAATACGCGAGCCTTACGCAGTATGGCTCCAGGGCGGCATAACCTACCCCAGCGGAAAAACAGGCATAATGCTGGCGGCACAGGAGATGCTGAATGAGGGGAATATCAAACTCTGATATGACACCTGAGCTTTTTGAAAAGATAAGCCGCATATGCGGGCTTGGCAGGATAATTTCTGCACCCCAGCCACTGACAGGCGGGTATATGCACAAGATGTATTCGCTTTTCACTGAAAACGGCAGATATGCGGTGAAACTCCTTGACCCCTATGTTATGGCGCGTCCCACGGCAGCTGAAAATTTCGCCAAAGCCGAAAAGTATGAGCGCCTGCTTGAAGAGAAAGGTCTGCCGATAGTGCCTGCACTTGTATTTGATGAAAAAAAGATGCAGTATACCGACGGCAGATACTTCTACGTATATAACTACTTTGACGGCAAAGCCCTGAAAGACAAGGAAATAACACAAGCCCACTGTTGTAAGATAGGCTCGGTGCTTGCCGATATCCATTCCATCGGAAGACAAAGCGAAGGCTTTGTCCCTGATATGCAGGATATCAACTGGGACGGCTATATAAGTCGGATGGCGGACATTGACAGCGAACTTTACAAGCTTCTCTCCGATAACCGCGGTCTTCTGTATGAAAGCATGAAGAAAGGCAACGCGGCAAAAGCTAAACTTCCTCGGGATATATCGATGTGCCACAATGATATGGACAGCAAGAACGTCCTGTGGAAAGGCAGTAAATTCGGCATAATAGACCTTGAATGTCTTGACCTTTCATCGCCTGTTACAGAAGCCTTTGAACTGGCGCTGTGCTGGTCGGGGTATGAAAGCTGTGCTATCGATCTCACTTTGATGGATAGCTTTGTTTCAGCGTATCTGGGCTCGGGCGGAAGTCTTGGCTGTGACGCGGAGACACTCTACCACAGCAACTGCGGCAGGCTGGAATGGCTTGAGTACAATATCCGTAAAACTTTAGGTGAAGAATGTGCCGAAGAGGACAGAGCTTCTGCCATGGCACAGGTAAAAGAAACAATGGCACACGTTATATACTACCACGATGCAAAATCGGATATAGTGAACTCCCTTGAAAACATAACCAAAGGAGGATAACATGAGATTCAAATGCGGATGCTGCGGTGCAGAAGTAAAAAAAGAACCTAAAGTACCCAAGGGTTTCGTAGGCTGGGCTTACTGCTGTGATGACTGCATCATGGAATGGCTAGAAAGCGGCGAAGAAATACCGCCCCTTGACAGCGAATCCTGGATACGTCGTGAGACAAGACCCGAGGTAGGGGAGATATGCGACATACGGGTCAGAAAGCCCTTTGATGAAGAGATAGGTGACGAATTCTATATGCAGTTGAAGTCGCCAAGAGACTATTATACGGACGAGATGACAGATGAAGTCATAGCCTGCGGCGGTATCATCAAATGCAGGTTTGAAAGCGTTGTTTCCCGTGATGATTATATCGCTTGGATCAAAGTCAGGGTGCTTGAAGTTTTCATGAACGATGAGCTTTATAAAGCATTTGATGAATATGAGAGAGAAGAGCCACTTGTTTCTGACTTTGAAAGATTAAATTATGATACTGGAAAATGGCGCGGTCTGTTATTATGGGACGGTGGTGGAGACATCGGCGAGTATTGTGACATCTATACCGACAGCGACGGCAGGGAACACCTTGTTTTACAGGGATTTTGGGATTATCACAACGAATATGTATACTTCGGTAACATAGTTTCAAACAACAGAGAACAAACAAATGATAGTAAAGATAACCGATAAGGATACCAAAAGAAATATAGCAAGAAAAGTCCTTGACGCCCTTGACCAGTGGTTTGAGGTGGAGGAAAGCCGTGAAAAATTCATCGCGGAAAGCGCAGGGCAGACCTTTATCGCGGCTGAGGAAAACGGCGAATACGTCGGTTTCCTGTGCCTTAAACAAACAGGAAATGCCACCATCGAGCTGGCAGTGATGGGCGTTCTTAAAGAGTACCACCGCCGCGGCATAGGCAAGGCACTTTTTGAAGAAGCGGTAAAGACCGCAAAAGCCGAGGGCTATTCATTCATGCAGGTCAAGACCGTCCGCATGGGAATGTACGAAGACTATGACAGGACAAACCTTTTCTACATCTCCTGCGGCTTCAAGGAACTTGAAGTGATAAACGAGATATGGGGAGACGAGAACCCATGTCAGATATACATAATGTCCCTGTAAAAGGGCTTAAACGAACAATAAATTATCAAAGAGGAGTTGATAACTATGGCTGAGATATTCAGTGTAACAGTCAGCGAAATAGTCAAGCAGCTGGGGCTGGAACTGCTTTATGCGCCCGATAATATCGATGAACTGATAGTCACCGATAACGACTGCAACCGTCCGGGACTTCAGCTTATGGGATTCTATGAGTACTTCAATGCCGAGCGTATACAGATATGCGGCAACATGGAGTTCGCGTACCTTGCTTCCATCGATGAAGAAGTAAGAAGACAGAGGCTGGACGCACTTTTTGCAACAAAGATACCCATGTTCATCGTGGCAAGAAGCCATGAGCTCTATCCCGAAATGATAGATATAGCTTCAAAATACGGCGTGCCCATAGCCCGCACATCTGACAGCACCACAGCTTTCATCGCAGCACTTATAGGCTACCTCAATGTTGAGCTTGCACCCCGTATCACCCGTCACGGCGTGCTTATCGAAGTTTACGGCGAGGGCATACTCATCGTGGGCGAAAGCGGCGTAGGTAAGAGCGAGACCGCTATCGAGCTTGTCAAGAGAGGTCACCGTCTTGTGGCTGACGATGCTGTTGAGATAAGAAAGACCTCCAGCAGAACTCTGGTAGGTCAGTCCCCTGACAATATCAGGCATTTTCTGGAGCTCCGCGGCATAGGTATTATAAATACCAGAAGACTGTTCGGTATGGGTGCCGTAAAGATATCCGAAAAGATCGACCTGATAGTTCAGCTTGAACCCTGGGACAGCAAGAAGATATACGACCGCATGGGCGTGGATAACGAGTATACTTCCATACTGGGCATAAAGATACCCAGCCTTACCATACCCATAAAACCTGGCCGTAATCTGGCTGTTATACTGGAAGTTGCCGCTATGAACAACCGTCACAAGAAGATGGGCTACAACGCGGCGGCAGAGCTTCTTCAGAACCTCGGTCTTGAAATGGATACCAAGGAATCCGTTAAGAACTGGGACGCATTCTGATAAAGCTTACATACGGCATGGTACGTCTTATTGCCGCGATTTGCTATAACTGCCGGTCGCATGATATCATCATGCCGCTAAATGCCAAAAATACCACTCGTATGTTTTGGCACCAATAAACAAACAAGGAGAAGAACAAGTGAAAGAACTTGATATGAATACACGTTCATTGCTGGAACTGGCGGAAGAACTGGAATGCAGAGTATTCCCGAACGAGCCGCTGGATAAACACAACACTTTCCGTATCGGCGGGTGCTGCACGGCAATGATAGATATAAATTCGCCCGATAATCTCTCCCACCTCTGGGAGGAAGCTAATCGTCTGGGCATCAGGACGATGGCACTGGGCAACGGCTCGAATGTACTGTTCGATGACCGCGGCTTCGACGGTGTGATCTTCCTGATAGGAAGCTCGATGGATAAGATATATATGAAAGACGAAAATACCATCGTGGCACAGGCAGGCTGTCCACTGCTGAAACTTTGCCGTTTCGCACTGGAACACTCCCTCAGCGGACTTGAATTCGCTTACGGTATCCCCGGAAGTGTGGGCGGCGCTATCTTCATGAACGCAGGCGCTTACGGAGGAGAGATAAAGGACGTTATAAAATACGGCAGAGCCGTTGACCGTGAAGGCAGACAGTTTGAATACAAGAACGATCAGATGAAGTTCGGTTACAGGAC
Source organism: Hominimerdicola alba (assembly GCF_900112155.1). Lineage (GTDB taxonomy): Bacteria > Bacillota > Clostridia > Oscillospirales > Ruminococcaceae > Hominimerdicola > Hominimerdicola alba_D. The sequence continues at coordinate 30,501 of NZ_FOKQ01000007.1, read as the reverse complement.
CAGCAGATTCATAGAAAGCGGCGAACTGATAGTCGAAGGCGAATTTGAACTGCCGGGCGGAAGCTATGACGAGATCCAAGATAAAATGGTAGATCTCATGGGTCGCCGCCGTGATAAACAGCCCCTGAATATGCCCAGCGCAGGCAGTACCTTCAAAAGGCCAACAGGCGAAGGTCTTTTCGCAGGCAAGCTTATTCAGGACAGCGGACTCAGAGGTTTCTCCGTTGGCGGAGCGCAGGTCAGCGAGAAGCACTGCGGCTTCGTAGTAAACAAGGGCGGCGCCACCTGTGCCGACGTTCTTGAACTTATCAGACAGGTGCAGGATAAAGTACATAAAGATTCAGGCATAATGCTTGAATGTGAGGTAAGATACATACCTTACGAGGCTTAAAGGCTCCCGTTAAATAAGGGTTAAAAGGGGGATGAATAAAATGCAGTTCGTAGTAGTAACAGGTATTTCAGGTTCGGGCAAATCAACCGCTATCGATGTGCTGGAGGATATAGGATATTACTGCATAGATAATATGCCGCCCGAGCTTATGGTAAAGTTTGCTGATATATGCGCACAGTCCGACGGCAATTTCGATAAAGTCGCTTTCGTTGCAGATGTGCGCGGCGGAGCACTTTTCTTCAAGCTAAAGGACGCTATAACAGATATGCGCAATATGGGCATAAAAGTCAAGGTTATCTTCCTTGATTGCAGCGATGAAGTAATAATGCGCCGCTATAAGGAAACACGCCGCAGGCACCCTCTCTATGAGATAGCCAGCGGAAATATACGCGATGCCATCGAGACAGAGCGCAGACTTCTGGAATCAGTTCGGGACGATGTTGATTATTATATCGACACCTCTTCCACCTCAACAGCTGAATTCAAAGGAAAGATGTACGATATTTTCCTCAGTGCGGGACAGTCCGCTATGAGGATAGAAGTTCGCTCTTTCGGATTCAAGTACGGTGTAATGAACGATGCAGACCTCACTTTCGACGTAAGATGTCTGCCAAATCCGTTCTATATTCCCGAGCTAAAAAGCAAAACAGGTCTTGATTCCGCAGTTTCGGGATATGTCATGAGCTTTGAGGAAGCACAGACTCTTCTTGAAAAGCTCACCGATCTCATAGACTACCTTATCCCTTTGTACGAAAAAGAGGGAAAGGCACAGCTGGTAATAGCTTTCGGCTGTACAGGCGGCAAACACAGGAGCGTCACCTTTGCGGAGGCTGTTGCAAAGCACCTCACCGACCAAGGCAAGACCATCAGGCTGGCTCACCGCGATATCGAAAAGAGATAATTATAGTAAACAGCAAGGCAGCACCCACGTTATCAAGCGTGTGATGCTGCCTTTTTTTCATTGTGAAGTACTCTCCGCAACAGATACCATATCCTCTGCGAATATCCCGTAACCTCGTGTGGGGTCATCGATGAACACATGGGTAACAGCCCCGATAAGCCTGCCGTCCTGCATAATTGGCGAGCCGCTCATGCCCTGCACTATGCCGCCTGTTTCACTTAATAGACGTTCATCAGTGATGTGTACCACAAGGTCATGCTCCGCGCCGTCGCTAAGGTCGATATGCTCTATCTGCGCAGAATAAGGCTCGGGAGCTTTGCCATCGGTTGAGGAATATATCTGCGCACTGCCTCGGTGTACCTCTTGCTTATAGCCCAGTTCGACTTCTTCCTTATCATCGGGTGAATTCTCAAGCGTCCCGAAAAGCCCAGCCTCGCAGTTCAGCTTTATCTCCCCGAGAACCTCATCCCCCGAAAATTCTCCAAGCAGCTGCCCGGGAGAACCCTCCTCCGAGGGTATAAGCCCCGTTATCTCGATGTCTCCCACAGCCCCCTCGGAAAGTGGCAGTATATTACCTGTATCACTGTCACAAACCGCGTGACCGAGCCCGCCGAAGACTCCGCTGTCCTTGTCAAAAAATGTCAGCGTACCTATTCCGGCCGAGGAATCCCTCACCCACATTCCCGCCTTATAGCCGCCCTCAAAGTACGCGGGTTCAAGCATAACGGTCTTCTCCTTGCCGCCGCGCCTGTAGACCACCTCGCACCCGCTCTCACGGCACCGCCTTACTTCTTCGGAGATATCGCGGTTTGAACGTATATTCCTGCCGTTGACGGTTACAATTATATCACCTTTGCGTATGCCGCACTCCCTTGCAGGACACCGCCCGCCCACATCGGTGAGTTCAACAACTATCACGCCGTCCGTAAGAAGCTTTATCCCGAAAGTCTCACCACAGGGCACAAGCTTAGGTCTTTCAATGCAAACCGCCGTAACATCCTTCACAGGCACAGCCCCGAAAAGCATCAGCGTACTTTCCCTGCCGCGTGATGCTTCCTCCGATATATCCTTCAATGCCGTCATGTAGGAGCGTTTCACAGGCCGCGATGATATGCTGAAAAACGTGTTCAGCTCCAGTTTCCCGTCATGCGCCACGCTGTAACTGTCAGGCAGAGTCCTGTCATAAAACCCAGCCACACTAAGCAAAGTCAGCCCCACAGCCCCCGCCGCCGCGGCTGCCCGCTTGAAATGATATTTTGATATTTCCATTTTATTCTTCCTTTTCCATAAATTTTCAACTTACGGCTGAATACCGAAGTCATTACTATTGTTGACAGTCAGCCGCGTTTGATTCAGCCGCCCGAAAAAGTATTATTTGTTATGGCAAAAAGAAGTAAACTTTTTTCAAGTACCGTTTCAGGCAGATTTTAACTTTTTTGCCGTCCTTTATATATTTTCGCCTGTTGCAAAAAGCAGTCCGATGTGCTATAATAAAATACGGCTTTTCGCCGTAATCAGATCAAGAAAATGATAGCATATTAAAGAGGTAAAAAATGTCAAAAAAGGATAGACTTAAAGCGCAGTCCCAGAAACAGATACGAGAGCGCCTTGAACGCGAGGAAGAAGAGCGCGAGGAACGTGAAGCTGCCCGAAACAGACAAAGCAAGTCCGCAAAAAAACTGCTGTATAAAACCAAATACGGTCGCTACGGCAAGGAACCTCTGGGATTCCTGTTTATGCGACTACTTATTCTGGTACCATTCGCATGGTCAGGCATATACTACGGACTTATCGCAATATTTGGCACCTTCGGCGGATATATCGACCCCCAGCCGCCAAAATGGGTGGGCTGGACAATGCTTGCAGGCGATGCACTGGTACTTGCGGGCATAATTATAGAATACCTTAAAAAGCATATCCCCGCTTTCGTTTTGATCGTCACAGGAACAGGGCTGTACCTGAAAGCTTCACAGTACTTTATCAACTACCTCTCCGATAAACTGGATAAAGTGTATGTTGAGGAAGAACTGCGCAACATCGACCGCGAATATATGCAGCGACATTACCCCATGACAGCAGTTGCCGCACTCGAAACTGTGATACTCGTCTGGTGGATAGTTTTGAAGATCATCGAAGCCAAAAAGCGTAAACACGAGCAGGACACAGCACCTGTCAAGTCCATCGTTGAGGAATAACAAACCCGCTGAAAACCACCAAAGGGGAGCTTTTGCACAAGCTTTTCGCGAAAGGCTTGCGGGGAGCCACAGTCAGCAACGCTGACTGTTAAGGGCAGAGCCCTCGCATCAAGGCGCAAAGCAATAATGCCTAGCAAACCATAAGAGGAAATCAGACTACCCGCCCTGTCAAAAAGGCGCGGCACGCGGTCGACGCAGTCACCGCTACAAAAATCCGAGCGTAGACAATACAAACGTCTACGCTCTTTCTATCTGCGGAGAATTATTGCCGCGCCTGAAATCAACGGCGGTACGCTCGTTGATTTCTCGACCCGAGGAACGAGGGGCGAAAACTTGCAAACCGGCGAATACCAAAGTATGCGCGGGCATTCCAAACGATGCGACCGTATGCATACGCTAAAACTATGTGCGAAAAACAACAAACTTTCGGCATTAAATATCCGACTATCTCAAAAACCTAAACTTCCCTGCTCCGCCCTACAACGGATCACCGGCAGTCCCGCCGAAAAAATCCGCGGGACTGCCTAAATTATTAATAAAATATGCTTGACATCTGCAATACACAATGGTATAATTAATTTTGTATATTTTAGGCGCGGGTTAAATAGAACAGCTCCCGCCAAGAAAAGGTGTGTGAATAATTTGAAGTACGAAGAACTGGCAGGAAAGCCCAACATTCCCGAAATTCAGGAAGATGTCCTGAAATTCTGGAAAGACGAAAGCGTATTTGAAAAATCGGTCAACAAGGAAGCTCCCGAGGTCGTGTTCTATGACGGACCTCCGTTCCCAACCGGAAAGCCTCACCACGGTACTATACTGGTATCGTTCATCAAGGACATGATAGCCCGTTACTGGACAATGAAGGGCTACAAGGTCCCCAGAGTATGGGGCTGGGACTGCCATGGTCTGCCTATCGAGAACCAGGTCGAGAAAGATCTCGGTATCGATGACAAGAACTACATCGAGAATACTTTGGGTATAGACAAGTTCAACGACAAGTGCTTTGAGCTGGTAAGCGGCAATAACGAAGCATGGAAGGAATACGTTGAGCAGATGGCGCGCTGGGTAGATTACGACGGCGCATACAAGACCATGAACCCCACTTTCATGGAGAGCGTTATGTGGGCGTTCAAGCAGTGCTACGATAAGGGACTCATCTACCGTGATTACAGAGTTACCCCCTACTGCACACACTGCGAGACCTCTCTTTCTATCTCAGATACAAGAGAGTCCGACTCCACAAGACCCCGTCAGGACAGATGGATAATCACAAAGTTCAAGACTGAGGAAGTTATCGACGGCAAGCCCGTATTCTTCCTGGCATGGACAACTACTCCCTGGACACTGCCTTCAAACCTGTGTCTGGCAGTAGGCAAGGATCTTGAATATGCTTTCTGCGATGTAGGCGACGAGATATTCATCGCTTGTTCCGCAGTTCTTCCAAGATATGACAAGATCTTCGGCAAGGAACCCAAGATAGTAAAGACCGCAAAGGGCGAGGAACTGGTAGGCAGAACTTACGAGCCTCTGTTCCCCTATTTTGCTGATCTTAAAGATAAGGCATTCAGAGTTGTTACCGCTGACTATGTAGGCGCTGACGAAGGTGTTGGTATCGTACATACCGCTCCTGCTTTCGGTGAGGACGACTACTGGACCTGCAAGAACAACGGCATCCCGCTGGTGAACCCCGTTGACGCAAAGGGCAGATTCACCGAGGAAGTCACCGACTTCTACGAGAAGGACGGCGAAAAGAACGTTATCGAGATGAACCCCACAGTTATCCGCTTCCTGTACGAGCAGGGCAAGGCTGTTGCTGACGGTACCATCGAGCATAACTATCCTCACTGCTGGAGATGTAAGAGACCTCTGATCTACAAGGCTATGGATGCCTGGTACTTCGATGTTACCAAGATCAAGGACAAGCTGATAGCTCAGAACGAGAATATCAACTGGGTACCCGAAACAGTAAAGCACGGCAGATTCGGCAAGTGGCTTGAAAATGCCCGTGACTGGAATATCTCCAGAAACAGATACTGGTCAACTCCTATCCCGATATGGGAGTGCGACAAGTGCGGCAAGAGAGTCGTTCTCGGTTCTATCGACGAGATCGAAGAAAAGAGCGGCGTAAGACTCACAAACCTGCACAGACAGTATATGGATAAGATCAAGTTCAAGTGCGACTGCCCAGACTGCGACGGCACTATGGTAAGAGTACCCGAAGTTCTCGACTGCTGGTTTGAGAGCGGCTCTGTTCCTTTCGCACAGAAGCACTATCCATTTGAGAACAAGGAATGGTTCGACAGCCACTTCCCATCTGACTTCATAGTTGAGTATACCGGTCAGATCAGATGCTGGTTCTACTACCTGCACGTACTCAGTGTGGCTCTGTTCGATAAGCCCTGCTTCTCCAACTGCGTAGTACACGGTACTATCCTGGCTAAGGACGGCAAGAAGCTTTCCAAGTCCTCCAGAAACTATACCGACCCCATGGAGCTGATGAAGAAGTTCGGTACCGATGCATTCAGACTGTACCTCTATCAGACAAACGCTATGCTGATAGGCGATCTGCAGTTTGATGACAACGGCATATCCGATGCACTGCAGCAGATAATCTTCCCCCTGTGGAATGCCTGCAACTTCTACATCTCCTATGCAAATATAGATGATTTCAAGCCCGAGAGCCTGACACCCCCGACTTCCGACAACCAGCTCGACCGCTGGATGCTGGCTAAGCTGTGGGAGGCTTCCGACGCTATTTCCAAGAATATGGACGCCTACTTCGTAAACAAGTATGTCGAGAACCTTATTGAACTGGTAGACGGTCTGACCAACTGGTTCATCAGACGTTCCAGAAGACGTTTCTGGGAGAAGGGTCTCAGCGAGGACAAGAAGAACGCTTACGAAACACTGTACTATGTACTTGTGAATATGTGCAAGCTCTTCGCACCTGCTGCTCCTATCATCGCAGAGAAGCTGTATAAGACACTTACAGGCGGCTACTCCGTTCACCTTGAAAACTGGGCAGATATACCCGAGAGCTTCCGTGATGACAAGCTGCTTGACGAAGTTAAGCTGGTTAGAAGTGTCATCTATCTCGCAAGATCTATCAGAAGCAAGAACAACGTCAAGAACCGTCAGCCCCTCAGTGAGCTGTGCGTAGCACTCAGCGACAGCGAGGGCAACAGCGTTGTTGAAAGCTTCAAGGATATCATCGCAGAAGAGCTCAACGTTAAGTGCGTGAAGATACTGGAAAGCGCAGACAGCGTTGCAGAGATCAAGTACGCTCCTAACTTCAACGAGATCAGAAACAGATATCCCGACAGGATACCCGATATCATCAAGGCTGTCAAGAGCGGCAAGTTCAAGCTTGGCGAAAAGGCAGTACTGAATATCAACGGTACAGACGAAGAATTCGATGCTGAAGTTATCCTGGTGACATATCAGGCTAAGGCAGGTCAGCACGTTGCTTCCGATAAGGGCATCGTTGTTTCCCTCGACCTTACCATCACCGATGAACTCCGTGATGAAGGTTTCGCAAGAGATATCGTAAGAAGCATTCAGGACGCACGCCGTAAGCTGGGCTGCGCTATCACCGACCGCATCTCCATGAAGCTGACAGGCGATGTTCCCGCTTCTTGGGTTGATTATATCTGCGGCGAGACACTTTCCGATAACAGCGATTTTGCCGAGGGCGATACTTCCTACGAAGTAGAGTACGAGGACGGCAGAAAGGTTACTGTATCACTTAAAAAATAATACTAAGGCTTCGCACCCCGTTTCCGCCGAGCGGAGGCGGGGAGTGCGTTTGAAAGGATAAGTCAAAATGAAAGAATTATCAAAGACCTACGACCCTCGCGAAGTTGAGAGCCGTACATATAAGGCATGGGAAGAGGCAGGCTGCTTCCGCGGTGTTGCCGACCCCAAGAAAAAGCCCTATTCCATAGCTATGCCGCCCCCGAACGTAACAGGTCAGCTGCATATGGGTCACGCTGTTGACAATACCATGCAGGATATCCTCACACGTTTCAAGAGAATGCAGGGCTATGCCGCTCTGTGGATACCCGGCACCGACCACGCAGCTATCGCTACCGAAGCTAAGATAGTTGAGGCTATGCGTCAGGAGGGTCTTACCAAGGCAGACCTGGGCAGAGACAAGTTCATGGAGAGAGCATGGGCATGGAAAGAAAAGTTCGGCGGACGTATCGTTGAACAGCTGAGAACTCTCGGCTCTTCCTGCGACTGGGAGAGAGAGCATTTCACTATGGATGACCAGTGCTCAAAGGCAGTACTGGAAGTATTCGTAAAGCTTTACGAAGAGGGTCTCATCTACCGCGGCAACCGTATGGTAAACTGGTGCCCCAAATGCCAGACATCTATATCTGATGCCGAAGTTGAGTACGACAACAAGGACGGCAATTTCTGGCATATCCTCTATAAGGTAAAGGAAACAGGCGAGTTCCTTGAAATTGCTACCACACGTCCCGAGACTATGCTGGGCGATACCGCAGTTGCAATAAACGAGGAAGACCCCAGATATAAGCACCTCCACGGCTGCCACGCTATACTCCCTCTCCTCGATAAGGAGATACCCATAGTATGCGATGAGCACGCTGATATGGAAAAGGGTACAGGCGTAGTTAAGATAACTCCCGCCCACGACCCCAACGACTTCGAGGTTGGTCAGAGACATAACCTGCCCAGCGTAAGATGCTTCACCTATGACGGTCACATGACAGGCGCTGAGGATAAGGCTGCTTATGAAGAGCTTAAAGCCAGCGGCATGATGACCGAGGGAGAGCCCGAGGTTCTCGACTGCGGCAAGTACGCAGGCATGACCACAGCCGAAGCAAGAAAAGCTATCGTTGCCGATCTTGAAGCACTTGGTCAGCTTAAAGAAGTAGAACCTCTGAAGCACGATGTAGGCACCTGCTACAGATGTCATTCTACAATCGAGCCCATGATATCCAAGCAGTGGTTCGTTAAGATGAAGCCTCTGGCTGAACCTGCAATAAAGGCAGTTGAGGACGGCAAAATCAAGTTCGTTCCCGAGAGATTCACCAAGACTTATCTCAACTGGATGAACAATACCCGCGACTGGTGCATCTCCCGTCAGCTGTGGTGGGGTCACCGTATCCCCGCATGGTACTGTGCTGACTGCGGCGAGATCAACGTAGCCAAGGAAGCTCCCTGCAAGTGTAAAAAGTGCGGCAGCACCAACCTCACTCAGGACGAGGACTCCCTTGATACATGGTTCAGCTCTGCACTCTGGCCTTTCTCTATACTGGGCTGGCCCGATAAGCAGTCTGACGACTTCAACTACTTCTACCCCACCAGCACACTGGTAACAGGCTATGATATCATAGGCTTCTGGGTAAGCAGAATGATATTCTCGGGTCTTGCCTACACTGGCAAAGCACCTTTTGATACCGTACTTATCCACGGTATAGTTAGAGATTCCCAGGGCAGAAAGATGTCAAAGTCTCTTGGCAACGGCATCGATCCTCTGGAAGTTATCGACCAGTACGGCGCTGATGCTCTGAGATTCATGCTGGTACAGGGTTCTTCTCCCGGAAACGATATGCGTTACAGCGAAGAAAAGATCGTTGCCATGAGAAACTTCACCAACAAGATCTGGAACGCTTCCAGATTCCTGCTGATGAACATGACCATCGACAAGGTAGAGCTTCCCAAGGAGCTGACCCTTGAAGATAAGTGGATACTCTCCAGCCTGAACAAGGTAATCAAGGAAGTTACCTACAACCTCGAACACTTCGAGATGGGCGTAGCTGCTCAGAAGGTATATGACTTCATCTGGAACAGCTTCTGCGACTGGTATATTGAGCTGGCAAAGAACCGTTTCAACGGTGAAGATGCTCAGGCTAAGAAGAACGTTGAGAACGTTCTGGCTTATGTACTGACAGATATCCTGAAAATGCTCCACCCCTTTATGCCTTTCATAACCGAGGAGATCTATCAGGCTCTGCCCCACGATGAGGGCTACCTGATGATGCAAAGCTGGCCCGAGTACAAGGCTGAGCTCGACTTCCCCGCTGACGAGGCTAGAATGGAGAAGATAATGGAAGCTGTACGCGCTGTACGTGAATGCCGTTCGGGTCATAACGTTCCCAATTCCAGAAAGGCGCACATCACCATAGTTACAGCAAATACCGCTGACTATGCCGAAGCTGCTGACTTCCTGAAGAGACTGGCAAGCGCTTCCGAGGTTACAGTTACCGCTGAAGATCCTGCTGATGCAAACGGAATGGTAACAGTTGCTACCGCCGATGCTAAGCTGCTTCTGCCCCTGAGAGAGCTTGTTGATATCGAAGCTGAAAAGGCTCGTATCACCAAGGAGCTCGAAAAGGCAAACAAGGAACTGGACTTCGTAAACAGCAAGCTGAACAACGAAAAGTTCATGTCCAAGGCGCCCGAAAAGGTAGTAAACGAAATACGCGAAAAAGAGGTAAAGGCAAAAGCCCTTGTTGCAAATCTCACCGAGATGCTGAACAATCTCTGATAGATCAGCCCATTACCACACCGCTTAAAAAAGTGAAATATTATGTTGACGTTATCTTCCTTACTATCATTTTAACCTGTTAAGTATGGTGTGTCCGCGGGTATAAGCATATAATAAAATCAGCCATAGCACAAAACGTGCTATGGCTTTTTTATGTCGTTTTCTATTACGTTGTAAGGTCTTTTATGTACCGCGCTGAGTAGAAATTGCTGCCCACCAGATAAGCGCCGCGCTCTATCATCTCAACAGCGTCACCAACCTTGTCACAGCTGAATATCACAGGTTTCAGCTTCTTATCTTTAAGGAGCTCCGCCGTTTCTTCGGTGTAGGTCTGTGATACCATGGAGATAGTATCTATACCGTATTTCTTGCATACCGCGAAGGCTTTATTACGGTACTCTTCCCGCTCCGCCGGGTCGGTGGAATCTTTCAGAAAATACACTATCGTGCAGTCGCATTCCAGCGTATTCCAGAACTTGATGTCCTTCTCACGCTGAAAGCGTATCATCGTCCGCTTTTTCCCAAGCCCCGTGGCTTTCAGTATCTTCGCCGTCTCTTTCAGCAGAGCTTCATGCTGTTCCTTTGGCGGTATGCCAATGTCTATCATCAGCCGTGTGTTGCCCCTGACAGCAAATTCCTTTGCCACATCTTCAAAACTGCAGGTCTTGTACTTTCCGTCATACCTCGCCCCAAGAAAATCCTTCTCGGGCATACCCAGACGGCTCTGGTCGTTCATCTCAAACCCCAGCATTTTCAGGTTCTTCTCCGACCAGCTGTTCACACATACCGCTTTCAGGTCACTGGTCAGCCGCACATCAGCTTCAAAGACCGTACAGCCGCTCTCCAGCCTGCGCTTCATCTCATTAAGATTGTTTATCGCCTTGTACTTGTGCTGTATGCCGCCCAGCCCGACTTCCATTATCTTGTCCGCCAGCTGACCCTCATACTTTTTGCCTCTCGGCTTGCACTCTTTCCATAAAAATTTTTTCAATTCCAGCGGTGCCAGAAGCTTGCTAACAGCCCCCGCGGACTTTCCGCCCTCAAACATAGCCCTGTCCAGCATCAGCAGAACTTTGTCCGCGCTGATTTCATCGGGCTCTATGTATCTGTCTGGAGTACCGATCTTCTCCCCCCACATTCTCAGCTTGTCGTTCCATACAAGCCCAATGCAGGGCAGTCCCAGCGCACAGGAGGTTATGCAGGCGTGCATTCTCACTGCCACCACAGCCTTGAATCCGCACAGATACCTTACCAGCTGTCTTGCTGAACCCACCTGCGGCATCTTTTCACAGCCCAGCATCTCGCAAAGCTTCACCGCGAACTTCTCATCGCTGTCAAAACCGTTGGTGAATATCTTCCATTTCAGCCCACGCTTCGTCAGCTTATCAGTAAGCTCTTTCCAGAAAGCCAGCATATATTCCTCGTCAATGCCCTCAGCACCGTAATCCGCAAATATATCGCCCCGAGCCACATTCAGCCCGATAACATCGCTCTCTGCAGGAACTTCGTTATATACCTTGTCCGCCCATACCGCGGTATCGAACACAGGCTTGACCCTCAGCCCCCTGCGGTAAGCGTACTTTTTCCTGAAAAGCTCAAAATCGTCCCTGATGGTGACAGCCTTTACCGCTTCGGAGTTCAGAGCTTTTTTCAGCCGCTGGCACCGATCGTCCTTTTCGTCGTAGCCCTCTACGCCCATGGCATTCAGGAACACAGGCACATCGCATTTTTCAGCCTCGTCAACTATCTCCGAGATACGCTCGCAGAAATCCTCATGCTCATATTTGATAAGTCCGCCACCAGCGAATATCACAGCGTCAACGTATCTTATCTGATGCAGATCACAGCTCATAATGCTGTATTTCAGTATCTTAGTGGTCTTGTCAGCCCTGCCCAGAACCTTATGAAGAAGATACTCCGTACAATCGGCAATTATCGTATCTCCGTAATTCTTGTTGGTTATACATACCAGAAGTATTTTCAATCCCCGTTCCATATCGAGATAAGCCCCCTTATGCGCTGTTTGGTGACGACACCGCGCTATAATAATTATAACATATTGTCATTCAAAAGTAAAGAGTTAAGTAAATTTTACATTAAATTGCATAATTATTTATACCTGATGTGAACTTGCGTTAACATCGGCTTTTCATACACCCGCACACAGTAATTGAGGAAACTCATCACAAAAAATCTTTCGGATTTTCACAGTATCTTTACTTTTTAATGATACTATGTTACCGCAATATAAATACGGATTTGAGAAAGCAAGGATCTCGGCTGCAAGATGATGTATCTTTAACGGCTGATATTAACTTTTACGGACATAGAATGAGCGTATGCACTGGTTTTGCATACGCTCGTGTTTTTGTAGCGGTGACTGCGTCGACCGCGTGCCGCGTCTTTATTAGGTCGGAAGATTGTTTTGCTATTAATAGCACGGTTGCCGCGAAATTGGCCCGTCCGGCCGAGGACCTTTTCGCAAAAGGCTTGACCCAATGTTCACTAGCGATAAAGCGCTAATACCGCCTTATGCGGCTTTTTTGCGCCTGTCGAAATCTCTGCCGTCAAGGACAATCCTCGACTTTACAACATTGAACCTGAAAATGATCTCGATCTCCTGCTGCCTGTGTCCGCTGGATTTATCGGGTTCATGGACTATTATCCTTTCGATCATTTCTCGCAGGTTCTTTGGTGTCAGCTCGTCGATGTGCTTTATCTTCTTGACTAGCTCGATGAAATCATGGATGTCCGAGCATTTCTGCTCCTTGTCCTCAATGAACTTGGTAAGCTCTGCGACCTTGATTCTGAGCTGTTTCTGCTCGTTCTCATAGTTCTTAGACATCACTTCAAATCGTGAATCGCTGATCTTGCCCGAAACATTGTCCTCGTAGAGCCTTGTAAACAGCCTATCCAGCTCGGATATTCGCTTTTCGGACTTTGTCAACAGTTTTTTCGCGTTCTTGACCTCGCTCAGATACTCGGCATTTCTGCTGTCAATAGTTGTGCGAACGAATTCCTCTTCATTCTTTGTGACTGTATCGAGAATGCTGTTCATCTCCGCAAGGACTACCTGTTCAAGCACCACCGTCCTAATATAATGCGCGGAGCAAACCTTGCTGTCATACGAATAGCTTCCGCATTTAAAATGCTCAGTGCTTTTGCCCTCTTTCGAGTGCCGGCAGATATACATCAGTTTGCCGCAGTCGGCACAGTAGACTATCCCCGAGAACGGGTTGATCTCGTTCGTCTTCTGCTGGCTCCTTCTGTTTTTGCGTATCTCCTGAACTACGTCGAAATCCTGCTGGCTGATTATCGGCTCATGAGTGTTTTCAAAAACTACCCTGTCTTCAATGGGATTTGTCAGCGTTTTATGGCACTTATAGGACTTCTGGCGTGTCTTGAAGTTGACTATCTTGCCCAGATACTCCTGCCTTTCCAGTATTCCCACCACCGACTTGCAGTTCCAGCGGTAGGGCTTTTCACAGGTTATCTGTCCTGTCGATCTCAGCTCATTATAGGCAGTCGGTCGAAGTATTTTCTCGTCTCTCAGGATATTTGCGATTTTACTCGGACCATAGCCCTCGATACAAAGTCTGAAGATCTTCTTGACAACAGGCGCAGTCTCTTCGTCAATTACCCATTGATCTTTGTCATGCTCAGACTTTTTGTAACCGTAGGGCGCGATAGGTGACAGCGGCTTGCCAGACATTCCTTTAGCCTTGAAAACAGCTTTGATCTTCTTGGAAGTATCACGGGCGTAAAAGTCGTTAAACACATTGCGGAACACCATCATATCGTTCTCAGACTTCTGAGTATCCACGTTGTCGTTTATTGCGATATAACGAACGTCGTGGTCAGGAAAAATCATTTCAATATATTGACCTGTGATCAGATAATCTCGACCCAAACGGCTCAAATCCTTAGTGATTACCGTGCCTATTTTTCCGTTCTCCATATCTCTGACCATGCGCTGAAAATCGGGTCTGTCGAAGTTCGTTCCCGACCAGCCGTCATCGACATAGAACTCGGTGTTATGGAAACCATTCTTCTTAGCGTAGTCCAGAAGCATGGCTTTCTGATTTGTTATACTATTGCTCTCGCCCTGCAGATCATCGTCATTACTCAATCTGCAGTACAATGCTGTGATCTTGTCTTTCATTCATTCCTCTCTTTCCGACGATCACAGCGGATCATACAAATTATAGCACAAATGTTCGTGGCTGTCAATACTAAATTTTCAGATGACCCGCTGTTCCTTCGGTTATTTATGCCGTTAAGACGACATCGCTATGCATATCTCTTTTGTTACCAAACGCTGGAGCAGATCTTCCAGTGATTCCCCGCATTCAAGGTCGAAGTAGGTTTTGACGATGTAGGTCGTGTGACCGATCTTGTACTCCCTCACCGAATTCAGCTCGTAGCGCGGGTTCTTCTGTTCTTCTTTTGTAAATATTGTATCCAAATTAGTTCTCCTTCCGCGATGAAAGGAGGTGATTGTGCTGTTTTGGCAGTGGCGAAAAAACTACCTTAACAGCCCTGCCGTCAGGCATCACGACAGGTATGCACGGAGATTATGTTTTTTGTGCAGGTTTATTTTAGGAACATCGTTGACCGAAGCGGGCAATGCTTCGGTGTTTGTATTTCTGTTCTCGGGATCAAAGGTTGGCTAGGTCTTTTTCCCCGGGAACAGTGGTCTTTTTACATTGGACTCACCTTACCTTTTCTTCATTTATCTTTTATGCTGATTCGCTACCATCGTCCGAATGAACGACTTTGTCCGCAGATTCAGTTTCAGCCGCATTTACATTTTCTTCGACAGACTGTTCTTCCTGATTTTCAGCCTTAGCCTTTTCCAGTTCCAGCTTATGCTTGGCAATAATCTCATCGACGAACTCCACGCAATCCTCATGCATGAACATGAAATCGATGATTTCACCATATTTGTTCAGCGGCAGAGCGATACTCATTTTACTTCTGAACTTTTTGCCGACTGCCTGATTAGTCACCATTTCGGCTTTCTCCAGTTCTTCGACAATCTCGGCATCGAGCTTCTTTTTCGCAGTCCGCATGGTTTTCATTTTATTTTGCAGCCGCGTCATCTCATCTTCATACTCTTTTGACTTCTCGATCTTTTCTTCTGTTGTCAGCTTTTTATTACTCAATGGCATTCTCCTTTCCTTGAGGGCAATTCTGCTCCTGCTGCATACGCAGCTATTCGCATACGCGAAAGTTTGACATGGCGATAAGTATTGCGAATTTTTTATTCGATAGTCATTACCCACCATAACCCCGTAGGGCGCACTTATACAAACTCTCCGAGTTTGAAGTGCGCCAAAGAGGGAAAACTCCCTCTCTGGACTCTCCCTTATGCAAGCGATACCGCTGGGGTGCCATACAGCACGTGTTTGAATATGCAGCTATAATTACCGCTTTGGCTTTTTCGTTGACGAAGATTTCTGTTGCGTATTGCTCCGGTCGTCCCTTTCAGGGTTCTGTTTCCGAAACTGGGTAAGCAGACCAATAGCTTTTTCCTTTTCGGACTTCGGTATGAACAATTCGTACTTGTCCTTATTGTAGAAAATAAACTCACACGGCACACCTCGCTCCTGCAAGTATTTCTCATATTGTTCCAGTACAGGCATTTTGTCATGTATTGCTAAAGCATCAGACACCTTACACCCGATATTGGTTTCGATGTATTCAATCGTATTCTGCTTATGTTCTGCACGAATAGTCCGCATCTCCTTTTCCAGCTCAGCTATCTCGGTTTCAAGATTGCGCTTGCGTATCCTACGATTCTTGTTTCCCTTTTCGGTTTTGAAGCCCTTTCGCTCAACAGCGCAGACCTCGACACCCAGATGTATCTGCGGTATTCGATCTATGCCCTGATCCTTGTAACTTCGATGATCGACCCGAGCGTCTGAAACGAAATATAATTTGTGGTTACACAAATCCGCCCAACGCTCCCGCCATTCAAGTAAAAGCTTGCGGTCATTCCACGCTCGCTCCTTTTGTGTGAATCCATTCTTGTCCACGCGGCGTGTGGTCAGAAGAATATGCACATGAGGATTTCCGTCGCCCTTGTCGTGAATGTCAAAATCACAGCACATACCTTTGCTTACAAAACACTGCTCGCAGAACTGCCGCACCAGATCAATTTGGTCTTCTCTCGACACTTCGCGCGGCAATGCCGCATTGATGCTACGAGCGGTTTGGGAGTTCTTGCGCTTTTCAGCACACTCGGCAGCGTTCCAGAGTTTGGCTCTGTTGCTGTATTCGGGCGGTGCAGATTTCGGAAGCAATATCTCCTTGTGGACAACTTCGTGCTTGTTTCGGTAATCGTGGATCTTACCATCACGCTCATTCTTGATCTTCTCGCCTGCTATGTATGCTGCACTTGCTACGCAACTGCCCCCACTCGTTCGCGTGACCATTTTGACGTTGAAATGATATATTGCTGTTATGCGCCTTCTTTCGGTTTGGATTAATCTTGATATGTACATACGTTCGAACGTATAATAGATTATAGCACAGATGTTCTTGCTTGTCAAGAGCTTTTCGAAAAAATGTTCGATTACATAAATTCTTGTTGGATAAATGTAACCGTATAACCAACCGCACCTACACCTCCGAAGTCTAATGAAGTATAATATACTCCAAGCAACATCATAGACAAAATCAGCTACACTAAAGACTATGGTGGAGTTCTTTAGAAATGTAGACACGGAGAAAAACAATGAGAACAAGTACAACACAGCTATCACAACGGTAAAGATATTTCAAATCATATTAGTATAATACATGAATCTTGACTTTTCAAATGGAGCATGATATACTAAGACTATTCAAAATAGCATTGATTGAATGTAGACGTATTAAACATACATGAGGTGAAACCATGACTCCAAATGCAAAGCGAGGCTTTATGCCGACAGATGAACGGGATTTTTGCGAAAAGGCACTTCCTAAGCTGAGAAAAGCGGCTGAAGAGGTCTACTTTTTGCTGAATCGTGGTTATCCTGTTACAAGTACCACACGTTTCATTGGCGACCATTATCAGTTATCTGAGCGTCAGCGTCTGGCACTGGCTCGCACGGTATCTCCTAAGGAAAAGATCATTTCCAGAAAGAGTCGTGAGATGACAGACATTTCAGGAAAAACGCTTTATATTGATGGATTTAATTTCATCATCGGTCTGGAAATAGCCTATTCTGATTCAATGCTGTTTCACTGCATGGATGGCACTATCCGTGATCTGGCTGGTCTGCATGGTACTTACAGATTGATCTCGCAGACGGATTCTGCAATTCGTGCTTTACTCGAATCTTTAAAGGAGCTTTGTGTGGAAAAGGCGGTCATCTATCTAGATCAACCGATATCCAATTCCGGACGGCTCAAACAGAGGATCCTAGAATCAGCAGAATCAATTCCGTTTTCACTGGAAGTAGAGATCGAGAATCCGGTGGATGCGATACTAAAAACTAAACCGCTGGTTGCATCAGCAGACGCGATCATTCTCGATGAATGTCAGCAGTGGTTCAACCTTGTGAAATACGTTGTAGAAAAGCAGATCGGCGATTATCCTTACATTGAGATCATGCAGGAATTAAATCCTGTTTAAAAATTTCGAGAATCCACAGAAAAAAATCACACCAAAAGGGATTAACTGCCTTAGTTAAAACGTACAGTAACAAAAGACCTCCTATGGCATATTAGAAACCATAGGAGGTTTTGTTATAGCAAATAGCTACAGAAACATATCAACTTAACAGTACATTGAATCCATTCATAATGGTTCTTCCGATAGGGCTGACCCAAGCATCATCCTTGAGCACACCTGTAATTGCAAATAATAATAGTTGTCCGTCACCTGTGAGCCATATTCTTCCTTCGCCAGTATAACACATTCCAACCCATATTGAATTTTTATCATAATTATCATACATCCATTTTTCTTCATATTCATCGCTGTCAGCGCTGACTTGGCAGATGCCGTGTGATAATTTACTAAAGATCTCAACTTCTTGTCCGTCATGTGCCTTACATATAATTCCAGAAAATTCTTCAAAGAATGCTTTCTGTTTATCGGTCAAGGTTATGCCAGCTTCTTCACATTCTCCAATAAGATTGGAAATATCAACTTTCCTGCCTTCATACCAGCCTCCATTTTTAAGGCGTTCGTAAGTTTTTGGTGAAATAGGAGCATGATAATCATATTCGACCTTCATAAAATAATCAAAAAGTTCCTCGATGCTGTCTGCGATTTTCTTTTTTGACTGATTATAATAACATCCATCATTCAGAAGATATGCACTCTCTATCGTATAATCATTAATAGAATTTCTACAATCAGAATTTACAATTCTTCCGATAGACACAGCATTTTGATCAAATTCTGACCAGTATTTAGTGGGATTAATAAGCGGCTCAAAATAAAAACGTAATCTGTCACCGGAACCCTGTTCGATTCTGTCAATATAAAAGTTGCCGTATTCTTTGACAAGTTCTATGATTTTATCTCCAAAAGTAATACCGTCATCAATAATACTTAAATTGCAATCTTCTAATTGATGTTCAAGTGTTCCGTTGATTGTTCTGAAACCAGGGTCATATTTTATATCGTTAAAAGTTATCATATTTATTCTCTGCCTCCAAACGTAAACTGACAATTTTCGCATTTTGGCATATACTGGCCTAAGCTCCTGCTTCCTCCCTTACTATTCCAATATGTGGCTATTGATCCGCTGTATCGTCTGCATATAATTATTTTGGCATGGATAGATTACTTCTTTAACGCTAGTCAGATAAAGCTCTCTCCCTTGGCAGTTTATTATCTATTCAGCTCTTCAATAACCGGGATAACATGGGCGAGAGTTTCACAGCACGCAAACATCAGCGCTGAGGTATCTTCATCGGGCTGAGAAAGATCGGGGACGAAAACAGGCACACAGCCCGCAGACTTCGCAGAACGGATACCGTTTGGGGAATCTTCAAGAGCTATACATTCAGCGGGGGGCAGACCCAGTTCTGCCGATGCTGTGATATAGATATCGGGGTCGGGCTTGGAGCTTTTTACCATATTTCCGCACACGACTTTGTCGAAATGGTGGTACACACCGATGGATTCCAGATACAGCTTTGTGCGGACATTATCTGTAGCTGTAGCAACTGCAAGGCGCAGACCTTTATCCTTGCCGTAGGCGATAAGTTCATCCAGCCCCGGCTTTTTTTCAATGCCGTTTTTTTCGATATATGCGTTCATCAGTTCGATACGTTTAAGGCGGACTTTCGCGTAATCAAAATCGGGACTTATCTCCTTTTG
This sequence comes from Hominimerdicola alba, assembly GCF_900112155.1. GTDB lineage: Bacteria > Bacillota > Clostridia > Oscillospirales > Ruminococcaceae > Hominimerdicola > Hominimerdicola alba_D. The sequence goes on along the minus strand of NZ_FOKQ01000007.1, from coordinate 11,172 downwards.
CAGTTTTGGACCCGCGTATTTTCCCGCAAGGGAGCGTATACCGAGAACGTGTTCCTGCTTCATTTCCCAGCCATAGAAAGCTGCGGCTTCACGCCAGAAGCGGGTGAGCAGTTTTTCGGTATCCACCATAAGTCCGTCCATATCGAATATCAGTCCGTTTATCATTTTAGCTACCTCACTTTTTTTGCAAAAGAATTATATAACACTATGATTTTATCATATCGTATCTGATAAGTCAAGAGCCGGGTCAAACAGCCTGATTTCGCGGAACAAACCTGCGAACAAAAAAAACTGAGCCCCGAAGCACTACGAAATGCTTTGGGGCATAAATTTTATATCATCATCCGAACGAGAGGAATTTTTTGTACACTTATTCTTTTTCCGATTCTTCCGCAGAATCCTCAGCCTTTTCTTCCGCATCTTCGGATTCTTCTTCCTCCGCTTCATCCCCAAGGAATATCTCTTTCTGCATATCCTTCAGCTCATCATCTTTCAGCTCTTCGCCGCCGATAGTTATACCCTCAGCAGTTATATCCTTGAAAATGAAACCGTCATGCTCTACATTCACCGTGACTTCCGCAGATATTTTGCCGTGCCTTCCGCTGTATACCAGTTCGTATATATCCCCCGAATGTGTACAGTCACATTCGTAAGCACCATCATCGAACCAGCCCTCCAGCATTTTTCCCACGGTCTTTTCATCGTCAGATGTCTTAAAGTTCATCACCGATACAGGAGTATTCTCAAGCCTTTCGGGAACAGTCTTCTCGTTCACTGTCAGTCCCTGAACAAATCCGTTGGAGATAAAAGCCGCCGCGGTAAGTATCACCAGAACAGCGCTTCTGGTAGCACCCGCGTGCAGTATCTTGTCCCTGCGGAACAAGTACAGCGGCGGTATCCACACTGCCTTTGCAAGACTTTTCTGTGCCGTATCATCAAGGTCATCTGCGTGTTGAAGTTCAAATTGTTTAAGATCAGCCCGACAGCCGAAAAATATCATGAATATCACCAACAGCCAAAGCACCGCACCGGAATACTTATCCACCGCAAAGCTCTCCAGAACTATACCTGCCAGCGGTAGCAAAGCCACACACCAAAGCCCGCCGCCTACCGAGCGCTCGCCCCTTGCAAGCTTAGGTTTCAGCTGAATTTTCTGCTCGGGTGAATACTGCCAGCTGAACTGCATATTATTAGGATCCATCTTTAATATTTGTACCTCCAAGTGATATTAGGCTCTCTGCGGCAGTAATATCTGTCCCTGCCCACAGTCCGCCTGCCGTACTCTATAGCCTTAGTCGGACAGCCGTTTATGCAGGACATACAGTGCATACATTTCTCGCCCCATACAGGTCTGCCGCCTACCAGACTTATACTGCCGTAGGGACAGGCTTTAACACATCTGCCGCAGCCCGTGCATTTATCCGTCGTCCTGAATTTTCTGCTTGAAACGCAAGCACCGAAAAACCATGGGTTCACCAGCTTAGTCAAAGGCTTCAGCAGCTTCATATCCAGATGATCTTTCAGAACTTCTCCGCGGGATATGGTATTCACGATAGATACTATCTCGCTGTCCGCCATTCTGTAGATATGCCTGCACTCCTCCTCTTTCGGGGGCTTGTACATGATGATATAGTTCTCGGGCATAGGCACGCCTGCAAATCCCATAAAAGTCATGCCCTTTTTCTCGCATATCTTTTTGAGATACTTTGCCGCGTCCCCTGTCTGAGATTCGCAGGTCGCAACAAAGTATACCTTGTCGCTGCCCCAGAAATCAGAACGTTCCAGAAAGCCCTCCACCAGCGGCGGGAACCTCCAGGCATATATGGGTGCACAGATTATATAAGGCGCCTTTGAATAGAACTTCGTCTTAATGCCGGTTCGTATGTATTCTCTCATATCCTTGACTTCATTGTGCAGAAGCTCGCCTATCACCTCTGCCACATAACGGGTGTTGCCCGTACCGCTGAAATATAAGACCATCTTGTCACCTCGTCTTCTCAGAATCCTCCGCAGCCACAGCTTCCTCAGCCTTTATGAAAAGCTCATACACAGGGGCTATCTTCTCGAAATCCGCCGCCACCCTTTCGCAAAGCTTGTCCCCGAAAAACAGCTCGGGATCATCACTGGAATGTAGCACCACGGGATTTCTCCTGTTCAGCCAGTTCTTGTACCTTACGGGCTCATTGGGATACCTGTCACGCTTATAAGGCTCGCCGTCAAGCACAAGGCTGTCCTGACTTTCATAAGCGTCTATAGCTTTCACCGCCGCTTTGTCGCGATTGAGTATATACATACGCACCTTCTCAACAACAGGTGATGGTATATTGTAATACCCGCAGCCCCAGCCCAGATCATCGGGACTTATCCAGAAGAAAAACTCAGGCTTGCTGACGAACCGCTCTTTCGGGCGCATAAGTGAGAACCATATGCTTTTTCTGAAAAACATACCGTCCCTGATAAGCCTTACATCCCTGTAGATACGGCTGACTTTCTTTGGCGAGCATACTATCCTGCTGTCGATGCGCCCCATAAGCGGCGTAAGATATTCTATCATCTCCCGCATGGGAACAAGTATCTCCTTTTCGTAGGTCTCCTTGTTCGCCTTGAACCATTCCTTGTCATTGCGGGTGTAGTTTTCAAATAAAAACTGCGGTGCATTAGGTGTGAATGGCATAACCGTTACCTCTGCTTTCTTGTCATCGTCTTCTCTTTTTCACGTCTTTCGTCCTGCGTATCCGACCCCTGTCAGGTTATAACGAAATTATCGTCCTCGCATTCGCCGTCCAGGCTGTAAATGCAGTAGTATTCAGCAAATTCGGGACTGCTGTCCTTTTTGTAAACATCAAGATCAACCTTGATGAAATCACGGCTGAACTTTTTTGATACCACAAAGGAATACCCATAAAGCCTGACTTCCACCTGATCTTTGTCCGTCAGCCCGTACTCTCTGCTTTCCTCTCTCGTGATATCGTCTGTAAGATAGTTTTCAAAGCTCACCCAGAAACTGTCAAAAGTCCGCTTCACCAGATCATATCTTTCAACTATCTCATCAAGTTCATCTCTCAGCATATTTCCTCCCTGATTTACGATACATGGGGTCATACGTCTATTCAGATATATTATAACCTATTTTTCCCAAACAGTCAACAGCTTTATTCAGATTTGAGTTTTTTCCGTATGATTTGCCGATTTACAAAGTAATCGTAAAATGTTATAATTTTAAAGTATCATATAATGCGGAGGTATGTCCTGTGGCAATTGAGTATAAACGTGCAGACTTAAATGACCTTGAAGCCCTTGTTTCATCAAGGATAAAAGTACTCATAGCGGCAAACAAGCTTCCCGAGGATACGGATATGTCACTGATAGAACAGCAGTCCCGTGATTATTACAAGAAGTCCCTTGCTGACGGCACCCACACCGCCTACCTCGTTTATGACGGTGAAGATATCATCGCCGCAGGGGGAGTAAGCTATTACAGGGTAATGCCCACCTGCGATGTCCCCACAGGCAGAAAAGCCTATATCATGAATATGTACACCGACCCCCGATACCGCAGACAGGGCATAGCCTATAAAACTCTGTCCCTGCTTATCAAGGATGCTAAATCAAAGGGTGTTGATTTCATCTCTCTTGAAGCCACAGATATGGGCAGACCTCTCTACGAAAAATTCGGATTTGTGGGTACGCCCCATGAGATGATACTTCCCGCAGAATGACAGGAGGAATGTAAATGTACAAATTTTCGGACAATGATATAAACCATTTCTCTCTTCACGACTGCCGTGCCACCAAACTCACCATCAGCGACCATAGTCTGACTTTTGAGTTTGAGGACGGCTACTATCTCTGCGGCGGCACGATGCTGAACCAATACACAGGCAGGTCGGAAGTCAGCTTCACAACTCCATCCGACAAGCCCGACTGGAACATCAGCATATATGTATTCGAGTATCTTGATACCGATGATGACAGCGAGGAAAGCAGAGCGATAAGAACCTCCATACCCTTGGATAAATTCACCGAACTGCTGAACAACGGCGCACAGCTGGAATTTCTTGATGAATACAGCGGCTATGAAAAATTCTTCTATGACTGCGTGCTGTGGTACCCTAAAGGCACAACACCCCGCACTATGGACTGTCAGATATTCATCAGCGCAAAGGATATCACCTACCGCTGGAACGAGGTAAAGACCGAAGGATAACAGCGTGAAATTTCGCTGTATTATAAAAGTAAGTAAAGTATATTATGTTAAGGAGTAAAGTAAAATGATAACAGTTTCAAACGTCAGCCTTTCCTTTGGAGGGCAGCTGCTTTTTAAGGATGTTGACCTTAAATTCACAAACGGCAACTGCTACGGCATAATCGGCGCTAACGGCGCAGGCAAATCCACTTTCCTGCGTATACTAAACGGCGAGCTTGAACCCACCACAGGCGAGGTAGCTATAACCAAGGGCGAGCGTCTTTCCGTGCTGAAACAGGACCACTTCGCATTTGACGAGTATACCGTTCTGGACACCGTCATCATGGGCAACAAGCGCCTTTATGATATCATGCAGGAAAAAGATGCTCTCTATGCAAAGGAAGATTTTTCAGATGAAGACGGCGACCGCGCAGGTCAGCTGGAGAGCGAATTTGCCGAGCTCAACGGCTGGGAAGCTGAATCCGATGCTTCCAAGCTGATACAGGGTCTGGGTCTTTCCGAAGACCTTCTCTATCAGCAGATGTCAGGACTTTCAGGTAATGAGAAAGTCAAGGTACTGCTGGCACAGGCACTTTTCGGCAACCCCGATATCATCATGCTGGACGAGCCTACCAACCATCTGGATATCGATGCTATCCGCTGGCTTGAAGATTTCCTTGCTGATTATTTTGGTACTGTACTCGTTGTCAGCCACGACAGACACTTCCTCAACAATGTCTGCACACACATCGTTGATATCGACTACACCAAGATAAAGATGTATGTGGGCAACTACGAATTCTGGTACGAATCCTCACAGCTGATGCAGAGACTTATCAAGAACCAGAACAAGAAGGCCGAGGAAAAGATCAAGGAACTTCAGGAGTTCATCAACCGATTCTCAGCCAACAAGTCCAAGTCCAGACAGGCTACTGCAAGACGTAAGCTTCTCGATAAGCTGAGCGTTGAGGAAATGCCTGCATCATCAAGAAAGTACCCATTCATCGGCTTCAATATCGACCGCGAACTGGGCAAGGATATACTGAAAGTCAACAATGTATCCAAGACAGTCGATGGCGTAAAGCTCCTGAACAACGTGAGCTTCACCCTCTCACGCACCGATAAGGTGGCATTCATCGGTGAAAGCGAACAGGCTATAACCGCTCTCTTCAAGATACTCGCTGAGGAGACCGAGCCTGATGAGGGTACTATCAAGTGGGGCGTTTCAACTTCACGTTCCTACTTCCCTGTTGATAACTCCGAGTATTTCAACGGTCACACCGAAAGCATAGTTGACTGGCTCCGTCCCTACTCTACCTCTGAGGTAACAGACACATTCCTCCGCGGATTCCTTGGACGTATGCTGTTCTCGGGCGACGAGATATACAAGCCTGTTGAGGTACTCTCGGGTGGTGAAAAGGTAAGATGTATGTTCAGCCGTATGATGCTTTTCGGCTCAAACGTAATTCTTCTTGACCGTCCCACCAACCATCTCGACCTTGAATCCATCACCGCAGTAAACAACGCTCTCCGTGATTTCAAGGGTGTAGTCATCTTCGCAAGCCACGACCACGAGATAGTACAGACAGTTGCAAACCGCATCATCGAGATAACTCCCGATGGCTGTATCGACCGTGCAGGCACCTACGAAGAATTCCTTGAATGGAGAAGAGAGCAGGGCATGAAGTCCTTCATCGAATAACTTTTTTAATTCATAACTATTGGCAGTGGTGCGAGTGTTGCGCCTTGTATCCAAAGAGCGTATGCAGAACAAAATGCATACGCTCTTTTTGTGTAATATTTTACCATTTTTGATGGTTAAAATTATTTTTTCTTTGAGCCACTCATTAAACAACCCCTGTTTTTCGAGGCTAATTATCCTTAAACAGTTCTTAACATAAATCATTGTGAATGTCAATTATTTAATATAATCAACATTTCCTGCAACTCTCACAAAAGAAGCCACAAAATCGCCGTAAAAATCAGACCTCTCAAAAATCCCCCCTAATAAGTTCAAAAAAACTTAATTAAAAAGCCCCCGCTGTATGTTATAATTTTATCAGATTCCTCAGTTGAAACATTTCATGTCCGAGGTGAATACTTTGTCCGATAAGAAAAAACTAATACCGATACTGATATCATCAGCAGTTTGTATACTGATGGTGGCAGTAGCGGAGATGACGGGCGAAAAGGAGATCATATTTCCTGAGATCGCAGCTATCGCCATAGGCACGCTTGCCGCCCCCACACAATCGTGGAACGCAAGCAAGTTGCGCATGATAACGACCGTGACCATCGCCGCCCTGATGGGCATGGCAGTTGTCAGGTTCGTACCTTTTCCCCAATATATACAGATACCCGTAGCGCTAACAGCTTCAATGGCGCTGATAACGCTTTCGCGGACGAATTTCCTGCCCGCGATATCAGCTTGTCTGCTGCCCATACTTCTGGTGACCCACAGCTTCTTCTATCCAATTTCGGTAGTTGTCACCACAAGCCTGATACTTTTAGCGCAGCATATCCTTGAACAGACAGGCTTGCGCGAGAAGCACAACTTTGTCCCGATAAAGCCCGACAAAGCACTTGTGAAGCTACGCATAGCGCAGGTAATAATTTCAAGCCTGATATGTTTCCTGCCCACCGCAAACGGCAGACCTTTCCTTGTAGCACCGCCGCTTCTGGTGGCTTTCGCTGAAATGACAGTCCCCCATTCCCGCATCAAGAAGAACATGAGAACTGCCACCATAATGATGGCGCTCTGCGCTTTCCTCGGCTGTTCGTCACGACTTCTTCTCACCGAGATACTGGGGCTTCCCTTAGCCCTTGCGGCAGCGATCACCTGCTGTGCGGTAATGTTCGCAGTTGACAGAACAGCCTTATATTTCCCGCCATGCGGTGCGATTGCAGTTCTGGCATTCGTTATCCCGCTGAATGCGCTATTGATATTCCCCTTCGCAGTGACCCTTGGTTTCCTGGCATTCGCCGCACTGACGATGCTGACTTCCGATCATGTCATCAAGGAACAAACTGAGACTGCACACGAAGAACAGGAACACGCCGAAGCACTAAACCATATATAAATTAATGTCCCGAAGCATTTGTATAGTGCTTCGGGGCATTTTGTTTTTCTGCTGTGATTGATTGTGTGGGAGCGGAGATTTGTTTTGGTCGGTAGTTTGCGAGTTGTCGCCCCTCGTACCTCGGGTCGAGAAATCAACGAGCGTACCGCCGTTGATTTCGGGCGCGGCAATATTTTTACGGACATAGTTTGAGCGTATGCATACAGTCGCATACGCTCGGAATTTTTTGTATTGCCGCGCCTTATTTGGTCGAGAGTGCGCTGTTCTATTTACAGCACGGTTGCCACGTCGCTTTGCGCCTTGACCGAGAGGCTCTGCCTCTCGAGCTCTCCGCAAGCCTTTCGCGAAAGGCTTGAGCCAATGTTCACTAGCGATAAAGCGCTAATACAGCCGTATGCGGCCTTTTTGCGTCTGTCGAAATCCATTCCGTCAAGAACTATCCTCGATTTCACGACATTGAACCTGAAAATGATCTCGATTTCCTGCATCCTGTGACCACTGGATTTATCGGGTTCATGGACTATGATCTTCTCGATCATTTCTCGCAGGTTCTTTGGTGTTAATTCGTCGATATGCTTTATTTTCTTTACAAGCTGGATGAAATCATGTATGTTCGAGCATTTTTGCTCCTTGTCCTCGATAAACTTGGTGAGTTCTGCGACTTTCACCTTAAGCTGTTCCTGCTCGTTCTCGTAGTTTTTGGACATAACTTCAAATCGTGAATCGCTGATCTTACCCGAAACGTTATCCTCATAAAGCCTTGTAAACAGCCTGTCCAGCTCAGTTATGCGCTTTTCGGATTTTGTCAGCACCTTCTTGGCAGACTTAACTTCACTAAGATGCTCGGTCGTCTTGCTCTCAATGGTCGTTTTCACGAACTCCTCTTCGTTTTTGGTGACTGTACCGAGAATGCTGTTCATTTCCGCAAGGACTACCTGTTCAAGCACCACCGTCCTTATGTAGTGCGCTGAGCACACCTTGCTGTCATACGAATAACTCCCGCATTTGAAATGTTCGGTGCTTTTGCCCTCTTTCGAGTGTCGGCAGATATACATCAGTTTGCCGCAGTCGGCACAATAAACGATGCCCGAGAACGGGTTGATCTCGTTGGTCTTTTGCTTGCGCCTTCTGTTTTGACGAATTTCCTGAACTACGTCGAAATCCTGCTGGCTGATTATCGGCTCATGGGTGTTTTCAAAAATCACACGATCTTCGACCGGATTTGTCAGTGTCTTATGGCACTTATAGGATTTCTACCTAGTCTTGAAGTTGACCGTTTTGCCCAGATACTCCTGCCGTTCCAGTATGTCGACAACTGACTTGCAGTTCCAGCGATAGGGTTTTTCGCAGGTTATCTGACCTGTGGACTTTAGCTCGTTGTAAGCTGTTGGTCTGAGTATCTGTTCGTCTGTCAGGATATTTGCGATCTTCATCGGACCGTAGCCCTCGATGCATAAACGAAATATCTTCCTGACAACAGGTGCGGTCTCCTCGTCAATGACCCATTGGTCTTTGTCATGCTCGGACTTTTTATAACCATAAGGTGCGATAGGTGACAGCGGTTTGCCCGACATACCTTTCGCCTTGAATACAGCTCTGATCTTTTTGCTGGTGTCCCTAGCATAAAAGTCATTAAACACGTTGCGGAACACCATCATATCGTTTTCAGACTTTTGCGTGTCCACATTATCATTGATGGCTATGTATCGCACGTCATAATCTGGGAATATCATTTCGATGTATTGACCCGTAACGAGATAGTCACGTCCAAGTCTGCTGAGGTCTTTTGTTATGATAGTGCCGATTTTTCCGTTTTCCATATCTCTGACCATGCGCTGAAAATCGGGTCTGTCGAAGTTAGTCCCCGACCAGCCATCATCGACATAGAACTCGGTGTTATAAAAACCATTCTTCTTGGCAAAATCCAGAAGCATGGCTTTCTGATTGGTTATGCTATTACTTTCACCCTGCAGATCATCGTCATTACTCAATCTGCAGTACAATGCTGTGATCTTGTCTTTCATATGATCCTCTCTTTCCGACGATCACAGCGAATCATTAATATTATAGCACAAATGTTCTGAATCGTCAATGCCAAATGTGCAAATGACCCGCTGTTACTTCGATTATTTATGCCGTCAGGACGACATCGCTTTGCAAATCTCTTTTGAAACCAACCTTTGGAGTAAGTCTTCAAGAGACTCACCACATTCAAGGTCAAAATAGGTTTTAACGATATAGGTCGTATGACCAATCTTGTACTCCCTCACCGAATTCAGCTCGTAGCGCGGGTTCTTCTGTTCTTCTTTTGTAAATGTTGTATCTGTATTTCTATTCAAATAATGTTACCTCCAAGTTCTGATTGTTATATAGCCATTATCTGCGTGGTTTAGTCCTTTTAGGCTCAGCCTGCACCTGCTTCTTCACCGCAGGCTTATCGAAATCGGGTAGCTCCTTGAAACCTTTCTTGTCAACCATAAAGGCTCGCCCCTCGACCTTGATCACGAACCCGACATAGATACTCTTGTTAGTATCGTAGATGCTTTGCAGCCGCTGATAGATGCTCTCACCTTCGGCATCATACCAATTGCCCTCCGACACCTTGCCATACTCTGCTGCGGTCGGAACAGCTCGGTGCTCTACATAATCCATGTATCTGTCGTTGGTCGGAATATAGACTTCATACTTCTGCTCCTGCAAATGCCGCAGCTTGTCCTTCTCCTGCTCGGACATTCTCGCCTTGACCTCGCTGACCATACGCGAGATGTAATCACCAGATGACGATTCATTGTATGTATCTGCGATGGATTGGTAATCACGCTCTTGTTGACGGAACTTTACAAGCATATCGCTGTACTGCTCGATTTGGAACGCTTCGATCTCACCAGCCTTGATACTATTTTCTATTTCAGATATCTTCTTCCGAACTGCGGACAACTTTCCTTCGACTTCTCCTATTGAAGTGATCTGCTCGGAGTTGATAATATTCAGTTGTTGACTAAGATTCTCCAAATCGTCCTGTACCTCTTTGGCGAATTTCAGCTTGCGGGTTTCATAGCTGTACTCCTGCATCACATCATCAATGATCTCATCAGGAGATTTGGGTGGCTGTCGTTTTGCGATACTTTTTTCAATGCGTCTTGCAAGCCTTGATTCCTCATATCTTGCCCCAAGAGTTTTCAGACGAATGGCTCGTCCTTGTTCAGGGGCTTTGACGGATATGAACTTGCCACGCTTGACAGTGTATCCTTGTCCCTCAAGAGTTGATAGCAGTTCATCAAGCAAAGATGCCGACTCCACTAGCATATCAAGGCGGACTCTGATGCGCTCTTTCCACGAATCACCGAGCCTACGGTGAAGCCACTCGCCGTATGACATTGAGTTCGGTTCGTGATTGGGGCGAGCTCTAAGCTGTTCCATAATACCGATACCATGCTCACGGCAGATGCCGTCCGACGCATGACGGATATCCCAGAGCGTTTTCCACTTGCTGTTGAACTTCTTTCCCGACAGGCTGTAAGGGCATAGTAACACATGGTTATGAATATGGTCTTTGTCTGTGTGGGTGCAGACCATAGCTTGAAAGTCATCACCGAAAGCCTTGCGCACCCACTCGATACCTATAGCATGAGCTTCCTCAGCTGAACACTCACAATGCGCAAATGACTGAATCAGGTGAAACGCTTTTACGGGCTTATCACCTTTGGTAGGCGGCTTGGCGTTAAACTTTTTGCGCGAGTATCTTTCGTAGGTCATGGCGAGCTGCTGCATAGCAGTGTCAACGTCCGTTTCGAGGTTCAGCCCGGTAACGAGCGTTCGCTCTGACGTTTTTTCGGGGTTCATTATGTAGAGCAGCCTAGCGCGGAGTGAATTGTGGATAGGTAGGCTCTTGATGTATGGCGTAGT
>NZ_FOKQ01000048.1 GCF_900112155.1 Hominimerdicola alba | reverse complement strand
TTTTTTGAAGAGGGCTTGGGGGTGTGCGCTCTGAAACAGCTTATTTCACCAGTTAATATGTTTTTTTACTCTGATGTTCGGATATGGTTAGAGGGTGCTGCGGTTGCAACAGCCTCTTTTTTTTATTTCAGCATAGACCTGACTTTATCATAGAAGCTCTCATATCTTTTCACGCTGGTCTTTATCGCAAGATCGGAGTTTGAATACTCTATCAGACCCGCTGCATCGACCCACTTATATTCAGTCGTTTCGCTTTCCTGCAAAACAACTGCATCCTTGTTACAATCTACCGAAGCTGTAAAACAATAAACCATGCTGTGACTTTTATCGCTGAATGAAATATTTATCAATTCCAGGCTGTCTGCTTTAAGACCTGTCTCTTCAAACAATTCACGTCTTGCACATTCTTCCGCAGTCTCACCATACAGTGCCGAACCGCCTGCACTTGCTTCCCAGTAACCGGGATAAACATCTTTGCAGGTATGTCGTTTACACAGAAGAAAAGTTCCGTCCTTATGCTGAACAAGTATATCGCTCACAAGATGATACCGACCATTCGGTATCTCAAGAAAGTTACCGTGTCTGCGCTCCCATACCTCTCCTGTCCTGTTTCCTTCACTGTCATACAGGTCCCATAATTCCATGATCATTCTCCTTTATCATACCTGTCAGATACATTTTCCGCCGCCGATGGCATCGCACCACCGCTTTTAAGGTAAGCATCAAGCAGCTGCTGAAGCATTCTGTCACGGTCGAATAGAAGCCTGTCAAGCTGATCCAGCTGTTTTTCCAGCAGAGATATGGAACGCTCATAAGCTTTTCTGCGCTCCTCGTATATAGCCAGACGCTTGTCAAATTCATCCTGCTTGCTTTCAAGCTGAACGAGCAGATCATCTATCTGACGGTTGCGCTCTTTCAGCATCTGTTTCAGTGCGATAACATCATCAGAAGAATAATCGTCGCCATAGACATCTATAAGAGCTTCATATATCGGTGCAATGGACTGATAGTGGAAATTCTTTTCCTCTGAGCCGTCTGCAAAAATATCATACATCGTTCTCGGAGATACATAGCCGCCGTGGTCGGCTACTATGTCCTGTATCTGCGGTATAGACATACCGTGCTGATTTTTGATCTCTTTGATCGTTTTGATTCTTTGTCTTAAAGTTCTTTCCATACCTGATCCTTTCAAAAAGCTTGCAGGAAACTTGCAAACTCATTTCATTGATTAATGCCCAGTAATCCTGTATAATTAATCATGCAGCTGTGCATTTCACCAGTGGAATATATAATACTAATAATCCAACTAATAAACTAGGTATTATTTTACCATATCTGAAATGCTTTGTCAATCAGATCAATACCGTTATTGCGCGATATTGCATCAATGTATAAAATTTTGAGGAGGTCGCAGTGATCTTATGATTATTGAGGAAAAAGAAGAACTGCTTGCAGCAAAGCTTGCAGACAGATTGAAGAAAGAAAAATTTAATGTTATTGCAGATGGCGCTGTACTGAAGGTACAGGACTATATATTCGTCCTTCAAAGCTCGAATGAACAGCCTAAACACTGCGGAGTCAGATATGAGATCCCTTCAGGATACGGTGAGGAGACCCTCTACAGCTACATAAAGATGACCGTATCTACACCACTGGAGAGAAAGATCGAAGACATGACAGTAGATACCATACTTTCCCTGGGAATATCCCGTGCACTGAAAGGATATCTTTATCTTGCCGAATCAATAGTGATGTGTGTAGCAAAGCCCGACAAACTGTATTGCCTGAGCAAGGATGTTTATCCTGAGATCGCGCAAAAATACGGCGTTGATATGTCATGCATAGAAAGAAGCATACGCCATGCTATCACCAAAGCCTATTCGGAAGACCCTGAACCCATGCGTGCGATGTTCAGAAGACCGATACAGCGTCCGAAATGTCAGGAGCTGATCGCCGAGTGTGCTGATACCATCAGGCGTGTGTTTTATTGAGATCAAAAAAAGGAAAAAGCCGGGCGAACTGTCCGGCTTAATTATCTGAAAATCAAAGTAATGTGATGTATTTCTGACGACTTTCGTACGGTGATAGTTGCGGTTATATCTTTATTTGAGATTGTAACCAAAACCGTTATTATTTTTTTCGGCAGACGATTTTTGAAAAAATTATTATTGCTATCCCTTTAGCACACTACTTCAAATGCCGGTATAATAATGAATATTTATTTGAGATGTATGCATATTCTGATGAAAACTGACATATTTATCAGGCTTACATATTTCACCCATGAAAATCTCAACTGCATAACAGACAGTCCAAACAAAGAAAAAACGGCAGGGAAAATTCCCTGCCGTAATGATGTTTAATTGAAACTGAGAAAAGTCAGTTTACTTTGAAACTATCCTATCTTTTCAACAGTATATCCCATTTTTTCAAGGAGGTTGTCAACGCCGTTTTCTCCTGCATAGTGAGCAGCGCCTACCATGAACAGGCAGTTCTTGCCAGACTTGATATACTCAGATGCCTTATCAGCCATATACTGGTTACGATCCTCTATCAGTGCCTTGTTATATGCATCATGGTCGTCAAGAAGATCTTCGGGAATCTCAGCGATTTCTTCTTCGGTTTCGCTTGTTATCTCGCCGTCGCCCTTAGCCCACTTATCAAAGAGTTCGCCAAAATCCGCTGCAAATCCGTCTATATCGTCTATCTCATCTATCATCTCGCTGATAGAATAGTCAGCATATTCATCTGTATAAGCAGTGAGACCCTCTGTCTGCATGGAAATATCTTCGATATTTATAACTTCCTTGCCGTCCTCATTTGCTTTAGCAATGAAATATACGTCTGTTCCTGAAAGCTGAAGATTTTCAAGACGCATAAGCATTACAACGGTCAGCTGATTTATCCAGTAACCCGCTCTGTACTGATCCAGCATCTCGTTATATGCGCCGATCTTGGTGAAATAATCCTTAGCCTTATTGTAAGTTTCCTCAGAGATATGATCCTTTACGGTAGTGCCATCGGAATATGTCATACCGCTAACGTACTCCATCTGAGCGTTGATATCATTCTGCAGAGCAGTTACATCATACTCAACAGCGATAGAATCACAGCTGTTGTATATATCCATCAGATCTGTAGGATAATCGGAAGCATCAGCTGGCATAACGTGAATAGTACCTAAAAGGTACATTGAATTGCCGCTTTCGGGATCGGTTACTTTCCACAGAGGAGGATCGATCTCCTTGGTGTCAATGAAGTCATTGATATCAGCAGTAGAACCTAAAGGATTCTCGGTTGTTTCCTGATCGGTGGTCTCAACTGTTTCCTCAGGAGTAGTTTCAGTGGTATCTTCATCACTTGTTACTACAGTCTCAGCAGGAGTTTCCTTTGCTTTAGAATCAGCCTTTGAAGAATCCTCTTCCTTTTTTCCGCATGATGCACAGGTAAATGCCATCATAAAAGCAACCGCTGCTACAAGAGCTTTGTTTTTCATTTTTAACTTTCCTTTCCTATAACGATACATAGTCTGTATCTTCATTTTATCGTTTATTATTTAACACACAAACATATACTAATATACAATTGCTTCCCTCATATGTCAATGATTTGTAATTACATTTCACTTAACCAACACAATAATTGTTATAATTGACCTCTGAGCATAATTGATTTTAACAAACATTTGTATATCATTACATTTAAAAATCATAGAAAAAGAGCTTTACACCACGTAAAAGCAGTGTAAAACTCTTTCCGAAAATATACACAGAAACCAAATTTTCGGGATATCTCCGACCAAAATCCACCTTGACATATCAGCGTTAATAATGATATAATTATCCTATGATCGGAAGCTTATTTATCGCGAGTACAGATATAGTCCTTCACCTTTTGCGAGCAGATAACAGAACTGTAAAGCCGCCAGCCGCCCGCAAGATTATAGCAGTCGTATCCGTTTCCGGATAAGATGCGGCAGGCGATATAACTGCGCAGACCGCTGTGGCAGTGTACATACACAGGTCTGTCCTTCGGGATTGAATCCAGTTCACCACGGAGAGAATCCAGTGGGATATTCACAAAGCCGTCTATCATTCCGCGGGCAACTTCGGTCTTGGTACGTACATCAAGCAGGGTGACACTTCCGTCCCGCGGCAGAGTTGCAACATCATGCCAGAAGAACTGCTTTACCGTGCCGTTTATGACATTTTCGGCAACGAAGCCCACCATATTCACAGGGTCTTTCGCACTTCCAAAAGGCGGCGCATAACAGAGTTCCAACTCTTTCAGATCGGTAACTTTTGCACCGAAACGTATCGCAGCCGCAAGAACGTCCATACGCTTGTCAACACCGTCATATCCCACTATCTGCGCACCTATCAGCTTATTGGTATGCTTATCCCAAAGCACCTTGACTGACATATTCTCCGCGCCGGGATAGTAACTTGCATGAGATGCCGAATATGTGTAGGTCTTATCAAATTCGATGTCCGCTTCCGCTGCGCGCTTTTCATTAAGACCCGTCACAGCAACGGTCATATCAAACAGCTTCAGCACTGAAGAACCCTGTGTTCCGCTGTATTCCGAGGGTATACCCGCGATATTATCAGCCGCGATTCGTCCCTGCTTGTTGGCAGGACCCGCAAGTGGAATGAAAGCTCCCCTGCCGGCAACAAAATCGCGGACTTCAACTGCATCACCCACCGCATAAATATCGGGTGAGCTCGTCTGCATATGGCTATTAACGATGATGCTCCCCCTGTCGTTGACATCTATTCCGCAGTTTGTTGCAAGTGAGGTCTCAGGTTTGACACCTACGGACAATATAACCATATCCGCATCGATGCTTCCACTCTGAAGTATCACTTGATTTTCGGTTATCTCATTTACGCCATTTTCAAGATAAAGCCCTATACCGCGGCTTCTGATATACTGATGAACATCAGCCGCCATATCGAGATCAAGCGGCGCGATAAGATGATCTGCAAGCTCAACTATAGATACTTCAATACCTGCATTCACAAGGTTTTCAGCCATTTCAACACCAATATAACCGCCGCCAGCGATAACAGCTTTTTTCGGCTTTTGGGTTTCAATGAAGTTCATTATCTTCATTGTATCGGGGATATTTCGCAGGGTGAAAACATGGGGCAGGTCAATGCCTTTGATCTTCGGACGTATAGGCTCAGCACCGGGAGAAAGTATAAGCCTGTCATAGCTTTCCTCATAAGTTTCCCCCGTATCGATATTGCGTATCTTTACGGTATGAGCCTCGGGAACGATCTCAACAGCCTCGTTTTTGATTCGGACATCAATGTTGAATCGCCTGTTGAAACTCTCGGGAGTCTGCAAAGTCAGCATTTTTCTGTCGGTGATCTTTCCGCCAATATAATATGGCAGACCACAGTTCGCAAAGGAGATGAATTCTCCCCTCTCAATAATGATTATTTCGTCATGTTCGTTCAAACGGCGAAGTCTTGCGGCTGCGGAAGCACCGCCCGCTACACCGCCAATAATTACAGTTTTCATAAATACCTCCGAAAGGATAGTTGTTATGTTTGAAAGTGTTTACAAGAAAGTTTTCCCCTTCTGGGATAATTTATCCGATGAAGACCGCAGTTTTATCTGTGCGAATTCGGCTAAAAAGACATTTGCAAAAGGCACAAATCTCCACAGCGGCAGCGACTGCTCGGGAGCGTTCTTTGTTTGTTCCGGAAGTCTGCGAGCATATATACTCTCGGAAGACGGCAAGGACGTAACACTCTACCGCCTGCACAAAGGGGATATGTGTATGCTGTCAGCTTCCTGCGTTTTGCAGACCATCACATTCGATGTGGCTGTTGATGCCGAAGAGGACAGCGAATGCATAGTCCTCAGCGGCACAGCCTTCAAGCAGATGTCGGAGAAATATCCTGATATCCGCATATTCGCTCTTGAGACTGCTGTATCCCGTTTTTCAGATGTTATGTGGGTAATGCAGCAGATACTTTTCATGAGCATGGACAAACGTCTTGCCATATTCCTGCACGATGAATCCGCCAGAACTTCTTCGGATACCATCTCCCTCACTCAGGAACAGATCGCAAAATATATCGGTTCTGCACGCGAGGTAGTTTCACGAATGCTCAAATACTTTACAGCTGAGGGGATAGTCGAAGTATCGCGAAAGGGTGTGCGTATCCTCGATAAGGAACGTCTGCGGAAGTTAGCTTTTTAACATATCAAGTATAACCGGCTTGGGTCTGAATCCTACCTCCTGCGCAGTGACCCTGCCGTTTTTCATAACAACGAGAGTCGGGATACTGATAACACCGAACTGTGCTGCAAGCTCAGGCTGCTCATCCACGTCGATCTTGCCTACGGTGAATTCGGAATGTTCGTCTGCTATCTGGTCAACCAGCGGCGACACCATTTTGCACGGACCGCACCATGTTGCGTAAAAATCCAGAAGAACAGGCTTTGTGCTGTTTACGATCTCCGTGAAATTTTCCTTTGTTACGTTCATTACTGCCATAGTGATTACTTCCTTTCTGTTTTATCATGTCTTCATTATACAATATCTACAGTCTTAAGTCTGTGACTTTGTCACTTTTTTGCCTTGCAGATAAGCTGTGTCATAGTACCCATCGGGCAGTAAACACACCATGAGCGCGGCTTGAAAAGCAGCATTGTCACAAAACCGAGTATCGTTGAAGTCAGCATTATGCTGTAAAAACCGAATGCGAACTGTGCTACTCCATCGGAGAACAGTGTGCCATGATATGCCCAGTGCCATGGTACTTTAAATGTCCATACAAGCTTGACTGTTTGTGAAAGAGGACGTCCGCCTGCAAACACCAGATAAGTGTTCCACAGCATCACGAAGAACATGGCGAAGAAGAATATCAGGAATCCGTATCGGAAAGCTTTTGACCTCATCCATTTCGGCATATCATGCTTTCTCGAAAGCCCGAATCGACCGCCCAGCATGGAGAACAGCTGTCCCCTGCCGCAGTATTTGTTGCAGTAAGCTTTGTTCCCGCGAACGATCGAGATTACCAGTGGTGTTATAAAACATATCATACCCAGCCAGGCGAAGAGTATATTCACAAAGCCCAGCAAAAGGTATGTCAGTGAGAATATCCAGAGGTAGTCATACCATTTCTTACGCTGTTTCATTCTGCACCACCCCCGATCTCAATTACGCTGGCGGGACATTCTTTTGCACATTTTCCACAGCCGACACAAAGTGCGCTGTCCACCACGGCAAACACACCGTCAGGAACACTTATCGCCGACTTCGGACAAACTCTTACACAACACCCGCAAGCCACACAAAGATCGGTATTTACGATAGCTTTTCGTTTCATATCATCGCCTCCGAGATATATTATATCCCATCGGGCTCTGCATTTCTGTGACAAAGTCACATTTGTCAGTATAAGTTTACTGCATTATTATAACTGCCTGATTTTACGTTATTAAAATGGAAATATTTATCAATTCTATCAAGGACATGATAACATATATTTTTATAAATGTCAATAATTTAGATATATTTTCTTAACTATTTTTATAAGTCAAAAACAAAACGAAGTCTATCCCATTGGAACAGACTTCGTTTATTTTCTACATTATGATACCGAACATGGGAACAATACAATATCATTTGCTTCGCTCGCCAATCAGTTCGATATACTTCTGCCGTGATATACCTCCGAATTTTTCAGCAAAGTCATCATATCCCGTACCTTTCGGAAGACCAAGAAATTTCATGACCATATCAAAACGTTCCCTGTTTTCGGGATAATGAAGATCTCCGCCATATATATGTTTCGGGTGTTTTTGCAGCAGCTGAGTCAGGGTCATACCGCAGTAAGCCCCGCTTATACCAAGTGATACTCCGCCATCGCTCCAGCTGCGCTCCTTCACCATATTCCTGATATCATCTGTTACATCTGCCCATGGTATCTCCATTGATACAAACCCCCATTCGATGTAAAGCGACATTGGCTCACGGGTCTTTTTTCCTTTTTTCTCGTTCTCCCTCAAAAACATCTCTGCTGTGAACGGCGTTATATGTTCGTTTTTGGTGACGATACGTGTAATGTGTATGCAGAACTCTATATCATCCGGAACCAGCTCTTTATGGTCAACTATCTTATGCCTGCCCCATATGATATCTCCGTCGGAGCATATTTTAGGCGGACAAAGTGGCATATCTTTGAGCTGCTGCGCTGTCATATCCTTATCAGTGGACACAAAATCGTACATTCTCACAATGATAGGCTGTGTCATCAGATGACGGAAAGAATGCTCTTTCGGCAGCTCGTCCCATTTCTCGATCTCCCGAGTTTTACCGAGTATCAGTCCGTAGGTGTAGTGCTCGCGGTCTTCCTGACAGCGGAAAATATCACCTGCTTTGAACTTCACCGTCTGATGTTTCAGACCCCTTATCTCAGCTATGCGCTGAAAATAGTCATCGGGACAGGTGGAAATATAGTACTGCATGAACTCATGGAAATCACTGTCATTCTGTATCTTCTTGATACGTTCGGTTTCTCCCATGTTGAGTACCTGCGAGTTGCGTCTGTTGCCTGCCCATATCGAAGTCCCCTCTTCCGGAATGGAAATGTCAACTTCGCAGCCGAAAGGATCGATAGCCATAAGATTTGTGGGGGTGATAGGCTTTGCACGTCCTCTGTCAGTCAGCGGCAGTATCATAGTCCTTTTATCGGTCTTCAGGTGTGTATCAAATTCGCAGTAGCCCTTTCTTACGCAGGTATCCTCATTGACGTAAGAATATTCCTCTATGACCTTGACTATCGTATCTCCATCATAGAACATAACTATACGCTTCCTCAAATTATGTAGAGCACTGTATATACACTCGGTCTCCCAGCTTTTATCTATCGGGTCCAGGGCAAGATAACGCCGTTCATCATCAGTCAGCATTATACAGTGATCACGATCTTTGAAATACTGTTCTGCCTTTGAAAGTGCTTTCTTCACAGGTGCCGCTTCCGCTTTTTTATCTGGAGCAGCAGCCTTTTCCGGCAGAAGTCTATCACCGCTGAAACTGCCGAAAATCCTGTTTACCGCATCATAGTTAACACCGAACTTTCCGCGCCAGAAATTCAGCGGGAAGAATGTCAGCCCGTCGCGCCCGAAGCCCTGTTCGTCCCTGTTAGTAAACTCATAAAGAAAGCCTTTCTTCTCATCGCTCTGAAATATACCGCACACCGAAAGTATACCGAGTATACAGTGTATAGCGTTGCCTGTTGCATCGAAGAATTTGCGCTTGCGGATCTCGGCAACAAGGGCGGTATCCATATTGTGTGACTTCATTTCATTTGCGCAGGCAAAAATGCCGTTGAGTATGCGATAGTCATCATCACATGGTTCCACCGCAGGAAGCTTTTCAAATTCACGCAGGTCGTTGAGTACGTACTCCGCACTGACATAATCGGGTTCACGTCCGTACTGCTTAGGCGGAAGATATCGGAAAACATTGAACTTGTTCCAGTCGATATTCTCACTTGTTTCCAGCCCGTGTGTACACCCGCAGACGATACACATTAGACTTCTCCAGCCGCCGGGTTCAACACCGTTGGATACAAACTCATGCTTTGGCAGAGTCTTTGCCCATAACAGAGATGATACAGCTGAACGATAGCGCATATCTCCGCTTGATAGACTGTAAAGAAAAGCTTTTGCAGTACTTTCAAGAGATATCCGTTCGGATAAATCTTTGATAGCCGTTACGATCTCATCATGTGTCATTTCGGAATCAGCCACAAAAACACCGCTTCTGACCGCATCAGATATATCAGCTTCCGAGGGCTGTCCCTCTGTTTTGTAGGAAAGATAGTATTTCTTCAATAACGTCAGTGCTTTTTTATCCGCCATAGCCTTGACCTCCTTTTTATAGATTAGTATAGCAAAATGTGGGTTTTATGTCAAGAAGTATTCTAAGGTATCTAAGGTAACTATCAAAAACGGATAGCCGTCTGATAAAGACGGTTATCCGTTTTGCGTGTATCAAATTAAATCAATGTCAGACTATCACTTTATGGTAACAGTCACAGCATTCTTGATAGCATTTGAGAAATACCATTTGCCGTCAACGTTTGCTGCGATCGCTACCTTGTAGGTCTTACTAGGGGTACTGCTAAAATCTTTTTACCTGCATAATTATATTGTCTCCTGAATTTCTGTTTTTAATGGTAAAATATCGATATTTCCATAAATCAGGATAGCACAATTCACTGCCGATGTCAATATTTTAAAGCTGGTTTTCCCGCTCATATGTTGCTTATCATAATAGAAAATCATATTAATTTATTTTTTTGATAAAGTATCTACAGTTCGTATTTAATGCAAGATCGCAGCCGTTTTTTTAGAAAAGTATAACACCCAAACTGTGAGATGTACACTAACTCACAAGCCTTCTATCCCTTGATATAGACCAGACAATTCAATCAATATCTTTCAATCAATAGAAACTAATCTATTCAAAATCACCAAATCTGATCTATCCGAAGTGTGTGCTCATACAAAAATGAAATATTTTGAATGAAAATGACTGAATTTTCTTGACTTTAGATAAAATATATGATATATTTACGTCAGAATCAATCACAATCATTCAATTTCAAGCACTAGAGGTGAACGAAAATGCTTACTGAAGAAAGACATTCGATAATCTTAAATTCAGTTAATTCTAAAAAAAGTGTACAGTTGAGCGAGCTTTGTGAGCTGCTGAATGCTTCTGAATCTACAGTAAGGCGAGATCTTAACGCCCTTGCAGAAAAGGGGCTTCTTTTAAAAGTACACGGCGGTGCGATATCTGTAAATGACTCATTTGTAGCAGAAGAACAGGATATCGAGAAAAAGTCAAAGCTGTTCAACGATGAAAAGCTGGCTATCGCAAGATATGCAGCTTCCCTGATAGATGACGGAGATTTCGTGTTCATCGACGCTGGTACTACTACCGAAAAGATGATCGACTTTATCCCCGATAAGAATGTGACTTTTGTGACCAACGCTTTTATCCACGCAAAAAAGCTGGCACAGCGAGGATTCAAGGTGTTCATTCCCGCAGGTGAGATAAAACTTTCGACCGAAGCTATTGTGGGTGCAGAATGCGTGAGCAGTCTGCAAAGCTACAACTTCACCAAAAGCTTTATCGGCGCAAACGGCATATCGCTTTCGGGAGATATCTCAACTCCAGACAGAAACGAGGCCAGCGTAAAAACGGCGGTGATAAGGAACAGCAGAACTGTTTATATTCTTGCAGACCATTCCAAATTCGAGCAGATAACATCAGTCACCTTTACTGATCTTGGACGGGTAATGATAATAACCGACAAGCTCGGTGACAAGAAATATTTGTCAGCAACAAATATCAAGGAGGTAATGTAAATGGTATACACGGTAACATTTAATCCTGCGATCGATTATGTTGTCCGCATGGAAGATCTGAAACTTGGAGAGGTGAACCGAACTTCCTACGAAGAAATGTTCTTCGGCGGCAAGGGAATAAACGTCTCGATAGTGCTGAATGAGCTTGGCATCAAGTCAAAAACGCTGGGTTTTACCGCAGGTTTTACGGGTGAAGCTATCGAAAACGGATTGAAGTCAATGGGAATAGATGCGGATTTTGTCAGACTTGAAAAAGGCAATTCACGAATAAATGTAAAGATAAAAGCTGCGGAAGAGACCGAGATAAATGGTCAGGGTCCTCACATTGATGACAATGCCCTCGAGGCACTTTTCAGGAAACTGGATAATTTGAAAGACGGCGACACGCTGATACTTGCAGGAAGTATCCCCAACAGTTTGCCTTCAGATATATACGAAAAGATCTTACAGCGGCTTTCGGGCAAAAATATCAAGACTGTTGTGGACGCTACAAAAGATCTTCTGCTGAACGTTCTGAAATATGAGCCCTTCCTTATCAAACCAAATAATCACGAGCTTGGTGAGATGTTCGGGTTAAAACTAACCACTATCGAAGAGATAGAAATATATGCAAGAAAGCTTCAGGAAAAAGGAGCAAAGAACGTTCTGATATCCATGGCTGGCGACGGCGCACTTCTTGTTGACGAAAACGGCAAAACTCACATCAGCGGAGTTTGCAAGGGCACCGTGAAAAATTCAGTGGGTGCAGGCGATTCAATGGTGGCAGGATTTGTGGCAGGTTCAAAAGACGGCAATTACAAATATGCTCTGAAGCTGGGAACAGCCGCAGGCGGTGCGACCGCATTTTCAGACGGACTTGCAACAAAAGAAAAAATAGCAGAGCTTTTGAATACGCTCTGAGAAAATATCAGAAGGAGGAAATTTTTATGAAAATAGTTGATTTGCTAAGTAAGAACAGCATACAGCTCGGCGCTTCACCGAAATCGAAGCACGAAGCAATAGATATGCTCATCGACCTTCAGGTCAAAGGCGGCAACATCGCCGACAAGGACGCATACAAAGCAGGCATTCTCGCAAGAGAAGAAAAAGGTTCTACAGCAGTTGGCGAAGGCATCGCTATCCCCCACGCAAAAAGTGATGCAGTAAAAGCTCCTTCTCTGGCGGCAATGACAGTTCCCGATGGTGTTGATTATGAAGCTCTCGATGACGAGCCTTCAAATCTGCTGTTTATGATAGCGGCACCAAACGATGGTGATGTTCATCTTGAAGTGCTTTCCCGCCTTATGACGATACTCATGGACGAGGATTTCAGAGAAAAGCTCCTTGGTGCAAAGAATGCGGACGAGTTCATAAAGATCATAGACGATATGGAAAAGGAAAAATATCCCGATGAGCCGAAAACAGAAAAGGCTTCGGCAAAGGGTTACAGAGTTCTTGCAGTAACAGCTTGTCCCACAGGTATTGCTCACACATATATGGCTGCTGAAGCGCTTGAAAAAGCAGGCAAGAAGCTGGGCATCACCATAAAGGTCGAAACAAACGGCTCCGGTGGTGCAAAGAATGTTCTCACCAAAGAGGATATCGAAAACTGTGACGGAATAATAATCGCTGCGGACAAAACCGTGGAAATGGCACGTTTTAACGGCAAGAAAATTATAAAGACCAAAGTTTCTGACGGTATAAAAATACCCGAAGAACTGATAAAACGAATCGAGGCAGGAGATGCTGCAGTGTATCATCACGAGGGCGGTGCAGACAGTCGCAGTTCATCTTCGGGCGATGATGAGAACTTCGGCAGAAAGCTGTACAAGCACCTGATGAACGGTGTATCGAATATGCTTCCTTTCACGGTAGCGGGCGGTATCTTCATAGCTCTGGCGTTCCTGATAGATTCCCTGGGCGGAGCACCCCAGGACGGCAACTTCGGTACCCATCTTGCAGCTGCGGCATGGTTCAAAACTATCGGCGGCTATGCATTCCAGTTTATGATACCGATACTTGCAGGATATATCGGTCTGAGTATAGCAGACAGGCCGGGACTTCTGGTTGGCATGGCAGGCGGCGCAATGGCATCAGTCGGCGCGACCTTTGCAAATCCCGGCGGAAATGTTCCCTCTGGCTTCCTGGGAGCTCTGCTGGCAGGATTCCTCGGCGGTTACCTTATGCTTGCTCTTGAAAAAGTCTGCAACGGTCTTCCAAAATCACTCAACGGAATCAAGCCCGTACTGATATATCCTCTTGGCGGACTTGGAATAGTTGCGATAATGATGTGTGCAGTAAACCCCATAATGGGTGTGCTCAACGAAGGACTGGCAAACCTGCTCACCAATATGGGCAGCTCCAGCAAGGTGCTTCTGGGCTTTGTACTGGGTGCAATGATGTCTATAGATATGGGCGGTCCCTTCAACAAAGCAGCATATGTATTCGGTACAGCAGCTATCGCTTCTGAAAACTTCGACATCATGGCAGCAGTTATGGTGGGCGGAATGGTTCCTCCTATCGCAATAGCTCTCGCTACTACTTTCTTTAAAAACCGCTGGACAGAAGATGAACTTAAAAACGGTCCCGTAAACTACATAATGGGTCTAAGCTTTATCACAGAGGGTGCTATCCCTTACGCAGCAGCTGACCCCACAAGAGTAATACCCTCATGCATGATAGGTGCAGGAACAGCAGGCGCACTTTCGATGGCATTCGGCTGCAGCCTCAGAGCACCTCACGGCGGTATATTCGTATTCCCAGTTGTGGGCAGTCCCATACAGTATATACTGGCACTTGCTATCGGTTCGATAGTTGGAATGTTCATGCTGGTACTTCTTAAAAAGAAGCAGCCTAAGGCAGAATAACACATCGACCCTGTGATCAAACAATCATTAAATCTATTTTTCAAAAAGGAGTGATCTTATATGGTATCCAAGAAAGTTGAGATCGTAAACGCAGAAGGTATGCACATGAGACCTGCGGGACTCATTGCAAAGGCAGTAAAGGCTCACCCTGACAGCGAAGTTATACTTAAAGCCGAGGGTAAAGACATCAAAGCTAAAGCAGTGATGCAGATCATGGCAGCAGGACTGAAAAAGGGCACCGTAGTCGAGATCGTGGTAAACGGCGGAGATGAACAGGCTGTTCTTGACGAGATCGCCAAAATGTTCGAGGACGGATTCGGCGAGTAAATTCCTATATAATTTTACTTATCATAAAATATTTTCATATCCCTGAAAAAACATTTCTAAACCTCTGAAGCAGTGTATTGTTCAAGATACACTGCTTTTGAGGTTTTAATTCTGAGCACAGGTTGAAGAAAAGAAACAAAGGAACAGCGTGCAGATTAAGAACTAAAAGTACGATACTACTGCCAGGTTATTTTTTTATTGCTATGCCTAGATAATAGAAAGAATTACCTTAGCTACACCGTCTGTGGTCTGCTAAGGTTATTTACGTCATTAAAGGAATCGTATATGAAAGTTTTTGAAAATTAGTAAAAATATATTGTTTTTCAATAAAATTCCATTGACAAACAGTTTTCGACGTGGTATAATGGTGTCACGGTTAAAATCCATGTGAAGTTTTCTTATTTGGAGAAAATCAAGTACGCTGGTGCTGTCTCAGGTGTTTGCCGCAGACTTTACGGCGGATGTAGTCGGGAACGAAACAGGCACGTGCGGTTCTCTCGACAGGGTGTGATGCTATGAAAAAAGAATCTAAAAAGACGCACGCGTACATTTAAGACACATAGACTAGGGAGGAAATTATGAAACAGACAACAAAACGAAAACTTATATACCTGGCGCTCTTTGTCGCCGTACTCATTACAGAGATACTGATCGGAATGTATGCTCACGGCTTTGTCCGCGCATATATCGGAGATGTTCTCGTTATGCCCGCGATGTACTTCTTCGTACGAATATTTACTGAAAAGTTCCCACGAACTCTCCCGCTGATACTATTCATCTTTGCCTGCGGAGTTGAGGTATCACAGTATTTCGAGCTTTACAAAGTTCTCGGATTCGCTCCGGGCAGCCTGCCCGCCATTTTAATCGGTACGGGCTTTGCGTGGGAAGACCTCCTGGCTTATGCTGCAGGGAGCTTGCTCAATGTTGCTGCTGCATTTTGTTTGGGCTCTGCCAGTAAAAACTGACTGCAATACCGTTTTAAAAAGCAATTATCCTCTGCTTGCAATTACTGTTTGCTTGATCTGATATAACAAAAACGGATAGCCGTCTTTTAGTGACGTATATCCGTTTTTCGTTTATCAAATTATATCAATATCACTTTATGGTAACGGTCATAGCATTTTTGATAGCGTTTGCAGTATCCCATTTGCCGCCAACTCTTGCCGCAATAGCGACTTTGTAAGTCTTGCCCGGGGTAAGATTCTTGGGAGTTGTATAGGTTGTGTCAGTGATATTCTGAGCCTGAACTCTCCACTTTCCTGCCAGATATACTGCTATGCGAATGAGCGTCTTACGATAAAAATAAAACTATTACAAATGCAGCCCGGAGAATGTTCTCTGAACTGCATTTCTGTTATGCTGCTTTGATAGCTTCATATCTTTCCGAAGAAAGAATTTTGTCCATCACAGCTTCTGGCGAACATTCGCCGCCTATCACCATATCGAACACCGCAGGGGAATAACCCGATACCAGTGCAGCACCTGTCTCGGAGCGAGTCACGGGTATCGAATCGCATCGGGAATTTACATTCCAGAATATCACCTCGGGAAGTTCGTAGCTATACCTGCGGTAGAGTTTTCTCATCTCGCGGAACATAGGCTCGCTGTTTCCGCCTATGATACAGCCGTCGAACTGCATATCCGATATGATATAAAGTTTTGAGGGCATCTCTTCCTGCTTAACCTTGTTATTTACTGCGGTGCGAAGTATCAGCGTGAACACAGCTTCAAGATCGGTATTTGCCACCTCGTTGAAAGTGCTGCAAAACTTCACCTTATCCACGATATCCTTACCCTCAATTTTTACCAGACGGGGGCTCTTGGAAAAGGTTATGAAGTGATCTGCGAAAACACCTTTGTTGTGTTCTGCGAAGTATATTCCCAATGAAAGCGCTGCATCGATGGGACGTATATCGCCCATGCCCCATGTCATAGAACCTGAACCATCGATTACTGCAAGGGCGTTTTCGCCTTTTGCAGCAGTCAGGTCGGGCAGAGACTTCCATGCTGTATCCAGCGACAGTCTTTCTTCGGTAGAGATCCCACCGTTAAGTACAGCACGTACTATATTATAAGGATAGAGCCTGCCTGCATTGAGCTTTGCTTCTCCTTTGTTTACCTTGTTCAGGTATTCGGTGTAGCGCTCGCCGTCATTTCGGATAAACGCATTTCTGTACTTGAACATCGCGCATGAAGGCTGTACCTCATATCTGAAAGTATAGTCACGTTCACGCAGACGATTTTCCAGGATATCAGTGTATTTTCTCAGTGCGGACAGAGTTTTTCTGTAGGCAGGTTCGCTCATTTCAAGCAATGCTGCCATACGTCTGCCCATATTGCGGGTAATTTTTGACGATGCATTAACCGAGGGCAGCCACTTTGCTAACAGTGATGCGGGCTGGTTTTCGTGCATAGCTTTGATATCATTATTCAGCTGAGCCTTTATGACACCAGCCGCATCTTTTTCCAGAGCAGTGCCAAGGAGTATGCACAGGTCGTCATATCTGCCGTATTCTGAGAACAGAGGTATATTCTTTCTAACCGATTCAGGTGCAAATTCTGCCAGAGCGGAAATGGCACAGCGGAAAAAACGTCTCTCCCCAAGACCGCCTCTTGCATCTCTGGCAAAGAAAATGGTCTTCATGGTCTTTTCGGGGGCTTCGGTGTATGCTCTGATGACTGTCTGCGCTATCTCCTCCTCGGAAGAATTGCGCATTGCGCCTGCCTTGAAAAACATATCAAGACAGTATGATCCGCTTGAACGGAATGCAGTTCCGCCGTTTTCGGTAAGTGTAATGTTTGCTTCTTTCTTCAAAAAGTTCAGCATAATTATTCTCCTTTCAAGTCAGCTTTTTCCATACGCTTTCGCGCAGGGCAGGATTCGAACCTGCGTATGACCGCTAAAAAATGCTGTTGCTGACTTATCACTTTTTTTCCCTCGGCACATTTTTTACTCAGCCCTTGTCGATTTACGATGGTTTCTGAGCCCCTTGACCATTGCTGTCAGTGCCGAAGTGTTTCTTTTTTACCAAGACGCTTTTATATTCTGGAAAAATATAGGTATATGCTGTTTGCGTCTTTTTTCACTCGGCTCGTCTTTTATGGCGGCGCTGTCGGAGCAGCACCTCCGCCGTGGAAATACTAATGCTGTGAGAGCCGAAAAATCATCTTTTTTTCTGCAAGGCACTTTTCATCATCGGAATACTATGATATCGACTGCTGTTAGTGCCTTAAATTCTTGACCGTCAGTATGGACGGTATTGGAGCAATTTTATAATATCCTTGTCTTTTATATAGTAAGGGATATTGTTATCCTCGCACCATTTTATGATCACGCTGTATCTGCAGCTTTCTTCAAACCTGTGATAAGCGCGGAAATTTTCACCGCCATCATCAAACACTCCCCAGAATACTTTTCCGAAATCCTGTTCGGGAAGATGTTTGAATATATTTGTAATACGCTTATTGTTGATACTGTCAACAAAAGCGTGCATAGCTTCATGCTGTTTTACTATCGGAAAAGGTATGGTATCACCGAGATATTCGGATTCTTCACTTCCCTTTTCGCAAATCAGGAATGTATCCGTATCAAAGAGATATGCAGTTGGCTCATATATCACTTTCATGCCGAGGGGATATTTTTCATTAACATCAAGCTTGGCGGAATACCCGAAGGTATACTGAAATAGCTCTTTTGTGATCTCCAGCTGCATGATCTTCGCTCCTTTTATCCTTTTACGACACCTACCGTGAACAGTCGCTTTACGGGTTCGGTGAGTTCCTGCTGATTCGCCATGACATCATCGATATCCTTATAGGCAAATCGTGACTCTTCGGGAACATCAGACTTCTTGCTTTTGGCAAGTACTACATTCTGCTCCTTGAGGTCTACCATGACCGATTCAACGGAGAACTTTTCCATAGCCGCAGTGCGTGAATATGCTCTTCCCGCGCCGTGTGAGGATGACATGAAGCTCTCCTCACAGCCCTTGCCGCGGACAATGTAGCTGTATGAACCCATTGCTCCGGGGATGATGCCCGGTTCACCATCGCGGGCACGTATAGCACCCTTGCGGTGTACCCAAAGGTTCTTTCCGAAGTGGTTTTCAAGCGCCGCATAGTTGTGATGGCAGTTTATCTCATCGGAGAATATGGGAGTTATACCTGTATTCTTTTCGATATGTTTAGCGAAAATCTCCTTGACCTTTCCGAGCATTATTGCACGGTTCTCGTATGCGAAATCCATGCAAAGCTGCATCCACGCAAGGTATCTTTTTCCCTCATCGGTGTCCGCAGGCAGAAACGGCAGGTTCCACTCGGAAGGCACAGATGAGAACCATCTGTCATTTAGCTCATGGGCTATCTTATTGAAATACTGACCGACGATATTACCGAAATGACGGCTGCCCGAATGGAGCATTATGCCGCACATACCCTCGTCGTCCTGCTGTATTTCAATGAAATGATTTCCGCCGCCGAGAGTACCTGCCTGAAAGTAACCTTCCTCTATCTGAGGTATAAGCGCTTTGTCGGCTTCATATTTACCCATTTCAGCTTTTGCACGGTCAAGAACTTCGGAAGCCTGAGCCGTCTTGTAATGGTTATAGCCTGTGGGGATATTTCTGAGTATATCTCCGCAGATGGTTTTTACCAGATCACCGCTTCCCGTCATTGTCTCACGCAGGAGAGCTGCGGGGATATCGGTTTGTACGTAAGCCATTCCGCAGCCGATGTCAACTCCAACTGCATTGGGTATCACTGCGTTTTCGCAGGCGATGACGCCTCCGATGGGCATACCCTTTCCCGCATGGGTATCTGGCATGAGAGCTATCCACTTTTCTGCAAATGGCAATTTAGCCAGATGCTCAGCCTGAGCTATGCATTTCTCATCTATCGCCTCAATACCGCTTTGCCATATTTTTATAGGGAGCATTCCCTCATCGTTATTATAATGGATAAACATATTCTTCACTTCTTTCGTGCTCTTTGTTTTTGTTTGTTCTCTTTAGCTTGATCAAAGTATACCACAGTCTTACAGAATAATCATATAAAATTTTCTGCACACCTTATCAGAGGATGCAAGTTTGTCATATCTTTGATACCGAGCTTTACATTTTTTTCGAGATATGCTATTATATAAATGTAAGAAAGGAGTGTGTACCATGGCAGGATTTTCAGAACTTATCAAGAATTTCGGCAAGACCCGTGATTATATCCGTGACTTTTTCATATACGGCTGCAAGGTAAGGAGCGACTTTAACCGCAAGAGTTTACGAACCTACAGTGACGAAAAACGCCGTGTGGAAAGCTGGATGGGCGATTATATGCGCTATGATGAGTCAGTGCGCGGCAGAAGCGTTTCCATATCCGTTGACAGCTGCCATATTCCC
This sequence comes from Hominimerdicola alba, assembly GCF_900112155.1. GTDB lineage: Bacteria > Bacillota > Clostridia > Oscillospirales > Ruminococcaceae > Hominimerdicola > Hominimerdicola alba_D. The sequence goes on along the minus strand of NZ_FOKQ01000048.1, from coordinate 3,011 downwards.
GAGAACCCGCTGTATAACGCTTTTTATTCCAAGAGTTTCACAGACAATGATATGGTGCTGCATTTTCTGCTGACGGATATACTCTCAGACGGACATTACAGGGCGCTAAAAGATATTGTCGATGAACTCAACAACGAGTACTCCATGCTTTTTGATGAACAGACCGTCAGAAACAAGCTAAAGGAGTATACACAGGAAGGTCTGATTTTGACCGAGAAGCGCGGCAAGACACTTTACTATTCCCTTTGCGGTGACAGGACCGATGAGTATATAAACCGATTCGAGGGACTTGACGATGCGCTGAAATACTTCTCCGAAACACAGCATTTCGGCGTTATCGGAAACAGCATACTTAAGTCAGTCGGTATGAATAACGATCTGTTTTTCATAAAACACAATTATATTATACATACGCTGGAAGATATACTGATACCCGATATCCTGTCTGCCATTGACGAAAAAAGGTATATCACCCTGCGCACATTTTCGGCAAATAAGAGTAGTGACAGCGATGATTCAGGGCGTGAAGCTCAGGCTGTGCCGATGCAGATACTTATATCTGTACAGACAGGACGCCGATATCTGGCGGCATATATTCCTGCGGTCAAGAGGTTTTCAGCCTTCCGGCTTGACTATATAAAGACCGTAAAAAAGAGTACGGTATGTGAAAAGTATAATGAACTGAAAGACAAGTACGAGAAGAATATATCACGTTGTTTCGGAGTATCCTTCGGGAAACGAAAAGATATGGGCACTGTAGCGCCCATGAAGATAACCTTCTATGCGGATGAAGAAAAAGAGCCCCACATCATAGAACGACTTCATAGAGAGAAGCGCTGCTGTATTCTTGAAAAGAGCGGCGAACATCTTTACACGCTGACGGCAGATGTTTTCGACCCGAATGAGATGATGCAGTGGGTAAAGACATTTATCGGCAGGATAGTGAAGATAGAGGGCGGCACCAGTGAGATAATACAGCGCTTTTACAAAGATATCATACGTATGGAAAAAATGTATGGCGGTGATGATGATGAACATATTCAGTGAGATATACGGCACTTATTTCAGGATAACGGCTAAGCTTCTGGAAAATGAACTGACTGACGAAAAGACTGTTCGTGAAACAGTGATGCGTGAGGGATTTAAGGATACTGTGCTTTTTCTTCCACAGAAACTTATCCCCGGCAGTGACAGCACAGGACTTTTTCAGCGCACAGAAGACGGCAAACTTCGGCGCATAACAAAAAATCCGCCTGCAAAACTGCTTACGGGCATACAGAAAAGATGGCTTAAAGCAAAGCTTTCCGACCCGAGGATAAGGCTGTTCATAGATGATGATGTTATTGCGGAGCTGAATGAAACGCTTGGGAATATACCTGCACTTTATAAACAGGAACATTTCCGTTTTACCGACCGATTTTCCGACAGCGACGATTATCAGGATGAAGAATATATAAGCCATTTCCGCACAGCACTGAAAGCTGTCAAACGCAGGAGCATTGTTTATGTTGATTTCATTTCGGGTCACGGCAGGAAAATGAGTGGAAAATTCGTGCTGCTGAAACTTGAATACTCTCCCAAGAACGACAAGTTCAGAGCTTACTGCTATCTTCTGAGAAACGATAAGATCAAAAGCAGCGGTATAATTAATATCGGACGTATCACAAATATAACTGATACAGGACGCATATTCAGAACTCCTGTATCAACTGATGACTATTTTCAAAGCCGCAAATGCAGGACTCCTGCTGTCATAAGAGTGACATCGGAGCGCAACGGTGTTGAACGATTCATGACTGAATTCGCTTCCTACGAAAAGCACACTGTAAGAGATACTCAGACGGGTGAATATACTGTCGAACTGTGGTATGATGAACAGGACGAAACAGAAGTGCTGATACGCTTGCTGAGTTTCGGACCAGTTATAGAGATCATGGGACCTGCTCATCTCAGGGAAAATGCAAAACAGCGCATAAGGAAACAGTTCGAGTATATCATGCAGAACGATAGTGAGCGTAAATATGATTTCTGATAGATGGCGAACTTGTATCGCAGGCAGTCGTGTCTGAGAAAGCTGTTGACACGGTCACAAGGCACCTGCTATGGAGTTTCAGGAGTACGCTGAAGTAAAACTGATCCCCACATCATATACCGGAATTAGACAATCAGAAAAAATCTAACCTGTTTTCGTTCATAAAAAGCCGAACAATATCACCAGCCGTTAGGTGCAGACACTCATCAATGTTTTTGATATTAATGCTCTCATTTCTCCCAAGCTTGATTAAGCCTAATACCTAAAATATGATTTCAAGCATTTATATAAAATCATCATGATGTCAATTGACATCATGATTACTGCTGTGATATAATTATGTTATACTAATTAAGCAACGGCGCTGAGTTTATTCAGCGCCGTTTTTGTTTTGAGGTGAGTTCTATGACAGCACGTAAAATACTTCCCCCCATCGGAGCAAGGATAATCAAATCGTCTGCTGCTGTGGCTTTGTGCATGATGGTGTATTATATACGAACGCATCTTCCCGTAGGTAATGGCATACCATTCTACAGCGCCCTTGCGGCACTCTGGTGCTTACAGCCCAGTTCAGATACCGCCAAGCACAATGCTGGACAGCGTTCCATAGGTACATTCATCGGTGCTCTGTACGGATTGATATTTATCTTACTGTTGCGTATCATCGGAATTACCGAAGCTATGCGAGTGTATCTTCTGGCATCACTTATGATCATACCGGTCATCTATCTGACCGTTGTACTTGATAAGAAAAATGCCTCTTTCTTCTCATGTGTGGTATTTCTCAGCATCGCCCTGACCCATTCTTTCGATGATGACCCTTACCTGTTCGTCTTCAACCGTGTGCTTGATACACTGATAGGCATCGGCATAGGGCTTATGGTGAATAATTTCCATCTTCCCGTAAAGCATGACAGCGAGACCCTATACATCAGCGGAATAGATTCTGTACTAATCCCTGAAGACCATTCTGCGGCTT
>NZ_FOKQ01000012.1 GCF_900112155.1 Hominimerdicola alba | reverse complement strand
CTCAGAATGAACCGAAGCATACAGGCTGAAGGCGTATTCGGAGTGTTGAAACAGGATCATGGCTTCAGAAGATTCCTGTGCAGGGGCAAAAACAACATCAGAACTGAGTTCCTTTTGCTGGGACTTGCATACAACATAAAGAAGCTTTTTGCTAAGATCTCAGAAAACCGACTTGGAATTTCTCTTTTTGAACTGAAATCAGCATAAAACCAGCAGAACATTACACCCCCGAGTCCTCTTTTTTGAAGAGGGCTTGGGGGTGTGCGCACTGAAATAGCTTATTTCACCAGTAAATATGTTTTTTTACTCTGATGTTCGGATATGGTTAGGGGGTGCTGCGATTGCAACACCCCCTTGCTTTATTGCTGAAAAAAATCAGCCGGTTTATCACTTTAAAAGCTTTTTGCCCTTGACGTGTGCGGCTACCTTTGTAATATCGGTAACTGTTATTTTTCCATCCTTATTAACATCAGCACGGATGAACTCATCATTTTTCAGCAGCTTTTTGCCCTTGACATGAGCTGCTATCTTAGTGATATCTGTAACGTTGATCTTGCCGTCATTGTTGACGTCACCGAGTGAAGAACTGTTTTCATCGATGACTGCTTCAACACATTCTGCTTCTGTATCAAGAGTGTTTTTATCGCCCTTTACCTTGAACCATACAAAGTAAGTTCCCGCTTCTTTTCCATCGGGGATATCCTCGGAATATGCTTCATCATCGGGCGCCTGCTCCTCGCTGTCGCTGACAGCATATACGTAACGTCCGTCCTCGGAGGATCCTGCAAGGACAAGTGCCTGTTCCTCGCCGTTGAATTTAAGGTCTGCTATAGCTGTGGGCTTAGTGTCAAATTTGGCTTCTGCCTTTGCAATGCTTATCGTATTGCTTCCGCCTGCGGGAACAGGAATGTAGTTATCGGATACTACATAGAAATACACAGTGTATTCGCCCGCATCGGAGAATGTCAGATCTTCTGTGGTTCCTACGGTCTTATAATTATCCTTGGTGAGTTCTTCAGAAGCGTAATATACAACTGCATCTGAATCACCGATATCTACCGTGATACCATGTGCGGCTTCGTCGTATGTTCCGCTGTATCTCTCAGAAGTGACAGTCAGTTCTGCTTTGGAAACAGTAAAATCAACACTTGCCACCGCATCGCCGACCTTTACCTTTGCGGTGTAGTCGCCTGCATCAACAGGAGCGGCGGACAGCTTATTTTTGCCCTTGTAGTATTCTATGGTGTAATTATCGGGGAAAGCGGCTTTGTTATAGTCATCAGCGATATATGCTGACTTTTCTTTGCCGTCATAGGTAAGTGCTTCGGGGGCACATAGGGTAAGTGTCAGACCGTTTTTGGCATTGCATATGGAGTCAGCAGTGCATTCTGCGGTTATGGTGTTTTTATCAGCTGTGTATGACCATTCATGATCGTGGTCTTTCCACTTTGCGTAAAGTGTGGTATCCTTATCGAAAACCGTCTGTGCAGTTACGGGTACACCGCTGTATTCTTTGTTGTCATACCAGCCGTCAAAAACATAACCTGCCTGAACAGGGTCTCCTGGGAAAGCCTCACCCAGAGAATTACCCTGCCAGATGCCGTCATCGTCGAGCTGTTTGGTTATGGTCAGCGAAGCATACTTGTCATCGTCAGAACGCATAGCATCAAAGGATATAGTAACAACGTTATTATCGTTCAGTACCAATTTTGATCCCGAAGAATTTCTTCCCAGACCGCTGTAACCGAAATCAGGTGTAAAGTTGCTTTCGCCACAGCCCTCGATGGTCAGCTGTCCTGTGGCAATATCGGGAAGATGCAGGATCACATTACCGTCGCTCATGGCGATGGCTCCTCCTAAGCTTGCGTGGCAGTTCTCTATTTTGCCGCCAAGGACATAGTTCTCGGTATTTCCGTCAAAATTTATCGCACCTCCGCGGTAGTTTGCATAACAGTCGTGGATATATCCGCCGTACATATTTACAGTAGCGGCATCATCTCTCGAAGTTCCTGCTCTGTATGTGCAGCCGATAGCTCCGCCGTGGCCTGAAGCACAATTATAGATAGTTCCGCCATAAACGTTAAGATGAGCAAAGTTGTATGCGCCCAGTGCGCCGCCCCAGCCGCCGTTGGCATAGCAATCGTGTATAACTGATCCTGCTTTTACATTGACTGTTCCGCCGCCATGAGGTCTGGTATAATCAACTCTTACAGCACCGCCGTAGTTTGCAGATGTACCGCCGTCAGAACAGGTGGTATCAGTGGAATTGGTAGTCGATGAGTTGCGAAGCTCCAGTCCGTCACCGAGGTTCAGTACAGCGCCCTGAAATACATCTATCATAGCTCGTCCGCTGACACCTGAATTATGTGGAGATGTATTTGTTATACCATCTTCGCTCCATACTGCGCCTCCGTCGATTATGATATTGCGAAACTCAACTTCAACTGTATTTGTGGCAACATTGTTATATCCGTCGTCCTTACCGTTACCTTTTATGCCAAATACAGAGGTAAGGCTGCCGCTGTTAGCGCCTTCTGCGGCAGTACGCTTTATCGTAAATTTTTTACCTTCTGCACTTTCGATAGTAAGACTGCGGTCGATGACCAGCTGTAATGTGGTCACTGTCGATCTTTTTATTGTTTCACAGGGCACGTCAATATCCGCAGTGATTATAATGGTCGAAATGTTCTCGTTTTCAATTGCAGCCTTCAGTTCATCGTAATTTGAAACTTTTGCCGTGTTGACATCAGCCGCATAAGCTGTCAGCGATGTTCCTTCAAACATTTGAAAGCTGCCGCATATGGATGGTACAAAGCCTGCGGACATCGTTAATGCTATAACCGCCGCAGTTACATGTTTAAACGAAATATTCATTTCAGATCCTCCCTAAACGCATTAAAAATTGTATTTCAATGATTGATTAATATATTTAATAATATTCTATCACATTTATTTGAGAATGTCAATCGATTTTTGCTGATAAAGTGCCAATATCTCTTTTTATGGAGAAATATACTTTTCTGACTGTTGCTTATTCTCAAATGTGTACGTGATGGTAACAGGTTTCTATCGAAATTCCTTTAAACAGTTTATTTACTCATCAATTAATTTCGAAAATTATGTTTTCGCAAACTTAAACTGTTATTCTGAGAAAACCTAAAAATCTAAAAGTTGTATTAATAAATTATCATTTTGATACAATACATTGTTTGACAAAACAAAAACGTTTTTGAAATCACAAATCAAACGTTTTCGTGGGAATAAATGGTATTTACAGTACTAACATCAGTTGGGCACGACTTGCGTTCATGAAATTATAACAAAATTCCTATTGACAAAAGGTACAATTCGTGATATAGTTATTTACAGAAAACAAAATATTGTTTATTGAAATCAAGAAAAGATTTTCTATAATTCGAAAATGTTTCGTGGACATATTCATTGGGCGTGGCTGATGATATGTGGTCAAATATAGTTTTTAACTAAGACAATGATGATAAGGGTGGTTTATATGAAAAGAAATAATAACAATTTTCCGAACCGAAAGGGCTTTACACTGGTTGAACTTATCACAGTAATGGCAATTATTGCAACTTTAGCTGCAATAATCGTACCAAACCTGCTGAAGCTTATTGAAAAAGCAAACAATACCCGAGATGCTAATGAAGCAAAAGATATTGCAAAATTGATCATGGCTGAGGCTGCGATAGATGATGATATCAATCTATATAACCCATGGTCAACAAACCTGGATCCGGACGGCACGTCATCCTGGGGTTATATATATGTAGGTAAAGATGATGTAAGAACTTCATCAAAACAAATGATGCAGTTGCTGATCGACAATGGTTATGTAAAAGAAAATGCTGCTATAAGGAGACGAGGCGGAGATGTTCCCGGTGAAGGCGAGCAGCAGGTATATAAGAAAGATACAAATCTTCTTTGTCGTTCTAGTCATAACTGGGTAGCTTATGAGATTCATTTCAGAATAATGCCTGATGGTAATCTGGATATTTCATATTGTGCAACAAAAGCTAGTACAACTAATCTCGCAGATGCAGATGCAGATGAGAAAGCGACCAAATTATTCTGTCAGTTTACCGCAGGCCATACCGACGAATTCGCGATAGAACACGCTAACCATAACTACTGATATCTTTTCACGATAGTTTAATGCCAAATGATTTGTATGTGATGTTAGTCCATCATAAAATAGTTTTCCCAAACTTCCCCAAAAAACAGACCCTGCCAGTTCCGGCAGGGTCATGTTCATATATAATATTTATATTTGAACATCTTATCTGAGTTCTTGAAATCGGATTTTGAGCATATTAATCGTGGAGATAATCTTTGAGTCTTGTGACTTAAATCTGCGTTCACAATCAAAATCAAATCATGTGCAGAAAAAACAATTACAAAGAGCGAACCGAACATGATATTCGGTTCGCTCTCTTATACTGTAAAGTCTTTTTATGAAATGGTTATCTCCGGAGGTTCGTCCTGAATATGGATGATATCATATCTGCCGTTGATCTTGGCGGCAACAGCTACATGATAAGTGCCTTTAGAATATCAGGTGAGATGTAGGAAGTCTTGTCAGCAGGAATTGTAGTGACTATCTTCCATCTGTCGGTCTGGAATACTGCCACTGCATAGCTCTCAGCATCTTTATCGGCGTTCCAGGTAAGTTTGAATTTGCTTCTTTTTACTTCTGCTTTTTCCTTCAGATCATGAGGAGCATCGGGAGTAACGGTTACGGCATTTGAAAAATCCGGATCCCATTTGCCGTTGACCATACCAACAATTGCGACTTTGTAATATGTACCGTATTTGAGGTTTTTCAGTACCTAGTTGGGGGCGGGGAGTCACGGGAGTGGGTATGAATAAAAAACATCTGCGGAAACACTATCGAGAAGCTTACACTTACCGTTAACATAACCTGCTGTACCATAATGACTATTGCCTAACACATTTTCCCATTTGAACTTGACTGCACCGAGTTGCTTTTCGGAATGGGCAAAGCAATATACTTTGAAGTTTTCCTGTAATTTTTCATAAATTGCAGAGTCATCATAACAATACCCAATAGCATACCAGCCTATGAAGGAGACATTTTCAGGAATAGAAATAGAACTCATTGACGAACAGTTGAAGAATGCATCGCCTTGTATTTCGGTAACACTGTCGGGAATAGACACAGATGTGAGTTCTGAATTATTATAAAATGATAAACTGCCGATGATTTTGACGGTATCGGGAATGACAATATCTTCCGAAGCGGTACTGTTGTCTATAAGGATATTATTAACTATGACCAGAGGGTTTGCTTTTCTATGTTCATTTAGCCATTCGGTATTCTCGAAAGCATTACTGCCTATAGTTGATACACTTTACATAAAGCGAATAATGATATTAGTCAAATAACCGAACGCGTTGCGAACTGTTGAGTTAATTTAGATAACTCATGAAAAAATATCACAGTTTTTGTTGGCAACCCTTGAATTGTTTTGCGTTTTGTGCTATAATAAAACAAAAGTAATATGGGAGGTCGCACCATGGATCTTGATAGCATTCTTTCTGTTTATAAAAGTAAGACCTGTATTATTTCGGTCGAGAGATTTCCTGACGGAAAATACGGAAATATACGCATAGCTGCAGGAAACAAAGCCCACTGTGACGACATGATGAATGTTATGCACCGTCCGTTTATCCCGGATTCTCCTTATGCGGAGTATTTTCCTGAAAACAAGAATTTTGAGGATTTTTGCTGCCGCTGTGCTTTTACGGGACAGCCTCTTCATTCCTATGTCAGCCTTCCGCAGATGGGGCTGTGGCTGAATATGTTCCTGCTTCCACTTGAATCGGATAAGGAAAATATCGGATACTGCATATACTCATACGATGTTACGCCTGAAGTCGATGCCGAACAGAGGGCAACTCTTTCTGCTGATACATCTGCAGCGGTATTGAAGACCTGTATTAAACTTCACGGCGCTGATAACACAAGCCGTACATTTCAGGAAGTTATTGAGGATATCCGCGGTATATGCGATTCAAATTACTGTTGTATACTTCTCATTGATGAGGAAGAACGCAGATGCACGACTTTCTGTGAAGCCTTCAAGTACGATGCTCCGAAAAATTCCATAGACAATTACAACAACGATGCTTTTTATGATATTGTGGAAACATGGAAGGATACCATCGGTGACAGCACTTGTATCATAATCAAGGATAAAGAAGATATGGAATGGCTGAGGTCTATAAATCCTGTATGGCATAAATCGCTGACCGAGGCGGGTGCTAAAAGTATCGTTATGTTCCCGCTGAACCACAACGGAAAACTGCTGGGATATATGTTTGCTAGCGATTTCAATGTAGATAATACTGTTAAGATCAAAGAGACCCTTGAACTCAGCACATTCTTTATCGCTTCAGAGATAGATAACTTCCTGCTTCTGAAAAGGTTTGAAATACTCAGTTCGATGGATATGCTGACAGGCGTAAAGAACCGCAATGCTATGAATAATATCGTAGATGAGATAAAAAGCGGTAAGAAAACGATGGACGCTCCCTATGCGATCTTGTTTACTGATCTGAACGGTCTTAAAAAGGTGAACGACATCGAAGGACACAGTGCAGGAGACCAGCTTCTCCAAAAGGTGGCGGATGTACTTCAATGTGTATTTTTCGACAGTGAGATATACCGTGCAGGCGGAGACGAGTTCATGATACTTGTGGAGCGGGCTGATAAAGCTGAAATAGAATCAAGGCTTGAACGGCTGAGAAATTATTCAGAAAACGAAGATGAAGGTCATTTCGCTGTGGGCGTATGCTTTGTTGACGGAGATATGGACATCCTAAACGCTATGCGTATCGCAGATGAGCGTATGTATGACGACAAAAAAGAGTATTACCGCCGAAATCCCGAGCGAAAATACAGGTGAATAAAGGTTATATATTTAAATATAAAAGGTGTATGCTTCAAAATTTTTCCGTCCTCTTTTTATGTATGTATCCTCAGCTTTTGCAGATACTGTGAAAAAGGAGGAATGTGCATGAACAAGCTTATACTTGCAAGGCTGGCGGCGGTTTTCACCGCGGGTGTGCTGACTGCCTGCGGTGTAACAGGTAAGTCTGGCAAAAATGAGGATTTTCCTGAGACCACCACCGCCGAAGCTGAACCTGTGATGATGTCAGCTCAGGCGGCTAAGGATTATTCTGCGCTTTCGGCAGAAAAACAGGGCTACGGTCAAGGTGTTCAGGTGGACGAAAAGAACCGTACAACAGGCGCTCTGGATTTTAACCGCACATACGGAAAATTCAACGCAATAGCGCTGAATGAGGATACCGACAATATAACCCTCACCTTCGATCAGGGCTATGAAAACGGCTATACTTCGGGGATACTTGATACGCTGAAAGAGAAAAACGTCAAAGCGGTGTTTTTTCTGGTACAGGACTACGCCGAGCGGAATCCCGAGCTTGTGCGCCGCATGATAGATGAGGGTCATACCGTGGCGAACCATTCGGTGCACCACTACTCGATGCCGTCACTTACGCCTGAAACCGCCCGCAGCGAGATAATGGGTATGCATGAGTATATGCAGAAAAATTTCGGTGTTGAAATGAACCTGTTCCGTCCGCCTATGGGTGAGTTTTCCGAACAGTCCCTGGCGGTGACATCGGACTGCGGCTACCGGACGATGCTGTGGAGTTTTGCCTACGCTGACTGGGATACAGACGATCAGCCGGAACCCGCAGAGTCCCTTGAAAAGCTGAAAAATGCCGCTCACCCCGGTGCGATATATCTGCTCCATTCTGTGTCAGCAACAAACGCAAAGATACTCCCCGAACTTATAGATTCTATCCGTGCAGAGGGCTTTGAATTTAACTAAATTAACCATAACGGCACTTTTGTTAGAAAGGCAGAAGTGCTGTTTTTGTGTCAAGAAAAACCATCGCCAAAGGCGATAACTTTATTATTCATTTTTCGTTATTCACTATTCATTATTCATTGAGCAAAGCGATACCGTTTCTGTCGATTTTCACAATATCATCATATTCACTTTGGGTGAAATGACTAACAATTATCGAGCCGATATATCTAAATTAACGAATCGAAGTCAAAACTATTAATAACTCTTGACTTTTATTTGCTGAATGAGGTATAATAGATAAGGAAAATAATACCTTAATAACGGTATTATCCAAAAGAAAAAATGCTCCGCCAAAAACCGCCGAAAAAGGCTTGTTTTGCGGATAAATAAGGGTATGTCTGAATGTTTGAACATAAGAGATTGGTCGGTCTTGATGACTACTTCAAGGAACTTAGCGCAAGACACGAAAAAGGAGTTTATTTTTACCGCGTCTGCGGATATAACGAGCAGGTAGCGGAATTTCTGAAAAAATACTACGAAGCCGCACGGACAAGCGGTGTCATCATAGAGGGCAGGATACCGAATCCCGATAATAAGAACCTTGCCTATTTCGAAGAAATGATGGGCATGGATTTCAAGATGGATCTGAATTTCCTGACAATGAAGCTGAAAAAATGGCTTCCCCGAATGAGTGATTATCAGCGTGGTGCCGTGGCAGGTTCTATTTATAATACCATGAATGATCTTCGCAGTCAGGGCAAAAATGATAATATGCTCAAAAACTGCTATATCAAATTCATGTGCTGGCTTTACTATAAGTTTGAGCGAGTGACAGCTCAGCTGGGCGAGAGCAAAGTACCGAAAATACTCTATGAGGGCGATATCAGCAACTACGAACTTCTGCTGATAACCGTGCTTTCAAATGCAGGGTGTGATGTGGTGCTTTTGCAGTATAACGGCGATGATGAGTATCTGAAACTCGACCCCATGTCGAAAACATCATATAAGCTTGATATCGCATGTCTGGGTGCTTTCCCCGATGGTTTCAGCCTTAAGGGTATGCGCCAGATGCAGCAGGCTGAGGCTAACAGGCAGAGGCTCTACGGACCAGAGCCGAGATTCACCAACTGCACCAACGCGTGGATGAGCGGCGAAGAAGAACATATCGCCGATTTCAAAAAGCCAGCCACTGAGAGAGGTACTGACCCAAAGATGTTCTATAACATCTTTACGCGGATAAACGGCGTTTGGGATAAGCTGACCTACCTCAACGACCTTTACCAGATGCAGCTTGAACTTAAAAAGAGCGGCAGACAGGTTGTGGTGATAGACGAGGGTATACCTCTCCCCACACCGGATGAGATAAACGGCGTTCCGAGAAAATACTATAACCAGCCCGAGCAGATGATATCCGACCTTGCGCTGCAGATACGCTACGGCAACAATATCGAACTGCAAAGGGTGATGGTGAAAAGCTTCGTTGATACCATGCTGGGCGAATGCGCTGCCGATAACAGCAACCTCAACAGGCTGACAAATAAAGCGGTATATATCATATGCTGGCTGAAACGTTATATGACACAGCTTTTCGCCAACTGGCGTATGCCCGAGCTAGCCTGCTTTATACTGATGGGTGGCTGTAAGAATGAGCATGAAGCTATGTTTCTGAGATTTCTGGCAAGGCTGCCTGTGGACGTATTGATACTCGTCCCTGACCTGAATGCAGATAAGTGCTGCCTTACAGATAAACTTCTGTTTGAGCAGAACTGTGCCGAGACTCTCGATGCGAAGAAATTCCCGTCAGAGACCACACAGATACAGATGGGCACCCTTGCTTACCATGCTGAGCGTGAGCTCGATTCACTGATGTATCAGGATTCGGGCATCTACCGCAACAGGCAGTATTCAAAGGCAAATGCCCTGACATTAAAGACGATGTACGAGGAGATAGCTCTGCTGTGGAAAGAGGAGCTTAAATACCGCCCGAATTTCAGCACCGTCGAGGACGTTGTGAATATGCCTGTCATCTTCGCAAAGGTATCCGGCGTTAAGGACGGTGACCTTGAGCAGTACTGGGGCAGCATAAAACAGCTGCTTACTCCCGATACGTTCCTGATAACTCAGGCGCCTTATATAAGCACTGACAGTTATAACGAAATGAAGAGCTACAGCACAGAGTTCCTGAAAAGAGGTATGCTGCAAAGGCGTGTCATAAAGAACCACCCAAGCTACCGCTACGGATTCCTGCGTGATGAGATTCAGGATCATATGCTGGATAAGTTACAGCTCCTCATCGACAGCCGTATGATAAAGGGCACTTTTGAAAACGGCACCGAGTATACGATAGTCGCGACCATAATGAACCTTAATATGGATATGGTCAGAAAGATACAGAGCTTTGATTTCACAAAGTCTAACCCCAAGCTGGTATACATCAATCCGGGTGAGAGGATGATATCGCTGGAGGATTCAATCATAATCGCATTCCTGAATCTTATAGGCTTCGATATAGTTTTCTTCGTGCCCACAGGATATCAGAGCGTTGAGAAATTCTTCAACACAACTGTGATGGAGGAACATCAGATAGGGCAGTACGTCTATGACCTTAACGTGCCCGATCTGAGAAGATTTGTAGTTAAAAAACAGCCAACTTCATGGCGAGAAAGAATATTTAAGAGAGGTAAATAACTATGGGACTTGATTTCACAAAGGCTGCACCCCAGCCTGCACCCGCAGCAGCACCGACAACAGACGCAATGCCTACAATGGCAGCAACTCCTGTACAGCAGGAGACAGAGCTTTCAGTGGTAGAAAAGTATGATATCGTTGCAGACAGAGAAAAGATGACCACCGAACTCGTAAATTCACCTGAGGTAGATGCTCTTGTTAGCACTATCGAACTGGATAACCTTGATTCTATCGTATCTTTCGGCGCAGAGGCTGCCGATGAGATAGCAAAGGCTTCCGACCAGGTGCTCAACAGCATGAATATGTCGCAGATAGATGAGACCAGCAAGCTGATGCAGGTCCTGGCAAACATTATGTCGAAGTTCGATGCTGACGAGATAAAGGATGATCCTTCCTTCTTCAAGAAGTTCTTCAACAACGCAAGAAAGCAGCTGGATAAGATACTCGCAAAGTATCACACTATGGGCGATGAAGTAGATAAGATCTACGTTCAGCTGAGAAAATACGAGGACGAGATCAAGCAGTCCAACAGAAAGCTGAACACTATGTTCGACGCTAATGTCAACTTCTATCATGATCTTGTAAAGTATATCCTCGCAGGCGAGCAGGGCTGCCGCGAGCTGGAAGCTTACATAGCACAGAAGCAGGATGAGCTTGAAAAGACAGGCGATAATTCCATACAGTTCGAGCTGCAGTCCCTCAATCAGGCACTGATGATGCTGGAGCAGAGAGTACAGGATCTGAGAACAGCCGAGAACGTTGCTATGCAGTCCATTCCTATGCTGAAGACAATGGAGTTCTCCAACTACAACCTTGTAAGAAAGATCAACTCCGCATTCATCATTACCCTGCCTATATTCAAGCAGGCACTGGCTCAGGCTATACTGCTGAAGAGACAGAAGATACAGGCTGAATCAATGGCAGCACTCGATCAGAAGACCAACGAGATGCTGATAAAGAATGCTCACAATACTGTTGAGCAGTCCAAGATGACCGCAAGACTTGCTTCGGGCAGCTCGATACAGATCGAGACCCTTGAGACTACATGGAAGACCATCATGAACGGTATCGAGGAGACCAGAGGCATCGAGGCTGAGGCAAGAAAGAAGCGTCAGGAAGACAAGGTCAGACTTGAAGCCATCAAAGAGGACTTCAAGGCTCACTACGACGTTCCCGACAAGAGGAAGTAAACCGCTTATCATGTATGCTATCTGTAATTTGCAACTGTCCGTTGCGGAAGTTCCAACTTTCGTAGCTGGACAAGCAGGTAAAAATCTGGTATAATGCAATTACAGAAAGATAAAGGGGCTAAGCCCCATACCAAAAGAAAGGCACAAAGCCAAAATGTATTTATGAGGAGGACAATATTATGCCTATCAATCTTAGCAAGGGACAGAAAGTTAGCTTGACAAAGGGAAATCCCGGACTGAAAAATATCATGATCGGTCTTGGCTGGGACGTTAATGCGTTCGATTCAGGTGCAGATTTCGACCTGGATGCAGCCTGCTTCATGGCAGATGACAGCGGAAGATGCCCTTCCGAAAAGGAATTCATCTTCTACGGCAACCTGGAGCACTCAAGCGGCGCTGTTAAACATATGGGTGATAACCTGACAGGCGGCGGAGACGGCGATGATGAGCAGATCATGATCGACCTGAGCTTGATGCCTGCAAACATCTCCAAGATCGCATTCACAGTTACTATATACGATGCTGACAACAGAAGACAGAACTTCGGTCAGGTATCCAACTCCTTCATCCGTGTTGTTGATCAGGCAACAGGCGAGGAGATCGTAAGATACGACCTCGGTGAGGACTTCTCCATCGAGACAGCTATCGTTGTTGGCGAGCTTTACAGAAATAACGGCGAGTGGAAGTTCAACGCTATCGGCAGCGGCTTCCAGGGCGGTCTGGCTGCACTTTGCGGTCACTACGGCATCGACGCTGAATAAGGAGCGACCTGATAATGTCTATTAATCTTCAAAAAGGACAAAAAGTCAGCCTTTCCAAGGAAAGTGCCGGACTTTCAAAAGTAATAGTTGGTCTGGGCTGGGACGAGGCTGCGCCCGCTCCCGCACCGCAGAAGCAGGGCGGATTCTTCTCTAACCTCTTCGGCGGCAATACCTCAGGAGGTATGCAGAGTGTTGGCGGCGATACCATCGACTGCGACGCATCGGCATTCGTTCTACAGGGCGGAAAGCTCACCAACAAGAACGATATCATCTATTACGGCAATCTGCGCCACGCTACAGGTTCTGTAGTCCACATGGGCGATAACCTGACAGGTGCGGGCGACGGCGATGATGAGCAGATCGTAGTTGATCTTTCTCAGGTACCGCCTCAGTATGACAGGATAGTCATTACTGTAAATATCTACCACGCACTGCAGAAGAACCAGCATTTCGGCATGATCAGAAATGCATTCATCAGGCTGGTAGATGGCAGGAATAACAATGAGATATGCAGGTACAATCTTACCGAAAGTTATCCCGGCATAACAGCTATGGTATTCGGCGAGATATACAGACACGGCAATGAATGGAAGTTCAATGCAATCGGTCAGGGTACCAACGACGGCAGTATCGCTGATCTTGCCAAGAGATACGCGGGTATGTGATACCCCATTCAAATTGAGAAAAACAGGAGAACTGCGGCGCTGCCGTGGTTTCTCCTTATTTTCTGACAATTATTTCTAACGTTTTCGTTGGAAAAAAGCTGTAAGGGAGTTTATTGAACTATGGATTTAAAAGGTTTGACCTCACAGCAGGTCGAAGAATCTCGCGCGAAAAACGGCTCAAACGCCATCCCCGAGGCAGAGCCCACCACGTTTCTGAAAGAGTTCCTTGAAACCTTCGGAGACCCGATGATAAAGATACTCCTTGCTATCGCAGCACTGATGATAGTAATGGCAATCGCGGGACTTGCCGAGCCATATGAGCCTATCGGTACGATAGTTGCCGTTCTGATAGTTGCATTCGTTTCGGCAAAAACAAACGTGGCAAGTGACCAGAAGTATATCGAACTGAAAGAAAGTGCCGAGAAAGATAAGTGTAAGGCTATCCGTGACGGTGCTACAAACGTTATCGAAGTCGATGACGTTGTTACAGGCGACCTGATACTTCTCCAGTCGGGTGATAAGATACCTGCGGACGGTGTTCTGGTACACGGTAACATCAAGGTGGATAACTCCGCACTTAACGGTGAGGCTGAAGAATGTAAGAAGACCGCAGCTGAGCCCGGTTTTGAAATGCCCACTGATATCACAGGTGATACTTTCGTTGATGAACACTCTCTGTTCAGAGGTGCTGTTTGTATCGACGGCGAAGGCTACCTCGATGTAAGACAGGTCGGTCTGAAGACCATGATGGGTAAGATGGCAGAGGAGATGAACGAGGAAGAACCTGATTCACCTCTGAAAGTCAAGCTGGCTAAGCTGGCAAATCAGATATCCGTTTTCGGATATGTTTCCGCTATCATAATCGCTATCGTTTACTTTATTTACTTCGTTATCAAAGCAGGAGGTCCTGCAGAGTTCTTCTCACAGGACATTTCCACTATCGTCAAGAAGATCGTTGATGGTGTATCCATCGCTATACTGATCGTTGTCTGTGCAGTCCCCGAGGGTCTGCCTCTGATGATATCCCTGGTTCTTATGCAGAATACCAGCAAGATGCTGGATCACAACGTACTTGTTCGTAAGGCTGTCGGTATCGAGACCGCAGGTTCTCTGAACGTTCTGTTCTCCGATAAGACAGGTACCATCACCAAGGGTAAGCTTGAAGTTGTTGAGTTCTTCACAGCTGACGGCGAAGTTATCCCTAATGATAAGCTTGCAGGCTGCAAGAAGGTCAAGGAACTGCTGGATATATCCATCGGTAAGAACACACAGTCACTGTTCGACGGCAACCACAATGTAATCGGCGGTAACTTTACAGATCAGGCGCTGATGCACTTCATCGGCGAGGCTGATTTCAATGCACTGAAAGACAATAAGGAATATGAAGTTACCACATATCAGGGCTTCAATTCTGCTAACAAGTTCAGCCAGTCGAGAATAGATAATCTGGGCAAGACCTTCTACAAGGGCGCTCCCGAAAGACTTCTCGCAAAGGCAACAAAGTATCTTGATGCTGACGGCAATATCAAGGATATCGATATGGCAAAGCTGAACGAAAAGATAGACGCACTTGCAAACAAGGCAATGCGTGTGCTCAGTTTCGGTTATTCCGAGAAGCCCATGGTCGAGAATGAGATCAATGATGACGTTGTAATCATCGGTCTCGTTGGTATTCGTGACGATGTTCGTCCCGAGGCAAAGGAAGCTATCAAGGAAGTTCAGGACGCAGGTATCCAGGTCGTTATGATAACAGGTGACCGTCTTGAAACTGCTAAGGCTATAGCTAAGGACGCAGGTCTTATCAAGAGCGATAAAGACATCGCACTCTCTTCTGCCGAACTCAATAAGATGAGCGACGAAGAGGTAAAGAAGATCGTAAAGGATATCCGCGTTATCGCAAGAGCACTGCCAACCGATAAGTCCAGAATGGTAAGACTCTGCCAGGAAATGAACCTGGTTGTAGGTATGACAGGTGACGGCGTAAACGACAGCCCTGCACTTAAAAAGGCTGATGTCGGCTTTGCAATGGGCAGCGGTACCGAAGCTGCTAAGGAAGCAGGCGAGATCGTTATCCTCGACGATAACTTCAAGTCCATAAAGGATGCTATCCTCTACGGCAGAACTATCTACCGCAATATCCTTAAGTTCTGTAAGTTCCAGCTGGTAATCAACGTTGCAGCTGTACTTGTATCCGCATTCGGACCTTTCTTCGGCATCGAAGAACCTCTGAAAGTTACACACCTGCTGTTTGTTAACCTCGTTATGGACGGTCTGGGCGCTATCATGCTGGGTAATGAGCCCGCACTTGAAAAGTATATGCACGAGAAGCCCAGAAGAAGAGACGAGAGCATCATCAGCAAGCCTATGGCTGTACAGATCGGCGTTATGGGCGCATGGCTGACTATCATGAGCTTCCTGTTCTTCCTGTTACCTGCTGCTGGCAACAGTGTCGGCGACGTTATGAAGGATCTCTCAAAGGGTCTGCTCTGCCAGAATTTCTTTGATGGTGATGTTGATAAGCTGAAAACAGGCTATTTCGTACTGTTTATCGTCAGCGCACTTGCAAACGGCTTCAATGTAAGAGACGAGAAGTTCGGTATCTTCAAGGGTCTGAACCTGAACCCCGGTTTCCTGAGAGTTATGTGCGCTATCATCGCTGTTCAGGCAGTTATCGTAAACTGCGGTCTTATCCCCCTGGCACCTTTCCAGTGGCTGGGTAAGATGTTCAGCTGCGTACCTTTCGGCATCACAGGCTGGGTAGTAGTAGTCCTCATGGCTATTACTATGATACCTGTTGATCTTATCAGAAAGTCAGTTTCGGGCTCCGGCAATACTGCTGAATAAGCAATAACCATATCAACTGTACACGGCTCACACGCTTTTGTGCGAGCCGTGTTTACAGTAATGGTATCGGGTGCTTTTTATAATGCTCACGGTCTTACGCGGGCATTTTAAAAGGCATAAAACGAATCAAACATAAAGGAGAAAGCAATATGAAAAACAAGCTCACATCAGAGAATAGAAACAGCTTTGAAAGTGAACTGACCTGTGTCATCAAGGGCAGCTCGGTGATGAACGTATCAGTGGCTGAGGATTGCGAACCTCTCAGAGAATACACCCTCCCTCAGCTGATGCACCTTGCAAAGCGCTTCCATAACACCAAGCGCACCTATCTTCTGGTAGACCCACTGCAGGGCAAGCATATCCCCGTAAGCCCCAATGACTGCCTCACCATGCTGCGCACCCTGGGCGCAAAGCTGAAGAGGGAATTCCCACATACAAAGCTGGTAGTCGGCTTTGCTGAAACTGCAACTGCCATCGGCGCAGCTGTTGCAGAGTATATGGGCAGTGACTGTGTCTATATCCAGACCACCCGTGAGGAAGTTCCTGAGGTCAGCAAATGGATAGAGTTTCAGGAAGAACACAGTCACGCCACCGAGCAGAAGCTCTCTGCTGACGGCTTTGCTGCCGCCCTCGACAATACAGAAACCGTCATATTCGTGGACGATGAGTTTTCAACAGGCAAGACCCTTGTGAACATGATAGAACAGCTCAGGGACGAATTTCCGCAGCTGTGCGATAAGCAGATAGTGGCTGCTTCCATCATCGACCGCATGAGCGAGGAAAACGTCCGCAGACTTGAAATGCACGGCATGATATGCCGTCAGCTATTGAAGATAGACAACGTGGATTATACCGAGACAGTCAACAAGTTTGATATCCGCGGCGCTTCCGACCTGCCCGGCGCAGATAACAGCGATGACATGATAAAGGCGGCTTATCTGCTGAAAGAGGACGGCGACACTTCACCAAGAACAGGTGTCGTGATAGGGGAGTACATCGACAACATCCTCACTCGTCATGAAATGATAAATTCAGCCGACAGCACAATGATACCCTCGGGCAGGGATATTGCCGTTATCGGCACCGAGGAGTGTATGTATGCGGGACTTATCATAGCCGAAAAGCTTGAAAACAGCGGCGCTTACAACAGCGTAAAATTCCATGCCACCACCCGAAGCCCCATAGGTATCTGCGAAAGCGAGGGCTATCCCATATTCAACGGTTATAAACTGCAAAGCCTCTACGAAAAGGGCAGGCAGACTTTCCTGTACGACCTTGCAAAGTACGATTCAGTACTCATCGTGACAGATTCCGCCCCAGAGAATATGGAAGCTGTAAACGAACTTGGTTCGCTATTCAGGCATTACGGCTGCAAAGAGATCATCGTAGAAAGGATATAGCTGATGTTCGGTTCCTATAAAAATGAAGATGTAACGATACTGCTGAAAGATATCACAGGTCAGGTAAAGCCCCAGAGCACCGAGGAAAGAGAAAAGCTCATACAGGGCGGCAGGCACTACTGTGAGATGCTGCCCATCGAGTATGAACCCTCGGAGCAGTACATGAAGTCTTTTTACACGGCACTTGATATGTACAGCGGCATCACCGCCGAAGCCGTTGGCAGGCTCGGTCAGCTGATATACAAAGACAAAGGCGAGAATGCAGTTCTTGTATCTCTGGCGAGAGCAGGCACTTCCATCGGCGTACTGCTGAAACACTATATGGACAGAAAGTACGGCATAAATACTGCTCACTACACCATCTCCATTATCCGCGGCAGAGGTATCGACCAAAATGCCATGGACAATATCCTTGCAAGGCACAGACCTCAGGATATCCAGTTCATTGATGGCTGGACAGGCAAGGGCGCTATCACCCGCCAGCTTGAAGAAGCTATGAAAGATTATCCGCAGGTGAGTGCAGGTCTAGGTGTGCTTTCAGACCCGGCCTTTATCTCCGAAAAATGCGGCACTCACGATGATTTTCTCATCGCCAGCAGCTGTCTGAATTCAACAGTTTCGGGACTTTTGAGCAGAACTTTTCTGAGAAGCGATATCATAGGTGAAAAGGATTTCCACGGCGCAGTCTTCTACAAAGAACTGGCCCACAAGGACCTCACCTATAAATTTATAAACACCGTGGAGGAGCATTTCAGCTTTGAGGACTACGACCTCACCGACAATGCCGCCGACACAGCAGAAAACACCATGGAGGAGGTAAAAAGCATCTGCCGCGATTTCGGTATCGCAGATATAAATCTGGTCAAGCCCAGCATTGGCGAAGCCACAAGAGTGCTTCTGCGCAGAATGCCGTGGAAAATGCTGGTACACAGCCTTGATGATAATGAGCATCTCGGTCATCTGTATCAGCTTGCCGAGGAAAAGGGCTGTGAGCTTGTGGAGTACCCGCTGAAACACTACCGTGCCTGCGGGCTTATCAAGGCGATGGCGGATAACTGATATGAAAAAGATACTACTTGCAAGCGACCTTGACAACACGCTGATACATTCATACAAGCACAAGCGTGAGGGAGATATCTGCGTTGAGATGCTAAACGGTGCGGAGCAGGGCTTCATGAGCGGTAAAGTTCATACACAGCTGTCAGCTCTCCCCGAATGTGTCGAGCTTGTTCCCCTGACCACCCGTTCCGTGGCGCAGTTTGAAAGGATACAATTGCCGGAAGGCTGTTACAAAAGGGCGATAACCACCAACGGCGCCATACTCATTGAAAACGGCATTCAGAACGAGGAATGGCGTACCAGCGAAAAGCGCTTCGCCGATGAACTCATGCCCCTGATGGAAAAACTCCGCGATGAGCTTGAAGGCAACGCAAAGCTTAATGTGGTGAGGATAGTCGATGAGATGTACCTCTACATATCCTGTGCAAAGCCCGAATATGTGGGCGAATTTATGGACAGATACAGTTCCATCACCGAGCTTGATGTCATGCTCTCAGGCAGAAAAATTTACTTCCTGCCCTCCGAGATAAACAAGGGCAAAGCTCTGAAACGTCTTGCACAGGGCGAAAACGGCGCATTCATCATTGCCGCAGGGGACAGCACCATTGATCTGCCCATGCTTGAAGCCGCAGATCTAGCCATTATCCCCGAAGCCCTCGAACAGCTTCTAAAAAATCCCAACAGAAGCGTCTTCAAAGGCGACGGCGATTTCGCTGAATTCGTCATTGAAACACTTCTTGATAAATGCAAAGAATAACCTATTAAAGGCACTTTTGACAAATACTGTCAGAAGTGACTTTTTGTATGCAAATAAAAAGGCATCGTTCTCAGCGATGATAAGTTATCACCGCCGAAGCCGATACCATGTGATCAATTATTTACTTAAAACGCGAGCCGGAACTCGCCCTCAAATCCAGCAATCTTAGGAGGCTTTGAGTAGCCGTCTGTAATGGCAGTTCCGCTTATCTTAACGTGAACGAGATTATCTTCAACTCCGATGATAGTCCATTTGTAGTTTACTAGCGGCTCGTGCTCAAATACATACAAGCTGTCCTCACGTTCGTAGGCTTCATCAACGCTTGCTACTTCAAACTCCATGCCGATCATCTCGCCAATAGCAGTTTTGTTCGTGGAAAACTCATTTATATTCAGCCTAGGAGCAATCTCTTCAGCGCCGAAACGCCCTTTTTCAAAGCTGACTTCCATGGAAACGGTTTTGGTTATGATATCACGTTCCTCGTCAATGTCCTCGTCGTTGTCGAATATATAGAACTTTGTCATTCCGCAGTCCTTGACCTGAAATTCGTGACCGCCGAGAATTAATCTGCCATATGATTTTTTGGTCATATCAATACCTCTGTCGAGAGTTCAGACATTCAGCTTATCCGAAGTCACAAGCTGACCTCCGCAGGAAGTGCAGAACTTGCCGTGATCGAATACAGCGCCGCACTGTACGCAGTGCAGCTTGCCGTCATTTACAGGTGCCGCTGGAGCCGCATTCTGAGCTACAAGAGTTGAGCCGCAAACCGTGCAGAATTTGCCGCGTTCAAAAGTTTTGCCGCAGGTGGGGCAAACAAGACCGCTGTTATCGGCAATAGGCGCGGTCACAGGCTGGCTGTCCATAGGAACAAGGTCGCCGCCGCAGGCTGTGCAGAACTTGCCCTTATCCAGTATCTTACCGCAGACTTTGCATACCAGCTTTCCCGAAGCTTCTGCGCTCGCATCCAGTGGTGATGAAATAGGTGCCGTCGGATCAGTTGGCAGGTGAGCGGATACAGGCGTAGGTATTACCGATGCCACTGGCTCAATAGGTGTGGGTATGGCAGGAGTCGGATCGACTGCTGCGCTTGCAGAAATGAGCTGACCTCCGCAAGCTGTGCAGAATTTGCCCTTGTCGTGAAGCTTGCCGCAAACAGCGCATTTTAGCCATTCAGCCGCGGGAGCTACTGTATTTGCAGGAGCAGTATCGTTAGCCGCAGAGATGAGCTTTCCGCCGCATACAGTGCAGAATTTACCTTTATCATGTGGCTTTCCGCAGATTTCGCACTTTAGTCCGCTTGCCGGAATTTCAGCCACAGGAGTACTTTCTATAACCGCCTCAGGAGCTGTTTCAGTAGCAGCAGGAATAAGCTTTCCGCCGCAGGAAGTGCAGAACTTGCCCTTGTCGTGGGGCTTGCCGCAGACCTCGCACTTAAGTCCGTCTGCAGGAGCATCAACTACAGGTGCACTTTCTATTACAGGAGCGGACTCAGGCTCTTTGGTCAGTGAGGGAGCAGTGCTCGGTGCTTCAACAGGTTCGCCGACAGGTTTCAGCGCACCGCCGCAGGCAGTACAGAACTTTCCGCCGTCGTGAACTTTTCCGCAGACAACGCAGGCAAGCTTGCCTGCGTCATCCTTAGCTGCGGGAGCGTTCGCAGGTATGAGAGCGCCGCCGCAAGCTACGCAGAATTTGCCGGTGCTGTGTATCTTTCCGCACTCACTGCATTTCAGCTTGCTTTCCTCAGCAGGGGCAGCTTCAACTATGGGAGCAGTTTCAGCAACAGGAGCAGTTTCAACTTCGGGCACAGGCTCAGGTGTAGCGGCAGGTTCGGGCTCGGCAATAGCCTGAATTTCAACAACAGGCTCTGCAACAGGAGCGGTTTCAACAACGGGAACAGCTTCCACAACAGTTTCTGTCACAGTCTCGACAACCGTGCTGTTGTCAAGCTTTGTGCCGCAGAATACGCAGAATCCACCCTCTGTGTACTCCTTTCCGCACTGAGGGCAGGTGCCCTTGGGGGCATTGTTGTTTTCGGCAGTTTTCAGCTTAAAGAACTCAGTGAGCTCACCGCCGCAGTACACGCAGAATTTACCGCGCTTGCTTGTTTTTCCGCATTTATTGCATATCAGCATATATCCTCCTGACCCGACAAGCCTGAGGGGCATTGCCGTAAAGTTATTCTCTACCGTATAAGATCTCGGTTATTATAATTATAATATTAATTTGACTGATTGTCAAGTGAAATTTGTCATATCCAACAAAAAAAGCGACCGTCCCGACAGTTTCATGTCGAGGCGGTCTATATTACTATACTTCGCAAAGAACATTATTTACTTGCATTTTACGAATTTGATGACCAACATAGCATCGGTGACATTTACCCAACCGTTGCCGTCGATATCAGCTTTCTTTTCAATAGTCGAAAGCATAAGCTTTCTTCCGGAAATATGCGCCATTACAACTACGATATCTGTAACATTGACCTTGCCGTCGCCGTTTATATCGTATTTCAAAGATGCCTTTTTCGTATTGTTCACTGCTGACTTGGAAGCTTTGTTAACAGTGATCTTGTACACTCTGGTAGTTCCTGCGGGTGAAACGCATGAAACTTCGATAGTGTTCTTACCATCTTTAAGAGCGATCTCGCCGGTGCCGTAAACATCTGAGGTGCTGCTGCTTGCTTCAGCCGAAACAGAAATACTGTTTGTGTCAGCTGATACCTTAGCGGTATAAGACTCAGTATAGCTGTTAAAAGCTGGGCTGATGCTGACACCTGAAATGCTCAGAGAACTGAGGTAATCATTGTTATCCAACTCTGAATCAGGCTTGGGACAGCGTGTTTCAGGCATATTGTTGTATACGGGTATCTTGAATTCCATAGCGGAATCCAGAACTTCGTCACTGTAAGCTTTCAGCAGGCTGACAGCTTCATTGGCTTGTCCGAACACACAGGTCATGTACTGGTGTGCGAAATATCCGTTGCCGCCGTCGGTCACATCAAACTTCTGAAGATAAAGTGTATCCTGATCTTTGGTGATATAACCGTTGCCCAGGAATATCGAACCGCCAACTATCGATCTGTACTGATTCGTCCAGGGCATCAGATAGTTTTCGTTGTAGTTTGAAGCATATTTTGCAGCCATTTCTCCGGCTGTCATTGAAGAAGTAGCATAAGCACCTACATCGAAGAAATTGAAGTAATTCTCATATCCCGATATTGTGCCCAGTGACTGTGGTGCACCGTAAACGCCCTGTTCATTGCGGCATCTCGAAGCCAGATGGTAAGGCGAAACGCCTGATACCTCAGCAGCTTCCATAAAGGTGTCTGCATAAGAGAACCACTCGCCTGTATCGGGACAAGTGTATCCGCCATCCATGAAAGTGCCGCGTAGTATAGCCTCAACGCCTTCCCTGGTATGTACATCAGGGTCGTATGACAGATTTTCAAACATGAAAATGTAGTTCTCGCTCAGGAAATTCCTGGGGTCGAGATAATACTTTATTATACCGTCAGAAGCCGCTACCCAGCCTGTATCCAGCTGATACCAGCTATCTGTATTGGGGTCGTAAGCACCTTTTGCTCTGGACTTCCATGAATCGGGAGCACCATTGTGAACAAGATTCCTGCCGACTACGGTCTCTTCGCTTACAGCGGTATCCCAGTCGATACCTACGTGCTGAGCTTTGAATATCCAGTTAGGATGCTGCTTGTGCAGTTCTCTGAGATATATCCTGTAGCTCTCAGGGAAAGCCTGAGAATCCAGATAGCTTTCAAAATCGCTGCTGTTATCAGCAGACTGAGAGCCGTTTACCGATATAGAAGCTGCGGGAACATATCCCACAAGAAGTTCAAATTGTATCTTATACCAAAGAGTACCGTTGCTGTCGTATTTCTCGCCGAGTATGCTAACTGCATCTCCGCCGTCCAGCCAGCCTTTGGCAGCCGAATTCTTATCTGCGTCTTTTCTGACGTCTATATATGTGTATGAACATACACCGTTTCTGTCCTGTGCTGCTGCAGCCTTGATGATATTGCTGCCAGATGCTGCAGCTGTACCAAACATCATAGCCGCTGCCATGAGCACAGCCGCTGTTCTTTTAAGTATCAACGAACTCACCTCCGGGTGAACAAAAGAGACATATTTTTATGATTGTTCTTAACTCGTACTGTTTGTTTTGTTGTATTCATATTATATAGTAAAATACTAGCATTGTCAACCGCATGGTTTATTAACGTGTGGTATATTTGGTTAAATTAAATTGTTTGGTTCATTAGTTACAAAATAATTACAAGCTATATAGGCGCAAAATTCAAGCCGCATACAATATATGGTATAGGAATATTTGTTCTGATATATTAATGGGCATTTTTAACGAATTTTAATAACTATTTTTGGCATTTTGATCATCTTAGTGTCAGAAATTTATATCGCAGATTAACGATGCTAAAATTGTTACAAAGTTTGTAACCGAATCTGCCCTGTTTATCGCGAAAATCGATTGTTAAATTTATTTATCAATATGCCGATTTTGACTTTGGTTAAAAGAAAATATAATGATATGAAACTTGATGCAAATTTACGATTTTGCAAGAAAACGTTTAAGATAAATATATTAGTCGATTTTACACGAATTCATAATGATTAAAAGATAAAACATGAAAGATTATTAGCTCCCGTATGCTATAAGGCGCATACAGGAGCTAATTGGCTACCTCAGTTCAAGCAAACAGTTTTCAAGGTCAAGTTCATTTACCAGTTCTGAATTATCTTTTTCCTTGTATATCGGATCGCGGTAAAACTCGAGATCATGGTCGAAATATTCAAGCAGGTAAGGATCATTGAATTTCAAAACCGCATACCCCTTTTTATCGATCAGCTCTTTTAGCTTTTCGTTTTCTACCGATTTA
Source organism: Hominimerdicola alba (assembly GCF_900112155.1). Lineage (GTDB taxonomy): Bacteria > Bacillota > Clostridia > Oscillospirales > Ruminococcaceae > Hominimerdicola > Hominimerdicola alba_D. The sequence continues at coordinate 84,398 of NZ_FOKQ01000012.1, read as the reverse complement.
TGTGATTTCCCGTCGTATATGTATTCGATGTCGTCGCTTTCCTCGGTAACATTCACCAGGATATCTGCACACTTTGCCGCAGGAGAATCAACAGAAAACTTTTCTTCCGTGGGCGGCAGGAAGTATATGCAATTATCGTTCAGGTTGGTCATTCCCAGCTTTGAACTGCGTTCCGTACCGAACCATTTGTAGTATTCGGGATCTTCAACGGATGTAAGTTCATCGCCCTCTGATTCGCAGTAGTTCCTCAGATCCCAAGTGGCATCGAAATCCCATACCTCATCTCCGATGTAGGCGAAATTCCAGACATGACCCGATTCATCGGCGCTTATAGCATCTGCATCGACCTTGCCACAGTCGATATCAGCCATATTGAACAGCAGCTGTACTGCACTTGCGATACCGTCACATACGGCTCTCTTTTTTACTATCGCTCCGTAAACGGACTGCGGTTCGTTATTTACCATACCGGTGCTGTTTATATGGTATTCGTCATAGGCAACATTTGTGCATATCCAGTCATAAAGATAATAAGCTTTATCTGCATCGGTGGTACATTCTGGCGGTATGCTGTCAACTATCTCCTTAGCGGCGGCAATAACTTCATCGGTGTGAGAAGCTGCTTTCAGCACAGAATCAGAAAGCTTCATGCGGTAATATCCGTTCTCTGTAAGCTGGTATTCGCAGCCACCTGCCGTCATTGGTACATCCGGAAATGATAGCCCTGCGTACTGCCAGCCCAGGTCGATCAGGGCAGAATCGTACTCAACAGGGAATTCCAGCTCCTCAATGCCGTTCTCGTAGGCGTAGCGTATAGCGAAAGCCACAGTATCCAGAGTGGTGTAATATCCGCTGTCATCGCTGTATAACAAAGGCACATATTCATCATAGGGGCTTACATAAGAAAGCCATTCCTCGTATGGTTTATCAAGATAATTGAATTTTATCTCCTTGCTGTACACCTGATAAAAACTGCCGTCGACCTCCAGCTGATGTGTCTTTGTCTCAAATTTGTAATTGCTGTTCTGTGAGACCTCTGTACTATCCGCTGTCTGACTTGAGGGATCATCAGCATTACCGCTTTTTTCGGACTTTGAATTCTTATTGCAGCTGACGGGTATAGTCACCGTAAGCAGAAGCGCAGCTGCTGCCGACAAATACTTTTTTATGTCTATGACCATTTCGTTCTCCTTTGTATTATCATCAGAGATAATGCTTCTGTCGGGCACAGCGCGATCCGTACCCGACAGAATCTTTTTTATTTTGAGGTGATATGAGTTTTAGCCGACTATGGCTCGATTATCTCAACGTCGTTAGCGCCGAGCTTCTTGGTCTCTTCCTCTGCAACTCTCTGGATAGCCTCCTCGCGGGACTTCTCCAGAGCATCCTTCATGTCCTTGCCCAGGAACTCGGGCAGAGACATACCTGCCTGCTCGAACAGATCGTTCAGAGGAGGAACGCTTTTCATCAGACCGCTCAGGAAGTTAGCGGTAGAACCGCCGCCCTGACCGCCGTTAGCGCCGCTGTCCCAAACAGTGATCTTATCGATCTTGATGTTCTTGATAGCCTCAACCTGGATAGCGATCAGCTGCTCCATCTTGTCAGCGATGATGAGTCTTACGGCTGCATCTGCATCGCCGCCTGCAGCAGCAACTATCTGCTTCAGACCTTCTGCCTGCTTGGTGAGTATCTCCTGATTACCATTAGCCTCAGCTTCCATCTTAGCGAAGATAGCGTCAGCTTCACCCTTTGCCTTACGTCTTGTAACTTCAGCCTGTGCCTCAGCTGCGATCTCAGCCTGCTGCTTGCTGATCTCAGCCTTAACGATAACGTCAGCCTTCTGGGTTGCCTTTTCCAGCTCTGCTCTTGTAAGCTCTGCTTCCTGCTGAGCGATGTAAGCTTCCTGCTTAGCCTTTGCAGCCTGAACTGCCTCGGCAGCGGTAGCCTTACGCAGAGATTCTGCTTCTCTTTCTCTTCTCTCTGCCTCGGACTGTGCAACAGCTACCTTAGCATCGTTCTCACCCTTGATAGCATCAGCATTTGCAGCTGCAACTTCGATCCTCTGCTCTTTCTGAGCGTGTGACTGACCGATCTCACCGTCTCTGTGCTTCTCCGCAACGCTCTTCTTAGCGTCGTTGATAGCCTTAGCGGCAGCCTCTTTTCCGAGAGCTTCCAGATATCCGGACTCGTCTGTGATATCGGTAACGTTAACGTTTATCAGTTTCAGACCGATTTTTTTCAGCTCGATCTCAACGTTGTTGGATACTGCCAGCAGGAACTTGTCTCTGTCGGAGTTGATCTCTTCGATGTCCATTGTAGCGATGATAAGTCTCAGCTGACCGAAGATGATATCCTTAGCCAGTTCCTGGATCTCCATCATTTTCAGTCCGAGAAGTCTCTCGGCTGCGTTCTGCATGATGCCGGGTTCGGTAGAGATACCAACTGTGAATCTAGAAGGAACATCGATACGGATATTCTGCTTTGAAAGTGCATTTTTCAGGTCAACGTTGATGGAGATAGGTGTCAGATCCATGTACTCATAGGACTGGATAACAGGCATGATAAATGCCGCACCGCCGTGGATACATCTGGCACTTCTTGCCTGACCGTTCTTGTCTGTACCTACCTTACCGTAGATTACCAGCACCTTATCGGAAGGGCATTTTCTGTATCTTGAAAGTATAGCCATAAGCGCTGCGAAAAGTACCGCAACTATAACACATATAATAATCATTGTCTCGGTTCCCATAATAGATCTCCTTTGTCTGTAAACGAATTTGGTTTATGTGAGATGTTGTCTTTTTCTATGTTCTTTGTTCCTTTATCTTTCTGTCAGGAACGGGCGTTAACATCGGTATGTTCCGGTGAACTGCTTGCCGTCCGATTCATATCGGTATACGGACTTCTGAAGTATGTTTTTCATGTTCTTCTCCTTTATTTTTCGGATGTGTTATATCCGCATTTTTCGACGATCATATCTTTGTACTTATCATGTGCTTTATCGTCATCTGGGTCGAAGTTAACTTTTTCACCGCTTGCGACAAATATTTGATTTTTATCAATTTCCTCAAAACCTTTTTCCTCGCCGCTTAGTGTGCGTACTGTACAGCAATAATTTCCTCCAAAGTCCGAAGCAGCCGCATATTCTTTGCATAAAGCTTCTGCTTTTTCAGTAAATTCATCTATCATATCATATTTGCTTTCATCGGTTATATCGATATTTACGCGAAAAACAAAGGTTTTGATATCTGCGGCTGAATCCATATCGATATCTGATAATACAGGGCAATTTTCGGGTGATAAGTATTCAGATACCTTGTCATTGTTACGATATCTATATTGGGTATAACCTGCCGCGTAATCAAAAGCTGTTATATTGATCGTATATCCATCGCCATTTACTCTATGTGAAATGTCAGGATCACGTTCTGCTTCAAAATACTTAGGCAGTACATTATCGATTATATCATCGTTTACTATGTTGTATATCTGTAACGAAAACGCTGTCATCATAGCACCGTCTGATTTAGTATATCTGTTTCTTATGTATTCGCTCAGACTTTCATCTTGATACCACTTAAGGTAACCCTCTCCGCTGTTAAGTTCAAGGTGTCTTTCGTTGCCGTTTTTATCCTTGTATTCAATATCATAATCTTTCATTATGGAAGGAATTTTCAGCGGAGCATCATCATCGGTACCAAACCCGCTATCAGTAACGGTTATCTTATAATCCCCTTTGAAAGTCTTATCAAAGAGTTTCTTGTATCTTCTCTCGTAATTGATACCGCTGCACCACGAAAACCATATTCCGCCTGCTACCCCAACTATTGCTGCAGCAGATATCAGTGCGGCTTTTGCTTTTGTTTTCATTCAAATTACCTCTGCTTCCATGTGGTGTCATATCCGTATTTTTCAACTATAGTATCTCTGAACTTTCGTCTAGCCTTGCCTGTATCTAAATCGTAAGTAACTTCTTCTCCGTTAATTACATAGATGGCTTTGTGATCGATAGTTTTAGTCTCATCGCCATCTTCTTTTACCGTTCCGACTATGCACATGTAATTTCCACCATAGTCAGAAGCTTCCGAGTATTCTTTGCATAAAGCTTCGGCCTTTTCAGCAAATTCATCCATCATATCATATTTGCTTTCATCGTTAATAGATACAGATAGATTTAAAGAATAAGTCTTGATGTCTGCGGCTGATCTCCAATCAATGTCAGAAAGTACAGGACAAGTTTCAGGTGAGATAAACTCAAGCATTTTATCATCGTTATTGTGATATTGGTCGATATAATCGTAAGAAAAATCGATTGGGTTCATAAAGATCCTATAACCGTCCCCCTCTGCTCTAATGGTCATGGAATCATCGGGTTCCGCATCGTCAAAATATTTTGGCAGAAGATCATTGAAAGCATCATTCGATACAATTAAATATATTTCATTATGCAACGCCAATGCTACATCTCTGTCTGCCTTGATGTTCCTGTTTTTAATGTATTCAAACAGGGTCTCGTAATCGGAATAATCTTCTTTATTGTAATAATAATATGGATATCTGCTGTCAAAAGTTATATTCCTTGTATTGCCGTTTTTATCTTTATATTCAACATCATAAACTTTGTATTTGACAGGAAGCTTTAAAGGTAAATTTTCTTCTGTATAATAACCGCTTTCAGTAACGGTTATCTTGTAATCCCCCTTGAAAGTCTTGTCAAAGAGTTTCTTGTATCTTCTCTCGTAGTTGATACCGCTGCACCAAGCGATGCACAGCCCTCCTGCTACCCCCGCTATTGCTGCACCGGCTATCAGTGCGGCTTTTGCTTTTGTTTTCATTCAAATTACCTCTTCTCTCTTTTTTGCCTTATCAAAAGCCGTCTTGTTGTCTTCCTTCTTTTGTCCTACACATAAGATATTGTCTCTTTTTTATGTCTCTTTCTTTTGTATTTTTATACGTCCTGTTGTCTTCCTTCTTCTGTCCTACACATAAGATATTGTCTCTTTTTTATGTCTCTTTCTTTTGTATTTTTATACGTCCTGTTGTCTTCTTTCTTCTGTTCTACACATGGATATTTTTGTCTCTTTTATTCTTTTTGTCTCTTCTCTTGTCTTATAGTTTTTTATTTATTTCCCGTGTCATTTTGACTTTTTTCTATCTTTACTGTAGAGATAACTGCGTATATCACAGCGCCCGCTATCAGAGGTATCTCGATAAGTTCGAGTTTTGTATTCTCAAATATCACCGTCAGTCCCAGCACGATGAATACCGCACTCATCAGTAAAAATACAACAGCGGACTGTCTGTAATACGGCTTTTTGTTCATTGACTCCCGTTCTGTTTTCGGTGCGGATATATACGCATTGTTTAATAAGTATCCCCGTTCGAGAAAATGCCTTATGCTGCATTTCGCTAACAGTGCGCTTATCACGAATAGTATTATCGAAGTAATTGTCCTCGTCATATTCCGCACCTCCCGGATCTATTAAGCGTCTTTTTCTACTATCACATCGTCCCCGCGAACGTCTACCACAACTACCTTGGTGCCTGTTTTCAGCATCTCTTCGCCCTCGTTGAAAGCTCCCAGCTCCATCATCTGACCCTGAAGCGTCATGGTTATCTTGCCCATACCCTGATTTTTCGGCGGACAGGGGATATAGACCGTTGCACTTTCGCCTATGGCATTTCTCAGGTCTACTGTGCCGTTTTCAGCAAGTCTCATTGAAAGCTGTACCATCTTTGCTACCAGTACCATCGTTCCCAGACCAAGCAGTATTCCCACCGGCAGTGCCGCGATGCTGGGTACCTTTGAACCTACCAGCACTATGGACGACCAGCTGAATACCGTCAGGAAAGCAACTATCGTCTGTAAAGTGAAGAAGTGCATCGAGGTGTCTGTCACACTGTCATTGTAAGAATGATCATGGAAGTCGCCGTCGTGATGTGCATCGATATCGTGATGTACATCGATATCATGATGACCGCCGTGGATATCGAACCCGTGGTGTCCGCCTATATCATGAGGTGCGCCGTGTCCTATATCGAAACCGTGACCACCCACATCTGTGTGCATATCCAATCCGGAAGTATCACTTACATCGTGCCCGCCGTGGTGCATACCGAACATTGCCAGCAGGGTCTGCAGTATCAGCAGCATTGTTGATGGGAAGGCGATGCAGTAAAGCACTTTCAGCAGTCCGCTGAGCCCGTTCCACCAGATATCAAATCTTTCCATCATATTTCCCGCCTCCTTTTACGTAGGTAAATATGTGCTGTAAATTTAATTTACCTAATTATACACCAAACGATTTACTTTGTCAAGAGGTTTTTCAAAAAAATTTTTACGAAATTGACCTATTGTTATATATAATACTATTATAATAATAAAAAATCATTCTGCATTTACCTTTTTCGTAAATGATATATCCCAAACGGGTAAATATAAATGTTAATTTTTCGTGAAGCTCTTGCAATTTCTTGAAAAGTGTGATATAGTATATGTAAATCGAATTGACACGTAAAGGAGGTTAACAAATGGATGCTAAAAATATAGGACGTATTATAAAGGAAGCCCGCCTCGCCAAGAAAATGACACAGAATGAAGTGGTGGGCGATTTCATAACCAGAAATATGCTCAGCCAGATAGAGAGCGGCAGTGCGATGCCCTCGGTGAAGACCCTTGAATATCTCTGCAAAGTGCTTGATATACAGCTTGAAGCCTACGATACTACCCCTGCGGCAGATGCCGGAATGATGGGATATATCGAACTGCGAAACCTCTACGCCGCAGGCGTTTATGAGGAGATAGTAAAGGCCGAGCCGCCACACGGATACATCGACGAGTTCACCGCCCTTAAAGCAAGAGCCTGCCTGCACCTTGCGGAACAGCTTACAGAAAATGATGATATATCTGCATTTCAGCGCGCCGTAGAACTCGCCAAGCAGGCACAGGAGCTCTCATCACAGGGCATATTTGCAGATATAAACGCCCACGACAAGGCTGAACAGCTGATAAAAAAAGCTGCTGCGAAGCTCAGTGCTTATTACAGCAGTCTTATCTGAAAAAAAGATAAAGGAGGACAACTTTATGGATTTCATCATTGATATAGCAGAAGAGTTTGTAGCAGGTTTTCTAAACAGCAGATATGTACCTCGCCCCATAAGGCTTATCCTTCGCGCAGGATTTTTCATGCTCTGCCTTGCAGTAAGTATACTTGTTACAGCAGCGGGCATCTATATCCTGAGACGCTCTATCGCTCTTGGCTCGGTTTGTGCTGTTATTGGTATTACAATGCTTATCCGTTCTGTAAAAATGTTCACCGCAGCAATTCGTAAAGCATGAGTTTCTTATTAATATAGTATGCGGGAGATATCCGTACTGTTAAAGTGCGTTTATCTCCCGCATTTTTTATGGCAGAAATCCCGTGATCTCCCTGTAAACATCGAGTATATCCGATATGCCATTCTTTTTCTTCGAGAATCTCATTCTTCGCATATCGATCTCGTCACAGTGAGATATCCCGCGGAAAGAACTGCTTCGCTTTATCCCCATGAACTTGCCCCACATTACCCCGCGGGGCGCAAGCAGACCGTCGTTTTCACCCTCGAAATGTTTGACCACCAAGTATGGCAGCCACATGAAGATATCGCTGAGTGCATTTTTCATGACGAAAGCATAGCTTCGGTAGACCACATTCGGGTCATCTGGGTTTTCACGATTGAACCTTTCAGCCCCAGCCGTTGTGAAAGAGTGAAAAACGAGGTAAGCATCAGGGTGCTTGTCTCCGAGGATCTTAAGCCATATATCAGAACATTTCGCCACGAACCTCACGGCAATATCGGGAAGTTTCATCAGTCTGTCAACGGTCAGAGAACCGTGATGCGGCGTTGAAAGGGTAGTCAGAGTTGCAACATATTTACCCATGCCAAGGGTGGAAATCGCATACCTAGCGTCCATTCCGCCCTTTGAATGTGCGATGATATTTACCTTGCCGCAGTTTGTTTTACGGACAATCTCTTCTATCTTGTCCGCGATGACTTTCCCGTTTGATTCGGTAGTGCCGTTGCTGTCCTGTCCGCCGTAGTAAACATCAAAGCCTGCCTTTTTCAGCATTTTTGGAACTCTGCCCCAGTAATTGATAACTTTGCTGTCACGAAAACCCATACCGTGAATCAGCAGTATCGGATATGCCATGGTTTTTCTCCTTACTTTTTTTGTGACAGCCGTACAGCTGCCAAATATTTCTTTTGTACCACTTGCAAAAATCGAAAAAATATGTTATTATATATGATATAATTAATTACAACGGAGGTGCAGCTTTGAAAATACAGGAATCTGCCGAAAATTATCTTGAAAGCATACTCATGATCAGTGAACGTAAGGGCGATGTAAGAAGCATCGATATAGTAAACGAGCTTGAATTTTCCAAGCCCAGCGTCAGCATTGCCATGAAAAATCTTCGCGAGAACGGATATATTTCAGTTGATAAGGACGGCTACATCACACTTACAGATAAAGGTATGGAGATAGCTGAAAAAATGTATGAGCGCCATAAGCTGTTTTCCAAGCTGTTTGTTTCACTGGGCGTAAGCGAAGCTACTGCTTCCAAGGATGCCTGCCGCGTTGAACATATCCTCAGCGATGAGACCTATGCGGCAATCAAGAAGTTTATAAAAGAAAAAGGTCTTGTGGACTAATGACCAATAAAACCCGCGGCGGAGCAGTTATGCCCCGCCGTTTTTATTTTCTGAGTTTATCAAGAGTTTCGTCAAGTATCTCTTTTCTGAGTTCGGTCAGCCATTCAGAGAAAGCCGTCGCATCTGTTCCATAAGTAAGATTTAATTCGCGTTCATTTTCAGACCATGTGTCAAGCGGCGATTCGTTGTGCTGTATAAGGGCTTCAAGCTTGTCAAGTGCCTTGAACAGTTTTGCTTCAACTGTTTTCTGTTCTTCCATTTCTTGATATAATGCTTTGAATTCACAAGAAATATCAACAGGCAGAGAATCGAGCCATTTTGACAGAAGTCTGTCCTCGGTTTCACGGTCTTTGTCAGTCTTAATGAATGTGGGTATGTCACCTGTAAAACATTCGCCAAGGTCGTGTATTATACACATGGCGGTCAGCTTGTTTATGTCGGCTTCGGGAAATTCTCCCCGAAGCATTATTGACATAAGTGCTAGTCGCCAACTGTGTTCTGCCACACTTTCGATACGTCTGCCTGAAGTTGTGCAGTGCCTTGTGGTGTCTTTCAATTTTTCTGCGGTGTGCAGTATTTTCAGATATTCTTTTGGTGCCATTATGCCTCCGTTAATCAGGTGCTATCTCAGCCATTATCTTCAGCGCAGTGTTGAGACCATCTACCGCCGCGCTCATTATTCCGCCCGCATAACCCGCACCCTCGCCACAGGGATAGAGATTATCGCAGGAAAGGGAAGTCATGCTTTCGCCGTTTCTTGTTATCCTGACCGGTGAACTTGTCCTGGTTTCCGGTGCGCACAGCAGTGCCTTGCCGTCACCGAAGCACTTCATTTTACGTGAAAATACTTTCAGTCCCGTGCGCATCATGTCAGTCACCTGCTTCGGGAATATCTTTTCATAATCCACCGCAGTTATACCCAGAGAATAGCTGGGCTCGATATCCGTGTCAAGGTCAGCTCTGCCATCAAGGAATCCCTTTACGCTGGAAGCGCAAGCCTTATAGCTGCCCGCACATCTGTAAGCTTTCTGCTCTATCTCCCGCGCGAAGTACATACCGTCCAAAGGCTTGCTGCCGAAATCATCGGGAGTTACCGATACCACCAGCGCCGAATTGGCATTTTTACCGTCACGGGCGAACACGCTCATTCCGTTTGTGACAGTTCCGCCGTTCTCCGAAGCCGCAGGCACCACCGTACCGCCGGGGCACATACAGAAAGTATATGCCGCACGACCGCTTCCGACGCGGTGAGAAAGCTGATATTCACCCTTGGGCAGCATGGGGCTTCCTGCGTACTCGCCGTAAAGACTTTTGTCTACTTCGGTCTGCCTGTGCTCTATCCTTGCTCCAACGGAGAAAGGCTTGGCTTCAAGAAAAATTCCTTTTCTGTGGAGCATCTCAAAGGTATTTCGTGCCGAATGACCAATCGCCAGCACCACCGCAGAGACTTCCTCACGACCTCCGTTGAAGCGTACAGCCTCAGCCTGTCTGCCGTTCAGCTCGATATCTTCCAGCATCGTCCCGAACCTTATCTCGCCCCCAAGTTCGATAATTCGTTCCCTTATCGCCTTAACAACACCCCTCAATCTGTCCGTGCCGATGTGGGGTTTTGCCTTTGTAAGTATCTCTTCGGGGGCGCCGAATCCCACCATTCTCTCTAGCACGTATCTGCAAAGCGGGTCTTTTATGCGGGTCGTGAGTTTCCCGTCCGAGAAAGTTCCTGCGCCGCCCTCACCGAACTGTATGTTGGATTCCTCATTGAGTATACCCGTGCTCATGAAACTTTCCACCGAAGCAACACGGTCTTCGATGCATTCGCCGCGTTCCAGTATAATAGGGCGATATCCCTGTTCAGCCAGCGCCAGCCCGCAGAACATTCCAGCAGGACCGAATCCTGCGATGACTACACGTCCCTTGACCTTGTTTTTTGATATCACAGGCGAGAATCCCGCAGGCGCAGCATAGGTGAAAGAGTTGTCCTTCTCGGCAAGACGCTTCTCCTCATCACTGCTGCCAAGTGTGAATATCACCGAATGTACATAGTGGATATTCTCCCTCTTTCTCGCATCAAGAGAGGTCTTGTATATATGCGCTCCGCGTATGGCAGATGAGTTTATTCCCAGCTTTTTCCTTGCCGTTTCAATGACACTTTTTTCATCCGTACTCAGTGCGGAACTTATCTGATTTACAATAACAGGCATTGCTGTACCTCCAAAAAAGCGGTCCGACATCTTCCGCGCCGAACCGCTGTTTATAATTTTTTTATGAGAGCTCAGAGTCAGAACTGCTATCGTCTGTCTTTGGCTTGGATACTGTGATCTGTACCTCGTTTGTGCCGAAGCACCAGACGTTCTTCTTGCCCTCTGCGTAAATAGTTGCTTCCTTGGTGTAAGAACCTACTTCCTTGATATCGCTGAGTGATACCTTAGCACGGATATCATCGTCAGTAAGGCTCTCGATCACCTCTTTGGGACCGTAAAGCACCACGTTCGGCAGCTTCTCGTTGTCGATCTCGCTGGTGAATACCATAGGCGTACCCACGAGTTCTATGTTATCCGAATCAAGGGTGAATGTTGCTGAGCTGTAACCCTCTTTGTCGAAGCTTACGATTACGGAATCAGTACCGCTCATATTGACCTCGCCCTTATTTTTCTGAGGGATCTTGAATGAGAATGTCCTTTTGAGGTCGATGCTGCTCAGTGGGATATCACCAAGTTCGAGATCTTCCTCATCGGGATCGTCCAGATGGGGCGTTATCACCGAGATCTTGTCTTCCGAAAGCTTCATAGGCAGCGAAGATACATCAAATCCATCAGGCGCACCTGTGATATTTACCGACAGGTTCAGCACTTTCTTTTTGTATATCTCGAACTGTACGATGTAGTCGGAAGCGCTGTTTGCAGTGAACTTAGAGCTGTCCAGCTTGTTGCTGTCAGCATCATAGAATACCAGTTCCTCAGCCTGCATCGGAGAATTCTCCGAAAGTTTTTTGGATTTCGATATCCTTGCCGATACTCTGTCTATCTTGTCAAGCTCGTTTTTTGGACCGCTGATAGTTATTTCCTCAGGTGTCACTGAGGTCTTGTTAAGAGTGTAGCCTTCTTCCGCCGAAACCAGCGGAGCTTCCGCATCTACCTTGAGAGTCTTCTGGGTCATCCTGTCAAAATCCACTTCAATGGTGTCGGGGGTCACCGAAACTATCGTGCATCTGTCCGTGGTATGATTGCTCCTCACATCGATATCCAGCAGGTAAGTGCCTTCTTTGGTAACATCTTTAAGATTCACCGTGGCGCTAAGATCGTTTTCCGTATATGTTCCTATCTCGTAGTTCATGCCCTTGATCTCAACATCAACAGTGATATCCTTGTAATTCAGCGCCTCCAGACCTTTTTCCTCAGCCGCCGTGCCGTCCATATTGAAATCAACATGAACTCCAGAGATCGTCTTATTTATCGTCGGGAACTGAGTTATGGACATTATGAACCAGCTTATCACCGCGATGATGAAAGCCAGTATTCTCAGGGAAAAGTCTGTACCCTTGTCCTTGATGTTCTTTATCTTTTTGGATATCGGAGTGTTCTTGGTGTTTTCTTTTACTTCTTCCATCTTGAGAACACCCTTCCTGCTAAAGATTTTTCTTTGCCCGAACTGCTTTCCTTATCGGTTATCAGCGAGGAAGTCAGCAGCTTTTTCAGGGATTCCTTTGAATATCCCCTGGTAAGCTCGCCGTTTTCAGCCACCGATATAGCGCCTGTTTCCTCAGATACAACTATTACCAGTGCGTCCGAGTTCTCGCTCATGCCGATAGCAGCTCTGTGTCTTGAACCCAGCTGCTTGTTTATCAGCTCGTCTTTCTGCGGCCTTGGCAGAAAACAGCCCGCCGCAAGTATAATACCGTCCCTGACTATCACCGCGCCGTCATGCAGCGGGGTATTGGGGTAAAAGATATTTCCGAATACAGCAACAGATGGTGTACAGTTCAGCACTGTACCCGTAGCTATCTGTTCGCCCAGCTTTGTCTTGCGCTCACAGATTATCAGCGCACCTGTCTTGCTTGATGAAAGATTCTGTGCCGCATCGCAGATAGCGTCTATGGCACTGCTCCACTTCATCTCGTCCGAGGTAGCGTCCTGCGGATTCAGAAAACTGAGCTCCGCGATCTTTGTTCGTCCGACTTTTTCCAGCATACGCCGAAGCTCCGGCTGGAAAAGTATGATAAGAGCAAGAAAGCCCCACTGAAAACACAGTTTCAGCAGAAAACGAATAGTGTTCAGATTGAACAGATAAGCTATGGCGTAGCAGGCAAGCAGCACTGCGATACCTTTTGTCAGCTGCTGTGCCCTTGTCTCACGGATAAGCTTGATGCCGTTGTATATAAGAAAATAAAGTATGATTATGTCAACAATATCGTTAATACGTATATTGAGAAACACGCCCCATATTGAATTCAAGGTCTCTTGTATTGTCTGAAGCATATTCCACACCCTTTGCAAAAAAGTAAATGAACTCTACATTCTTTAATATTATAGCATAATCCATAAAAAAGTACAAGAGTCCACGCCCAAAATTTTTATACAAATTGTAACTAATCTGCCAATAATTTTTCATACTTATCACAAAGGCGGATAATCCCATTGATACGCCATTTAACCCACTTCTGTACACCCGATGTCAGGTAAAGTATGTTTCAAAAGGTTAAAATTTCGGTACAATTTACTGTAATTCATTGACAAAAATACAATTTCGGCGTATAATAAATATGTATGTGCGATAAGCGCAAAAGTCCTCCCGAATGGGAGCAAATACTATATTATATGAAGGAGTGTGTACAAGTGGACGATGCCGATAATTGCCGAACGTGCTTTGCTGCCGTGAGCAGGCGTTTTCTGCCTGTGCATATTTTTTGACCCACGGCAGCAATAGTAAATGATAAACTATTATTACTATAATAAGCATGATTCGTGCATGGTAGCCCTTGACATTTTGGAGGGATAGATATGTATGAAAAAGTTTTGCAGCTGCTGACAGACCGCGATTTCAAGAGTATCCGCGGGATATTCATTGAGATGAACGAAGCCGATGTAGCTTCTCTGCTCCAGCGATTCCACGATGACCATGAAGCCGACAAGCGCGACCTTACTGTGCTTTTCAGGCTTTTAAACAAAGATATCGCCGCCGACGTTTTTGCCTATATGGACAGCGATATGCAGATGATGCTCATAAATGCTTTCTCGGATAAGGAGCTTCAGGAAGTCGTCGATGACCTGTATGTCGATGATACCGTTGACATCATCGAGGAAATGCCCGCCAATGTTGTGGCGAGGATAATCAAGTCGGCAGATGCCGAGACCAGGAAACAGATAAACCAGATACTCAAATACCCAAAGGACAGTGCAGGCTCGGTAATGACCACCGAGTATGTCTACCTGAAAAAGGATTATACCGTAAAGGAAGCTCTTGAATGGATACGCCATGTAGGCGTTGTAAAGGAAACGGTATATACCCTTTATGTTACCGAGAGCCGTGTGCTGATAGGCGTGCTTTCTCTCCTAGACCTCATCACAGCCGATGAGCAGGATAAGATAGAGGATATCATGGAGACTAACATCATCACCGTGAGTACCCTTGAAGACCGAGAGCTTGTGGCTTCAAAAATGGCTAAGTACGACTTTGCCGCTATGCCCGTTGTGGATAAAGATATGCGCCTTGTTGGTATCATCACCTACGATGATGCTATGGACGTTATCGAAGAAGAGACCACTGAGGACTTCTCAAAGATGGCAGCCGTTGCCCCCAGTGAGGAATCCTATTTCAAGACCTCTGTTTTCGCCCATGCAAAGAACAGGATAATGTGGCTTCTGGTGCTGATGCTTTCCGCAACCCTTACAGGCGCGGTGGTAAATCATTATCAGGAAGCCTTCGCGGCAGTACCCGTGCTGGTGTCATTCCTTTCCATGCTCAGCGGTACAGGCGGTAACTGCGGTTCCCAGACCTCCACCCTCGTTATCAGAGGTATGGCTCTGGGTGAGATAGATATGCGTGATTTCTTCAAAGTCATATTCAAGGAATTCCGCATAGCCATAGTCTGCGGCATACTGCTTTCCATAGTAAACGCAGGCAGGATAATACTTGTATACCATAACGATACCTCGGTGAACTGTTATAAACTTGCATTCACCGTAAGCGCCGCCATTCTGCTGACGGTCATTCTTTCAAAGCTGATAGCCGCCATGCTTCCCATGGCAGCCAAAAAGCTGAAACTCGATCCCGCGATAATGGCAGCCCCGCTGATAACAACTATCGTCGATACCTGCTCAACTCTTATGTTCTTCATTCTCGCGACTATAGTATTCGATATCAAATAAAAATCCAAGCCGCAGCTTACCTGTTGATAAGCCGCGGCTTTTTGATATTTATTCAGTCAGTACATACCTGACAACCGTGGACGCTCAGATATGTATCATGCACCGCGCATTTCGGGAAACCGCACTTCACGGGATCATTCTCATCGGCTTCCGAGAGCCATTCATCCAGCGAAGCATCGATGATATCATCGGCGGTCATGCGATATATCAGTTTCTTGAATGCTCCCAGAAATTCTTCTGCATATTCCTCGTTGGGTGAATACCCAAGAGTCTCCCAACCCAGCTTGTTTTTCGCTCCCTCGATGACCCTCAGCATAAATGCTTTGTCCTCATGGAAACTGCGCCTGTCCCAGGGAATATCAACTATATTAAAACCCACAGTTCCTATCCCGACAACGCTTTGATTCTTCTCCGCCAGAAAAACCATCAAGCGCTTCTGGCTTTCCGTTTCGGCAAGCCGTCCGCCGCTTAGGCAAAGTATATTTATTAACATCGAAGTGCTTCCGTTTTGAATATGGAGACAGTCTTCGTCAGCATAGTCTTTAAAACATATCGTGTTCATCTGTGCATCACCCCGTCATGAGCATATTTTGAGGATAATATACATATTATAAAAAGAGCGCTCCACACTCGTGCAGCGCTCAGATATTTATCAGTCGATCTTAACGGTCCAGCCGAAAGTATCGGGGATCTTGCCCCACTGGATACCTGTCATGGTATCATACAGCATCTGGGAGATCTTGCCTATCTTGTTATCGTTGATAGTCATTACCTTGTCGCCCCACTTCAGGTGGCCAACAGGGGAGATAACAGCAGCAGTACCTGTGCCGAATACCTCGTCCAGCTTGCCCTCGTCATAAGCCTTGGCAACTTCCTCGATGGTGATGCGTCTCTCGCTGCATGGGATACCCTTGCTCTTGCATACTTCAAGTGCAGACTTTCTGGTGATGCCGGGGAGTACGGAACCTGTCAGCTGAGGTGTAACAACTTCGCCGTCGATAACGAAGAATATGTTCATCGAACCAACTTCCTCGATGTACTTCTGCTCAACACCGTCCAGCCACAGAACCTGCTCGTAATCCTGATTGTGAGCCTCGTCCTGACCCTTCAGGGAGATAGCGTAGTTAGCAGCAGTCTTTGCGAAACCTGTGCCGCCGCGTACCGCTCTTACATACTTCTGCTCAACATAGATCTTAACAGGGTTCAGACCTGTGGAGTAGTAAGCGCCTGAGGGCGAGAGGATTATGATGAACAGATAGTGGTCAGCGGGTCTGACACCAACATAAGGATCGGTAGCGAAAATGAAAGGTCTGATGTACAGTGAAGCACCATCGGTGTGAGGAACCCAGTCCTTCTCTATCTCTACCAGTTTCTTTGTAGCTTCTACCATGAACTCCTCATCGATCTGAGGGATAACCATTCTCTCAGCAGATACGTTCATTCTCTTGTAGTTCTCATCGGGTCTGAACAGCTGAACGCTGCCGTCAGCAGTTCTGTAAGCCTTAAGACCCTCAAAGATCTCCTGACCGTAGTGCAGGCACATTGCGGAAGGAGAAAGTGAGATATTGTCAAAGGGAACGATACGAGCATCGTGCCAGCCCTCGCCGGCGTCATAGTTCATAACGAACATATGGTCTGTGAATATGTGACCGAAACCAAGCTTAGTCTCATCTGTAGGCTTAGCCTTAGGAGTTTTGGTCAGTTCGATTTTGATTTCCATAGTGATCCTTCTTTCTTAAAAATTGATCTGTTACTATTATAATACACTTTCTCTGATTTTTCAAGGGGTAAAATGACATTTCTTGAAATATTTCTGATTTTTTCCTGCAAAAATGCGATATCCCATCACGAAGAATCCGCTTAACAGCCCATTGGCTTGAATTTTTTTGCAGTTCGATTTTACAAATATTCACAAGATCTTTTCCCGCCATTTTTATCACGGATGCCTGTGTTTTGCGCCACTTGACAAATTCGTAAAAAAGTTGTATATTATAGACTATATTTATGTGCTATATCAATCAAATATAAACGGAGTGATAAATAATGAGTTTTAAGATCAGAGCGGCAGCTCTTGTTATGGCGGCAGTTACCGTCAGCAGCAGTCTGTCGGTACTTCCTGTGTCAGCAGCAGTACAGTCCGCTTCATACAGTGCGTCTTCTTCAAAGGCGCCTACAGCCAAAATGACCTATACCTCCACAGATAAATCTATAACCATCAGCTGGGATAAGGTCAGCGGGGCGACGGGATACTATATTTACAGATGGTCAGATCTTGCCCCCGCATGGGTCAGGGTGGGAGTTGCCGGCTCCACGGCGACCAACTATACCGATAAAAAGGTAACAGCGGGTACATCTTATAAGTACTATATCGTGGCGTATAAAACCAGTGGAGGCAAGCGTATCATGAGCGGCAGGAGCAGTGAGATATCAGCTAGCACCAAGCCTGCAGCACCAAAGATCACGAATACTTTTGCTGATACAAACAGCATTTCTTTCAGCTGGAATAAGATCAAGTGCAATGGCTATGAAGTCAGCTACAAGAAAAGCAGCGGTTCATGGAGTTCTTCAAAGAAGATAAACTCAGCCAACACCACTTCCTATGATATCACAGGTCTGAAAGAGGAAACAACTTACACCGTCAGGGTGAGAGCTTTTGTAAAATCAGCTGATGGCACTCTTGTTTACAGCAGTTACTCCACCGCTGATATCAGTACGGAATCCGATTTTCCCTACAGAAAAAGCAGCAAGTACCTTATAGAAAGGCTTGACAGCGCAAAGCGTACATCTTCCCAAAATACCTACTACGAGTGCAACCGTCAGGATTCAAAAGAAACCAAGACTCTCATCACCATAAGCGATGAAGATATGGCGACCATCAAGCGCTTTGTTGATGCACACTATAAGTCCGATATGTCTGTTGGTGAGTTTCTTGATTACACCGTTCAGTGGCTCAACAAGAATATCTCTTACGCTGACGGCTACCACGGACCCGCATACAGTGAGATATGGAATAGGAGCCATGTTGACAATTGCTTCAACTACAAGGTAGGACAGTGCATACAGTATAACTCTACCATATGCGCAGTTATGAGATATCTGGGTTACGATGCAAGAGTTATCCAAGGCTGGCGCGGAACTTCCCTTGATAACAAGTGGCAGCATTTCTGGTGCGAAGTTACTATAAACGGCACGGATTACGTCATGGATTCCTATAACTACGGTACCGACGGCGACTGGTATTTCGTATGCGCAACCTATGAGGAAACTGCTCCATATTCATATAATTCCCATTATATAATGAATAAAAAGCTGATGGCACCATTCTCGGGCTACAGCAATTTAAGGAACCGTCTTGCGGCAATAAAAACAAAGTGATAACAAAAAAGCCTTTCGTCAAACACGAAAGGCTTTTAATATTCAGAAAACTCTGATCACTGCTTCTTGAAGTTAACGGTCAGACCGCTTTCAGTCATCGCGATAGTCTTGCTGTCAACGATGTCGAATTCCATTGTAGAGTCGTCTTCGCCTGTACCGTCCTTGAGGATGATCTTCTTGTCCTTAACTTCCCACTCGATCTTGTCTTCCTCACCTGACTCTATGCCACCGAATGCCATCTTTGCAGTGTGATCCTTTTCAAGTGTGATAGTCATGCCAACCTCTTCAGATTCAGACTTCCATGTGCCAACATACTTGCTGTCGCCGCAGCTTGTCAGCATAAAGCAGCACATTACTGCAACCATGATAATTGCTACAAACTTTTTCATTTTTTCTTACCTCCTTGTTTTACCGCAGAATCATCTGCACTTTACTTTAGCAGTTTACCATTTATACCGCCAAATGTCAAGAGAATAGCTATTGTTGAAAATATTTTTAATTTCTTTGAACAACAACCATGTTATACTGTGAACAATATTTGACATTCATTACAAATCATATCTGCCTATATCAAAAGCCCCACAGACTTTTCATCGTCCGCGGGGATGAATATCTTATTTTTTCTGATATTTGATCAGCTTCCAGGCGCTGTATATGCCCATAACATCAGCAAGCAGAAGTCCTACAAACATAGCCATCCACGGTACGTACTGTTCCGTGATGAAAGTCTGGTGATCTTTGTCCATGATATTGTCTGCGATATTGCCCTTACCGAAAACATAGAATACCATTGCAAGGGCGAACCTCAGATTTATCAGACATATCACTATAAGCACCGAATATATCAGGCTTTTTCCTAAGGCACCCATGCTGTCCTCGTACTTGTAAGCCGAAGCTCCCTTGCACAGACAAACTATGCACATGGCGAAAAACAGCAAGTATCCCGCAAACACTGCGCAGGTCATCACTTTGCTTCCCGTATCTAATATCCTGTTCATCATCGTGAACAGTTCTGCCGTGAATAAAACCGATATGACCATGCACACCAGCGTGCTTACACAAAAGTTCTTTTCCCGAGGTTTAAGCTCGGGGCGTTTTATCTTGATAGGCATTTATTTTTCCTCCGTAAATGTTATTTTTACACGACCGATCTTCTGCTCGTCCTGCATATGTATCTCCATCTCAAATGGCGGTGAGAATATCCTCTCGCCCTCTTCGGGTATCCTGTCCAGAAGTTCCATTATCCAGCCGCCGACGGAGTGTCTTTCCGTTTCGATGGCATTCTCGTCAAGCTCCCATCTCTCCAGAAAATCCGATATGGAAAGCTCTGCCGATACTTCGCAGGAATTATCCGAAAGCTTAACAAAGGAAGTGTCCTCCTCATCGCTCTCGTCGTATATCTCACCCACCAGCTCCTCGATGATATCTTCAAGGGTGCATATTCCCGCAGTGCCGCCGTACTGATCGACTACTACAGCCATATGTACTTTCTCTTTCTGCATCAGCTTCAGTGTCTCGGATATCTTCTTGCTCTCGGTGATGTAAATAGGTTCGCCAAGAATCTTAGCGATATCCTTTTTGCCCTTTGAAACGTACATCTCAAAGAAATCCGCCTGATGTATCACGCCGATTATGTGGTCGATGTCCTTTTCGTAAACAGGAAGTCTGGAATATCTGGTTTTAAAGAAAAGCTCCTTTATATCCTCGATATCGTCTCCAAGCTCCACAGCCTCGATGCTGACTCTCGGCACAAATATACTGCTTATGGTTATCTCATCGAAATCCAGAGCAGAACGTACAAGGTCAGATTCCTGCTCTTCCAGCACGCCCTCGTCTTCAATCTCCTCGATGATGTATTTAAGCTCTTCTTCGGTAACGGAGGGGGCTTCGTTGTTTGAGCCCACCAGTTTTACGACACCCTTTTTTATACCTGTGAACAGCCATATCAGCGGTGTAGTGATGAACATGAAAGCCGCCAGAGGAGCCGCCATCAGCACCGAGAAGTTCTCAGCATTCTCCTTAGCCAGACTTTTAGGCAGTATCTCACCGAAGATAAGCACCAGCACCGTCATTACCGCTGTCGCGATACCAACGCTGCCCGAACCGAACTTCTCGGTGAAAAACACCGTAGCCAGCGCCGAAGAAGCAATATTCACAACATTGTTGCCGATGAGTATGGCAGTCAGCGCATTGTCGAAGTTCTCGCAGATGTACAGCGCCTTAGCCGCACTCTTGCTGCCGCCGTCAGCCATTTTTCTGAGCCTTATCCTGTTACATGAGGAAAAGGCGGTCTCGGTAGCCGAGCACACTGCCGAAAGTATCAGCAGCAAGGCTATCAAAGCAATGTCCATAAAAGAAACGATCATCCTTTCAGTCTTTACTTCGTATCCTTTATATAATAGCATACTTTTTCACAAAAGTAAAGAGATTATTAATCAAATACGCGAATAATCACTGCATAAAGGGTGAGTGTACATATAATTCCAATAATTCCGATCATTTATTACGGAAGATTTTTGCCAATTTTGCTGTTATTATTACTTAATTTACTTCCTTAACTTAAAATTCTTGACATATAAGGTGGGATATGATATAATAATGTAGAATTATTGTGATAGATGTGAACAATCTTATGTATTTATCTATCACAATAAAATTTTTTTGGTAAATAATAAGTTCATCTGACAGGAGGATCTTTACTATGTTTTGTACGAATTGTGGTAATCAGGTAGCTGATGGTCTCAGCTTTTGCCCAAACTGCGGCACTAAGCTGGCAGCTCCGAGCAACGCTCAGCCTGTGATCCCTCAAGAGCCTGTACCCCAGGCACCTATACAGCAGCAGGCTCCCATACAGCAGCAGGCACCTATCCCTCAGCAGCCTGTTGGTCAGCCCGCAGCAGCGGCAGTTGTAAAAAAGCCACTTGATAAAAAGCAGATCAAGAAGATAGGCATCATCGCAGGTGCAGCAGTTGCAGCGGTGGGAGCTATCGTAGGTGTAGTTTCCTTGATTTCTTCAGGAGGTTCATCCGATAATACTCTTTTCAAAGATGGTCTTGTAAAGTTCTGCTCAGATGGTGACTACGGCTACCTCAATAAAAAAGGCGAGATAGCTATAAGTCCCCAGTATGATAGTGCCGAGAATTTTTCTGATGGTCTTGCCTGTGTTACCACAATGGTCAGTGATGGCTACCGTTCCGGCTACATAAACGAAAAGGGCGAAACAGTTATAGATTTCCAGTATGAAGAAGCTTCAAACTTTAAGGATGGCATAGCAGAAGTAGTTGTAGGCGATTACGCAGGCTTCATTGATAAGAAGGGCAAATACATCATCAATCCCCAGTATAAGGAAGATGAGATCGTCTATATCGGATATAATATGTTCCTTATCCAGGATACAAGCGGAGATTACTGGTCTCTCTGCAATAAGAAGGGTAAGAAGATAAGCGAAACAAGATTCGATGAGCCTGATAATGAATATATCATTTGCCCGCTGTTTAACGAAACCTGGGGCAATACCGATGTTAAACAGGACTGGAAGACTATTCCCCTGAAGACAGAAACAGGCAAGTATTGCTATATCAACAGCAAGGGCAAAGAAGTCATCTCAGCCCAGTACGATTATGCAAGTCTTTTCTGTGACGGCATAGCAGTAGTCGGTGTTAAAGACGGCGATTATAATATGAAGTACGGCTACATCAACAAGAAGGGCGAGTACATTATCAATCCCCAATTTGATTCCGCTGAGAACTTTGTGGAAGGTATTGCTCCTGTCGCTGTAAGGCTTGACGGTTCCCGTAAGTACGGTTACATCGACAAGAAGGGAAACTATACCGTAAATCCTCAGTACGATTCCGCCAGCGTTTTCCAAAACGGCGTTGCGATCGTATCCGTTTATTCCCAAAAAAAGGATAAGGATAGATACGGCATCATTAACAAAAAGGGCAAGGTCATCTGCGAACCTCAGTATGACTGGATAAGCTTTGGCGAAGATAAAAAGCGTCTGATTTTTGAGTTGAACGATAAGTACGGCTATCTTGACTATAAGGGTGAGGTCGCGATCCCCAACCAATACAAGTACGCATCTTCTTTCTACTCTGATGGTTATGCTGTTGTAAAGGTCACCGACGATAAGTGGTCACTTATCAACAGCAAGGGCGAGCAGGTATGGAACAATATGTTTGACGGCATAGGCTAAAAACATCACGACCGAGAACGTTAAGGCGTTGTCGGTCGTTTTGGGATTTATGAGATAAAAGAAAAAGCCGACAGTATTAAAACTGTCGGCTGAATTTATATAAGTCTATCAGTCTTCTTCCTCAACGGGCATATTCTCCCAGTTGTGGTAAACGTTCTGAACGTCGTCGTTGTCCTCAAGATACTCCAGAAGCAGACCCATCTTCTTGATGGAATCCTCATCTGTCAGGGTAACGTAGGTGGAAGGCACCTTGTCAGCCTCAGCGGAAAGTACCTTGTAGCCCAGACCTTCCAGCGCTTCTCTTACAGCGGTAACGTTGTTGGGACCGCAAGCTATCTCGATAACATCGTCATCAACATTGAAGTCGTCAGCGCCAGCCTCGAAAACGTCGTCCATGATCTTATCTTCGTCAGCGCCGTTGTTCTCGATAACAACAGTTCCAACATCGGAGAACAGATAGGATACGCAGCCGGAGTTGCCCATGTTTCCGCCGAACTTGCTGAAGTAGCTTCTTACATCGGCAGCAGTTCTGTTCTTGTTGTCTGTCAGACACTCAACGATAACTGCAACGCCGTTAGGACCGTAGCCCTCGTATACCATTGACTCGTAGTTGTTCTTGTCGCCGTCGCCTGCAGCCTTCTTGATTATTCTGTCGATGTTGTCGTTGGGAACGTTGTTAGCCTTAGCCTTAGCGATGAGGTCTCTCAGCTTAGCATTACCTGCGGGGTCGGGACCGCCCATCTTAACTACAACTGCTATCTCTCTGCCTATCTTGGTGAATATCTTAGCTCTCGCAGCGTCGGTAGCACCCTTTTTCCTCTTGATATTTTCCCACTTTGAATGTCCTGACATAAAATTCACTCCTTGATCTTTTCGTTGAATTCGTCCTCACCGTGTTCCCAGCAAAGACTGAACAGCACATCGATTCGTTCATGCTGTGCTGTCAAATATAAATAACCGAATAAACATTCCAGACCCGTAGCATTGCGATATTCAGCTATTGTGGAATGTTTCGGTGCATTAACTTTGGTGTTGCGCCCGCGCTTGAAGACCTCAGTTTCGTTCTCGGTAAGTACGCCCTGCTCCTGTAAAAGCAGCGCACATTCCGACTGATACTCAGCGCAGACTCTGCTCACCGCCAGCTTGTGAAGCTTGTGGGCGGGCATATTAGCCGCGAGAAGTATCCTCTCCCTTACCAGCTGTTCATAGACGGAATCGCCCAGAAAAGCCAGGGCAAGAGGGGAGTACTGATTAGCCTCGCGCTCTGTCATATCTATATGCATCAGTGTCACCTTTATGGGATGTACTCAAACTCGAAGTCGAACACAGCAACAGTGTCGCCCTCCTGAATGCCCATAGCTTCCAGTTTTCTGATTATGCCGCTGGATACCAGAACGTTCTGGAAGTACTGCAGGGATGAGTAATCGTCCATATCCGCAACTCTGAGGATATCGTAAAGCCAGTCCGCCTCGACGAAGTAAACACCGTCTTCCACCGTGATGGAGAATTCGCGGTTGTTGGTATTCTTCCTCTCAACTTCCTCACGGGTGAGGGGCTGTGCTTCAAATCTTTTAACAGGCGGGAGCTCTGCAAGCTTTTCGTTTATGCCGTATATGAGTTCCTGAGTGCCCTTTGTGGTGGCAGCAGATATCTCGTAATAGGGGAGCTCCTGCTTTTCGATGTATTCCTTGAATCTTGCTATCTGCTCGGGGGTAGCCATATCGGTCTTGTTTGCCGCAACTATCTGCGGAGCTGCTGCCAGTTCCTCCGAAAAATTAGCAAGCTCTTTGTTTATGGCTTCAAAGTCCTCGATGGGGTCACGACCCTCGATACCTGAAACATCTACCACATGGACTATCAGCCTGCATCTTTCAACGTGTCTGAGGAACTCATGTCCCAGACCGATGCCTTCGCTTGCGCCCTCGATAAGTCCCGGGATATCAGCCATAACGAATGACCTTTCCTCACCGACCTTAACAACGCCCAGCACGGGTACAAGTGTGGTGAAGTGGTAGTTGGCGATCTTAGGCTTAGCCGCTGAAACTACGGATATCAGCGTAGATTTGCCAACATTGGGGAATCCCACCAGACCAACGTCCGCCAGAAGCTTCAGCTCCAGCCTGATATTGAATTCCTCGCCCCTGAAACCAGGCTTTGCGAATCTGGGTATCTGCCTTGTTGAGGTTGCAAAATGAGCATTACCTCTTCCGCCCTTGCCGCCGTGTGCGACAGTGACAGGTTCATCAGAGGACATATCAGCCAGGATCCTGCCCGTATCAGCGTCCTTGATGACCGTACCTCTCGGAACTTTAATCAAAAGGTCAGGAGCGCTTCTTCCGTAGGAATTCTTTGCGCCGCCGTTCTGCCCCTTTTCAGCCACATATTTTTTCTTGTATCTGAAATCAATAAGGTTCGAGATGTTGTCATCGACCTTAAAGATGATATCGCCGCCTTTTCCGCCGTCGCCTCCGTCGGGACCGCCTGCTGCGACATATTTCTCACGGTGGAACGATACCGCACCATCGCCGCCGTCGCCTGCTTTGATATAGATTTTTGCCTGATCGACGAACATTCTCCGACCTCCTTATCAGTACCGATAATTTCTATTATTATAAAACATATCAGATGAGCTTTCAGTAAATATTTCTGTCCCTGCGTTCTCTGCGCCGACGCTCTTCGTCCTTTTCACGCTGTATCCTTGCGTGTGCCATACCTACAAGTGCGTCCTCCGTATTTGAAAATTCAAAATGGGATTCGTATACCCTGTCGCCGCTGTAATTGTCAGCAACACTCTTTGACTTCAGACTAAGTGACATACTCATTATCCCGATAAATCCGAAAAATCCCAGCACCATCCAGGTGAATAACGGCGGGTCGAGCTTTCTGTATTCACGCTCGGCTTTAGTCTTGTCACAGCCCACCCGCGAAACGGGATAGTGCCTGCCCCAGTCGGTGGTATACATCGTAACTCTTGAGCTTTTGTAATTTCTGAAAAGCTTGTAGTATTCGTAGGGAACAGATTCCGAAAACAGCTCGGCAGTGCCGTCGCTGTCTTTATCGTTTTCATCATCACGGTAAGTTATATTGACTTTCATCCTGCTGTCTTTTTGCTGTGTTTCTTTTTTGGTTTCCTTAACCGCACCGCTGACATAGCCGGGATCTTCACGAACTACCTTTACATAATACTTGGTTATCCTGTCCCCGTCCGAATCCCTGAGAACCTTTGAATGGGTGGTTACAGTACAGTTGTCATAGGTTTCGTACATCTTGACTTTTGTGTAGCCAAACATTGTTTTATACAGAAAAACTGCGAGGGTCAAGCAGATAACTACCAGTCCGAACTTACCAAAAGACCTGCTCATCTCTTTGTTGACATTTTGATTGTTATTCATTTTTGTCGTCCTCAAAAAACATCAGTTGTTTGAATTTTGAATGATGGCATAGGGGTGATGTTCTATGTTTTTAGCACCCATATACGCCTTTGTTGTTTCTTTTGTCTTTTTCTCTCTTATAAAAAGACCCCGAGCAAAGTAAGCTCAGGGTCTGTCTTTTCGCAATTAAGCCTGAGGATAAACAGAAACCTTCTTACGGTCCTTACCCATTCTTTCAAATCTTACAACACCGTCGCTGGTAGCGAACAGAGTGTCATCAGAACCACGCTTAACATTCTCACCGGGGTGAATGTGAGTACCTCTCTGGCGAACAAGAATGTTGCCTGCCAGTACGAACTGTCCGTCAGCTCTCTTCACACCAAGTCTCTTGGACTCGGACTCACGGCCGTTCTTGGTAGAACCCATACCCTTTTTATGAGCGAAATACTGCATTGATATCTTTATCATTTGAGATCACACCTCCATGTAACGTGATACAGTCAGCCTCAGCCGACCTTCAGCTTGATATGCCCCGGAAATTCGTCCCTCAGATTATACAGATGGATCAGAAGTCCCATTATTACCTTGTCCGCGTTCTCATCGGGTATTTTCATGTCAAGCCTGATCTCGTTCTCCCCGACCTCAACATCAGCTTCCAGCTTGAAAGCCTCAGTGATGGTATTAGCCGTCATCATAACGGCGGAAGATACGCTTGCACAGCAAACGTCATAACCGAAATCAGCTAAGCCTGCATGACCCGTAACGCGAAAACCTGTGAGCATATCGCTCTCATTCCTGAAAAAATCTGCGGCGATCATTCGACCATCACAAATTATGCGTTGATAGCTTCGATAACTACCTTTGTGTAGGGCTGTCTGTGACCCATCTTCCTCTTCTCACCCTTCTTGGGCTTGTAGGTGAAGACTGTGATCTTCTTAGCCTTGCCGTTCTTGACTACCTTTGCGGATACGGTAGCACCCTCAACATAAGGAGCACCAACCTTGATACCTGCATCAGAACCAACTGCCATTACCTTGTCAAAAGTAACGCTCTCGTCTGCATTAACGCTGAGCTTCTCGATGTAGAGCTCGTCGCCTGCCTTTACCTGATACTGCTTTCCGCCTGTTTCAATTACTGCGTACATCTATATGCACCTGCCTTTACATGAACTCGCTACGCACGGTGGAGCACGACTTCGTCATGACACACTTAAAGAAACCGTGAATATGCGGCTTTATTATCATACCATACTTCCCTATAAAAGTCAATACATCTTCTGAGATTAACAAAAAATTTACATCTCTATCCAAGCTCCTTGAAAGCGTCCTTTATCGACTTTGCACCGATGACTTTTATTCCGTACTTTGCGGTGTTTATCTTCTTAGCCGCATAATAGGGGATTATGCACTTCTCGAAGCCCATTCTCTCGGCTTCCTGAATTCGCTGCTCTGCGTGGGTGATGTTCCTCAGCTCTCCGCCCAGACCTATCTCGCCCAGCGCGATGGTCTTATCATCAACCACTTTGTCAGTCACGCTTGAATACAGTGCCATAGCTACCGTAAGGTCTGCCGCTGTGTCGTCCAGCTTCAGTCCGCCTACTATATTAATAAATACGTCCAGTCCGCCGAAGAAATATCCCAGCCGCTTTTCCAGCACCGCCAGTATTATCGACATCCTGTAGTAATCAAAGCCCGTAGCCGTCCGTCGCGGCTGAGAGGTGCTGCTCTTTGATATCAGCGCCTGAACTTCCGCCATTATCGGACGTGAGCCCTCCATAACACAGGCAACACAGCTTCCCGAAACGTTCAGCGGTCTGCCCTCAAGCATCAGCATCGAAGGGTTGTCCACTTCCACAAGACCACCGTCAGCCATTTCAAAAACGCCTATCTCATTGGTGGAACCGAAACGGTTTTTTACCGCACGGAGTATCCTGTAAGTCATGTTCCGCTGACCCTCAAAGTACAGCACGCAGTCAACGATATGCTCCATTACCTTAGGACCTGCTATTGCGCCGTCCTTGTTGACGTGACCTACTATAAATATAGGTATCTCCTCGGATTTCGCCGTCCTCATGAACATATTTGTACACTCACGCACCTGAGTTACCGAGCCCTGTGCCGAGGATATGCCGCTTATGCTCATGGTCTGTATGGAGTCGATTATGACTATCTCGGGCTTTTCCTTGACTATCGCCGCGCATATGCTCTCAGCGTCGGTCTCGGCAAGCAGGTAGAGGTTCTCATTGTCCACACCGAGCCTGTCAGCTCTCAGTTTTATCTGCCTTGCGGATTCCTCACCCGATACATAAAGTATGGTGTGGTCGTCACCCATGGTCTGGCAAATCTGCAAAAGCATGGTGGATTTGCCTATGCCTGGCTCGCCGCCCAGAAGCACCAGCGAACCCTTTACAAGCCCGCCGCCCAGCACTCTGTTGAGCTCTTTCATGCCTGTGTCATAGCGTATCTCCCGTGTGCTGGCATCAACAGCACCGATATTCAGGATGCTGTCCGAGATATCCTTTACCGCCGAAGCCCTGCCTTTGCCCGCAGTTCTCGCCGATACCTGTATCTCAACCTCTTCAAAGGTGTTCCACTCGCCGCACTCGGGACATTTGCCGTTCCACTTGCTTGCCTCAAAACCGCAGTTTGAGCATACATACGCGCTTTTCGCCTTAGCCATCACTCACCTCAGAATTCGTAGTCGATGCAGGCTCTTTCTTCCTTGACGGTGGCAACAAAGCCGCCGAATTCGATGTGTGTGGGTGAAGTCTGATAAGCGTTCAGGTCTTCAACGTTGTCAAAATCGAAGATCAGCGAAACATCATAGTTGCTGTTGGGAGTTCTCTTGTCGTTGTAAACTACCTCATATCTTTTCAGCTGAGGGATAGTTTTCAGATTCTCAGCCCTCTCCAGAAATTCCTTTATAAGTGCGTCCTTGTTCTCGTTTTTCAGTTTGAACATACAAATATGTCTTATCATTTTTTTGACCTCCTCAGATCATTACTGCAACCATTATAACACCTGATAATGCAAATGTAAAGCCCCAAAAAGCATAAGTCCGTTTTTTTACCCTGAAACAGATCTCTTTTGCGAATGAACTTCTCTGTCGATCTCCTATAATTTACCATTAATTATATGTGGTAACTGCCCATATACTAACCTGTTACGCTGTGCAAACAACTGTTTTTTGATTTAACTCGGACATATTTCTGCAAGAGTTGTACAAAAACGTACAACTCTTCCGCTAAGATCACTTATAGTGAAAAACATATTCACCCGACCTGTGCGCACGATGGCAGGCAGCCGCCGACTATGACTACGAGGATATGAGGCGGCGTGTTATACTGCATAAGACGGGTTCAACTCAGCATCTTGACAATACCCGCGTGAGTCGTATATCGCTGTTTACTGCAAGCATCTCCGCGGGCTCATAAATTTAGGACGCACAATACTTTTCGGCAGCTGCAAACAGATTTTAATTATAAACATCAAACAAAGACCGCGGTTGACAACTTCGGTTTTTGGTAGTATCATATACAAAAGGTTTCAAAACGTAAAACGAAAGGATGATTATCATGAAAAAATATATACTTTCCCTCGATCAGGGTACAACTTCTTCACGCGCCGTGCTTTTTGACAGAAAAGGCGAAAAGGTTTTCTCGGCACAGTACGAATTTCCACAGATATTCCCGAAAGCAGGCTGGGTGGAGCACGACCCCAGGGATATCCTTGATTCTCAGCTTCGCGCCGTTAATGACTGCACAGCTTACCTCACATCAAAGGGTGAGGATATCTCCGAGATAGCCGCCATCGGCGTGACCAACCAGCGCGAGACCACCATGATATGGGATAAAAACACCGGAGAGCCCGTCTATAATGCCATAGTATGGCAGTGCCGCCGCACCGCATCGACCTGCACCCACTTCACCGAACAGGGGCTTGGAAAATTCTTCCGCAGCAAAACAGGTCTGCTCATCGACCCATATTTTTCAGCAACGAAGATAAAGTGGATATTCGATAACGTTGATGGTGTGCGCGAAAGGGCACAGCGGGGCGAACTTCTCTTCGGCACGGTGGATACATGGCTGATATGGAACCTCACAGGCAGAAAAGTCCATGCTACCGATTACACAAATGCTTCACGTACTATGCTGTTCAATATCCACACCCTCGAATGGGATAAGGAGATACTTGGTCTTCTCGGCATACCCGAAAATATCCTCCCCGATGTAAGGGATTCCTCGGGAGATTTCGGCACTACCGATAAGTCGCTGATAGGAGCTGAGATACCCATCTGCGGCTGTGCAGGCGATCAGCAGGCGGCACTTTTCGGACAGTGCTGTTTCCTTAAAGGTGATGTAAAGAACACCTACGGCACAGGTGGATTCCTGCTGATGAATACAGGCAACGAATGTGTCGAGAGCGCCAACGGACTGCTGACAACCATCGCGTGGGGCATGGGCGGAAAAGTCACCTATGCGCTGGAAGGCTCTGTTTTCGTGTCGGGAGCAGTGATAAAATGGCTTCGTGATGAACTTTGCATAATCAGCACAGCCGAGGAGACTGCCGCCATAGCCGAAAGTGTTCCCGATAACGGCGGAGTATACTTCGTTCCCGCCTTTGTGGGACTTGGTACCCCCTACTGGGACAGCGATGCCCGCGGCGTGATATGCGGTCTTACCAGAGGTTCGGGCCGTGCACATATCGTCCGTGCGGCGCTTGAAGCCATCGCCTACCAGACCGCAGATGTCATAAAAGCCATGGAAGAAGACACCTCAGCCCTCGGTCTTATAAAGGTCGATGGCGGCGCTTCGCAGAACGATTTCCTCATGCAGTTTCAGGCTGATATCCTGGGCAGAAGCATAATCCGTCCCCGCAACGTTGAATCCACCGCCACAGGCGCTGCATTCCTTGCAGGACTTCACTGCGGTTTCTGGGAAAGCCGCGAGGAACTCAACCGCGTATCCCAGAAATTCCGCGAATTTATCCCTGCTATGGCTGAAAACAAACGCGACGAACTCATAAGCGGATGGAAAAATGCTGTGGGCAGGAGCGTTATGAAATAAATGAGATAATACCGTAATTTATAGGAGGAGAAACATTTATGGGGAGCTTTTTTCACTCAGTTCATTTTAAGATCAGCGACAAAGAGAAACTTATCAAGGGTTTCAAAGCACATATGAAAAAGAAAGGCTTCGTGCCATGTGTTGATGACGAAGCCGTGAAAACTTACATTATTGCGTTTTCTGAAAAACAGGATTGGGCAACACTTGCAGATCAGGAAAGCAGTGATGATACGAGAGCACTTTTCAGTGAAGCAAAAGCTATTTCAAAAAGTATGAAACTTCCATGTATTACAGAGGAAGTAACAGACAGCGATATCGCTATACTTGAACTTTTTGACAAAACAGGAGAGCGTGCGGACAAGATCGTTGTTGGTGATGGTGAGATCTACGGCATGGGAAATAATGAAATAAAGCCCGAATGCTGGAAACCACTGCTGAATAACAAAGCAGATATCCAAAAACTCATTGAGTTGACCGGCGAAAGTGATCTCATGGCTGATGAAAGACTTAGCAAAATATCATCGCTTTTTGGCGTGGATATGCTTGCTGATAGTGATGAACTCGGCATAAGAAATGACGAAAGTATACTAAAACTCAGTTTTAAAAAGGCTGAAGAAAAAAAGCCGACGTTAAACACTTTGTTTACGCAGATCTATGGTGAGGCACTTGAACCATTAGGCTTCAAAAAGCCAAAAGTTCGTATGCCACTGTACGTTCGTGTTATCAACGATGAGATCCTACATATTGTCGGAATACATGATATGAAAACTCATCTGGTACCGTTTGGCGCGATCGCCACTGTTTACCGTGAAGATCTTTGTATTGACCGTACATTCCGACAAAATGAACTATGGTATAAAAGTTTAAAGGAATTTTATCTTAATTGGCATATATCTGATAAGCCCTTTGATAAAGGCTTTTTTAAATACTATGCTGATTATATGCCTTTATCAGATGCTGTTCAGGATTCATTGAATGAAACAAAGACATGGATACTTCCTGTTCTGGATAATGCTAAAAAGCTTAAAGATGTTGCAGATTATGATGATCGTGTATTTAGGAAATATCTTGCTATATGTTCATTACCACTAAATGAAAACCCTGGCGCATCATATAGTGACTCAGCGATTAGGTTTCTTTTAGACGATCTTATTAATGACCTTGAAAAGCGATACTCGGCTTTATTAAAACGAAGCGATGAAGCAAATAAACGTTTCAATCTTTCACAGGAAAAAATATCACAAAATCGTTTAGAATTAGAACAGTGGTATAATGAAGCTCGCAAAAGATTGCAGACATTTCTTGAAGATGAAGAAATACATAACCAGACAATGGAAGAACTCGCAAGGCGAAAAGAGCATAACCTTGAATTGCTCAGAAAATACAAGGTCATAAAATAGCATTGACATCTGGAAAAATATGTTATATAATATGTGCACGGTAATTCTGCCGTTTTTGAGATCATTGAAAAGGATGAAAAATATGAGAACGACCCGAACACGTTTATTCAGTTTTGCCGCGGCATTCGTTATGCTGTTGACTCTCGCCGCGTTCTTTCCGTGCTGTGCTGTTAAATCGGGTGCTGAAGCCCTTGAAAACCATTTTGATAAACAGGATGACCAAGAAGTTATTTATGATAAGTCAAAATGGATACAGCCCCGTGAGTGGAATAGTCCCAAAATAGATCCGAAGAATTATGAGGGGTATACGATGCTGTATTTCGACAAGATAGGTGTTTATGAAACAGCAGCAGGAAAGACCCAGAGAGTTTACTGCAGTATATCAAATGCCGAAGACCCTGTCAGCCAGATGAAGTTCCACGTTTTTTACGATACAAGGCTGAAAGTCAAGAATAACAGTCAAGGCTATCCCATGAATCCCGGAAAAGCCGTTGCTGATTTTTCAACAGGTTCTGCCATGATCAAAGAAGGTCAGCTGGTATTCTATGCCTATTCGCCAACTGATGTGAAGCTGGGTCGCGGCAGTGTTTTCACGATAGATTTTGAGATCCCCGAAGACTGCGAGGCGGGTGATTTATATCCCATCGGTATTTCATACGTTGATGACGGCATAGCCTACGACACTTTCATGAATTCAGCACAGGACGATCTGGGAAAACTTCACATGACCTACCTTTTTACCAGAGCTATAACTAACGGTTATCTCAGGATCTTGGGTGAACCCAGAATTAAAAAGGCTGATCTTACGCTGAAGACTCCAAGAGACGGCGTAAAATGCACAACAGACCCCAAAGAATGGTTTGGCAATATACCAAGCGGTGTCAATGTTACCGATCTCATGTGGATAGAAAGCGAGTCGATGGCACTGGGTACAGAGGGCGATGTGTTTGAAGAGGGCAAGACATATACACTGCAATTTAAACTTACCCCCGCCTACGGCAGGAACTTTTCCAAGAAATTTCAAGCTTCGGTAAACGGAATAAATCTGCCGTATAATGGCGATGATATAACCATGGGAGGAACTTTTTATTTTGACATCAAAGCAGAGGCCAGGATACGCGGCGATCTTAACAATGACGGCTTTGTCAATATCACCGACCTTACACGCCTTGCCGCTCACATCAAGGGCAGAAAACTTCTCCCGGACCCGACTCTTGCCGATTTTAACGGCGACGGCAAGGTGAATATCATCGACCTTACAAAGCTGGCAGCACATATCAAGGGAAAGAGACTGCTTATCGATCCGGAATATACCGATATCATTGATATACCTGATTGATCTGTGCTATATCGGAACATTAAATACTAAGGCTATTATTCTCCTCCCGACGCAGGCGGGGGGAGAATAACGTCAATACGATATTTACAGCACTTTGTAGTGGTGCGGTAAAGGGATGACCGTTATTAATAATTATTGTCAGGGCAACAACATATTTTTGATAGCAATTGAGGATAGTAAGACAAGGAGAACCAAAATGAGCAAAAAGAAATACAAGAAGAATAAAAAGAAAATCGAGAAGATCGAAAATAACAAAAAGAATAAAAAGTACCAGTATAACCAAACGCCGCCCAAAAAACCAAAACGAAAAGTTTCCAAAGCCACAGAAAAGCCGAAAAAGACCTCACCTGTCAAGGCGGTGATCATCGCTTCTGTCTGTTGCCTGCCATTTCTGATCTTCGGAGCAGCTATGATAAAAATGGGTATATCCGAGATCGCACACCAGATCGACTGCTCAGCCGAAGTTAAGGGCATAATAGTCACGGATGTATCAGTAAAAAAAGTAAGGGGAAGAACCAGTAAGGGGATCCGTTATACAAGACATGATTATTCAGCCAATTATACTTTTGAATACAATGGCGAAACTTTCACTGATACAATTAAAACCAGCCACAAAATCGAAAAGGGAGATGAGATCAAAGTCAGATGTGATCCAGATGACCCTAAAGATCATTATGTCAAGGATCTTGGTGATTCGGTAATGTATGTATTTCTTATCATTTTCGGGATGATCTGGGATGCAATATGGGTCTTCTTGATCCTTATGATATGGCGGCTGTATCAGAAACCTAAGCAAGAGGTCAAAAAACAAGAGATCAAAAAAGATGATGCTGTGCTCTGAGATCTTTGATTTGCAGTGAATTCTGTGATACGTGACCTTATCTTCAAAGATTCAAAACTAATTTATCAGTATCCGTCTTCACCATTGTGGCATTTCTTTCTGTATTCTCCTGTCTCAAAATAGAAATAACCTGTCCTTGAACTGTTGACAATTCTGTCACAATGTACTATAATATATAATAGCTTATTATATACGATAGGAGAAAATACCGTGAAAAACAGGGTATACGATAACCGTGAGCTTTCATGGCTCAAATTCAATCAGCGCGTGCTTGAAGAAGCCCGTGACGAGAGCAATCCTCTGCTTGAAAGACTGCTGTTCCAGTCTATCTATTCAAGCAATCTGGATGAGTTCTTTATGGTCAGGGTAGGTTCGCTGTATGATGCTTCTCTGGTGGACGATTCCCATAAAGACAACAAATCCAAGATGAAGCCCTCGGAGCAGCTCAGTGCCATATTTTCAAGGGTGAGGGAGCTTATCTCCACCGAGGACGAAAGCTTCAAGACCATACATAAAGCCCTAGAAACCAAGAATATCATGCATAAAAGCATGAAAAATCTGACTATCCAGGAGCTTGAATTTCTCGAAGCTTACTATGCTTACGAGATCAAGCCTTTTCTTAATGCGCTCATAATCGATAAGCGCCACCCATTCCCGTTTTTACCTAACAAGAGCATATACGTTGCGGCAAAGCTGACTTCCAAAAGCGGCATTACTCTGGGCATAATCGGGTGCAGTGAAAAATTTGAGCATGTGATATTCCTGCCACGTCAGGACGATTCCATAGCCTATGTGCTGGTGGAAGAACTTATATTCCACTTTACCGACAAGATATTCTCAGGCTATAAAGTCGAGGAAAAGACCCTCATGCGCATAACCCGAAATGCCGATATCGATGTTGACGAAAGCTTCGACCGCGAGCTGGATTTCAGGCAGAATATGTCCGTGCTGATAAACAAGAGAAAGCGCCTGTGTCCCGTGAGATTACAGCTTTCCAAGCAGATCTCAGAGCCTTTACAGAAAGAACTTTGCACAAGGCTGGAACTGTCCAAAAAACAGGTCTTCGTTGAAAAGACACCTCTCGACCTTTCTTATGTGTTCACGGTGTTCGATAAAGCGGCAGACAAGAAAGAACTTTTCTTTGAACCCCAGACATCACAGCTTTCACGCATGATAGACGAGAGCCGTCCCATGATAGATCAGATCGATGACGGCGATCTTTTCCTGTCATATCCTTACGAATCCATACAGCCTTTCATAAGACTGCTGAATGAAGCCGCAAAGGACGAAAGTGTTGTCTCTGTAAAGATGACACTATACCGTGTGGCAAAGAATTCCAAGGTGATAAAAGCACTGTGCGCCGCCGCCGAAAACGGTAAGGAAGTCTGCGTACTGGTGGAACTCCGCGCCAGATTCGACGAGGAAAACAATATCGGCTGGTCAAAACAGCTTGAAGAAGCGGGCTGTCGGGTAATGTACGGTCCCAAGGGGCTGAAAGTCCACTCGAAGCTCTGCCTGATCACCCGCAAGACCCCCGAGGGTGTTAAGTATACCACCCAGATAGGCACAGGCAACTATAACGAAAAGACAGCGGGTCTTTATACCGACCTCTGCCTTATGACCGCCAACAGGGATATCGCCAAGGATGCCGAGGAAGTTTTCCGTGCCCTGTCCATAGGCGAACTTGTGGAGAAAAGTGACCTTTTGCTGGTAGCACCACGTTGTCTGCAAAACCGTGTCCTCGAAATGATGGATAACGAGATAGCAATAGCCAGAGCAGGCGGAGACGGCTATGTTGGCGCTAAGCTGAATTCTCTCACTGATAAGGTGATTATGGATAAGATAATAGAGTGTTCTCAGGCAGGCGTTAAAGTCGAACTGGTGATACGCGGCATATCCTGTCTTGTTGCAGGTGTTGAGGGTGTTACCGAAAACGTCCGCATACGTTCTATCGTGGGTCGTTATCTCGAACACTCACGTATCTATATATTTGGCAGTGGTGTTAGGAAGAACGTGTATATCTCTTCCGCGGACTACATGACCCGCAATACCACCCGCCGTGTCGAGGTCGCCGCACCTGTTCTCGATGCCGAGATCAAAAAGCGCATACTCGATATCTTTGAAACTCAGATGAATGATAACGTAAAGGCAAGGGATATGCTTCCCGACGGTACCTACGTCCGCAAACCCGCATCGGGCGCGGCAGTTGATGCCCAAAGCAGGTTCTTCGCAGAAGCCTATGCGAATGTACCCAAACCCAAGCCGAAACCGGAACCAAAACCCGAACCACAACCCGAACAAATGACAGCCGCACCCACCGTGACTGCTGTGACCGCACCCGAGCCCAACCCCGAGGATACCCCCGCTGTACAGCCCGATATCCCCGAAAAGCCCGAGCCTGCACCCGAAAAAAAAAAAGTCTCTGGTCAAGGTTCATCGGATTGTTCCGTCGTAAAAGTAAAGGTTAAGAAAATTAAATAGCTCCCGTTCACGCCGTGTATTGCTGCTAACGCTGTTCTATCCCACGGACTGCGTATCTCATTGAGGAAGACCCTTTTGAAAAAGGGTCCTCCTCAAACTCATCCCCGAAAACTTTTAACTCTTTTTGGCAGGGGGCAGATATCTTTATAAAATTCACTTAGTACGGTCACTAACTGCACTTTATAGAAATAGCTGCCCCCTGCCCAAAAGAAATAGAAGTCTTTGGAAAGGGGTCTGGGGAATAACCTTTCTTCAGAAAGGTTTTCCCCAGTAAGATACGCACTCGGTAGGATAAAGCAGTGTTTACGGCAATATAGGGCGTGGACGGGAGACAGTTAATTATCGGACGGATGGTGTTGGGCTGTCCGTTTGTCTATGTATGGAGAAAAATATGTTCAGACTTTTTCGTTACCTTAAAAACTACAAAAAGGAAAGTGTCATAGGGCCGCTGTTCAAGCTTATCGAAGCCTGTTTCGAGCTTGCAGTGCCTGTTGTCATGAAACGCATAATCGACATCGGTATAGCAAACGAGGATATGCCCTATATACTGCGCATGGGCGGTATAATGGTGCTTCTTGGATTTCTGGGGCTTGCCTGTTCGCTGACGGCGCAGTTTTTCGCGGCTAAAGCATCGGTTGGTTTCGGCACTGCGCTCCGCACCGATTTGCTGCGCCATATCGACCGCTTTTCTTATTCCGAGATTGATAAAATAGGCAGCAGTACCCTCGTCACCCGAATGACAGCGGATATAAATACAGCCCAGTCAGGTGTGAATATACTGCTGAGACTGCTTCTGCGATCGCCGTTTATCGTGGTCGGCGCGGTTATAATGTCACTCACCATTTCGGTGAAGATAACGCTGATATTCCTTGTGGCAGCAACCTGCCTTGCCTTTGTTATCTATAAGATAATGAGCATCACCATACCAAGATACAAGCATATCCAGAAGACCCTCGACCGTACCAATCTGCTTACAGGTGAATCACTTTCGGGCGCAAGGGTTATACGTGCGTTTTCAAGACAGCAGGACGAAGAGAAAGACTTCGACAAGCTGACCGATGAACTCACCGACCTGCAGATAATGGCGGGCAAGATAAATGCCCTCATGAATCCCATGACCTATGTTATCGTCAACCTCGCCATAGCAGTTATACTCAAAGCGAGCGCACATCAGGTCAATATTGGCAGCATAACTCAGGGCGATGTATTAGCCCTGATAAACTACATGAACCAGATCTTGCTTGCACTCCTTGCCATGGCGATACTCGTTACCAATATCACGAAAATGCAGGCTTCCGCCATGCGTATCAACGATGTTTTCGATATTGCACCCACCGTCACCGATGACGGCAATACCGAAGTCACAGCAGATACATCAGCCCCCGCAGTTGAGTTCCGCGGAGTAAGCTTCTCCTACCACGACAGCGAAGAATATGCCCTTGAAGACATTAGCTTCACCGCAGGCAGGGGAGAGACCATAGGCATCATTGGCGGTACAGGTTCGGGAAAAACTTCCGTTATAAACCTTATCCCCCGATTTTACGATGCTTCAAAAGGCGAGATACTCGTTGACGGTATCGACATTAAAAAATACCCCTTCCGCCAGCTTCGCGGTAAAATAGGCATCGTTCCCCAAAGGGCTGTGCTTTTCAAAGGCACTATCCGCGATAATATGAAATGGCGCAACAGTTCAGCCGACGATACCGAGATAATCAACGCGCTGAAACTCGCCCAGGCTTATGATTTCGTCATGGAAAAGCCCGATAAGCTGGACGAAATGATACATCAGGCAGGCAAGAACCTTTCAGGCGGACAAAGACAGCGTCTCACCATAGCAAGGGCTTTCGTGGGTCATCCCGAAATAGTTATCCTCGATGATTCAGCCTCTGCCCTTGACCTTGCCACCGATGCAAGGCTGAGAAAAGCCATCGCCGAACAGACAGGGGATATGACCGTGTTCATTGTTTCCCAGAGGATATCCTCAATCAGGAATGTTGATAAGATCATAGTCCTTGATGACGGCAAGATCGCGGGGATAGGCACTCACAAAGAGCTTTATAAGTCCTGTGACATCTACCGCGAGATATGTCTGTCACAGCTTTCCGAAAAGGAGGTGAAGGAGATTGGCTGATACTAAAAAAGTACAAAAACCTGTACTCAAACCTCTGCTTTCATACGCAAGACCATATATCTGGCTGTTTGTGATATCGATGCTGCTGGCAGTAATAACGGTCGCCACCACCCTCTATGCCCCTATCCTTATCGGTCAGGGCTTTGACCTCATCATAGGTCCGAAAAACGTCGATTTCAAGGCACTTACGCCCATAATCATAAAACTCTGCATAACCGTTTCCCTGACAGCTGTTTCACAGTGGCTGATGTCCCTGTGTACCAACAAGATAACTTTCAATGTTGTCAGAGATATCCGCCGCAAGGCATTCGCAAAACTGGGCAGACTTCCACTTTCCTACATCGATGCCCACCCCCACGGTGATATCATAAGCCGTATCATCACAGATATCGACCAGATATCCGATGGTCTGCTGATGGGTTTTGCACAGCTGTTCACGGGTATCTGTACAATATTTGGTACAATTATTTTTATGCTGACGATAAATGTAAAGATATCACTGGTGGTTATCCTGCTGACACCCCTTTCGCTTTTTGTTGCAAGATTCATCGCCAAGAACACCTTTGACTTCTTCCACAAACAGTCCGTAGCTCGCGGAGAAATGACCGCCCTGGTTGAAGAAATAACAGGCGACCTCAAAACCGTTCAGGCTTTCGGCTACGAGAATGAGGGTGAATCCAGATTTGAAGTATATAACAAGAAATTGCAGGAAGTCAGCGTAAAAGCTATATTCTTCTCATCTCTTACAAACCCCTGTACAAGGTTCGTCAACGGACTTGTCTATACTTCCGTAGGCATACTGGGTGCGCTGGCAGTTTTCAGCGGCAACGGCTTTACTGTGGGAAATC
Source organism: Hominimerdicola alba (assembly GCF_900112155.1). Lineage (GTDB taxonomy): Bacteria > Bacillota > Clostridia > Oscillospirales > Ruminococcaceae > Hominimerdicola > Hominimerdicola alba_D. The sequence continues at coordinate 44,293 of NZ_FOKQ01000012.1, read as the reverse complement.
TTTCCAGCTTTCTTTCCTATGCAAACCAGTATACCAAGCCTTTCAACGAGATATCGGGAGTTATAACCGAACTCCAGAGCGCTCTCGCTTCCGCGGGCAGAGTGTTTGAACTTATCGACGAGACCGAGGAGATACCCGATGCCGCTGATGCCGAAGTTCTCACCGCAGTTGACGGCAGTGTTGATGCTGAACACGTATTTTTCAGCTATGACCCCGAAGTCAAGCTTATCGAGGACTTCAACCTCCACGTCAAGGCAGGCGAGCGCACAGCGATAGTCGGCCCCACAGGCTGCGGAAAGACCACCATGATAAATCTGCTCATGCGCTTTTACGATGCCGACAGCGGCAGCATAAAAATAAGCGGCAAGCCAATAAAGGGCTGCACCCGCGATTCCATGCGCTCAATGTACGGCATGGTGCTTCAGGAAACGTGGCTGAAGACCGCCACTATCCGCGATAATATCCGCTACGGTAAGCCCGATGCTTCAGATGAAGAGGTCATAGCCGCCGCTAAATCGGCACACTGCCACGGCTTTATCAAACGTCTGCCTAACGGCTACGATACTGTTATTTCCGATGCTTTCAGCACACTGTCACAGGGTCAGAAACAGCTCCTCTGCATAGCAAGAGTTATGCTTTCCCTGCCGCCCATGCTTATCCTGGACGAAGCTACATCTTCCATAGATACCCGAACCGAGATAATCATACAGCGTGCTTTCGCAAAGATGATGAAAGGCAGAACGAGCTTCATAATAGCCCACCGACTTTCCACCATCAAGGAAGCCGAAAACATCATAGTCATGCGCTCGGGTCATATCATCGAGCAGGGTACTCACGAAAGTCTTATGGCGAAAGGCGGCTTTTACAGCGAACTCTACAATTCTCAGTTCGCAGCCGAATAACGAAATCTGACTATCAGTTTACCACACCACTTAAAATGCTGTTTTGACAGGGATATATTATGTAACTGCCATACTCTAATTATATTCCTTCGTTAGCTGTTAAGTCAGTTGTATCAGCGGGATAGCCATATAACAAAAAACGGCACGCCCGAAACATCAGGTGTGCCGTAACTTTTTTATTATTCAAGTGAATCGATATTGTATATGTAAGGCAGATAGCTGTCCAGCCAGATGAATACATTGCCGAGCTGTTTGTCAACGGAGAATTCAATAACTTCGCCGTCATCGTACATCTTCTGCGCAAGAGCCGCAGCTTCTTCAATAGCAGCGTCCTTCTTGTCATCAGGGATAGAGCCTGTAGTATCTCTGTACTTGCCGTCTATCTCCATGAAGTCATCGGTAACTTCTCTCAGTCTGTCGAAATCAGCGTCATCAAGCTCGTCATACAGGCGAACTCTTACAGGCTCGGTCTCGATAGCACCTATCTTGGCGGTCACATTGTAAGTAGCAGCCTTTTTGCTTGTTGGTTTGAAGTAGCAGCTGAAAATATTGTCGCCGGCTTCCTTATCAGGTTTCTTGCTTCCGTCGTCCACCATGTCAGCCACCTTCTCACCCTTTTCATCGAAAAGAGCAATACTTATGCCCGAAGCAGCCTCATTGGGTGAGATCTCTACCTCAAAGCAGAAACCGTTTTTGTCATCCAGTGCTGCAAATCTCTGGCTGCATTTCAGTATGTGTATGCTTTCTTCCTGCTCAGCATGAGGATCAGCGGTCGTTTCTTCATCAGTAACAGAAGTTTCCTCATCTGTTGTTTCATCGTCAGTAGTTTCGTCATCAGTTACAACATCATCGATGTTGTTTCCTTTCTCACCTGAAACAGTCTCCTTGGGAGAAACAGGTGTAGCGGCGGTTGTCTTTTCGGATTCGCTGCATCCGCAGATACAGGCGCTCATTGTCAGTGCAAGAGCAGCAGCAAGAATTCTCTTATTCATTGATAATATCTCCTTTTGTTCTGTTTAGCAGTTATTCTGCCAAGGATTTCCGTATTCACAACGGTAATTATTATATCAGCCTGTGTCGGATATGTCAATGAATCGACGAATATTTTGACATTTTGCATAATGGTGATACAAATCATCGCGGGTGAATTTTTAAATCTGACATCCATTGGCTGAACCATGATACTATATTAAAGTATGGTTGTATTATTTTTGTGATTTAATGTGACAGCAATTTGAAATACTGATAAAACCGGAATGAAAAAACGCATCGGTCGTGTAAACTGCCAAGGAGAGGAGCCTTTGGTCAAGCTTTTTGCGAAAAGCTTGCGGGGAGCCACAGTCAGCAAAGATGACTGTTAGAGGCAGAGCCTCTCGGTCAAGGTGCAAAAGCGACGCGGCAATAACACAATCAAGAGCGTGGACAAAATGACTGTCCACGCTCTTTCTATGTGCGGAAAATATTGCCGCGCCCGCTGTTAAACAGCGACAGCGTCTTTGACAGCTCGACCCGAGGAACGAGGGGCGAAAACCGGCATACTAGCGCACACAGCGAATATCCGACTATACCAACAAAGTCTGCCAATCAAATACTAATCCGCCCCGAAAAACTTAATCAGCTTCGGGACAGAGCTTTTATACGGCTGAACGTCATATCCGGCAGATGTTTATTTACATCTCGCAGTTGATTTTGAATGCCCGTTGTGATATAATAATAATTAAATATCAGGCTTTCAATTGATCGAAAACCTTGAACTGCCATTTCTGCGGAAAAACTTCGCAGATAAATAATAACTGCTACGGAAGGTCATCTATGGAAGAGATAAAAAATAAACTTGATAAAATACTGCTTAAAGCCACCAAGCCCGCACGCTATATCGGCGGTGAGATAGGCAGTGTCATAAAGGACAGGGATAAAGTCGATGTGCGATTCGCTTTCTGTTTTCCCGATACCTACGATGTGGGTATGTCCCACCTGGGTATGAAAATTCTCTACGGTCTGAAAAATCAGGTGCCAAACTGGTGGTGTGAGCGCGTATTCATGCCCGAAAAGGACTTTGAGACCCTCATGCGAGAAAATGATATCCCGCTCTACGGCCTTGAAAGCCTTGACCCCATAAAGGATTTCGATTTCATCGGCTTTACTTTGCAGTACGAATTATCGTACAATAACGTTCTGCAAATGCTTGATCTGGCAGGACTTCCCGTACTTGCCAAAGACCGTACCTCTCTGACTCCTCTTGTTGTCGGCGGTGGGCCCTGCGTATGCAACCCAGAGCCTATGGCGGATTTCTTCGACCTTTTCATACTCGGTGAGGGCGAGGAAGTCAATCTTGAACTTCTCAGGCTCTACGAAAAAATGAAGCCCTCAAATCCCACAAAAGAGGAATTTTTACGTGAAGCTGTTAAGATAGAGGGCATCTATGTGCCAAGCTTCTATGATGTTGACTATAACGAGGACGGCACCGTGAAGAGCATCACGCCAAATGTTCCCGAAGCACCGCCGCGCATAAAAAAGCGTATTATCGCCGATTTTGATAAGGTATACTATCCCGACAGCTTTGTTGTGCCTTTCAGCGAGATAGTCCATGACCGCTCTGTTGTGGAAGTGCTGCGCGGCTGTATCCGCGGCTGCCGCTTTTGTCAGGCGGGATTTATTTACAGACCTTTCCGTGAGAAGAATATAGATACTATTAAAAATGAAACGAAGTCCCTGTGTGAGCAGACAGGCTATGAAGAAGTATCTCTCTCGTCCCTCTCTACCAGCGACCATACCAAGATAAACGAGCTTCTGCTAAGCCTTTCGGAGTATACGGACGGTGAGAATGTAAACCTCGCTCTGCCTTCGCTGAGACTTGACAGCTTCAACGAGGAACTCTTGGAAAGAATTCAAGCTGTCCGAAAAAGTGGACTGACATTCGCCCCCGAAGCAGGAACTCAGCGTTTGCGCGATGTAATAAACAAAAACATCACCGAGGATGAGATTATCAACACCTGCAAAATGGCGTTTGAGTGGGGCTATACTCAGGTGAAGCTTTACTTCATGATGGGTCAGCCCACGGAAACAGATGATGATATCCGCGGCATAGCAGAGCTTTCAGATAAGATACTCCAGCTTTACTTTGAAACACCAAAGGAAAAGCGCGGACGCTCCGTGCAGATAGCGGTATCCACCGCGACTTTCGTGCCAAAGCCATTTACGCCCTTCGAGTTTGAACCTCAGGCGACGGAAGAGCAGATAAAGCACAAGCAGGAGATACTAAAATCCGCTGTCACCAGCAAGAAAATAAAGCTCAGCCTGCATTATTCCAATACTTCAGTGCTTGAAGCTGTCCTCGCAAGGGGCGACAGGCGGGTTTGCAAGGCGGTATACGCAGCTTGGAAAAAAGGCTGTTATATGGATAGCTGGGACGAGCATTTCCAGTACGATAAATGGCTGGAAGCATTTGCCGAAACAGGCATAGATACGGCATTCTATGCCAACAGGACAAGAAGCTACGATGAGGTGGCACCGTGGTCACATCTGGATTATCTGGTGTCTCACGAATTTCTTGTCAGAGAAAACAAAAAAGCCCATCTTGCCCAGACTACCAGAAACTGTAAGGAAGGCTGCTCGGGCTGCGGCATAAAGCCCGAATGTGGAGGTGTATACTGTGGCGGAAAAAAGACTTCAACCTAAAAATGTAGACCTGCGCCCCGACCGCTACGATAAGCGCGTGGTCTATGAAAAATGCGGCAGGGCTAAGTATATCTCCCATCTTGACCTCATGCGTGCCATGCAAAGGGCGATAAAGCGTGCAAAACTCCCGATATGGTATACCCAGGGCTTCAACCCGCATATATATATAATGTTCCCCCTGACCCTCTCGCTGGGCTTTGAAAGCAAGGTGGAAGTCATGGATTTTGCTTTGCTTCAGGACTTATCCGATGAAGAAGTGCTGAAAGCTCTCGATGCCCAGATGCCCGAGGGCATGAGGATAGTAAGCTGTTCTGCCCCTGTTCACAGCCACACCGAGATAACTCATGCCGAGTACGATATACGTATCTCAGCAGATAGAACTCCCGACGAAATGGCAGAAATGTTCAGGGATTTCATGAGCAGGGAAGTCATAGAGATACAGAAGCGTACAAAAAAAGGTACATATAAACCTGTGGACATACGTCCGTCTCTGGAACTTATATCCATGGATAACGATGAAAATCATCTTAATCTCAAGATGAAGCTTCCCGCAGGCGGTGGTTTCAACCTTAATGCCAACGTTGCCGCAGAGACTTTTCTCGATATGTACGGCATGACCGCCGATGAGATTTGTATAGAACGCACAAAGATACTTCTGGAAAACGGTGAAGTTTTTTGCTGACAAACACTTGAAATCTCACTTGTGATGTGTTATAATATTCAAGCATGAATACCGTCGGTATCCCCGACGAGAGTTAATGCCAGCCAAAAGGCACGACATTAAAGAGACGGTCCACTGGCTGCCAAAGCGGCAGTGTATGAACGTCCGGAAAATTAAAGGAGGAATTTAAAGTGGACGCTTTAAAACAGATCGCACAGTCAAGCATGAAGGAAAACGCACCCGTAGTTAACGTAGGTGATACCGTTAAGGTACACGTTCTGATCACCGAGGGTGACAAGTCCAGAATCCAGGTATTCGAGGGCACAGTTATCGCTAAGAAGCACGGCGGTATCAGCGAGACCTTCACTGTAAGAAGAGTAGCACACGGCTGCGGTATCGAGAGAGTATTCCCCGTACATTCGCCTGCTGTATCTAAGGTAGAGGTAGTTAGAAGCGGTAAGGTTCGCAGAGCTAAGCTGTACTATCTCCGCGACAGAGTTGGTAAGGCAGCTAAGGTCAAGGAAGCAATCAGATAATTCTTCTGATAAAAGAGTCGGCGAAAGTCGGCTCTTTTTATTTATATAAGTAAACAATATAAGTATAAAAATAATTTTTTTTGAAAAAACCCTTGTAATTTCGGAACATATTTGCTATAATATATTGTATATGAGTAGTCGCAAAAATATAGTATCACGGCGATTACAGCATCTATCACGAAAAGAGGTATTATCTATGAGTGAACCAAACGAAAAGACAACAAATGAGAATATCACAGGGACAGGTGAAGATCTCGAAAAACTTCTGAATGAAAATGCCCCCGATGCTGCATTCGGTGCTGAAGAAAAAAGCGAAGATGCATGGTTCTTTGGCGTTAGCGGCGAAGAGCTTACCGAAGAGGGCAAAGAACTCGAAGATATGCTGAATGAGATGTATCCTGATGGTATGGGTGCAGATGTTCTTGATGTTGAAGCCCTTGTTGATGAGGCTGAAGCTGCAGAAGTAAGCGCAGAAGACATCAAAAAAGCGGCAGGTATCTCCGATGACAGCGAAGAAGTTATCGAAAAAGCAGAAGAAGCAGCCGAGGACGTCAAAGAGGATATCGAGAAAACCGCAGAGGTTGCCGAGGTAAGCGAAGAGGATATCGAAAAGGCAAAGGAAGCCGAGCCTGAGGATATCAAGGAAAAAGAGCCTTTCAATATAGGCAGAGAGATACTGGAGTGGTTTGAATCTCTGGTGTTCGCACTGCTTGTGGTACAGCTGGTGCTTACATTCGTGCTGAGGATAGTTATGGTCGACGGCGAATCCATGACTAATACTCTGCAAGACGGCGACAGACTGATAATGACCCATATTGCATACGAGCCCGCAAGAGATGATATCGTGGTACTCGACAGCGATGCCGCAAATAAGGTGCTTATCAAGCGTGTTATCGGTATAGCAGGCGATAAGGTCGTAGTTGACTACAATGAGAATCATGTGTACGTAAATGACGAGCAGATCTCAAACGAACATATCAGAGATGTCATGGAAGACAGCTTCTGTTATGATCCTTCATACTGTGTGTCCAATGGCGTTTATGAGTACGAAGTGCCCGAGAATACAGTTTTCGTAATGGGCGATAACAGAAATGATTCCAAGGACAGCCGAAGCATCGGTTTCGTTGACAAGAGCGAGATAATGGGCAAGGCGATATTCAGAGTATACCCATTCAATAGCCTGGGCCGTGTTGACTGATAATGGCTGAAAAGCACGGGGATACTCCTCGTTTCACTGATAACGTCCTGGAATGGGCGCTGGTCATCGTGAATTCCATTGCGGCAGTACTTATCGCTACCACACTGTTCTTCAGCCGTGTCAGCGTAGATGGTGAGTCTATGGAGAACACACTGTTTGACGGCGATAAACTGGTGATATCCTGGTTTCTGTATCAGCCGGAAAACGGCGATATAGTCATCTGCGACAGCAAAGCGCTGGGCAAGCTGATAGTCAAGCGTGTGATAGCGGTGGGCGGACAGGAAGTCACGGTGGATTACAAGTCGGGTACAGTCAGTGTTGACGGTGAAGTGCTTGATGAACCCTATCTCAAATATCACGCCCTGGATGATATGGGCGTTTATGATATGACTTATTATGACCCCGAAAGGGAAGTATTTGAATACGATGTGCCTGAGGGAGAAGTATTCCTCATGGGCGATAACCGCGATCATTCTTCGGACAGCCGAGTATTCGGTGCGGTTTCGGAGAATGATATAATCGGCAAAGCAGTTTACAGATTCCATTCAGATGAAGCTAAAACAGGCTTTGTAAGCTGAGACCGATACTTACAAATAACGAAAGGAGGCGGCTGATATGAGCGAAGCTGCCAAGGTGCAGTGGTTTCCCGGACATATGGCGAAGACCCGCCGCATAATGGCTTCAAACCTGAAGCTTGTTGACGCAGTGGTGGAGATAACCGATGCAAGGATACCATTTTCAAGCCGCAATCCCGAGATAAAAAAGATATGCGGCAGCAAGCCCAGGCTTGTTCTGCTGAATAAGGCAGATTCTGCCGACCCTAATGTAACTTCAATGTGGATAGAGTACTACAAACAGCAGGGCGTAGCCGCCCTCGCTACCGACTGCCGCAGCGGCAGGAACGTCAATAAATTCTATCCAATGCTCAAAGAACTGCTCTCCGAGCAGATAGAAAAATGGGATACCCGCGGAATGACGGGCAGACCCATCAGAATGATGATAGTGGGAATACCAAATGTTGGCAAGTCCTCATTCATAAACAGGCTGGCAGGCGCAAAGCTGGCAAAGGTGGAAGACAGACCGGGTGTCACCCGCGGCAAACAGTGGGTAGCACTTGATGAGGGCTTTGAACTACTGGATATGCCTGGTGTTCTCTGGCCTAAGTTTGATGATAAGCTGGTGGGTGAAAGACTTGCATTCACAGGTGCGGTCAAGGACGTAATCCTCGATGTTGAGTACTTAGCGTGCAGACTTCTGGAGTATCTATCTGAGGACTATCCCGAGCTTCTTACTGAAAGATACGGCATATCCCTTGAAGACCTGCCCGAACCTATGGATGAAATGCAGGGCTGTGTAAAGGGATATGAGCTACTTGAAAGAGTTGGCAAAAAGCGAGGCTTCCTTGTTTCGGGCGGCGATATCAATACCGAGAGGGCAGCAAACACCGTACTCGACGAATTCAGAGGCGGCAAGCTTGGCAGACTTTCACTTGAAAAGCCGAGAGGTCGATGATATGACACTTAAAGAGTTTGACGATAGCTACCGCGAAAAGTACAATACTGTCTGCGGATGTGACGAAGCAGGCAGAGGACCTCTTGCAGGGGATGTTTTCGCGGCGGCAGTGATATTTGATAAGGATACAGTCATCGAGGGCATAAACGACAGCAAAAAGCTCACCGCAAAAAAGCGTGAAGAGCTTTTTGAGGAGATAGTCGATAAGGCGCTGGATTTTTCGATACAGTGCGCAACGGTGGCTGAGATAGAGGATATTAATATCCTCAACTGCGCGATGCTTGCTATGAAGCGTTCCGTTGAAGCTATGAAGACCAAGCCCGATATCTGCCTGATAGACGGCAATAAGACCCCGGACCTGGAATGTGACACCATAGCAGTTGTCAAAGGCGATGCACAGTCACAGGCGATAGCGGCGGCTTCGATACTTGCTAAAGTCGCAAGGGACAGATATATGCTGGAAATGGCTGAAAAGTACCCTGAATGGCAGTTTGAAAAGCATAAGGGCTACGGGACGAAGCTCCACTATCAGATGATAGATAAGTACGGCGAAAGCCCGATACACAGACCGAGCTTTTTGAAAAAGTATTATGCAAAAAAAACAGAACAGCCGTGATATCGGCGAGGACTATGTCTGCGGATATCTAAGAGAGAACGGCTATGAGATTCTCGAACGCAACTTCACTGTAAGGGGCGGCGAGATAGATATAATAGCTTCACAAGGCAATAAGATAGCTTTTGTCGAGGTCAAGACCCGAAAAGTCGGGGCGCTGACCACAGGCGAATCAGCAATCACATATACGAAAAAGCAAAGGCTTATCAAGACCGCAAGGGTCTATCTTTCAAAGAAGAATATCAAAGCCTTCTGCCGATTCGATGTTGCAGTCGTGCATCACGACGGCGGAAAAGTAGTGTTTTTCAAGTACTATAGATCCGCATTTGATGCAAGCAGTAAGTAAAGTGAAAAATACCCGTATGGGGAATAAAATAGAAGGGTTGTTGTTTTATGTTTTACAGAAGTACAAGAAACAGCGATGTTAATGTTACATCGGCACAGGCGATAGCACAGGGCATTTCCGAGGACGGCGGTCTGTTCGTTCCCTCTGAGATACCTTCCATTTCCATGGATGATATCAAGAAGCTGGGAGATATGACCTATGCAGAGAGAGCATTCTTCGTTTTCTCCAAGTTCCTCACCGATTACACAGAGGCTGAGATACGCTACTGTGTTGAAGGCGCTTACAATACAAAGAACTTCGATACCGAGAATATCGCAGAGCTTGCTCACCTGTTCGACGGCACTTATATGCTGGAACTGTGGCACGGTCCTACCTGCGCATTCAAGGATATGGCTCTCCAGATACTGCCTTATCTTCTGACAACAGCAACCAAGAAGATAAACCTCGATAAGAAGGTAGTTATCCTTGTTGCTACATCCGGCGATACAGGTAAGGCTGCTCTCGAAGGCTTCAAGGATGTTCCCGGTACTGAGATACTGGTATTCTATCCTGATAACGGTGTATCTGCTATGCAGAAGAAGCAGATGACCACTCAGGAGGGTCAGAACGTTGGCGTATGCGCTATCAAGGGCAACTTCGATGACGCACAGAACGGCGTTAAGGCTATCTTCACAAACAAGGAAATCGGCGAAAAGCTGGCTGAGAACGGCATGATGTTCTCCTCTGCAAACTCCATCAACTGGGGCAGACTTGCACCTCAGATCATCTACTACGTTTCTTCTTACGCACAGCTGCTGAAGGACGGCGAGATCAACGAGGGCGACAAGATCAACATCGTTGTTCCCACAGGTAACTTCGGCAATATCCTTGCAGGCTACTATGCAAAGAAGATGGGTATCCCCGTAAACAAGCTGATCTGCGCTTCAAACTCCAACAACGTACTGACAGATTTCATCAAGACAGGTGTATATGACAGAAACAGACAGTTCTATGCAACTATCTCACCTTCTATGGATATCCTGATCTCTTCCAACCTCGAAAGACTTCTCTATCACCTCAGCGGTGAAGATGATGCTCAGATCAGAGAGTGGTTCGGCAAGCTGGCAAGCGAGGGCAGATATGAGGTAACAGATGCAGTCAAGGCTGTTCTTGCAGACGAGTTCTATGCAGGCTGCTGCGACGATGCTAAGACCAAGGCTACCATCAAGGAGTATTACGATAAGTATTCCTACACCTGCGATACTCATACCGCAGTTGCAGTTTCCGTATATGAGGAGTATGTAAAGGCAACAGGCGATAAGACCAAGACAGTCATCGCTTCCACCGCTAGCCCCTATAAGTTCTCAGGTTCCGTACTCAGCGCTCTGGGCAAGGATACAGGCAGCGACGAGTTCACTCTCGTTGAAGAACTTGGCGAAGCATCCGGTATGCCCGTACCCGCTTCTCTGGCATCTCTCAAGAACAAGGAGATCCGCTTCTCTGAAGTCATCGCAAAGGACGAGATGAAGGACTTCGTATTCAAGGCACTGAATGTAAAATAATATGTACCGCCCTAGGGCGGCGCAGTTTAGTGGCAGCCATCGCAGGGCTTGAAAGTCTTGCAGATGGTCTCGTCACAGCAGTTCGGGTCGGAGCAGGTGCTGCACACCTGTATGCTGCCTGCGGTGCATTCACAGCCCTTGTGGTTGTGGATACAGTTTTCAACATCGCAGCAGATACCTCTGATCTTATCCTTCTCCATTTTGTATCACTCCTTTTCGTCTTGTGAGAATAGTGTCCGCAGAACGATGGCTGATATTACAGGAAATCTATACCAAACAGACAGGAGCAAGATATGAAGCTTTATACAATAGCTGACCTGCACCTTTCATTCGGGGTCGATAAGCCGATGAATATTTTCGGAGGCTGGGACGACCATGTGCAGAGGCTTGAAAAGAACTGGCAGGATAAGATAAAGCCCGATGATATAGTAGTTCTTCCCGGGGACCTTTCCTGGGGGATGAACTTTGAACAGACCGAAAAGGACCTTGAGTTCCTTGACAGGCTGAACGGCACCAAGATAATATCCAAAGGAAACCACGATTACTGGTGGAACACCGTCTCGAAAATGCAGCGGTTCTTCGATGAAAAAGGCTTCAAAAGCCTGAATATACTTCATCTGAACCACTATCAGTTCGGCAGTATCGGCATATGCGGCACCCGCGGCTGGGTCAATGATAATTCAGAACCCGCCAGCGCAAAGGTAATAGCCCGCGAAGCCATAAGGCTTGATATGTCGGTGAAATCCGCAGTTTCAGCAGGACTTACACCTGTGGTCTTCCTGCACTATCCGCCTGTATTCGGTGAAAGCAGAAATTTCGAGATACTTGACGTACTGTACAAATACGGCGTGAAAAAGGTCTTTTACGGACATCTTCACGGCAAAGCCCACGGCTATGCAGTCAACGGTATGTATGACGGTATAGAGTATCGGCTGATATCAAGTGATTTTTTGCATTTTGACCCATTAGACATTACTGAAATTGTGCAAAGTGACAATTATTGAAAAAGTACTGGAAATACAGGTAAAAGTGTGCTATAATATTAAAGATATATTTTATTTTGGAGGAATTAGAAAATGAGTTTAAAAGCTACAAATAATGTTGGCACTAACAGCTATGAGCTGGAGATCGAGATACCCGCAAAGGACTTTGAAGAGGCACTGCAGCAGGCATACCTCAGAGCAAAGAAGAACATTGCTCTGCCCGGCTTCCGTAAGGGTAAGGCTCCCAGAAAGCTGATCGAGAAGACCTACGGTGAAGAGGTATTCTTCGAGGATGCTATCAATCTGCTGTACGCTCCCGTTGTTAACGGCGCTATCGATGAGTCAGGTCTTGACCTCGTTTGTCAGCCTTCTATCGAAGTTACCGAGATCAACAAGGAGAACGGCGTTAAGCTGACTGCTAAGTGCACAACCAGACCTGAAGTTGAAGTTAAGGACTACAAGGGTATAGAGGTTGAAAAAGTTGTCAATGCTGTAACTGATGAGGATATCCAGAAGAAGGTTGACGAGCTGAGAGAGAAGAACGCAAGGATCGTTACTGTTGACGACAGAGCAGCAGAGAACGGCGATACCGTTAAGATCGATTTTGAGGGCTTCAAGGACGGCGTTGCATTTGACGGCGGCAAGGCTGAGGACTTCGATCTTGAGCTGGGCAGCGGTCAGTTCATCCCCGGTTTTGAGGATCAGATCGTAGGTCACAGCACCGGTGAAGAGTTCGAGATCAACGTTACTTTCCCTGAGGAGTATCAGGTAAAGGATCTTGCAGGCGCTGCAGCTGTATTCAAGATCAACCTCAAGGGCATTTCCAAGAAGGAGCTGCCTGAGCTGGACGATGATATGGTAAAGGATTCCACAGATTTCGATACCGTTGACGAGTACAAGGCTGACGTTAAGACCAAGCTGGAAGAAGCTGCTGAGAAGGCTGCTGACGCTAAGGTCGAGGGCGACCTGTTCGATAAGGTGATCGAGAACATGACAGCTGAGATACCCGATGTTATGTATGATAACAGAGTAAACGAGATGGTAGCTGAGCTGGAGCAGAGAATGGCTCCTCAGGGCATCTCCCTGGATATGTATCTGCAGTTCACAGGTCAGACCATCGATACCATCAAGAGAGGCTATGCTGAGCAGGCTGAGAAGCAGGTCAAGCTGAGACTTGCTCTTGAGAAGATCGCTGAGGTAGAGAAGGTAGAAGTTACCGATGAAGATCTGGAGAACGAGTTCAAGAACCTGGCTGAAACTTACAAGATGGAAGTTGAGCAGGTCAAGAGCTACATACGTGCAGAAGATCTGAAGAAGGATCTGGCTGTCGGCAAGGCAGTTGAGATCGTTAAGGATTCTGCTGTTATCAAGTAAGAAAAAAATACGTCGCCTGCACTAGTCGGGGCTTTCCCGACCTTTGCGGGCGAATACTTATATTTGTTTAGGAGGCATTACAATGGCACTTGTACCTTATGTAGTAGAACAGACCAGCAGGGGAGAGAGAAGTTTCGATATATTCTCCCGTTTGCTGAACGACAGGATAATCATGCTCTGCGAGGCCATAGACGATCATGTTGCCAGCCTCGTGATCTCACAGCTGCTTTATCTTGAAAGCCAGGATCCCGAGAAAGATATCGATCTTTATATCAACAGCCCCGGAGGTTCCGTGACCGCAGGTATGGCTATCTATGATACCATACAGTATATCAGATGCGATGTAAACACCATCTGCATCGGTATGGCAGCATCCATGGGCGCATTCCTGCTTTCAAGCGGTACAAAGGGCAAGAGATTCTCGCTGCCTAACAGTGAGATCATGATACACCAGCCTCTTATCGGCGGCAACGGTATTTCCGGACAGTGTACCGATGTAAAGATACACTCCGATCACCTTGTTGCAACAAGAGAAAAGCTCAACAGGATACTTGCCGATAATACAGGCAAGAGCATTGAACAGATAGCAGTGGATACCGAGCGCGATAATTACCTTTCCGCTCAGGCAGCACTGGAGTACGGACTGATCGACAAAGTTATCACTAAAAGGTAGGTTAGATCTTAATGGCTAATGATACACTGAAAAAATGTCTTTTCTGCGGTAAGCCCGAAAACAAAGTCAGAAATATGTTCTCGGCGGGTAATAACCATATCTGCGATGAATGTGTGCTTTTCTGCTATGATATCCTTGAAGAGCAGGGCGGCGTAGCTCCCAGGGCTAAAGTTACCGAGAAGAAAAAGAACAAGGCAGCTGATAACGGCGGTATCACTCTTAAAAAGCCTGCCGAGATAAAGGCTGTCCTCGATGAATATGTTATCGGTCAGGACGACGCTAAGATCGCGCTGTCCGTGGCTGTGTACAATCACTACAAGCGTATACTGACCCTTGAAGACGATACAGATGATGTTGAGATACAGAAGAGCAACGTTCTGCTTCTTGGTCCTACAGGTACAGGTAAGACTCTGCTTGCCCAGACCCTTGCAAGACTTCTGAACGTTCCTTTCGCTATCGCCGATGCTACCACACTTACCGAAGCAGGTTACGTGGGCGACGACGTTGAGAACGTGCTCACTCGTCTTATACAGGCGGCCAACTACAATGTTGAGGAAGCTTCCCATGGTATCATCTATATCGATGAGATCGATAAGATCGCCAGAAAGTCCGAGAATACCTCTATAACAAGAGATGTCAGCGGTGAAGGCGTTCAGCAGGCTCTGCTGAAGATAGTTGAGGGTACAGTGTCAAACGTTCCTCCTCAGGGCGGAAGAAAGCATCCTCATCAGGAGTTTATCCAGATCGATACCAAGAATATCCTGTTCATCTGCGGCGGCGCATTTGACGGTCTTGAAGCTGTTATCAAGAAGCGTACTGACTCTTCGTCTATGGGCTTCGGCGGCAAGGTCAAGGATAAGAGCTCCGATTATAATATACTCAAAAAGGTGGTTCCTCACGACCTCGTAAAATTCGGCATCGTGCCTGAGCTTGTTGGACGTCTGCCTGTTATCACGGTGCTTGACGAACTTGATGAGCCCGCACTTTGCAGGATACTCACCGAACCTAAAAACTCGCTCATCAAGCAGTACACCAAGCTCTTTGAGTTCGATAATATCGACTTCGAGGTAACTCCCGAAGCTCTCACAGAGATCGCAAAGGTGACTATCGAGCAGAAAACAGGTGCAAGAGGTCTGCGAGCAGTTGTTGAGAGCATACTCACAAAGCTCATGTTCGACGCTCCCTCAGATTCCAGCATCACAGGTATCAAAATTACCGCTGAGTGCGTAAGAGACGGCGCTGAACCTGAGATAATCAGACGACAGGAAAAAGATGTTGTTTGATAGTTTGAGTAAATAAATGATCCCGAAAGCAGCGGCTGCTTTCGGGATATTTAATTAATAAAAATTCTTGTTTCCCTGAATCTCATCAAGCTTATCAAAGAAATTTACCATGGCAACGATCTGCGAAGAAATAACGGAATTGTCAGCCGCCATCTCAAAGCTGATACCGTTCCTGAATCCGCACTCGCTG
Source organism: Hominimerdicola alba (assembly GCF_900112155.1). GTDB lineage: Bacteria > Bacillota > Clostridia > Oscillospirales > Ruminococcaceae > Hominimerdicola > Hominimerdicola alba_D. The sequence goes on along the minus strand of NZ_FOKQ01000012.1, from coordinate 28,803 downwards.
TTCATGAAATGTCCGCTGACAGTGCATTTGCCAATTTCATCAAAGGCGAAAATAAGCTCGCTTCTGAACGGCTGCTCGCCGTAATTTCTCAGCACAGCGGTTGTGTTCTTGCCGAAATTGATATCCCATGCAGTGTCAAGATCGTAGCTGAAATAGTACAGATTACCGATAGACAGGTCAATATCAAAACAGCAGTCCATACCTCTGCTTTTGTATACGGCTTTGAATCTGCCCGATAAACCGTGGCTTTTGATCGAATGTTCGGTAAGCCCCTCATCGAACCTGTCAAAAATAAGCTTGAATCTTTCGTCTCTGTCACCAATATCTATCAGAGTGAAGGGAAGTTCAATAATATCTGTGCTGAACGCGGTGATCGCCTCCTTAGTTTTGATGCGAAAACGCCGCAGTACATGACCGCGGCGCATGATTCATGTGATTCAAAGATGATCCTTAATCATCTTCATTGTTCCTGTTGCAGATAGCCCTGATAACGCGGAGATAATCGTCGGTCTTTCTTACCGAGTATGTAAGATGCCCCTCGCCCCTCAGCGTCTTGAAGTTTGCAGAGGGATAAGCCTCTATCAGGTGTTTGAAACATGATTTGAAGTTCTTCTCATCCGAAGCATAAACAAAGAAGATATTTTCCTGCATTTCATCAGGCAGGTAAGGGAAGTTGAAAGTGTATCTTGCCTCAGTCTCGTTCTTGATACTGCCGTCAGTAATAACAGGCGCAGTCTTGACCATAGATTCGATAACAGGGCGCATGGTCTCGGTGTCATCCTTTGTGAACTGGTCAACGGACTTCCAGTTGACTACTTCATCAACGCTTTGATTCTTCATCTTGTTCATCATCGACTTGTGCTTGAAGTTCATAATAGCCTTGTAAAGCTTTGGCTGTTTCAGGAAAGTACCGCCGTCAAAGAAAGCAGACTCGATAGTGATATGCTGTTTCAGACACTGTGCAATAAGCACCATGCCTATCTCAGCACCCATAGCCTGTCCGTATATAAGGCACAGATGTCCGATGCCGTTTTCTTTGAGGAAGCCAACTATCTCCTTAGCCTCCTGCTGGCTGGTGGTGAAGTCACTGCTGCCTTCATAGTGGCCGTTGTATTCGGGAACGATGATGTAATATTCGTTTGTCAGCTCTTCATAAAGATATGACAAGGAATCTGCAGAACAGAAAGAACTTGTGAGCATGACTATAATAGGATTACTTCTGTTGCCATAGGTGTTAAATCGCATATTCATTCTCCTCCATCAATAGTATAATCTTTTAGCTTATTTATATGGTATAAAAATGAAGAAATAATCAAACTATATGTTGTATATATTATACCATAAAAACACGAATTAGTCAATCACCGGGACGAAATTTTAGAATTTTTTGGGCAATATTTTTTTATTTCATACCGGCTTTCCGACAAGAGATCAAAATTGTTAAAAGCACGTATAATCGCAGTTTTTGGCAATTTTTGTGAATTGTCGTCAGACAATGAATTTGTAATTAATCTAATCAATTACAATAAAATTTTCAAAAAAATCTTTAAGAATTTTTGAGGATATGTTATAATACTGGTGTGGATAAAACTAATTTTAAATTCTGTCCGCAAAGGAGAGTACCCTATGAAATTTCTGGAAAAGAGGTATATAGGACTATATCTTTTCAGCATAATGATAATAGTGTTGATACTTGCTTTTTCTATCGATAAAGATGTTCCTGTGGGTAAAGAGTATAATGTAAAAAAAGTTGGCACTGACTGGACTTATGAGCGTGTAAAAAAAGAGGACGAAAATGGCAGGAGCATCCTGCAGCTGACAATGACGCATCCTCTTAGTGATGATATCAAAGGAAAGACGCTGTCATTCAAATCTTATGATTCCTATGTGAACGCTTTCCTAAGCGATAAGCCGAAGGTCCATTCAGGTGAGCTTATCTATCATTTCGGAGAAAAACCAATTTTCGGTGATTCACCGGGAACCTATACCCACTTTATACACCTGCCCGAAGAGGGCGGAAAATACCTGAACATAGTAGTGGATACTGTGTACCCCCATAAGTATATGGAAAGCTATCAGGTATTTTCAGCCGAAGAGAACGAGCTGGTGTATTACTACCTTAAAAAGGAATTCAATCTTTCACTGATGAACATCATCATGATTGTCTTTGGCATACTGCTGATGGTCATACACCTTGTGGGTTCATTTAAAAAGATAAATGCACCTGAGGCTTTCTCGCTGGGTTCGCTGTCACTTTTGTTTGCAGTCTATTCCAACTGTCCGCTGTTTTTCAATCAGTTCTTATGCTGCAACCCGGTGGCACAGTATTACATGATATATTTCTCCCTGTTTATGCTGCCACTGGCTGCAATACAGTATTTTGAGGATATAGTACCTACACTTAATCTGAAATGGTTGTTTTTCGGCTTCGTTGTCATTGAACTTGGCCTGTCAGTTGTCCATTTCACTGAGATTGCTTCCTATACAAGAACAGTCGTGATATTTACCGGCGCACTGGGAGCTTTCGCAATTATCACAACCTTCCTGATGATCCAGCGTTTCAGGCTGATCGATCCTGAATACAGGATAGGTCTGTTGTGCCTGCTTGGCTTTGCTTTTGCAAATGTGGTGTTCTATCTGTTTGTATCAACAGTTGGCGACCAGTCTTTTATCGTAAGAATAGGCTTTATCATCTACCTGGCATTTGAAATAGTAAACGGTCTGCGTAAGATCATGAACGAGGTCAACCGTGAGCGTGAAACTCAGCTACTACATACCCTTGCCTATACCGACCAGCTGACTGGTCTCGGCAACAGATACGCACTTGAAAGAGATGCCGAAGCTATACCGCTGGAGAGTATCAGCGTTATGTCAATGGACTTGAACCTGCTGAAGACCACTAACGACAGCTTTGGTCACTTCGGTGGTGATATGCTTCTGGTCTCAGCAGCTAAGTGTATGCTCTCAGTCTTCGATAAGGTTTACAGAGTCGGCGGCGATGAGTTCATCGCACTGCTGAGTGATAAGTCCGAAGACGAACTTAAAGAGCTCCACGCTACCCTGCACGACATGATGGATAAGATGAACATCGACCGCAGCGAGTATGGCGAGTTCGCCTATGAAGAGGAGTTCCTGCTAAGTATCGCAGTAGGCTATGCATCATTCAACGAAGGCGACGAGAACTTTGAGCGTATACTCTCACGTGCCGATAAAGCTATGTACGATGAGAAAAATCGAATGCACGATAATAAAGTTCCGCTAAGTAACAGATAAAAAGCAAACTTGCATAAACTGTCAACTAAATCGGAATATCAGCTGACCTAAACAATTTATTAGCACAAAAACAGATCGCCCCGAAGCACTTTAAAAATGCTTCGGGGCGATCTTTCTATAAAATTCCAACCATATTTATAGCGAATTCAGCTTTTTTTGCAGCTCTATCATGTGATTTCTGCAAGCGGTTATCTCTCCCGTGTACTTGTTGAACCACTCAACGTCGTTCTCATCAGGCTCTTCCTGCAAAAGCACTGCCTGTACAAGTGCCGACTGCGATCTTGAACGCTTGCGCTCTATCTCTTCAATAGTCTGACGGCATATCTTGATCTCGCGTTTGAGCTTTCTCTTTTCATTCATATTTGACCACTCCTAATAACCTAATTTGTCCACAGAATCGACCACGGCCTGAGCTTCCTCGTAGCCTTTGTCCAGGTCTGCACCTATGTCATCAAAAGCCTGTTTCAGTTCTTCAAGCTTAGTACTCATCTGCTCGGGATACTTTATCAGGCAGGTGTTAACTTCATTGATGACTTTCTGCTCCTCGGCAAAACCTTCGTCGATCAGGAAAGCGTAGGAATTGGCACAGGTGACATAGCTCAATATCCGCTTATAACGGAGCTCTGTGTCGCCCTCGTTCAGGAGATAGGATTCTATCTCCTTGCTTGCATGGCTCAGCTCCACCTTATACTGTTTCCTGTACGTTTCCTGAACACTTTTGGTCTCGTCGATGTATAGTCCTATAAATACTAGAAGAGCTATCAGCGTTATCACCCAGAGAATCAGGATAGTTATGAATCTACGTTTCAGTATCTTCTCTTGGTTCATCAGCTGTCACCTCTTCCTCGGGCTGATAGTTTTCTGCTGCCAGCCTTTGTTTTTCTTTTTCGATAGCTTCTCTGATAAGCTCCTGACGGCGATCCTCAAAGGATACCTTTTCAGCCTCGCTGACTTTCTTGCTGAGTTTAGCCAGGCTCTTCAGTTCATATATGAATACTGCAAATACAGGTATGATGACCAGTATCATCAGCAGTTTCCTCGGGCTTGCGAATGAGTTGACCCATATGAAGAATCTCGCCTTGCCGGTGTATTTTCCGACTATCCTATTGGGCTTTACAGCAACGCTGTCCTCGATGCTGTTGGCATCGCCCTTTGTTACAATGGTACCGTCCTCTTTGATATCGACAATCCTGTGGGTCACAAGCATACCGTAGATATCGCTCTGCTCCGTATAGAAAGATATGATATCACCTTTGTGGAGTGCTCTTGAATCCGTCTTTTCTACTACGATGTAGTCGCCAACGTTTATCGAAGGCTCCATACTTCCCGTGACGACTTTCAGAACGCTCTTTCCGAATACATCTACAGCCTTGTGTCTTGCCGCACATATCATCACATAAGCTGTGAAAATAATAGCAGCAATAAGTATGATGCTTGTGATGATGTTTGCCGCCCTGCGTATTCCGCTTTCGTCCTGCTCGGTATCTGTACCGCCGCTATGTATGCGGTCTATAAGGTCAGCGGACTTGTTTCTGCGTTTGTTTTCGTTGATGTTTCGGTTTATCTCATTGATCTGCCTGCGCATCTTCTCGAAAATGCTTACGTGATACTCCTTGTACAGACGCTTCATCTCATCATCGATAGCCTTCTGCTCTTCCGGAGTACGGTTAGGCGGGTTATATACAGGTTTCGGCTTGCCCTTCATTTCAAGACGCTTGCGCTTCTTGAACTTTCGGTCTGCCAGCATTCTCATGAAGCGGTACTTGAAGGTCTGTGCATACTTCTTGTAGTATACTTCCATCTGGTTGTGCTTTTCCAGCTCTTCCTTCTTCTGACGCTTCTTATCTTCTATCTCAGCCAGTCTGCGCTTGTAATCCGGATTGTCTGTATCCTTCGGTATTATGCCGAACCATATGACCAGCAGATAAGTGATGAATCTCGGTATAACGTATATCGGATTCTTTGAGTATTCCTTGTATATCGTCCAAAACGGCTTGCTCTCGAAGTATTCTCTCTCCGCTTTGAGCCTTTCGGCACGTTCAGCTTCACGCCGTTCTTTTTCTTTTTGCTGCTGTTCCAGCTTGATCCTTGCAGCAACTGCACGGGGGTCTTCAAATTCAGCCGATTTCTCTTCGTCTTCCTGCTCTTCCATAGCAGCTCTGACTTCTTCGACCTCTTCTTCCGTGACTTCCGCGTATGCCAGTTTCTGCAGCTCTTCCTCACTGGGACCGCTGTTTATCTTTTCGCTGTCAAGACCCTCAGCCTCGCCCAGCTCATTCCTCATCTTAGACTTGTTCAGGCTGATTCTCTCACGCTCTGCAGCCGCACGTTCTTCTTCCTCGCGGCGCTGTCGTTCTTCCTCTTCGCGCCTGCGCATATCTTCAAGACGTGCCTGTCTTTCGGCTTCCTCAGCCTGCCTGCGGCGTTCTTCTTCTTCCTGCTCACGCCGCTTCTGCGCCAGCATCTCTTCCAGCCTGCGGTCTTCCTCTTCGCGGCGTTTGCGTATCTTTTCCAGTGCTTCTGCCCTTGCCGCTTCGATGCGCCGCTGTTCTTCCTGTCTTGCTTCTTCTTCAAGACGCTGCTGCTCGGCTTTCTGCCTTTCAGCCTCGCACTGTGCTATAAAGGCGCGCTCGATATCGATAACATTATTTACCTCATCGAACACCAGTCTGATATCCGCAGGAAGTTCCTTTTTTACCTTGAATTCGCCTTCTGATGCCACGAAACCTGCAACACCCTCGGCGTAAACATCGTAATCTCCCGACAGTGAATTGCTGAACCGTTTAACGACCTTAGGCGCAGCCTTTTTCAGCTTCTGGGTCTTCAGCTCAGGGAGCTCTCTGCCCTTTTCGTCTGTATATGATCTGAAAAGCAGAAGATTGAGTATCACCAGCTTGTAGAAATCCTCAATGTAATTGTCCTGAGGCTTCACCGCTGTATCCTCAACGTTTATCTCATAACCGACCTTTTCGTACCCGACTATGTACTGCCAAAGTGTAAGGCAGGCTTTTAGATCCACGTTTTTCATTATTGCGTTTGTACGCATTATAGGCGGTCGCACGAAGGTATTTCCCAGCGCCTGGCAAAGTTCCGAGCCCTTGTAGCCCTCGATTATCTTTTTAAGTTTTTCAACTCTCTGCCAGACCGTGTATCCGCTTTTATTGTAGCTGTCAAGGCTGGAAGTCGTTTCCAGCTTGACCTGTATCTTCATTTTTCCTCCCGCGCCGTCGTCTATGGAGGTATCATATCCCAGTGTGAAGACTTCTTCATCACGGGCGACCTGCGCGAGTTTTTCGTATCTAGTGGTAATGAATATGTAAAGCCTGTCAACAAGCGTGTTCACGAACTTGTTCTCGTATGTCATAAGGCTTTCTTCCTTATGTACATTCAGTACCTTTGAAGGCGTGACCTTGCCTGTCTTTTTGTCGAAGCTCTGTATAAGGTCGGTGTGCTGTGCCAGATGTTTTACCGATTCCACGGTAATTTTCCTTGAAAGGGCTATGGGCACTATCTCCTCAACGTCTTCAATGGTACGCCTTGGGTTTCTCAGCACGTTGTCCAGATGTACCAGCCCGTTCTCGATAGCTTCTACCCAGCTGACATCTATCGCCTTAGCCATGAGCTTTTTGTTCATCGCAAAGGTGTTCCTGCTTGAATGTAACAGGTTGTCCAGCGATCCGAAAAGCTCATCATCATCAAAAAGTCCCGTGGACTCTTTAAAATCCTCATACCACTTGCCGTACAAGCTATCCAATCGCCTCACCTGCCTTTGTATGAATGATAATCAGTGCGGAATCACCCGCAAATCTATGCAAAAAAAGTACGGGAACAGCTGTCAGAACAGCTTCTGCAGTCTTTCCAGATATTCGATGGATTCTTTCATCTTGTTCTTTCCGAAGGACTTGTTCATATAGTTTACCAGCTCTCTCAGCTCATCTCTCAGCATCGCAAGGTTCAGCGATTCAAACTTTCTGAATATCTTGGTTGCCAGAACGTAGTCAACACCTTCAAGTTCCTCACCGCCGCATGCTACGTAAACAGGCACGAACAGACCCATCTGCTTGAGTATACGGTTACCGAAAGCCACACGCAGCTTTTCTATTACCCACAGGTCAAGCTGCTGTATCTTCTTGAGGGTTTCCTGAGATATTGGATATTTGTCGAAAGCTTCCTTGAAAAGCTGATCCAGATGATCGAAGCCAAGGTCGATAGGACCGGTATCGGGAGCGTCGAAAGCGACACCCTTGGCATCCAGGTTTATAGGCTGAGCACGGTCGTATACCTTATCTGATATAGCGTATGTCGAGTCATCGTTGTTCGCTGTACCGATGTACCATACGTTCTGAGGTATTTTCAGCTTGCCGCGGTTAAGGTTCACAGGGTCTGTGCTCCATACGTTTGGAACCAGATCCAGCTCCCATTCGTCGGCATTTGGCATTTCAAGAATAGACAGCATCTCCGCGAAGTAGTACTCGACACGGGCGATGTTCATCTCATCGAGAAGTACCAGGTTTATGTCGTTGTTGTAGCTTGAAGAGTATATCCTTTTAAGAACTTCCGTCTCGTTGAAGTTCTTTGTGAATTCGTTGAAGTATCCGAAAAGCTCGGTTCTGTCACGCCATGAAGGCTGTACCGAAGCGATGGTTGTATCATGCTGTAAGAACTTACCGAAAGAGTAGGGAAGTGATGTTTTACCTGTACCTGAGATACCCTGCAGGATGATAAGCTTCGTAGAAGCCATACCCGCAATGAAAAGACGTATGGTCTTAGGCTCATAGAACAGGTGCATACGCGAGCAGGCAAAGTTCCTGTAGGTATCGCAAAGCTCTTCCAGAGTTATGCTGTTATTGTACTCAGGTGGAGTATATGAGCGGTAGAAGCTGTCCACTTCCATAAGTCGCGAGAATCTTCTGTCCGCCGTCTGGACAATGCCGTCGTCGCCTGTCTCTCCGACCACTGCAGCAGCACCTTCCGTGCCGCCTTCCATTCCAAGAGCAGGCACCATACCCTCTGCACCCGCAAGAGACAGCGCGCCCGTAGTAGGTATGCCCATCTGTGCAACTTTCATCGCCATGATCTCGTCCTTTTCCTTCGTCATCTTCAGTACCTGCCTCTGAAGATCAGCGATCTCCTCGAGCAGATCCTCATTGCTGACGATGGAGTGCCTGAATCTGACATACTTTCTGATCGCCAGAACTATCATCAGACCCAGCAGCACAAACACGCCTGCCACCAGGATTATCGCAAGTATGGATAATATCCAGCCCAATGCACCGAAATCAGTGGAATAGGTCTTGAATATCTGAATGTAATTCTTTATGTTGAATATCTGCTTTATGCCGTTCCAGAGTCCTTTGAAGATCATGGAAAAGCCTTTCAGCATCTCTGTCATAAATACAAAAAACCATTTGAGAAATCCTGTCATAGCCTTCTCCTTATTGATTGATAAGCTCAGCTTTCCCCGCTGTTCCTGTTTTACTTCTCAGCCGCGGCGGACTTATCCTCGCCGTTTACGGACAGCTCAGCTTTTTTCTTGTTTTCTTCTTCCTGCTTCTGTGCCGCAAGGTATTCCTCGATAGCACGCTTCTTGATCTCTTCCTCGTCTTCATCAGTAAGCTCGGGCTTTTTCAGTTCGACGAGTGTAACGATGAACTTGTAAAGCTCTACCAGGAAGAACACTGCCATAGGTATAACGATGCAGATAAAGAAACCTGTCTTCGTCCTCAGAAAGTTCATTACCTTGCCAAAGCCGCCAAGCTTGACATCTGTCCACTTGCCGATCACATCGTTGGCGGAAGCAGGTACTGTATCGTCCTGAGCATTGTTGTCGCCTCGTGTAACGAAGCTTCTGGTATTGTCCAGTTCGTTTATCTCCACGATACGGTGGGTATTCTTTACTCTCTGACCGTCGATTATCGTCCAGAAAGTGATAACGTCACCTTTCTGAAGCGAGTATACGTCATCGACTTCTTTACAGATTATCAGGTCATCTTTCTGGAATGTGGGCTTCATGGAGTCCGATTCAACAGTCATGGGAATATATCCCAGCAGATTTGCCACACCGTTGTTTCTTCCCGATGAGAATACCATTATAGTTACCAGCAGTGCAAGGATAAGTATTATCCACACAAGAACGTTTGCAGTTATCTTAAGAACTTTTTTCATATATCTTTTCTCCTAACATTAAGTAGTTTCAACTATCTTGAAGTCCATGCCAAGCTTGAGTGTGCCGCCGATAAGTTCATCTGTACAGTCAGGGTCGTTGCCCTCCAGCCAGATGACCACAGTATACTTATCTTTAGCCTTAGGCTCAAACTTTTCGCGCTTGTTCTTCATTACCACAGTGGCTGACGTAAATTCGCTGTCACAGTCGCTCTCCTTGCCTGTTCCGTCCGATTTCGTCTTACCGTAGACAGTTTTTTCACCATTGACGTAAACCGCAACTCTTATGGCTTCATCAATATTGTTCGTCACATTTTCTATGGACATCTCGCCCTCATAGCTTATTGTGTCATCACCGCCGTTGATAAGGTAGAATGTGTAAGCTATGTAGCTTTCGCCGTTGTGACTGCCGTTTATCATGTCCAGATTATCCGGCAGGTCATCGCCGCTGATGTTGGTCATGTCGTAGACTATATTCGCATTCAGCACCGAGTTCGTCTTGTCGAATTCGGGAGTCTCGGAAAGTGTCAGACCTTGACGCATCATATCGTATTTATTGATCTTTACCGTAAAGCTTCCGTACTTGTCGTAGAAATACGATATCGCATAAGCGATGGCGATGATAGCTATCAGAAGTATTACCAGAAGCCCCAATACCCTCATTACCACGACGTGCCGTTTTGCTTCCTTGGCAGTACGCCGAAGTGTCAGCACATCTATAACTTTGGTATTATTGTTATTATTGTCTGCCAAATCAGATACCCCATTCCTTTATAAAAACTGTAATATACTATATTAAAAATATCAGTCCTCTTTGCCCCTGCGCCTTATGTACCTTTCAGCCATGTACTTTCCTGCAAGCTCGCCTGCGCAGTAGTGACATTCAAACTCGTAAAGTATTTCAGCTTGATGCACATTTGAGATACCGTCCGCCACAGGCTCGGCACCCAGACCCGTTACAAAGTCGATAAGTGATTTTACCGCACTGTCCGACCTTTCGTCCTTGCCGATATACTGCGTAAGCTCGGGGCTGAGCATCACATAGTCCACCTCGTATTCCGAAAGCTTCATTATGGGACTGCTTATGCTGCCGAAATCCATCAGCATAAAGTGGAATCCTCTGTTGCGCATCTTTTTTATATTGTCCGCCACAACAGATTCCGTCTCCTCAAACAGCTTTTCCGAAAGCGCGAAACACAGCTGTGAGGAATGTACCCCCATCTTTTCGCTTTCTTCCAGTATCCTGTGCTCCGCTTCTATGTCACGCAGGAACTTCGCAGGCATATATACCGATATCCAGTTGAACAGCAGTTCGCGCTCATTAAAGGTAGTCACCGCCTGCATCGCCTGAAACATCTCCAGCTCAAACAGGTTAAGGCACTGCTGGGTTATCTCGGATACGTCCCTGAAATTCTCGGGCATCAGCACCCCGAGCCCCGGCGTGTTCAGCCTTGTCTGGGACTGATAAAAGGCGGTGTTTCCTGCGGAAATATTCCGTATCGGCCTGTAATAAAGCTCGACAGCACGCATACCGCCCACAGTAGTCTGAACATCTGATCTCATTACGCCGCCCTCCTTACGTATTTTTATTCTATTTTATTATACAACATATTGTGAATAATGTCAATCGAAATTGGGTATTTTTTATAGATTTAATTAATTATTATTTAACAGCCGAGTTAATGTTTTATTTAATGAATGCTGACGCAAAATGCAGATCATCTAATTGTTAATAATAATTAAACGGCGTTATATAGTGCTTAACAATTTCTTGCCGATCAGAACACAATGCTTACAAGGTTAAATTTCGGGTTAAAACACTGCACTTTGTAGTTAGATAACATTAATATTAACCTTTAACTAGCAAAATTACACAAAGCAAACTTCTACCTTTGTGCATGTAACTGATTTTGAAAGTTAAAAATATGAATAAAATCCAAAAGTCTTGACGGTGCAAACAAAATCATGTATAATAAGTTCAGGTTAAGAAACAAAAACAATCTGTTTCGTGGAAGTTTCGAGTCATCGGCGAACGTGGCGCCGAAATCTGATATGAAAGGAAAATGCATATGAAAACTAATACAAAGAAAAAGGGCAATCCTGCCAAGAAGTTAATACCCGCTGCCGGCTCGCTGATGGTTTCGGCAGTAATGCTTGCAACATCGACCTACGCTTGGTTTACCATGAATAAGACAGTTACTGTTACTGGTATGGAAGTTAAGACTAAGGTTGGATCGAACCTGCTTATCTCTGAAACACCGAGCGATTCAGAGTTTGCAAAATCCCTTTCGCAAACTAGACAGGCTTTATTGGAGCCTACTTCTACTGTAGATGGCATTCAGTATTTCTATACTGTTAATGCAGGTTCTAATGGTGATGCTTTGGCAGAAAATTATACACCTTATAGCGAGGGAACATCTCAGTCTGATACAGCAGCAAACAAAACTGCATATGACGGTGGCTTCAACACGGCTTATGGCGCAACTCCAAGCACAACAGCATATGATACGGCATATGGTTATATTGATTATGCTTTTTATCTGAAAGCTACCAATACTAATGGTTCAAATACTGGAACTGTTGTAATGTCAAAGTGTAATCTTTTGTATGATGCGAATGGTGAAGGAACATCGTGGACAGCTCCGACCGACAAAGCATGGAGAGTTGCAATGTTTGTTCAGGAGTTAGGTTCAAGTGTTAGTGCAGGAACAGCTCCTGCAGTTGATACTTCTGGTTCAACTCCGTCATATAGTGGAGCGCTTAAGAAGACCATTCTTAGAATAAGTGGTGCAGGAAATCAGAGTGGAACAAATGCGGTTAATTCAACAACTACATTAACTGCTGCTACCTATGACACAGCTGCAACCGTAGATTCTACAATTGCCAACAATGCAACAGAATACTATTATGTTGTAATTAGATTGTGGCTTGAAGGTGAAGATACTACTTGTACATCTCAGACATATGCTGCACTGACCAATAAGTATAAGCTTGATCTTCAGTTTGATCTTAATGGCGGCGATGGTACACCAGCTGCGACAGCTGCAACGAATATTACTACTGCTACTTCATAATCAAACCTAAGAAATTAACAACTAACCAACCACATTCCCCAACCCCATAAAAATAGAAAAAATAACCCCTTAAATAAATTAAACCCCTCTCTAAACTCCTTTCCCCCCACCCCACCCAGGTGGGGGATACTTTTTGTCTGCGCCTTTGCAATACCCGCTGTTACAAGGGTTCGGCACCGGCACAGCACAAAATGGGAGTTTTTTATTTTTGCGGCAAGGGTCACGCTCAGCGTTCTGCCTCCGCCGTGCCCTATCCACCCGCCCAATTTCTCCGCTGACGAGATAATCGCCGCGCATAACACTATCATCAACAGCAAGTTCTCGCGAAGAACAGCACAGTTTTGATTCAGCAACTTTACTATCGAAAAAATATTAATTGAATGTTAAGTTAAAAATACTACCTCGCACAGTTTTCTTGCTTTTTGTGACTTTATTAACAATTGATTTTACTCATAGTAATGGCCAAATACAGTAAATTTCACGCGGCTGATATCACCAGATAATGCGCAGTATTAATGCATCTTGCTGCTCTTTGTCTGCAAGAGATCCTCGAAGATCTTTTTGATTAAATATTTATTTATCTTTCTAATTTATTAACGGAAATCGAGCCTAAAACAATTGACATTAACTGGGCGGTGTGATATAATATAATCGAGAAGATATATGAACTTTTATTTTATATACTATTACTAAAGTACATATGTTCCGCGATCTATCTGAAAAACACATTTGTACAATGCCTTGAAATCTGCGTAAAATAAGCAAATAAACAGCATGGAGGTGAAGCAGATGGAAAACAACAGTTTTGATGTAAAGAAAATGTTGAGTGCGAGTGCAGATGAGTCTGCTTCACTTATCGCTGTTGATATTGTCGCCGCCGAAAAAAAGCGGCAGTCAAAAAAGACAAAGCTGATTAAACTAGGCACAGCATTGTTTTTTAGTGCGATGGTTTTAATATTTATGACTATAGCGTGGTTCAGCATGAATAGGGAAACGAGTACATCGGGGATGGGGGTAAAGACTGCCGGGATGCCGTTTGAACTCGCAGTAACAGGGGATAATGTTGGTCCCAAGAGCTACGTTCAGTCCGGAACAGGAGAGACTGCAACATATGATTCCGGAACAGAAATAAACAACATGGCTGGTGCGGTGAATGTCGAAGATGGAACGCTTGGAACATATACCTATATCACTGATATCAACAGTGGAACTACTTCATCAGGCAGTTTTTATTCAACTGGCGGAAGTAAGGAAGCTATAAAGTGGAGGTTGAGTTCTCCAGAAGAGTCTAATGGATTAGGTCCGAATTCTTCGGGAAAGCTTACTTTTTATATCGTTCCTAAACAGACAGGGACCTTAAAGGTTAAGATTAAACTCGAGTTGGAAGGATATTCCGCAAGTGTTTCTCGAAATGAGAATAATACTTTTAGAGCATCTAACTTAAGCAAAATATCATCAGGGGATTCGCACTACCAATCCGTTGAATACCTAAATAACCATATTTTGTTCTTTAAGGATTGGACCGGAGATCATGAAGGAGCATTAGCTCCGTATTACTACAGATCTCTTATTGAAAATGGTGAATATGAAATTGAAATCGAGAATTGCGTTATAGATAGACTTGTGCCGGTTACAATCTACTGGATTTGGCCTAATACATATGCTCAGTTGACTTGTATTGCTGCAAGTAATAATGTGGCAAATTCATCATCTGGGGCTACAACGGAAGATGCTTCAACAGTAGCTTCGCTTAGGAATTATATTATTAACAATAGAGCGGACATTCTCAAGTCTGACACAGATTTAATTAATCTGATGGCTGATTCCGATGTTGTGGAAGAAGAAACAGTATATTCATTTAATGCTTCTTCTGCAGCGACAAATTTGGAAGACTTAAGTATGGCATATAACTTGGCTGACCAGGATATTGGAACTGATATACAGTATTTTCTTCTGACCTTGACAGCTGAGTAGTGAATTGGTAATTATGGAAGGAGGTGACGGCAGTGAATAAGAATATAGATGACAAAGAGAAAAAACTAAACTTCAAACTGTCATTTGGTGGATTTCTTAAATCTTTTAATAAAAGTAAAAAGATTCAGATTATCATTGCTGTCTTGCTTACCATATGCTTAATAACTGCTTATCCAACATATAGTTGGTTTCGCATGCAAAGGCAATTGCAAAGATATGAGAAGATAAGTTCTCCTAATTCATTGTTTATTACAGCTGGTCATAAGGAAAATCCTATATATTTTGATATAGGTGGCATAGATGTAATGGGAACATGGAAAGGAGCTAATGGTTCCGAAATACAAGCAACCTATCAAGATTATGTATTTTGTGTGGCCGGGGCTTACGTTACATCATATACATTGCAATTAGCGCATACAGAGAATAATCCATTTACTTACACAATATACGAGGCAACAGTGTCGGATACGACTCCTGGAGGTATACTGGGGCGTGATTACATTACATATACTGTGACTGAGGACTATCCTGCTGATGAAATAAGGGATATTACAGATAATCCTGTGTTTGAAGGCTTAGAGGCTGGTGACATTCTTTACTATAGCATAAGAAAAGATAATAACAATGTTCCTATGTGTTTGAATGCGGCGGATGCAACGACAAATCCAATCACAAAGTCTTCTTACACAATTACGAGTCAAGAAGATACAGTTACTGTTAAGTATAATGGCCATTATCTCAATATGCAGACAACGGGTGAAAATGCGGGGCTTGCGAATAATACATTTCATTCTGATACATATGAGTATAATTATGTTGAAAGACATTCTGAACCATTGTATTGGCAGGCGAATAAAATATCCGGTGGTTATGCAAGTTCCAGATCACCTTTTTATCATCAATATATTCTGAGGGTGTCATGGGATCCATCAACGGCAACTACGACATATAAAGATACTGATATTATATACATAATGGCTGAACCGGATTAAGAGATAATGAGATTTTTATGGAAGGAGGCTTTTCCAGTGAAAAGGGTGACAAAGTTTATAAAAAAGCATTTAATACCCATATGGATAGTTGTCGCGATTCTTGGAATAGCTTCAGTTGTTACTTTTGCTGAATATATGGCACATAGCAACAGAGCAAAAAGGGTTGCTGCAAATGTTGCAGGTGCGGGACAACCGTTTGATTCAAATTATCTTGCTACAGGTTCACCGCTGCTTAGCAACATACCTTTTCCGGCAGGAACGGAGGGGAATTGTCCTATAGATATTAAAATATGGAATTATAATCGTGCAAACACTCAGAAGACATATAAGGGGCCGCTAACATATGATTTGGTTGCACAACTTGTGAATATTAGAGGAGAATTACTTGAAAATGGTGCTCTTGGAAGTTACCAGATAGGAATAAGTAGCGATGGTGGAACAAACTATACTTATTTTTCAACCTATGACGAAGATGATGGGTATTATCTTTTGGTTCAGGATGACCGTCTGTTTGCTCCAAATGCAAGTGGAGTATACGAACCTACGGAACATGGGTATGTTCTAAGTTTTCCAACAGCTTTTTTAACTGATTCTCCGGGAATATATGTAAAAGTATCAGCAATTCCATCAGATACAGAAAAACTTAGTACTATCAGTGCTATATTTGGAGTGACTGTTCAGGAGGAAACACTGTCAAGGGTTTGGGAAGGCCGCTTTAATGAGGACACTTCTAGAACGGATTATGATAGTTTTAATTATGTGATTTCTGGAAGCGGTGAATCCAGTATTACATTTTCATGGTGTACGGATTACCTTCAGGTAAATGAATTTAATCTTGATGATTATAGCTTTACCGCAACCAATTCTACCAGAACTGAGGGTGGAGTTACAACAAACTGGAAAACAATCACAATTACTGCAAATTCAAGTGATACTTATAATTCTTTAGGTGTCTTAGTTACGCCCGGAAAAAGCAGATATGATTTTCAGTTGTATATGACAACTGCTCTTGAGAATTCTTTGAATAATACGATGAGTGCACCTGAGGCAACATATACTGATTATTGGGACGTTGTTAACAGTTATGTTGATTTTTCTGCAACGTCGGTTTCAGGAGAGTAAGTGAACTAATTGTTGGAGAGTGATATATATGATTCAAAACAAGAATAAAAAACATCCTAAATCGGATCATATAAAAATACACAAAGTGGGCAGAAGATACTCATACTTTAAAAGAGTAATTAGTTTTGCTATTGTCTTTGCTATGGTTGTTAATCTTATGCCGATGCAACTTCTTTCGGATATATTTCATATAGATATCTCTATGAAGGTTATGGCTGCTTCGGAAAGCGATATTATTTATGATTCGACCACGCATACGGTTACAATAGGTTCTCCTGCAGATTTAGTAACATTTTCGCAGGTTTATGCTGCGTATGATCCTGATGATAATACAACGATTGATCATTCTGGAGATACGATTTCTATCGCATTCGGATCAGGTAATTCGACAGCACTTATGACCGGTTATATACCACTTGGAACATCGTCGAATCCATTTAAAGGTACCCTTAAAATAGCAACATCATCTTCTTTAAACATTTTCAGACTGGATGATCCGTTCTTTGATTATGTCTGCGATTCGGCTTCCATTATTTCTACAGAAGATTTAACGTCAACGACTATGGAAATCATGGTAACCACAAATGATACCATGAAACCTGTTCTTGCGAATCACGTTGTTCACGATTCAGAACATGATTGGGAAAATGATTCTGTTCATGAGTGGAGCGTGAAAAAGAGCATATATATACCGAACGATCCAGGTGAGAATACCCATGCATACACTACTGCCGGAATAATTGGACAGATGGATGAAGATGCGCAACTCATTATAAATGTTGAAGATAATGTCAAGCAGAGCGGAACTGGTATAGATTTTCCAAATGCTAATATTAATGGAAATACAGATATTGGTTATATCTGCCATGTCATGGATAAAGGATCTAAACTTACCGTAAAAACCGCTGGTGGTACAAATAATGATTATACTATTACTACATCTTCGGGTAATGCCGGTGGTGTAGTTGGTGTAATGCGTGAAAACTCGGTTCTCACGATGCAATGTAACATGAATAAGATAAATGCTTATGTTACTGCGGGCGGAAGCGGTAACTATGCAGGTGGTATTGTCGGAAAATGTGATGGCGGAACTATAGTACTTGATAGCAGTGTCTTTAATTATACAGATTCGGAGAATAATAGCAAATATCAAATTGGTAATGTTATTACCGGTGTTGCTGGTTCCGGTGGAGTAGCAGGCTACTACAGACCTCTGCTTTCTTCTGGAACAAGTACATTCGATGTATTACTATACGATACTTCATCTGCCCGTGTTGAAGGAGCCGGAAATGTAGGCGGTTTATTTGGTGTGCTTGAAAATAAGACAGTTGTCAATGACGCTGATGCCGCAGGCGGTGTTATTACAATAACTGATTCACAGAATAAAGTAAATACTATTACCGCAAACCATACAACAAGTGCTTGTAACAATTATGGTGGATTAATCGGTTTGTATCAGGCATACAATCTAGCGGATACTCTTGTAATACAGAATGTGTCTGTGACATCGTCTATCGGTGCAAGTATTTATTATAATTTTTATGGCGGAGGTATAGGATTAATTGATTCAACAGCTGCCGGTTCAAATAGCAGTGCATATGTGTTATTTTCGGGAACTGAGTTTACAGTTACAGCTGGAAATGATAAAGACAACAGCAGCTCGAGAAATTATGGCGGACTTGTTGGCCAGGCAAATAATAGTTTTATTGACACTAATAATGTTTCAACTGCAAATGGCAGTAGTTTTAAAGGCGGCGGATTGATAGGCTCTATTACAGATGGTGTGTTGAGACTTTCAGGGACTTCAACATTAACTGGTAGTGTTTCCAATAATTCAAACTATAGTGGTCAGTTGGTAGGTTTCCGTGATGATTCGGTTGTTTTTGCGGAATCCGGATGGCGTTATAACAGGATGACTACTTGTTCTGTTGATGATATAGGTGCATGGGGAGAGGTTATTCGTTTTAATGGAGGAACTGCATCTACTGATGAAGGAACAGGACATACTCTTAAAACAGAGCTGATTGAGACAGGTGGAAATGCAGTTCTTACTGTCGATGAAACAGCACATACCATAACCATAGGAGCGCATACAGTTACAACGGATTCTGAGACAAGTATTTCAGATACTTCCTTGGGCTCGTTGACGGACTTTGCAAAGGCAGCACTTTGTTTTACGATTGACGCAAGTAGTGCGCCTGCAATCAGTTTTGCTTCCGGAAGTTCAAGTTACAGCGTAATTAAGAATGCAAATATTTCTTTGACGGCTGATATTACCCTTTCTGGGACGGGATTAACAGGTTTAACAAGAGATAATGATTCAGCCGATAATGCAAGTGTTGCTGCTGCAAAATGCGTTTATTCAGGTCATTTTGATGGTGGTAATCATACAATCTATCTTTCAACTGGAGAAGCATTTGGATACAGAAATGATAGTGAACTTTCAGATCACTCCTCTCAAGGAAATGGTAAGATTTATTTCCATAAATATAATGGGTTATTTGGAATTCTGGATAGAACATTTTCAGATAGTTCAGATTATTCTATAAAGGATGTAACATTTGCTGGAAACACCTGTATCAGTGCCACCAGAGCGATGTATGTCGGTTCTGCTGCCGGAAGAGTCACTAATGATTTTAAAACATCGAATGTTCACAGTAGTACTGTGTTCAATTATGGCGGATCTTCTGTTCTTTACCTTGGTCGTCTTGTTGGTGATTGTAGCAGTTCTATAAATTCGATTAATATTTCGGGAACATCTTCTTCTGAACTGAGTGTTTTCTCAGGCAATGTTACTGGTAATAATTCCAACTCTGATTCTTGTATTGGTGGTGTTATAGGAATAATCAGCCATGCTTCCAATGAGACAGAAAGCTGGTATTTCAGCAATGTCAAGTCGATGGGTGAAATCAAAAATACCAATGGTAATATAAGACAGCAGCTGGGTGGATTAGTTGCTGTAATTAAGAGTTATTCATGGCTTGGTACAACAGATAGTGAAAATGCTGTGTTTAACAGCAGAACCTTAACTTTAAATGGTGTTGTAACAGATGGATTGATCATTCAAGGAAAATTAAAGAATACTGAAAAGGATCATGCTGTAGTATCTATGGGAGGACTTCTGGGCTACTCATGGTTAAATACAGATGTGGTTTTTGCAGATGTTGATGTAAATAATTCATCGAAGGTTTCTCTTATCAGTACTAATAGCAATAAAGGTGATTTTGCTGGCTTGGTTTATGCAGCAACAGGAAAATGGACTGTAACAGATCTAGATATAAATAGTATAGTTATTGAAACAACAAATGGAAGCGGAAATGCAGGAAGCGCCCGCTCATTTGGCATGCTCGTAAATAAAGGTTTTAATGGCGACCCTGCGAGTACAGGAAGTTCTGCAATATATATGCTTTTACCGAGTACTTCATCATATTCAATTACAAGCTGTACATTTAATAATATGCCAACACCGGGAACAAACTTTGACTTTGATGAATTAGTAACCTATTCGGCATATTATAGAAATGAGTACAATGAAAATGGGCTTCCGACAGGAGATCATATTCCATATCCAGAAGGAGATGAAGACAATCTTTATATACTGCAGAATGGTTGTGGTGTTATTTCCATAAGGACATCGACGGCTTCTGGACTTGTAATGAATGATTCGTCTGCAAGCAATAGTTATGCTGCACAGACATCTTTGGGTGTTTATCCTAATCCATATAGCAGATATTACTATAACCTTGATTTGATAACATCAAATGATGCTTCGGATCTTACTACACCGCAGAAGAAGTTGATGAGCTGGGCGCTTTCTGTATACGCTCACAGGAGTATTAAGACAAACTTTACAAGCACTTTTACGGATGGAAATATAGAAAACCTTGCTTATGATATGACTGGTTATAGCTGGTATCCGGTCGATATTGATACCAGTGGAGATAAAACCAATGGTGGATTCTATACTTCGTCTGTTTCGGAGAGCGTTACAACATACACCTGGCATTCTGTAAATAACACTAAGGTAAATGGCACTTTTACTTTTGCTAATAAAGAGTTCGAGTTAAGCGAGAAAGCAAAGTATGATGCTAATATTTCGTCTGAGTGTGACCGAACTTCTCTCTACTACAGTTCATTATTCCCGCATACACAGCATTATCTTCTTCATGAAGGGTTGTTCCGTAATGTTAAGAATACATTAAGAGTTGGAGCCGTTACATTGAATGGCAATATAGGAGCAGTTGTAGTTAGTGATAATACTGCATCTATTTGCGGTGCTCTTGTGTGTGGCAAGGTTGAAGGTAAAGATGCTGATCATCTTGCTAAGGTTGATATGACAAGCGGATCTATTTCTTTGAATGGTATTTCTGTTCATAATCTGTCTGTAGCAACAGGAACGTATGGAACAGTTAGTTCAGCTTATGCTCCCCTTTTGATAAATAAAAGTGGAAAGAACACTTCTTTGACAATCAGTAATGTTTCAAATACCACTGCTTATAATTCTGGCTCTACTACATTGTATGCTGCAACAAGTCTTATCGGTGATGTTGGTTATTCTACAGCAGATGATGTAAATATTAACTTCTCTAAAATAAAATTGGATGCCAGAGATTCGAGTGCAGTTATCAGCGATACGGATCTTTCAGGTTCTACGGGTAACTTTAATTCGATGTATAAGACCTATCATGCGCTGTTTACTAAGGCAACACTTTTGCATTCATTTTCTTACGCATCAGGCTCAGGCGTATATAACTACTCGTGGGCAGCTGATTGGGATGCCAATAATGATGGAAATGCAGATACAACTCATAATGGTAATGTAACATACGGTTTGGAACTTTGGGATGGATCTGATAGTGCATCAAGTATAACGAATAGTTCATCTGGAAGAACACAATATATAGGTCAGGAACATTGCTATTCCGGATCATCCACATATACAAGTCCTAAAGCATCAGACGCTACCAGTCCGTATAATTTTGCGGGCTTTCTTCCGTATGTCTATACAGCGTATGATGAAGATGAATCGTATTATCAGATAGAAGTCAATCATGCAGTAATTGTTCTTGACGGATGCGGAACATACAATGATCCTTATGTTCTTGCTACGGGAACAAAGCTTATGACCGTTGCTAACTGGATAAATGGTGGTTCTTTTGCGGGTACACAGGAAATATGTGTCCCTAACGGACTTAAGAATTCAAATTATAGAAATACTTTATGGTGTAATAATGATCATGTAGTATTCACTTCTGATGGTACAACATTTAAGGATTCCAGCAATAATGAAATAACTTTTGATGATATGCGGAAATATCTTGCAGGAGCATATTATATTATTGACGCTGATTCTGAAACAGAAACGAATCCTGAAACAGAATTAAAGACGGTAGATTCGATAACTATTGAATCTGGTTTTAAAGGTTTTGGAAATACGACAACAGCTGCGAACCGTTTCAGAGGTGTTATTGATGGAAACGGCAAAACAATAATTAATGAAACGGGTTATCCGCTTATCTATTATAGCAATGGTAGCGTTGTACGGGACGTGACAATAAATGTCACTGGCGATGTTACACTGTATGGAAATAATAACTCTTTTGAAACTCCTGTTTCTATATCTAGTTCTAGCACTACGAGTGGAACAAAAGTTACAACTACTGTAACATCTTCCGGAGGTAATGAGGCTTATGGCGCTGTTATAGGCCGTATCATGGGTGGAGATAATATTATTGATGGTGTTCAGTTAGTATTAGGTAGTTCTAGCGATAAAATCAACATTAACATTCGTGGAAATTCATATAAAGATGAAGTAAATACAAGTAATTCATCAATAAGTGTTAAAACATATGGCAATTATGCGCAGCTTGTTCCTGTTGGTGGATATGTTGGTGTTGTTGTAAATGGTGGTCTTGTTTTCAGAAATATGAGCCGTAGCAATACATATAATGAAACGCTATTTAGCAATGTGAATTTCAGAGCAGTAGCTAATAGTGCAGTTGATACTTCACCAATGAGTGATAGTAACAATGAGTGGCTCTATGTCAATCCTATTGTGGGTCGGGTTATTGGTGGATACGTAATTAATGAATCGACTGATAATAAATACAGACCATATGAAGATGGAACAAGAACATTTACAGGCGGAACGACTAATGAAACGGATACCTGGTCTGATGGTGCGGTGACGCTAAAAAATGGAACCAAGCATTATTCTATAGCTGACGTAGATTCTACAAGTGCAGGAGGGAAACTCGGCGTTACAAGTGGCAGAGCTATTACTGTGCCTGACGGACAGAGCCTATTTATGCTTTCTTTAATTACCAATGGTGGTATGGGGATTAAGTCAGCTATTCATAATAAAGGAACTGATGCCCCTGGTAATGTTACGCTTGGAACGAAGACTGGTTACTATGATGGTTTCTACACAGTTCGAAGTGCCTCCTATTCTGATGTTGGATGCGGAAAGAGCACGTCAAGTTCTTCTTATCCGGATTTCTTGACATATGCAGCTAAAGATAATTATTATGATAGTTTTAGTGCGACATATGGAGGGTTTACAGCAAACTATTATAAGAACTATCGCTATAATCCGTATATTATCCGTAAATATACACAGGAAACTACTGATGTAATTAAATATAAAAACGCATCTAATGTGCAAAACACAGTTGTAAATGGCGAAGGCGGAGATCCGGTTTATTATGCTGGAATAATTGCTAATGGAACCAACAATTCATCAATAACTTTAAGTGCTTCAAATTCAACATATGTTCTCCCGGATGGATTCAAAGGAATTAACAGAATTCTGAGGAATGGAATAACAACTACCAGTGTTAATACTAGTGCCATATTGTACGTTAATTCTTTTAATGGAAATGGCAATACTATTTCTCAAAATACAAGTTATGTATATTATCAAAAAGCTAATAGTGAATTTGATACATATTATAATCCGTATAATAATCAGGACTCAAATGGTTTGGGATTGTTTAATTGCTATGCTTCAAGTGCAAATGCGACAATAACAAATCTTAAACTAAAAGGAATCGTAAAATGTCGCCTTATACAGAGTAGTAAATCTGATGGCGGCGAAGTAGAGAACACAAAAGATAATGTATTTGATAAAGGTTTTGTTTGTTCTGTGGGATCGCTTTACGGAACAAACTATGTGGGTGGCAAAACCTATACAATTAATTCTGTTGCATTAAATAATGTTGATGTTTTTAGTCCTAAGTATGCTGGTGGATTAATTGGAAACAATGCAGTAAACTTGACTTTAAATATTCAGAATAATGCTCTAGCTGGCGGTGCTGGTTATGACTCTTCTCAAATTAGAGTACATTCTGGAGTAATAGCAGGTGGATTGTTAGGTAGAACAGGTAATAATCCAATTACTTTTTCTTTGGATTACAACGATAAATATTTTAGTATCACTGAAATTGTAAGTGACTGTCAGGGAGGAATAACAACAGATTATTTTAACTTTGGTGTAGGTGGCTTGATAGGTGTATTAAGAGCAACTGGTACCCAAAGTGCCCAATGCACGATTAATAATATTAAAATTGGTAGTGATGACTCTTCCTTGACAACGCTTTCTTATGTGACGAGTGATAAGGCTAATCTATATGCCGGTGGTATGATAGGAATTATCAATCGAGCATGGATGAAAATGGATGATTGTGATGTGTTTAATTTGCAGGTCGAATCTCCTTTGGCATCTGGAGGACTTATAGGGCATTGGGCTACAAGCGGTGGTCAACCAAGCGGTGGAAACAATTGGACCAGAAATGCGAACATAACAAACGATAGACAATCAGAAATCTCGAATGTTAGCATATCTTGCACGATTGATGGTTTAACGCCATATATAAGGAGTACAGGAACAACAGTGTATTCTTCTGCAGGTGGTTTTCTTGCATCTGGTAAGGAGGATTTGTTTGATACGTATTTTGTTAATTGCAGTATTAAGGGATACTCTATATCTGGAAATGTTGCCGCCGGAGGTGTTGTTGGTATTTGGGGTGACACATCAACAAAAGGAGCGTCAAATTTTGATCAACATATTTTGATACTTGATAATGTTGAAGTCTCTGATTGTAGCATTACATCTAATGGTAGCGATATTACGAATATTGATAGTAAGGGCACTACAATTGGAACCATACTTGAAGGAAATGCAGGTGGACTGGTAGGAAAACTAAGTAATGGAACAACGGATCAAACATCAAGGGACGCAAGTGGTGGAAGTAGCCAAAATGGAGAAACGTTAGGTAATTACTATATCTATGGGTACAATATTTTGACCAAAAATATAGACCTAACAGGCAATAATATGGGCGGTATTGTTGGAACCAATGCTAATTCTAAACATAACTGCATTATGATTGCTGGCTTTTCCAGACAGGATTCAAGAAATGTGCCCAATATTACTGAGGCGATGATTGGAAGATCATTCGATTGTAGTGCATATACTTTTTCTACTACAGAAACAGCATCAGGTGGAACTTATATAACTCCGGCAACTAATAACTATTATGGGACAAAGCTGATTTATAATTCTTCGACAGAAACCAATGATAAGTTTGCCGGATACGTTGTATGCGCGGATTACGAAGGTCTTAGTTTGGAGAACTCAACAAGAAAGACTACTTGGTCTGATTTTGCTGAAAGTAATACACACAATGTTACAATTGGGTCACCGTATGTTACATCTAGCGGTTTTACTATCGTTGATAATGGAAGCCATTACCTCACGGGTGATGGAGTAGATTATTATACGCATGAAGGAGAAGATGCTCCGATTATCGACTACAGCCATTCAGCTATCGGTCACATTCTTGGTGATGTTGTTAATTACTCAATTTCTGGAGACACAGTTACAGCAACACCATTAACTGCGGAACCGAAGAGGTATGCTTTTGCATATAGTCAGATTGAATCTTTGAGCAGTGGCTCTACAGGAACACTAATTAAAAAGTTGTATACCAACAATAAGTATTCCTCGTACAATACAGAACTAAGTACATTTGCGGGCCCGACGAATGATTTCCCTGTTCTGGTTGTAGATGATGTCCATGCGGCAAACACAACAGAACTGATAAATAATTATATCAGATATCTGACGAACACAGATTTCAATTATGCTCGAAATTCGCTTGGTAATACTGAGAATGCTGAGATGAATACTGCATCAGAAGTGTATCGTATTGTAATTGGAACTTGTGTATGGGATGATGAGAATGGTGTGTTCAATTATTTCGCTACTGATCCTAATCTTCTCCAGTCAAGTGGTCAGTTTAAAATGAAATCCGGTTCCTATGATAACGGTGGAAGTGTTGGCCAGTTTACACTTGTTGATGTTCAGTACATGGATCCAGGTGATACGACACATACGAATGTTGCGTTTCATCTTTATATTCCGGTTGTTGTGGAAAAAATAATGCGTTACGATTTCAGAGCAACTTTCCTTACTGGAACAAGTTATGTTAAACAGCCATATTTCAATGAATGGAATGACGCAACTGGTGGTAATTCTCTTATAGAGAATATTGGTAACCCTGTAACACTTGAAATGCATTATACATACAAGAAAACCATTTCTGAATGGAATGATATGGTAAATTCGGGAGAAAGTTTTCTGTATACATATTCTAAAAAGATGCAGGTTATAGATGCTACCGGACGTGGATTGCCTTCAGGTACTCGTATGGTGCTGGTTGATCCTAATGTGGGTAACAGATTTTATTATGGAACTACTTCGGTATATCAAAGCGGAACAAGTAATTATCTGAACCTGAATTTATTCCATGTAAATAAAGATGGAACGGGTGATGCGTTTACTTCAGTTTATATGAATGATTTCTTTGATGTATCGGTTTCTGATGCGGGTGGAACTGGAAAGTATGATATTGTTACTCTTGCTGAAGGTGTAGATGCAACTGTTGCAAATTATAAGAGTGCCGGTGCTGTTATTAGAAATGGAGATGTATATTACAAATATAAAGAAAATGGAGATGGAGCTTATAACATCTCGATAGCGTATAAAGATGGTGTTTGGGATTCTGATACCGAGTCAGCAAATTATGGCTATCTTGGTGAAGACTATTACATTTCATTCTTTACGCCGGTATCGGATAACAATTTCTATCATTTGGAGTTTTTTGATCCGGGTACATTTAATTACTCAGCATACCCTTCTGTTGTGGATACTAATTATCATTCACATCTGCTTACTGGAAAGATATTTACGAATGACTTTAGTATAACAGAAACTAATACGACCACAAAAATGTCACTTGCTTCTGAGTCTTTAAATGATACTATTTCAGCGCAGCTAACTGCAAATGTCGGCATAGAGAGTTCAATCCGTACGACTATTTATACGTACTTGGGATTTGATTCCGTTAAAGTTTATCAGAGTTTCCTTCTTTCATTAAATATGCAAAACAGTGCTTCAGATCAAATCAGGGGTATTCAGGTAAGACCTAAGGTTAGCTTTGGAACAGAAGGGTTCAAAATCAATAATGGTGAGGACATTAGCGATAGTGTCAATGTAATCGTTGGATCAAACTTTATAGAATTCAGAGATGGTGTTGACCTCAGTCCGTATCTTCAGGCAACATGTAATACTTCAAATGCAGCATACGGACAAAATGTTGTGATACAAACAACTGTCAATTTGAAATACGATAACAAAGATGATATGGAAGATCAATTCCCACTTAGAGATACTTCTGAGGAGAACAATCATTCATCCGTGATTGGTACAAAAATGCTCGGTTCTTCGAACCTGTCATCTAGTGCTACATCTGCAGCGTATTCAAAGACAGTAGATGAGAAATGGGGTTCTAGAGGCCTGCTATACTTTATTACAACTTCCAGCAAAGCTAAACTCACATTGAATTCTGATGATTCAGGCAATCAGAATGGAGAGTACTATCAGTTAGGCATCAATGCCAGAGATATGGACTCAATTGATTCGGCGAATGGTTATGTGCCGATGAAAATGCGCGCTTTCTATGATGTTTCTGATGTCGGTGAAGCGGATAATGCAAGAGGAATGAAACTGATTGTTACAATTCGCAGAAAGGATGATTATACAGATACCGGAGTATTGACGATAAATGAATATGTGACAGATCTGGTAATAGGAGATAAATACTTTGATACCTTTGAACCGGAGAATGAGGGAGATGTATATTCTTCTACTGTTACTACAGCTTCATCGCCTTCGGCAACCAGTTATGTTTATGTGATCCAGAATCCTTCTTCAACCATGAAGTATGTTGCGGATGATGGAAAGACATATTACGAAATACCGTTGACACTTTCGGTATTTACAGGTACGGGCAGTTTGTTTGAAGGTGATTCAAGTCCTGCGTCAAAATACTATTCAAATTACATGATAGATTTGAAGGCAGAATTATACTATGATACGGACTGTGAGAATTATATTGAAGGAACAACGGATAATGATCATGTAATATGGACGAATGCAAAAATACTAACAGAAGTGATTGATCCGGATTAATACTGTCATCACTAACAAATACCAAACGGTGGTTAGGCGAACACAGCCGGAAAATCAAATAATTTATTATCAACAATAACACCCCAGGGGAAGAGAAGATTAATACTTTTCTACTTTACCCACCGGGGTGTTATTTATTATTAGCGGGGACACTTTAGCGGTGTAAATGGGTGGAGTAAAAGGGACGGTGTGTGACTACTATTGTAAATATTTTTTAAACTTGCAATAGGCATGTTGATAAAACGCTAGCAAGAGACGATTTGATTTACACAAATGCCAAGTTGCTTGTAGATTATATTAAATCTGAATAAAGCTTAGTGTTTCGTAACCGTCAAATATCCCGCACCCAATAAAATATCCGACCCTGCAAGGAATCAACATCCCTGCAGGGTCAAATTTAATCATCACCATTGAATTTGAGATTTTTATCTACATACCTGATCATGTCTTTGTACTCGATCTCAGCTTTCTTCAGCTTGATCGACATCAGAAAATGCAGGAATGCATTAGTCTTTTCAGACTGATACGGCTCAGCCTGAAACATGTTATTGCATTTTGTGCAGGCAAGACTGGGTTCATGCTTTATCGTGAATTCATTCCTGTGACCTTGAAATGTATGAATCGAGGTCTCACTTATCTCGAGTTTCAGCGGTGCATTGCAGTAACAGCATTT
>NZ_FOKQ01000008.1 GCF_900112155.1 Hominimerdicola alba | reverse complement strand
GGCTCCATAGCCGGCATAACGGTTTCTTTTCCGCTCTTTTCCATGATCCCGGTGATCCATTCAAAAAAGCCTGCGAATCCTTCTGCGTCATTTGTGAACACATAGGCCTTCTTTGAATACTCCATCCCTCTCCAGTCAAATGCTCTGGCATAGTGCTTTTCGCTGCCTACATCGATCCCGACAATTATTTTTTCTTCTCCTACTTGCAAAATCTTTTCATTTTGTGTATAATACATATAGAGGACACCTTTCTGTAGTTTGTATTACTAACTTTCGCATCGTCAGTATTTACATTCTACACTGAGGTGTTCTTTTTTGCAACCCCTTGATTTGTTTGGTTACAGGAAGCTCCATATCGGTAATATTATGTGTATCTCTCATATTCCTCGTCAAGGCAGTCGAACTCGTCCGCCTCTTTGGCGTACCGCCATTTCATACCCTGAGCGATAACAAAAGATGTATAGCTCTCATTAAGCGAAAACTTTTTTATCACAAATTCATACTCGGGATTAAAGTTACTGCCGTCCGTCCAGACGATAACCCTGTCATTCCTGTTCTTTCCGTACAGATCGTCACGGAATTTAAGACTGCAATCCCATATATCCGTGGGCTTCATCATCGAGGAGTAGATAACCCCTGTAAACAGCATCTCTATCCTGTCAACCCACTGGCTGTCCACCGTCAGCAGAAGCGTTGCGCCGTCATAAGGAAAATGCATAGCTTTCTTTTCATCGCAGTACACACCGCTTATGTAGTTAGCAGATACCACTGCGCAGTCATGCATACACTTTGTTTCATTCAAGAAGCTGTCAATATCTTCCTGTGAATTTATCTTATGCCAAGCCATAAAATGACCTCCCCGCAGATCACTTCTTCTTCAGCACCACATACGCCGCATAGTGCTTTATATCAAACTCCTGCGGATATCCTGCAAGCATCGCCATATGTTCTTTTTCCCATTCGGACTTCTGTTCCTCCGTAAGTGAGGACGCTCCGATGCCGCGGCAGGCTCTTATTCTGCCGTTCCAGCTTTCTCTGGTGAAGTGTACGTTCAGCAGGAATTCTCCGCTGTCTTCCACATCAAAATATTCAAGATAAGGCTCGGGAACGAACATGGGCTTCATCTTGTCACCGCCGCCTGTCCATTCGGGATTGTATTTCAGAACGAGCTCTTCTGTCTTACCTGCTATCTCGTCCTCAAAAGGCAGCCAGTTCATCATCAGGAAAGCAACTTTTCCGCCCTCGTTCAGCAGTCCGCTGAACTGAGGTGCTGTCTTTTCATGCTCAAAATACCAGTAGCACTGGCAGGCGGTGAGAACATCGAATCTGTTTTCTATATCCCCAAGCTTTTCCGCAGGGCAGGAAAAATAATCAATATCCATACCGCCGTTTTCGGATAATGCCTTAGCCTGAGCTATCTGCTCAGCTGAGATATCTGTACCTGTCCATTCAGCGCCGTAGGAATACATATTCCTTGGCAGAACACCTGTGCCTGTACCAATATCCAGAACTTTC
This sequence comes from Hominimerdicola alba, assembly GCF_900112155.1. Taxonomy (GTDB): domain Bacteria; phylum Bacillota; class Clostridia; order Oscillospirales; family Ruminococcaceae; genus Hominimerdicola; species Hominimerdicola alba_D. Next base: position 124,835 of record NZ_FOKQ01000008.1, on the reverse strand, counting down.
TGCCCCTTGATGCCGATACCCAGTTCCACCAGCTTTTTATAAAATTCTTCGGGATAGATATCGCGGTATTTTGCGTAATCCTGCGATGCCTTTCCCCAGTCGAACTTATTTCCGTTATCTATATTTGTTCTGCTTATCTCCATTGTTCTCACCTCAAAAACTGTCGTCGATCTGCAACAAAACTCACCTGTAATTTCGTGCAGACATACGTTTTTATATTTAACTCAGACATATTTCTGCAAGAGTTGTACAAAAACGTACAACTTTTTCTCAAAAAAACCTGATAGTAGAAAGACCTGTGCGCACGATGGCAGGCTGACCGCGAATGACCGCAGAGGCAGTCTGAGATAAGGTGGTCCGGATCGGCAAACGTGGACGTGTCATACTGTACAGGGACTGCATCTTGAAAATCGAATACTATTTATATATATCAAACCAGTTCTGCAAAGTTCTTTAGAATTTTAAGACCTGTCTCTCCGCTCTTTTCAGGGTGGAACTGACAGCCGTAAACAAAGCCGTTGTCACCCACTACTGCGGGAACTTTTGAACCGTATTCGCTGTAGGCATAAAGATTGTCTTCACTCTCACAGAAAGCCTTGTAGCTGTGTACGAAGTAAACATACTCATCATTTCCGAGACCCTTGAAAATGGGAACCTCTTTATTATACTCAAGCTTATTCCAGCCCATGTGAGGGATGACCAGACCCGGGTCGGTTATCTTGTCAACGCGGCCCTTTATAAGTCCCAGACCGTCGCACTCTTCAAACTCAAAGCTCTTCTCGAAAAGCAGCTGCATTCCCAGACATATACCAAGAAAAGGCTTTACCTTAGCCTGCTCCTTTATAGTATCAACAAGACCGCTGTTTTTCAGCATATTCATAGCCCAGGGAAAAGCACCCACACCCGGCAGTATTATCTCATCTGCCGCAATAAGGTCTTCCTTTTTATCAGTCAGCTTGCTTTCCACCCCCAGATGGTCAAGCGCATTTTTAACGGAGAATATGTTTCCTGCTCCGTAATCGATTATAGCGATCATCACAACACCCCTTTTGTAGAAAGAACACCCTTGCCTGTTTCTACCATGGCATCTTTTAATGCGTGTGCCACAGCCTTGAACATGGCTTCGATAATATGGTGGTCGTTATTGCCGTATTCTTCTTTTACGTGGAGAGTTATCCCCGCATTGAAAGCAAAAGCACGGAAAAACTCTTCGGTAAGACAGTTATCATACTGACCGCAGCGGTCATCGTGGAATTCTGCCTTGAAAACTAGGAAAGGTCTGCCGCTGATATCAAGTGAACAGAAGCTGAGTGCTTCGTCCATAGGCACATAAGCTGTACCGTATCTCGCGATACCGCCCTTATCACCCAGCGCTTCGGCAAAAGCCTTGCCTATGCATATACCCGTATCTTCCACCGAGTGATGTGCGTCCACATAAAGGTCGCCCTTGCACTTTACTTTAAGGTCAATACCGCTGTGTACGCCAAACGCAGTTAACATATGGTCAAAAAAACCTATGCCCGTATCTATCTCAACTTTGCCGCTGCCGTCAAGGTCAACAAATACCTCGATGTCGGTCTCGCGGGTCTTTCTTTTTATCTCAGCTTTTCTCATTTTTTTCACCTCAATCAATAGATCTTATCCTTATATTCCAGCGGAAACGGGCAGGTCAAACTGCGAAAGCAAATATTTCCGCCTTTTATCTGATCCACTGTGTATTTGCTGAAAAGATCGCACATCAGATTATAATAGGAGGAACAGTAATCCATGACCGCCCCGAGAAACTTATCATCAACTTTCCCGCTTGAAAGCATCTCTTCAACAGCTACCTCACAGGAACACCATGCCGTCAGCTGATGCTTTTTCAGATCGATCGTTTCCTTATCGTCAATGTTCAGCGTGATGTCGGAGGTATGCTTTATATACGAAAAACAACTCAGTGCCACTATCTCAGGAATAAAATTTATCAGCTCCTGAGTCAGCAGATAGTCATGCGTAAAAGAGTTTATCTTTTTAAAGCCCTCATCCCAACTTTTGTCATCATGTATATTCGCTATCACCGGAATAGCCCGCAAAGCATATTCTTTGACCTTTTCAGGCTTATATCTAAGCTTTCTGAAGGTCTTATCATCCTGAACGAACAGTATACACTGCTTTTCCATAAGAATAACGGTCTTGTCTTCGTCCTGCTCCGCATATTCTTTCAGCTTATCTGAAAGCTCGGGGACGATCAGCCCGTTTACTCTTGCCTCACAGCTAACTTCACTGCCTGTACGACCCACAAAGAGCTTCACCCATGTATACTTTCTGGCGCCCAGATAAATCTGAAGTTCATCCTTAACTATATCTAATGGAGCTTTACTGCGCGACTTGCCGTTTCCCTGACAGGTAACAGGAAGTGAGCATGGGTATTTGTAGATATGTTCTCTGCCGTCGAATCTGTTTTTCATGGTGCTCATATCATCGCACTGAAATGACAGTACAACAGACAGCATCACGGAAACAAACTGATCCACAGCCCTGTCAAGGGCTTCTTCTTTCGAGGTACCCAGAGCGACAGAGGGTTCATAGATCGGCTCTTCAAGATCCTCATTATCTATCCTGAAAAACAATGTCGCCGAATACCTGTCGCCAATGTTTTCTGTGCCGCAATGCGAAAGGAATATTTTCAGCTTGTATTCTTCAAAATAAATGCTGTTATCTTTATAATTGATTATACCTTTTTTATTTTTGCCCGCAAGCCTTTCAAGCACTCTCATTTCGTCAGACTGCGTTGGCTTGAATCTGTTAAAAAGACCCATTATCTCACTTCCGTTCTTTGTCAGCGATATGCTGTTTTATTTTGCTATAAATCCGGGTTCGGTAAACTTAACGCCATTTTCTAAAAGACAGCCCAGATATGTCTTGTAATACTGCGGTACAAGTTCTTCGGTCTCGTCATGGGCATGAAGCAGTATTATATGGCTTCCACCGTCAGCCAGTAAAGGCGCACCTGTAGCAGGAGCTGTATCCTTTATCCTTTTCATAACGTCTTCCGAGGTAAAATCGCTTCCCTTGCGGATATTGTACTCGGCAAAATCAAAGGTCCAGAAAGTATCGATATCCTTATCGAGACACTGTCCTTTCCACCAAGGATAAGTTATACTGCGGTCATCGAGCTTGTCGAAGTTCTTCTCTGCAAGATATTTTTGCAGAGCTTCTTTGTTTGCACCGCCCTTATCACCGTATGGAAAACGGAAAGGTCTGTACCTGCGCTCTACGCCTGCGTCTTTGTACAGCTTGTCCAGTATCTGCTCGCACTTTTCTATCTCAGCGATACACTCTTCAAGAGACAGCTGAGAAAATGAAGGGTGAGAATAGCTGTGATTTCCGACTATCATACCCTTTTTCAGCGCATAGACAGCGTTATCGTAATTACTTTCTACCATTTCGCCCCACGCGAACATAACCGCCTTTATCCCGTTATCGCAGAGATAATCTACGATAGCGGGAGTATTCTTTGAAGCGATATCATCAATAGTAAGAATTGCGGTTATCATTATTCAAACCTTACCTTGATAGCATTTGCATGTGCGGTCAGACCCTCTTTTTCTGCCACAAGAACGATATCGTCCTTAGCCTGGCGAAGTGCTTCCTCGGTGTAATAGATGAAGCTTGAACGCTTCTCAAAGCTGTTTACACCCAGAGGCGAGAAGAATCTTGCTGTACCGCTGGTAGGAAGAACGTGGTTTGGACCTGCATAGTAATCACCGAGAGGCTCGGAAGCATACTGACCCAGGAAAATAGAACCTGCGTTATCAAGTCTGCCAACGTATTCCAGAGGATTCTCAAACAGAACTTCAAGGTGCTCGGGAGCACATCTGTTAGCCATGTCAACTGCTTCGTCCTTGGTGTTGCAGATGATTATAGCACCGTAGTTCTCCAGAGAATACTTTATGATATCTTTTCTTTCAAGATAAGCCATCTGGCGCTCAACCTCAGCGATGGTTTCATCAGCAAGCTTTTCGCTGGTAGTAACAAGTATGGAAGAAGCAAGCTTGTCGTGCTCAGCCTGTGACATAAGGTCTGCGGCTACGAACTTGGGATCGGCTGTTTCATCAGCCATAACAAGTATCTCGCTGGGGCCTGCTACCATGTCGATATCAACTACACCGTAAAGCAGCTTCTTTGCTGTTGCAACGTAGATGTTTCCGGGGCCTACTATCTTATCCACCTTGGGTATCTCCTCGGTGCCGTAAGCCAGTGCCGCGATAGCCTGTGCGCCGCCTGACATGAATACTCTGTCAACGCCGCAGAGACCTGCTGCAACAAGTATATCCTTGTTTGGTGTGCCGTCCTTAAGGGGAGGTGTCACCATGATTATCTCCTTGACACCAGCTATCTTAGCGGGGATAGCGTTCATCAGTACAGATGAAGGATATGCAGCCGTGCCGCCGGGTACATAAAGACCAACTTTATCAAGACCTCTTACCTTCTGACCGAGGATACAGCCGTCAGCCTTGGTGTTTACAAAGCTGCGGGACTTCTGTCTGTTGTGGAAGTCGGTGATATTCTCGATGGAATTCAGCAGAGCGTTTACAAAATCAGGGTCTGCCTCTGTCAGAGCATCGTTTATAACATCACGGGGAACCTCGTAATACTGAGGGAGCTTGCCGTCAAACTTCTCGGTATAAGCCTTGACAGCTGCGTCACCGCCCTTTCTTACTGTATCTATTATCTCATTGACAACGGCAGATACTTTCTTATCGGTCTCGCCGCTTCTCTCTTCAAGCTGCTTGAAAAACTCGACTTCGTCCTTGCCGTTTACATATATCTTCTTTATAAGTGACATTTGTATATCCTCCTTAAAATCTGCTATCACAGATTTTTCTCAACCAGAGAAACAAAGTTCTCTATCTCGCTCTGGCGCATCTTCATGCTAACTGTATTAACGATAAGTCTTGCGGATATGGGGCAGATGTTGTCCTCGATTATCTCAAGACCGTTCTCTTTCAGTGTAGTGCCTGTCTCAACGATATCAACGATGCCGTCAGCCAGTTCAAGCAGGGGTGCCAGTTCTACCGAACCCTCTATCTTGATTATATCAACGTCCATGCCCTTGCTTTCAAAATGCTTGCGGGTGATGTTGGGGTACTTGGTTGCCAGAGTCTTTACATTGTATCCGCCGTAGAAGCTCTGTCCCTTTTTGGTGGCAAGTGCGAAACGGCATCTGCCGAAACCAAGGTCTACAAGCTCATAGAACTTGCCTTCCATTTCCTGTATGGTATCCTTGCCCACAACGCCCATATCGCAGACGCCGTGTTCAACATATGTAATAACGTCATTAGCTTTTGCAAGCACAACTTCAAGGTTGCCGTCAGGCACGGGAAGTATCAGCTTTCTGCCCTTTTCTCTGATGGAAGTACAATCATAGCCTATCTTCTCCAGTAGTCCAACAGTATCCTTTTCAAGTCTGCCCTTGGTAAGAGCTATCCTCAAAGGTTTATTCATTTTTCTAACTCCTCTCAAATGCTCTTATATATTGTTTTCGGTGATCTCTTCACCTACGGTGATAACTTTCTTGATGCCCTTGCTCTTTGCATACTCAACTGTCTCCTCATAGGAATTGAACAGCGAATGTTCAAGCTTACAGCCCTCGCGGACAAGCTTCTGGGCATGAGCCATAGCTTCAACTACATAGCCCTTTTCGCCGAATATAACAGCGTCAACAGGCTTGCTTGCGGGATTTGCTCCAATGCGCTCCAAATGCAGTGCTACGGAATCAACATTCACACCAAAGCCAACAGCAGGAAGCTCCTTGCCGAAAGAACCGATAAGGTTGTCGTATCTTCCGCCTTTGAGTACGGACTGTCCAACCTCGGAAAGATAACCCTTGAACACGATGCCTGTGTAGTAATCGGTATGGCTTACGATACCGAGGTCAACGGATATCTTGCCCTCGTAACCAAGGCTTGAAAGGCGGTTGAACACCTTTCTCAGATTATAGAGTATACCTGTTATCTTGTCATTTGCGTAGATATCGCTTGCCTTGTCAAGAACTTCGATACCGCCGAAAAGGCTGGGGAGCTGTTTCAGTGCGCGGGTTATCTCATTATCGCCTATCTCGTCCAGCAGATCATTAAGGGCGGGGAAATTCTTGGAGGATATAAGCATCCTTATCTCCTCGATAACATCGTCATCAACGTTCAGCTGAGTTACCAGCTCTTTAAAATAGCCGATATGACCTATCTCAAGGCGGAAATTATCCTTATCGAAGCTTGCAAGTGCTTCAACAGCGGTGCAGAGAACTTCCAGGTCGGCACGCTTTACGTTGTCGCCGCCGATAAGCTCGATACCCGCCTGAACAACTTCATCGGAACGCCCTTTAAGCAGAGCATTGTTGGAGAATACGCTCTGGTTGTAGTACAGTCTCAGGGGTGAATCGGAATCTTTAAGCCTTGTAGCCGCAAGTCTTGCTATCGGTATAGTGGAATCGGGGCGCATAACTATAAGTCTGCCCTTGGAATCTGTGAGCTTGTAAAGGCTCTCCTGTCTGAAATTTCTGGTGCTTCCGCTGAAAGCATCATAGAATTCGATGCCGGGAGTAACAACTTCACTGTAGCCGAAGCCCTCAAAGAGAGCAGCAAGGGTCTTCTCGACTTTGCGCCTTGCAAGGCAGTCTTCAAACAAAAGGTCTCTGGTACCCTCGGGGGTTATAAGATCATATCTTTTCATACTATCTTTCCTTTATAATGATTTTTAATAGTTTCGTCTATAAATGCCATCTGTTCATCGGTATGGAACCAATGCTCGCCGTCTTTCATAACGCTGAGCTCTGCGGATATCCTTTCCGCAAAAGCTTTTACAGTATCGTATGAAGTCAGGCTGTCTTTATCGCCGTATATGATATGTGTCGGGATATGCCATTTTATCGTGTGTTCGCGTACATAGCAGAGGTATTCCCACGAAAGGGTCTCACCGAATTTTGTGGGTATCTCTTTCCTGTCATAAAGCTCCTGCTCGGTGACATTCTCCCAAGCCATCATATCGGTTATCAGCTTTTCCATATCAACTATGGGAGATATGAAAAATGCCTGTGATATCTTTTTGTCATGAAGCGAAGCCATCGATAGATAAGCGCCAATGCTGTTGGCTATCAGGATAACTTCACCGCAGTCTTTGGTCTGCTTGTCAAAATATTCAGAAAACTCTTTTTCAGCTTCCCACGGTGTCTGTGACTTATAATCGAAGCCCACAACATCATCGCCCGTAAAAAGCGGTACATAATGCAAAGCTTCATCGGCGGTGCCGCCTTTGCCGTGTATGTAGATTATTTGTCGTTTCATTTTGTTCACTCTTTAATTTGATTTATTATAGTAAAGTGCTAACATAGTATCATATTATCAACATGATATATTTTAGCATACTGACAAAGATTTGTCAACCGATTTGTGCAAATATGCAAGAAATTAATTTGTAAATTATGTATGAACGCAAATTCCGACTTTTTTGCGGGGCGATGCGTCCTTAATATATGGCAAGTCTGCCCTATGCATAGCAGAGAGCAGATCCGTAACCTTTAGAAATTGAAAAGCGATATCTGGCTGGACTTGGGAAGATCGCCAAATGCGCCGATGTTTTCAAGAGCTTCGATGACAGTCTTGGAAATACCGCTGTTCATCTGGAATTCCTCTATTGAAATAAAGTCATTTTTCTTAGCCTTTTCGTAGATAGCCAGTGCCGCGTTGAGACCTACGCCGTTTATTGCAACGAATGGAAGTCTTATCTTGCCGTCCTCTATCTGGTAGATGTAGGCATGGGATTTATTGATGTCTATGGGCAAGAATTCGTATCCGCGGGACATCATCTCATTGGTCAGCATAAGCATATCCAGCACGCCGCTGTCCTTGCCCGAGCGTTCATCCTTTGACATATTGCTGAGCCTGTCGATCTTGTCGCGCACCATATATATGCCTTTGAGTGTGGTCTCCGCATCAAAGTCCTCACCGCGGACGGTGAAGTATGTTGCATAGAATGCCAGAGGTTCATGCACCTTGAACCAGCAAAGTCTGATAGCAGCAGTAACGTATGCCGCAGCGTGAGCCTTCGGGAACATATACTTGATCTTCAGACAGCTGTCGATGTACCACTCGGGTACGTCATGGGCTCTCATGTCCTGCTTCATCTCTTCTGTCAGAAGCTTTGGTGCTTTACCCTTACGGGTGATCTCCATAATTTTGAAGGCAAGCTTCGGTTCAAGGTGATGTTCCAGCAGATAAACCATGATACTATCTCTCGTTCCGATAACGTTGGATATATCGCAGGTGCCGTTTTTGATGAGCTCCTGCGCGTTGCCAAGCCAAACGTCCGTACCGTGGGAAAGTCCCGATATCTGCAAAAGATCGGAGAAGTTTTTAGGTTTGGATTCAAGTAGCATTCCTCGAACGAAAGGCGTACCCATCTCAGGTATGCCCAGAGTGCCTGTTTCGCACTTGATATCCTCAGCGGTAACACCCAGAGAATCAGGTGATGTGAAAAGTGAATATACAGCGGGGTCCGACATGGGACAGTCGTTGATATCCATATGGGTGAAATCTTCAAGATACTTATACATGGTAGGCACATCGTGTCCGAGTTCGTCAAGCTTCAGTATGGTATCGTGAAGCGAATGGAAATCGAAGTGGGTGGTGACCATGTCAGAATCCACCTTATCAGCGGGGTGCTGAACAGGGGTGAAGTCATATACCTCGTAATCTCCGGGGATAACCACCATTCCTCCGGGGTGCTGTGATGTGGTTCGTTTTACATCGACACAGCCGTTTACAAGACGCTGTATCTCGGCATTATTGGCGGTCTTTCCGCGTTCGTCCAGATACTTTTTCACGTAGCCATAGGCAGTCTTGTCCGCTACCGTACCGATAGTACCCGCCTTGAACACATGATCCTGACCGAAGAGTTCTTCGGTATACTTATGTACCTTGCCCTGACAGTCGCCCGAGAAGTTAAGGTCGATATCAGGGGCTTTATCGCCGTCGAAACCAAGGAATGTTTCAAATGGTATCTTATGACCGTCACGGTGCATAGGTATGCCGCAGTTCGGGCAATCCTTTGGTGGCAGGTCGAAACCTGAGCCGTATTCACCGTTTTCAAAAAATTCGGAATAATGGCACTTGCGGCAGATGTAGTGGGGTTCAAGAGGATTAACCTCGGAGATTCCCGACATTGAAGCAACGAAGGAGGAACCAACGGAACCACGGGAACCAACCTGATATCCGCAGTCGTTGGAATAAGCAACCAGCTTCTGGGATATCATGTACAGCACTGAGAATCCGTGCTTTATGATGGAGTCAAGCTCACGTTTAAGGCGCTTGAAGACCAACGGGTGAACGTGTTCCTCAAAATAAGCGGAAACATCAACATCCTCGCCCTCGGGGACTTCTATGGACATAGGGTCGCAGTCGCCGTAAAGCTCGCAGGCTTTTCGCCAGCAGATAATCTGGAGTTCATACACAGCGCCCTCGATGAAAGGTGTGTATGTGCCGTTGGGGAAAGCTTTCAGGTCGGGGTCGATCATGTCAGCCACGTTGTTTGTGTTTGTGACAACCACTTCATAAGCCTTATCTTCGCCGAGATATGAAAGTTCGTCAAGCATCTGTGTCGTAGATTTCAGATACAGGGGTGCCTGATTGTCGCAGTCGGAAAAGCCCATGGAAGCCTGTATAATGGCTCTGAACTTAGCATCCTCTTTATTTAGGAAATGAACGTCGCCGGTAGCGCACACGGGTATTCCAAGGTCTTCACCCAGTCGGACGATGAAACGGTTTATATCCTTAACGTCCTCGACCGTCCTAATCCTGTCGTAAGGGGGCTTTTCAGCCGTCAGCATGAACATATTGTTTCCGTCGGGCTGTATTTCAAGATAGTCGTAAAAGCTTGCTATCTGCTTTATGTATTCATAAGGCTTGTTTTCAAGGTAAGCCTGAATGACCTCTCCCCTCTCGCAGGCACTTCCGACTATAAGTCCCTCGCGGAGTTTTGTAAGCTCGCTTTTGGGTATACGGGGGCGGCGCTTGAAGTATTTGAGGTTGGAATCGGATATCAGCTTATAAAGGTTTTTCAGACCGATATTGTTCCTTACAAGTATTATCTGGTGGAAAACGTCCTTAGTTTCTGTGACGCTGTCAAGTTCACCCAAAAGGCCGTTGAGCATATCAACGGTTATAAGAACCAGTGGATACTGAGCTATCAGCATCTTGCTGAGCTCGATGAATATATGACCAAGCACCTCGGCATCGTCACAGCCGCGGTGATGCTGAAAATCGCCGAAGCCAAAATGTTCAGCCACGTAGTTGAGCTTGTGTCTTTCAAGCTGAGGGAGCATCAGCTGTGACATGGGCACGGTATCGATGCTTGAAAACTTGAAATCTATGCCTAGCTTTTCGCAGTTGCTCCTGATAAAGCCTGTATCGAATGGCGCATTGTGTGCCACAAGGCAGGGTGAATCTCCGCAGAAAGCAATGAATGCTTCAATTGCTGTTCTTATATCAGCCTGACCTTTCAGCATATCATCGGTGATATTCGTCAGGTTTGAAATGAACTCGGTAAGGGGCATTTCGGGGTCAACAAGCATATCGAACTTGTCAACTATTTCCAGACCGCGCACCTTTACCGCACCTATCTCGATTATCTTGTCATCCTTGGGGTTAGTGCCTGTAGTTTCAAGGTCGAAACAGATTATCTCTTCGGTGAGCTCACGTCTGTCAACACCTGCAAATACCTTAGCATCGTTGTTGACTTCATAAGCCTCAACGCCATAGATTATCTTGAATTCCTGTCCGCCCTTGCGGATATCAAGGCATTTTGTTCCCGCCGCGGGGAATCCCTGAACAACACCATGGTCAGTTATAGCCAGAGCCCTGTGACCCCAGCCTGCCGCCTTAGCGACAAGCTTTTCGGGCGCTGCAAGAGCGTCCATCATGGACATATTGGTATGGCAGTGGAGCTCGACACGCTTCTGCTCGGCGGTGTCCTTTTCCTTTTCTCTGCCCACCAGCATAATATCATCAGCCATGAAATAGATGTTATGGTCGAAGTCGTCTTCTTCTATCCTGCCGCGGGCGATGATGGTAGAAGCCTTTTTCATCTTGCCCAGCATAGCTTCAAGGGTATCTTTCGTAAGCTTTATGAACTTGCCCCTTTTGGACGAGCCTATCATCTTCATCATGCAGGACGAGGAATAATCGGTAAAATATACCATAGCGATAAGGCTGCCGTTTTTGGTCTCTTTAGTCTCAATCTGGAAAATATCGCCCCATACTGTGACAACATCGTTGAAATGCTCCAGTGAAGCCGCATCATTTGGCAGACTTGCCATGCTGTGAACACGGCTCTCAGACTGTATAGGTCCGCCTTTGAGGACGGTAGCACCTTCGCCAAGGAGATGGAGGCTTGTAAAGTCAACATCGATAGTTCTGAACTCAGGGACAGCATCACCTGAACCGCCGTTGTTGTTCTTTGCGGCAACCGCTTTTTCTTCATATGCCTTGATATCGGGCATGGGCATGGACTCAAAGAACTCCCTCTGCGCCTGCTCGTACTGCTCCATATCATTAGTCAGAACGCCTTCGAATGATATATCGGCTGAGGTGGAGAATAGCTCGGTAACAAGCCTTGAAAAAACAGTGTAGATACCTGCTTTTTTCATCAGCTCAAATCCGCCGTGCTTTAAGGTAACGGTGAAGACCTTACCGTCAAAAGTAGACTCCGCATCGTCAAGAAAGCCGTTCACAAAAGGGAAACGGCTCTTCATGAACTTGCAAAGTTCACCGAAATATTCAGCGCTCAGCTTATCGGGAGTAAAGCGGGGGCGCAGAGAAAAACCACAGTTCAGTGCATTTCTCATGCGCTGTTCAAACTGGATCGTGGAATCAAAGGTTACAGTATTTTCAAATGATGCCACGCATTCCAGATCATTCATATCCTCGGAAAACACCAGCCTGAGTATCTTGCCCTCGGCTATGTCCTGGGATATGGAATCTGTATATTCATCAAAATATTCACCGATCGTATGTGTAGCCATTTGAAAACCGTCCTATCTTATAACTTCTCTATCTCATCCATCAACGCCTGCAAAGCCTTGTCCTCGGAAACTGTATACAGCTTTTCTCCGTGGGCAAAGATGACAGCCTTGCCATCACCGCCCGCGATGCCTATATCAGCTTCGCCAGCTTCGCCTATACCGTTGACCACGCAGCCCATAACTGCGACTTTAATATCCTTTTCCACATTTCGTGTAAGCTCTTCCACCTGTTTGGCAAGACCTATCAGGTCTATCCTTGTTCTTCCACAGGTGGGACATGAAACTATCTGAACTCCGCTTCCTCTGCCGATGGCTTTGAGGATATCCTTAGCGGCATATATCTCCTTTTCGGGGGAATCCGTCAGGGATACCCTGATAGTTTCGCCTATGCCGTCCACAAGGAGAGAGCCAATGCCTATGGAAGATTTGATTATGCCCATGCGTTCAGTGCCTGCCTCGGTAACTCCGAGATGCAGAGGATAACAGCAAAGTGCGGCAAGCTTTCTGTAAGCTTCCACCATTATATTTACGTTTGAGGATTTCAGCGAGATAACGATATCTCCGAAATCACACTGTTCAAGTATCTTAACATGACCCATAGCGCTTTCGACCAAAGCATCAGCGCAGGGAGAGCCGTATTTCGCAAGAATGTCTTTTTCAAGCGAGCCGCCGTTAACACCTATCCTTATTGGGATATGCTTTTCGGTGCATTTCTTCACGACCGCCCTGACTTTTTCCATATCGCCGATATTGCCTGGATTTATGCGTATCTTGTCGATACCCGCATCAGCCGCCGCAAGGGCAAGCTTGTAATCGAAATGTATATCAGCTACCAGAGGTATGCTTATTTTCTCCTTTATCGCGGGGATAAGGGCAACAGCATCCATGTTTGGTATTGCCGCACGGACTATCTCACAGCCCGCTTTTTCAAGGCTTACCGCCTGTGCCACAGAACCTTCGATATCGGTGGAAGGCACATTCAGCATGGATTGTATATAAATATGCTTGCCGTCAAGCGTAAGTCCGCCGACCTTGACGGGAGTAACGTTTCTCATATCATGATCCCCTTTTTCACTTTATCCATTTTGCAAGCAGTTCATCGACCTGCTCTCTGCTTCGGAGTTCTTCGCGCCATTTTGCGGGTATACCATCATATCCGAAAACTATCCCCGCAAGACCGCCTGTGATACAGGCTGTTGTATCGGTATCATCACCGAGAGCTATCGCCTGTTTGACAGCGTCCTCATAGCTTGATGCTCTTTTCATTATCATAACGGCACTTCTCAGCGAATCCACAACGTATCCGCCGCCGTTGCCACGCCATATATCGGGTTCATCGGGACAAAGCCTGAATTCAAATTCTTCGAGAAAATCAGGCTTATCCGAATAAATGCGGCGAAGTTCAGCCACCGCAGAAGAAAGAGCGTCATCGAAGCTCAGACCATCAAGAAGACATCGCGCTGTAAGCACATACAGCCCGCAGCACACAAGGTTCGTGATATTGCCGTGAGTTATAAGGCACTGGGCATGGGCATCCTCAACAAGTTCTTCGTTGGTGCCCTCGTGCCACAGCGCAAGGGGGAGAACTCTCATAAGAGCGCCGTTGCCCTTGCCATCAGGTCGGATAAGACCGCATTTATCGGGAGCCATGCCGCTTCTGTACGCATCGAGTGCCATACTCGTCTGTATTCCTACATCAAACACATAGTTATCAACAGCCCACAGACCATTATCATACCATGCGAGAACTTTATCCGAGAAATAATTCAGGTCGAAACAACCTACCTCAACAAGGCTGTCAAGCAGACACAAAGCCTGCGCACCGTCATCAGACCATGTGGCAGGCGGTACACCCATATGAGCTCTTGCAAATCCAGCAGGGGGCTGCATATCGATCATATCAGTAGGCGGGATATCTGCCGCGGGATGAAATTCATAAGGCACACCCAGAGCGTCGCCCACAAGAAGTCCGTAGATACCGCCTTTTAGTTTGTTGATATCTTTCATATCACACCAGCTTTGTAATATCACTCACAGTTATAACTACCATCAAAAGAAGCAGAGCCGCAAGACCAACGGTATGCACCAGACCCTCTTTTTCGGGGGGAACAGGCTTTCTGCGGATAGCTTCAACTATCAGGAAGATGAATCTTCCACCGTCAAGTGCGGGCAGAGGTAGAATATTGAACACGCCCACATTTATCGTTATGAAAGAGGAAAGATAGAGAATAGTATCTGTCAGGCTCTTCCAGTCGATCTTGCCTGTTTCCTCATCACGCTCGCTCTCGATCACATCGCCGATGGAATCAACGATACCAACAGGACCGCTCATATCTTTCAGGGAAAACTTACCTCTGACAAGATCGGCGATAGAGCTATATATCAGCCTTGCATCGGTGGCTGTCTGCTTGAAAGCCTGAGTTACCACTGAACCTGCGGTGACTTTCTGGGGCTTTACCCAGAAATCGTAGTGGATACTCATATTCCCTTCCTCATCCACAGAGGTGGTAAGCTGAACATCTTTCAGGCTGACACGTTCGCCGTTTCTTTCGACCACCATATCGTATATGCCGTCATCATCTGTGCTGAATTTGTAGGACATATCGGTGGAGGTGAAGATCCTCATGCCGTTTATAGCGATTATCTTGTCGTCCTCTTTAAGTCCTGTCTTCTGGCTGACAGCGCCTTTTTCAAACTTTGAAACGGTGGTGGTTACAATAGCGTCGCTCATTCCCGTCTGAACCATCAGCAGTATCAGACCAAGGATCATATTCATGAAAACGCCTGCAACAACTATTATCATACGTCTCCATACCGCTTTCTGGCAGAAAGCTCTGCCATCAGCACTGTCGGTGTTTTCGCCCTCCATGGCGCAGTATCCGCCTATTGGGAATATCCTCAGGGCATAAAGTGTCTCGCCTTTCTTCTTTTTGAAAATGGCGGGTCCCATGCCGATGGCGAATTCGTTCACCTTTACGCCATTTGCTTTAGCAGCGATGAAGTGTCCAAATTCATGGATAGTTATAATAATACTGAAAATTATTACTGCTATGACTATACTCATTAAAATCGCCTTTCTACTATTCTTTTTGCCACGTACTCCCTTGCAGCTCTGTCAGCTTCAAGGATATCATCCACATTGTTTATCTCTTTATTTTTTGTATTAATAAGCACTTCTTCGACCAGCTCGCCTATGCCGAGGAAGCTTATCTTGCCCGACAGAAAAGCTGCAACAGCTTGTTCATTAGCACCGTTGACTGCCGCAGGAAGTATCCCGCCGGCCGTTACAGCCTTTATGCAGGCGGTAAGGCATTTGAAAGTTTCGTAATCCGGTTTTGAGAATGTAAGCTTGCCGTAATCAGTCAAGGAGAGATGCTTTACATCACAGTGTACTCTGTTGGGATAAAGCAGGGCGTACTGTATCGGTATTTTCATATCGGGAACACCCAGCTGTGCTATAACGGAATTATCCTCAAACTCCACTGCGGAATGTATAACGCTCTCGCGGTGAACTACTATCTCGATCTGTTCGGGGCTGAGGTCGAAAAGCCACATAGCCTCGATGAATTCAAGACCCTTGTTCATAAGGGTAGCGGAGTCTATGGT
The DNA here is from genome assembly GCF_900112155.1 of Hominimerdicola alba. GTDB lineage: Bacteria > Bacillota > Clostridia > Oscillospirales > Ruminococcaceae > Hominimerdicola > Hominimerdicola alba_D. The sequence continues at coordinate 109,171 of NZ_FOKQ01000008.1, read as the reverse complement.
TATTTTGCTGCCCATTGACCAGTTTGGATGATTGAGTGCCTGTTCAACTGAAACTTCACGAAGATCATCAATGGTTTTGCCGAAAAAAGGTCCGCCCGAGGCTGTAAGTATTATCCCCTTGACACGGTTCATGCTGTTTCCCTGAGTTGCTTGGAATATAGCCGAATGTTCGCTGTCCACGGGATAGATATTCACGCCTTTCTCCTTGGCGGCGTTTATGACAAGCTTACCGCCTGCAACGAGAGTTTCCTTGTTGGCAAGAGCAATATCTGTTCCATGCTCAATAGCCGTGAGAGTAGGTACAAGTCCAACCATGCCCACAACCGAATTCAGCATGATATCCACACCGTCAAGTGAAGCGATGGTCTTCAGACCTTCCATACCTGTCAGCAGAGTTACTTTCCTGCCTGCCAGACAGCTTTTCAGCTCATCAAGCTTGTTCTCATCAAAAATGCAGGCATACTCAGCACCGAATTTGATGACCTGTTCAGCCAGAAGTTTTGCATTTGAATGCGCTGCCAGGGCTTTTACCTTTATGTTATGCTCTTCACAAACTTCTAATGCCTGTGTGCCTATGGAGCCTGTCGAACCTAAAATACTGATAGTTTTCATAAAAAAGACCTCTGTAAAAAACGTTCAAAAGGGGTAAGCCTTTCAGACCTGCCCCTTGAGCGTTATATATTTGTACCTACGATAAGCAGTCCCTGTGATGCGAGGTAGCATATGAACGGCACCACCAGCAAAGCGCTGTCGAACCTGTCCATAACACCGCCGTGACCGGGCATTATCTTTCCGTAGTCCTTTATTCCTGTCTGACGCTTTATCATCGAAGCTGTAAGGTCGCCCACCAGACCGATAAGAGCAGCAGCCATTCCTGCAAGGAATACCATGATATAGCGTACCTTGAAAGCAGGATTAGCAAGATCGAAGATCAGGCTTGTGATAACGAGTATCAGTCCGTTGGTAACAACACCGCCAACAAGACCTTCAAGTGTCTTGTTGGGGCTGATCTCAGGCCACGGGTGATGTACTTCTCTGCCGGTCTTGTTGAAGAAAGTTCCGACGAAATACGCGCCGCTGTCAGCCAGCCATGCCGCCGCAAGAGATATTACTATCAGGTAGACCTGTGCCTTTCCTCTTGCATCTGCTGCAACCTGGGAAACCAGACTGTTATCCTGTGACAGCTTTATCAGCGTGCCGAAGGAATAGCTCAGCAGTACCGTTATGCCTGTCATTCCGAAGAAATCTGTATACTTGAGGGTCTTATGATCCCTAAGATACAGTATGCACATCAGCAGAACAAAAATACCAAGATAGAGCCTGTAACTGAAAAAATAAAGGGTATTCAGCCTGTACATGAAAAACGGAACCAAAGCGTCGATACCTGCAAAAGCCATGCAGGCGATATTCTGAATCTTGTATTTATCATAGCCTACCGCCTTGAATACTTCGTACACAGCCATTACAGACAGCGCACCGACCGCAAGGTTTATCAAAATCGTTGAATGCAGAGCTACGAGGACGATGGCTGCAACCAGCGCCACCGCAGCAGAGATTATTCGTGTGGACATATTAGTTAAATTCCTCCGAATCTTCTGTTTCTTTCGCAAAAATCAAGGATAGCCTTGTCAAAATCATTTACGCGAAAATCAGGCCAGAGAATATTTGTATAGTAAAATTCGGCATAGGCTGCCTGCCATATCATAAAATTGGACAGCCTCTGCTCACCGCTGGGTCTTATTACAAGGTCAAGCGGGGGGATCTCCTCGGTATAAAGGTTCCTTTCGATCATATCCTCAGTGATATCCTGAGGTTCCAGTTCGCCGCGCTTTACCTGCTCAGCAAGGATCTTTACGCTGTGACAGATCTCGTCTCTGCCGCCGTAATTTATGGCGAGCACGAGAGTCATGGCATCGAAATCCTTGGATGTTTCCTCAGTGTGGCGCATTTTAGCCTGAAGCGATGGCTTCAGCTGCGACCTGTCACCTATGAACCTTATACGGATATTCTCCTCGATGAAGTCTTCGACCTCATCAAGGTATTTTTCAAAAAGATCCATTATCGCGTCCACTTCATCCTTGGGACGCTTCCAGTTCTCCGTAGAGAACGCATAGAATGTGATATAATCAATACCTACCGCTTTTGCGTGCTTGGTTATGGAACGGAAATTCTTCGCACCTTCGCGGTGTCCGAATTTTCTTGGCAGACCTCGCTTTTTCGCCCATCTGCCGTTACCGTCCATGATAACGCCAACGTGTGCGGGAGGTATGATATTATCACCAAGACAGCTTATTTTCCTAGCCATTCGTCACCTTAAATAGAGAGGATCTCTTTTTCCTTCTCAGCAACGTGGCCGTCGATCTCCTTAATGAACTTGTCGGTGATCTTCTGGATAGCTTCCTCGCCGTCCTTCTGCTCATCCTCGGTGATCTCGTTATTCTTCTTCTTAGCCTTGATCTTTTCGATAGCGTCACGTCTGATAGAACGAACAGCTACCTTGGTATCCTCTCCGCCCTTCTTGACATCCTTAACGATCTCCTTACGTCTGTCCTCAGTCAGCTGAGGGAATATAAGTCTGATAGTCTGACCGTCATTCTGGGGATTGATACCGATATCGGAAGCCTGAATAGCCTTCTCGATGGATTTGAGAGTGCTCTTATCCCAGGGAGTGATGACCAGTATTCTTGCCTCAGCAACAGATACAGCAGCCATCTGGTTTACAGGTGTGGGAGAACCATAGTAGTCAACCTTAACCTTATCGAGAACTGCGGGATTAGCTCTGCCCGCTCTTATTGCAGCAAAATCGGAAAGCATAACGTTTACCGACTTCTCCATTTTTTCCTTAGCTTTATTTTTTATTTCCTGCATAACATATCTTCCTTTCTTTATATTATTCAGCTGATACCAGTGTGCCTACATTTTCGCCCATAACGGCATCAAAGATATTATCGGGTCTTGCAAGATCGAAGACCAGTACGGGAATGTTATTATCCTTGCAAAGTGCAGCGGCTGTGGAATCCATTACCTGAAGACCCTTTTCCAGCACTTCGCTGAATGTCAGTGAATCATACTTGACAGCATCGCTGTACTTATGGGGATCCTTATCATAAACGCCGTCTACCATAGTAGCCTTTAAGAAAATATCAGCCTCGATCTCGGCAGCTCTCAGTGCAGCGGCTGTATCGGTAGAGAAGAAGGGGTTACCTGTTCCGCAGCCGAAGATACAAACTCTGCCCTTTTCAAAGTGACGCATTGCTTTGTTCCTGATATAGGGTTCAGCTACCTGAGGCATAGAAATAGCGGTCTGAACTCTGACTTCCATGCCACAGTTCTCAAGACCGTCCGCAACTGCGAGAGCATTCATAGCAGTGGCAAGCATACCGATATGGTCTGCTCTGGTTCTGTCCATAGCACCGCTGGAACGTCCTCTCCAGAAATTACCTCCGCCGACAACTATGCCGACCTCAACGCCTGCATCAACGACTTTCTTTATGCTCTTGCCAAAGGAATTGATTATATCGTAATCAAGACCTATCTTCTTATCTCCCGCAAGAGCCTCGCCGCTCAGCTTGAGGAGGATACGCTTATATTTAGCACCCATAAATAACACTCCTTAAAAAACATTTACGCTAAGTGCGTAATTACTCACAATAAAATTATACTATATTTTTCGTCTCTTGTAAAGGGTTTTCACAAATTTCTTAGAAAAAACTGCGGAGAAATTTCGCGTTTCTCCGCAGTTAAGTATCATCAATTTATCAAATAGATATCAAGTTTTATCCCTTGACGATCTTAACATAAAAGCTTCTTGTCCTGGGACCGTCAAATTCAGCGAAATATATTCCCTGCCATGTACCCAGCAGAAGTGTGCCGTCTTCAATTATAACAGTCTCAGAAGCGCCAACACAGCTGGATTTGAGGTGTGCCGCAGAATTGCCTTCCATGTGCCTGAACTGTGGTCTGTCGGGATAGGTCTTATCCAGTGCGAACAGCAGATCTGTCTGCACATCGGGGTCGGCATTCTCGTTTATTGTGATAGCCGCAGTGGTATGGGGACAGAAGATCACCGCGATACCGCTTTCAACACCCGATTCGTTCAGCGTCTGTCTGACGTAGCTTGTTATATTGTAAAGCCCCTCTTTATCGGTTTTAATACTATACTTTTTAAGCATGATGCACCTCCGTCAGTTAAGGAACTGGCTCTCGGTCTCGTTTTTGGAAGGTCTGCCCATGAGCTTCTTAATGCTGTCTCCAACGGGCGAGCCTTCAAAGAGCACCTTTGCAAGTTCTTCGGTGATGGGCATCTCGATACCCATTTTCTTGGCAAGAGCATAAGCGTTCTTGGTGCAGGTGTAGCCTTCCACCGTGCCTACCTGTCTTACTGCTTCGGCAGGATCAACGCCCTGACCGATGAGTATGCCTGCACGTCTGTTACGGCTGTGCATTGAACAGCAGGTAACGATAAGATCACCTATACCGCTGAGACCTGCAAAAGTTTCAGTCTTAGCACCAAGTGCTAAACCAAGCCTTGCTATCTCGCGGATACCTCTGGTCATGAGGGCAGCCTTGGTGTTGTCGCCCATGCCGAGACCATCGCAGACACCCGCAGCCAGCGCGATGACGTTTTTCAGCGAACCGCCTATCTCACAACCCATAACATCGTCATTAACATAAACGCGGAAGGTATTGTTTGAAAGGGTCTGCTGAATGAAGTATGCCGCTTCGGTATTCTCGCAGGCGGTGCAGACTGTTGTGGGTATGCCCCGTGCAACTTCCTCAGCATGAGAAGGACCTGTAAGCACAGCTATGGTATTCTCGGGGAAACATTCCTTCTCAACCTGTGTCATGGTTTTAAGGCTTCCGGCTTCAAGACCCTTCGCAGTGTTCACGATGATGGTTTCCTTATCGATATAAGGCGCAGCCTCCTCGCAGACGCTTCTTACAAAGTTAGAAGGTATGCCGATAATGACCATATCCTTCCCCTTTGCCGCAGAAATATCCGTGGTAAGCTTGATGGACTTGTTTACAAGCACTCCGGGAAGCTTGCTTTTAAGCTCGCCTGTCCTGTTTATAGTGTCTATCTCGTCCTGAAATTTGCTCCATACAGTTACGTCATGTCCCGCATTATCGCACATTATTGCAAGAGAAAGACCAAATCCGCCTGAACCGAGTATTGTGATATTTGCCATTATTCATACCTCCCGTTTGTGAAAATATTCTGAAATTATAGATCATTGGGATCATGTTGAAGCCATTATATCCCATATCAGTGAAAATCCTGTGTTGATAAAAAGAATTTTTGCTCAGCTATCCGCTTTCTTTTTCTGACCGAATTTGTTTTCGGTGCCGTTGAGAAGTCTCCTGATATTGGCGTGATGCAGAGAGATTATCAGAATGCATATCAGCACGCCCATAACGGTGTTGGGTATAACTGCGTAATTATCCTTGTAGACAAAATTCTGCAAAACGAAAGTGAAAGTGGGGTAAGCAATAGAAGCAAATATGGAACCTACCGATACATACTTTGTTGCAGCCAGCAGCGCCGCAAATACCACAAGTGCGCACAGACAAGTCAGGGGGTCGATGGCGAGAAGAGTAGTTGCCGCCAGCAGAACTCCCTTTCCGCCGTGGAATCCGTAGAATACAGGAAAACAGTGTCCCAGCATAACAAAGAGACCTGCCAGATATCCGATGAAATGGGGATCGCCAAAGAATTCAACACCCATGACCTTATGCACAAGCAGACGGCATACGACTACTGCGATAACGCCCTTGGCAAGATCACAGAGAAGTGTAGCCAGTGCGGGACCTTTGCCGTAAACACGCAGAACATTGGTCAGTCCTGCGTTCTTGCTGCCGTAATCGCGGATATCCTGTTTTTTCCATAATCTGCAAACGATTATGGCAGAATTCAGGCTGCCAAACAGGTACGAGAATACAACTGTAAATAATATAGCCAATACATCTTTCATATGTCAATATAGCTCCTGTCGGTCATTTAACGTCATCCCTGTCACGTTCTCTTATCTTGAAAACTATTGGCGTGCCGTCCAGAGAGAAAGTCTCACGGATCTGGTTTTCAATGTAACGCTGATAGGAAAAATGGAAAAGTTCTGCCCTGTTAACGAAGAACACAAATGAGGGCGGATTGGTGGATACCTGTGTCATGTAGTAGATCTTCAGACGTCTGCCCTTATCGGAGGGCGGCTGAACACGCTGAGTCGCATAGGCAAGAACTTCGTTGAGCTTACCTGTTGCGATACGTATGGAGTTCTTCTCCTTAACGTAGCGGATCATCTCAAAGAGCTTGTCTATACGCAGACCTGTCTTTGCGGAAACAAAAACGAAAGGCACATAGCTCATGAAGCTGAAATCGTCCTCAAGCTTTTTGCGGAACTCGTTCATGGTCTTGCCGTCTTTTTCTAGGGCATCCCACTTGTTTACTGCCACAACGCAAGCCTTGCCCTTTTCGTGAGCGTAACCTGCCACCTTGCTGTCCTGCTCGGTAAAGCCAACTGTTGCATCAATTACGATAACAGCAACATCGGCTCTGTCAACTGCCATATAAGCCCTTAGTACCGAATACTTTTCAACCGATTCCAGCACCTTGGATTTACGTCTTATACCCGCAGTATCGATGAATACGAATTTACCGAACTCATTTTCGATATCAGTATCTGTAGCATCGCGGGTAGTGCCTGCGATATCGGATACGATAACACGCTCCTCACCGCAGATACGGTTAATCAGCGAGGATTTGCCCACATTAGGCTTACCGATGACTGCTACCTTAACGGTCTCTTCATCGTCTTCCTCTTCAGTAACATCAGGCAGATATTTCAGCACTTCATCAAGCATATCGCCTGTGCCGTGACCATGCACCGATGATACAGGGAAAGGCTCACCAAGACCCAGATTATAGAACTCATAAAGCTCCATAGGAGGCTCACCCACGTTATCAACCTTATTAACGCAAAGCACAACAGGCTTGCCCGATTTAAGAAGCATCTGAGCAACTTCCATATCTGTGGAAGTCACACCGCTCTTGATATCGGTAACAAGTATTATAACATTAGCCGAGGTAATAGCCAGTTCGGACTGTCTTCTCATCTGAGAAAGAATGATATCATTGGATTCAGGCTCGATACCGCCTGTATCAACCAGCATGAATTCTCTTCCCAGCCACTCACATTTGCCGTAGATACGGTCTCTTGTGACACCGGGGGTGTCCTCGACTATGGAAAGCCGCTGACCTATAAGTTTATTGAAAAGCGTGGATTTGCCCACGTTTGGTCTTCCGACCACTGCAACAACAGGCAGAACCATTAATATCCTCCCCTTCCTTTATAACAAAACGCATATCTATTTTATTATAGCATATCTTTCTGAAAAAATCAACATCAAACTAAAAGGCAGAGGAAAATTTATTTCCTCTGCCCTGTTCAGTCATTGTTATTTAAGACTGTAAGGTACCAATAGGCTTATGCGTCCTTCTTGATGACCTCAACGCCCTTGTAATAACCGCAGTTCTTGCACACTCTGTGAGGCGAAGTCAGCTCGCCACAGTTGGAGCATCTGCTCAGTGCAGGCGCTTCAAGCTTCCAAACAGCTGAACGTCTTTTGTCACGTCTAGCCTTGGAGACTTTTCTCTTTGGTACTGCCATTTTGGCACCTCCTCTTCGGTAATAGTAACACCAGTCGTCAGATCAAAACGGATCTTTCGGGCAATCACAATCGCCATCATTCAGATCCTTGCCGCATTTGAAGCATAACCCTTTACAATCCTCTTTACAGAGTATCTTAGTGGGCAGCTGTAGCAGCAGGTCGGAAATGACCAGTTCATCAAGCTCGAGAACATTATCCTCACAGACAACATACTCATCATAATCATCGCGTCCGCTGTGGAGCTGTCTGACAAGTATATGACTGAGATCGTAGCTGTACTCACGCTCAAACTCTTTAAGACATCTGTCGCAGACCTGTGACAAAGTAAATACTACGTTAAAGCTCAGCGTTACAACGCCGGCACGATTCTCTACCATGCCCCTGACTGCTATCGGTGCTGTAAAATCATAAGATGAATACTCTCCGACTTCTTCGGGAGATATCCGGTAGTCAAACTCCTTGACCTCACCTACGATATCGAAAAGCTCTTTCAGATGTATTTTCATAGTACACCTCAAACATCACAAACTCCATTATAACTCGAAGTCAGTGATTTGTCAATAGTTTTTTTGATTTTTTTGCGCAATCAAATAAAATTTAACAAATTACTTGATAAATGCCTTTACCTGTGCAGGCAGTTCTTCAACATCAGCAGATACTGTGAACACGATGTTGATGTCCTTTGCCAGAACAGCGATCTTCTCAATAAGCTCACCCAGCTCGTCATAGTTTCTGCCGCCGATCTTCAGAATACCGTCAACAAAAATGTCCTGTATATCGTGATTGCCAGCCAGCAGACCTGCAACGAAACCATAGAAGGTCTCAAAGCTGGTGATGCCGTAATCCTCAGCATCAACAAGTCTTACACTGTGGGGGATATCGTAAGTGAGCTTCATGCCTCTCTCGATGCATACAACGTTGCCTGTTGCATTTTCTGCAGCCTTAACAATGGAGTCAACAAGTATCTTAGTCTTGCCTGTACCCTTTTTTCCCGGAATCAAATTAATCATAATAACTCTCCATTCTGCTTTAAAAGCATTTATTTTAAGCGGCGTTGCCGCATAATTTCTTTTTCTTTAAATTAACCCAGCTTTGCCTCAAGTGCAGCCTTCTGATCCTCATAGCCGGGCTTGCCCAGCAAAGCGAACATATTCTTCTTGTAGCTCTCAACGCCGGGCTGGTTGAAGGGATTTACACCCAGCATATAACCGGAGATTGCGCAAGCCTTCTCGAAGAAATAGATCAGCTCGCCGAGGTTCTCTTCGTCGATCTTGTCAACGTCGATGACCAGATTGGGAACGCCGCCCTCAGTGTGAGCGAGGATAGTACCCTCAAAAGCCTTCTGGTTAACAACGGACATATTCTGGTTAGAAAGGAAGTTCAGACCGTCTCTGTTCTCAGCATCCTCTTCAATGAAGAAGTCCTGCTTGGGGGTCTTGATGTTCACAACGGTCTCGAACATGAGGTTGGAACCATCCTGAATGAACTGACCCAGAGAGTGGAGATCGGTGGAGAAAGTAGCAGCAGAGGGGAATATGCCCTTGCCGTCCTTGCCTTCGCTCTCGCCGAAGAGCTGCTTGTACCACTCACCCATCAGTGTGAAAGCGGGATCGTAGGAAACCAGCATCTCAACGCTCTTGCCTTTTCTGTAAAGGATATTTCTTGCAGCAGCGTACTTGTAGCAGTCGTTGCCGTCGTCATTTGCGTACTTCTTCTGCGCGTTCTGTGCGCCCTTCATCAGAGCGTCGATATCGCAGCCTGCAACAGCGATGGGCAGCAGACCAACAGCGGTCAGAACGGAGAATCTTCCTCCAACATCATCGGGAACTACGAAAGTCTCGTAACCCATTTCATCGGAGAGTTCCTTAAGTGTGCCCTTAGCCTTATCGGTAGTAGCGAAGATACGCTCCTTAGCACCGTCCTTGCCATACTTGTCTTCCAGCAGCTTCTTGAATACTCTGAAAGCAAGAGCAGGCTCGGTAGTAGTACCGGACTTGGAAATAACGTTAACAGCTACATCCTTGCCCTCGCAGATGCTCAGTACTTCGTTGAGGTATGTAGCGCTTATATTGTTGCCGACAAAGTAGATGTCGGGGGTATCCTTCTTAAGATTGTTGTAGAACGGCGACTTGAGCAGTTCGATAGCAGCTCTTGCGCCGAGATAAGAACCACCGATACCGATAACGATAAGCACATCAGCAGTATCCTTTATCTTTTCAGCAGCAGCCTTGATCCTTGCGAACTCCTCCTTATCATAATCGGTAGGCAGTTCTACCCAGCCCAGGAAATCATTGCCGGGACCATTCTTGGCAGCCAGCGTGTTGTGAGCAGCAGTTACAGCAGGAGCGATAGCATCGAACTCATGAGCTGCAACAAAACCCTCAAGATATTTTGTTCTTAATGTAAGTGACATTCTAATCAGCCTTTCTAAATAAATTGCTTTAATTTATTATACAATATTTTTTATGACTTTGCAAGCCATTTCAGATAGACTTGTCACTTTTGTGTAATTCAGACAAAATATGTTTTAAATTTTTAGAAGATAATTCAGCAATATTTTCATACAAGATGCAAAGTTTTTCTGCTTTACACCATTTTTAGCCACCAGATCAGCAGAATATATGACCTGATCGCCGTATCTGCATTCGAGCTTTCCGCACACCTGCCCTTTCTTGACGGGGGCTGAAAGCTCTTTATCTTTATCGAAGCTGATATCAAAGCTATCCGATGAACCTTTTGGCACGACAACAGCAGGAACATCGCCGAAGTCAACGGAAACTTTGCTTTTTTCTCCCAGCAGCACCGGTATCTTTTCAAGCATATCATCCGTGATCTCGGGAGTATACAGCGAATACACATCGAAGCACATATCCAGCAGTTTCTTTGCAATATCATCGCACAGAGTACGGTCTGTACATCCAATAACAACCACTGCTATCTCCATTTTTCCGTGTTTGGCGGTGACGACAGTACATTCCCCTGCCGAAGATGAAGAACAGGCTTTTAATCCTGTTATACCTTTATATGTCCTGACAAGTCGGTTGAGGTTCACAAGCTCTGCTTTCCCGTCACGGACGTGGTCTATCCATGATGTAAAATATGATGTAAGTATATCATGCTTGACAAGTTCGGATGCCAAAATTGCTGTATCAGCGGCATTTGAGAGAGTTTTATCATCTAATCCGCATACATCTGCATAGGTCGTTGAAATCATATCAAGTGATTTTGCTTTACAATTCATTTCAGTTACAGCTTCATCAAGTGAGCCGAAAATATGCTCCGCCAAAGCGACCGCAGCATCGTTTGCATTGCTTATTGTGATTGCTTTTATAAGTTCCTCTACGGTTATTTTTTCATTTTTATCCAGCCATATCTGAGGTGCAGGCATTGAGTTAGCTTTTGCGGATACTGTTACTGTATCCATCAGGGAAAGTTCATCGTTTTCCAGCTTTTCAGCCGCAAGTAATGCAAGCATCAGTTTTGTAAGGTGAGATATCTCGCATACTTTGGCTGAGTTTTTCTCCATCAGCACCTGACCTGTTGAACATTCAACGGCGATTATTTCCTCCGCAGGCATGGCTTCAAGCATATCATCAACTGATAAAGTCTCTGCGGCAGAATTTTTCGGCACGAGTAAACAAAGCATGGTCAGACACACGAACAGTATAAAATATTTTTTGATATTCTCCATAGCAAGTCCTCCTTCTTTGTTTGATTATATGGCAGTTTGTCCCGGATAATGACCTGCTGTTCCTGCAAAGATTTTTTTAGAACATTCGGACGCAAAAAACAGCACCTCTTTTCAGAGATGCTGCAAATATCTTTATTTGATTATCACGCCTGTTTCAAGTCGTTTTTCAAATACTTCCACCGGGAGAGGTTTATCGAAGTAGAAGCCTTGGGCGATGTCACAGCCGTTCTTTCTCAGTACTTCGACCTGATTTACGGTCTCAACGCCCTCAGCGATTATTGCCAGACCCATCTCACGCGCCATAGCAACAACGTACTTGAACATGACGCTTGTGGGACTGTGTTCGTCATCTTCATCCGCAGGAACTATACTCTTGTCGATCTTCAGCACGTTCCAGGGTATCTCTTTAATGAGTTTCAGTGACGAATATCCGATGCCGAAATCGTCAACGGAAGTCGATATTCCCTGCTTCTGAAGACCGCTTACAACTCGTTTAAGGTCTTTGAACTCAACGTCTGTAGTGGTCTCGGTCAGTTCTATCTCGAAAAGGTCGTGGGGGACATCGTACTTATCTACGATATCCAGCAGATGCTGTACAAGGTCAACATCCAGCATATGCTTGCGGGAAAGGTTCACGGAGATGCGCACAACGTTTTTGCCCTCGTCTAACCAGCGCCTGATATCACGGCATACGTGCTCGATCATATAGAAGTCCAGCTTGCATATATCCATGGACTGTTCAAGTATCGGTATAAATTCAATCGGATGTATAAGTCCGTCATCCCTTGCCCAGCGGCAAAGTGCTTCCGCACCTACGATAGTGCCGTCGGTTATGGAGACCTTTGGCTGGTAGTAGACCTTGAATTCTTCCTTTTCGATGGAGACGGGCAGAAGATGCTGTATTGAAGCTATCCGCTGTCTGATCTTCATAAGCTCGGAATCGTAGAAAATTACATCGTCACGGCCTGCGGTCTTTGCCAGACTTGATGCGGGCATGACCTTGTCCATAACATCATCGAGAGATCTAAGATCAAAATCATCATCAAACACGAAGATGCCTGCGGTGGCACTGACATTGATACGCTCGCTGAAACCGTCGCCGAAAGTTATTATCGTACCTTTGAGATATCGTATAACATCATCCACTTTTTTGGCAGACATAAGCATGATGAAATTATCTCCGCCCATTCTGCAGACAGGTAAAGGATGATCCTTTATCTTTTCAAGCCCGTCAACGAAACCGCGCATGACAGCATCGCCGTTTTCTCTTCCAACCTGATGATTTACACCCTGAAAATGTTTCAGGTTGAACTGAGCGGCAGCAAGACCTTTCAGCTGGTTCTCAGCGGCGAGCTTTATAAGCTGTGTACCGAAATACCTGAGGTTATGGTAACCGTCTTCATCATTGAAAGCATATTTCTTTGCCACCTGATTTACGACGAAACTGCTGGTAAACATATACAGTATGGATACCATCAGATCTAGTCTGTTATGTACCCTGTCAGTCCAGGGCTCAGTGCCTTTTTTATGGTGGATCGTATATATCAGCGCCCCTGAACCGCCGGTTATCTTCTTTATTCTGATGAAGTCGTCATCGGTCTCGCCGCCGTTGCAGAGGATATGGGTCTTTTTATCATCAGTACCTACCAGTGTGACGCTTGAATAGACATCAACTTTCATTGAGCCTACATTGGATAATCTGCATATATCCTTTATCGCATCAGCTATGGATTCAGTCTCAAGAGGGTTTTTGAGCTCAGACATTCGCTTTATGAAATACTGAAAAGCCTCTACTATGTCAGTCAGCATTGAGACCACACCCTTTCATAAATTATCATAATGGTCCGGATATTGTTTGACAATTTCCGATATTCGCAATAAATATATAACATTATACCATATTTTGCAAATGATTTCAAGAGTTTTCAGAGGATTTCATAAAAAATTATGACAAAAAAACCTCTAAAATATATTAATAAATTAACACATAGTGAAATTCAGGTCATTAATAAAAAATCTATTGTAAAATGGAGAATAATGTGATATAATAGCAAAGTGAGTTTTATGAAACATAAATTGAAAATCAATGATGAAAGGACACATAAAAATGCTGAAGCTTAATAATATCTCTTTCAGCGCCGTTGACGGCGGAAAAACTTCCGACATCATTCGCGGGATAGATCTTGAGATCCCCGATAATAAATTCGTTGTTATAACAGGCCCCAACGGCGGAGGAAAATCTACTCTTGCCAAGATAATCGCGGGCATAGTTCAGCCCTCAGGCGGCAGACTTGTATTCAATGATACCGATATCACTGATATGAGCATAACCGACAGGGCAAAGGCTGGCATAGGCTTTGCTTTTCAGCAGCCTGTACGTTTCAAGGGTCTGACTGTTCTTGACCTGCTGCGTATCTCCGCGGGCAAGAATCTTTCGGTATCAGATGCATGTTCCTATCTTTCTGAGGTTGGTCTCTGTGCTAAGGATTATATCAAGCGTGAAGTAAACGCTTCTCTTTCGGGCGGCGAGCTCAAGAGGATCGAAATAGCTACTGTTATGGCAAGAGATGTAAAGCTTGCTGTATTTGATGAGCCCGAGGCAGGTATTGACCTGTGGAGCTTCAATAATCTTATCAGGATCTTTGAAAATATGCGTAAGTCGGACAAGAGCAGGACTGTTGTTGTAATATCACATCAGGAAAGACTTCTGAAGATAGCAGACGAAATAATCGTTCTTGCAGACGGCAAGCTTGTAAGAAGAGGTTCTGCTGAAGAGGTACTGCCCGAGATAATGCAGAGCAATTATGCACAGACTATCTGTCCTAAGATAGAAGAATAAGGAGGCGATGGAGATGCTGAAAATGGACGCTGTACAGAAACAGCTTTTAGAGGAAGTCGCAGAACTTCACGACATACCCGAGGGCGCTTACAATCTCCGCGCCAACGGTGAATCTGTTGGAAGAAATTCAACAGCTAATATTGAGATCGTGGGCAAAACAGATGTCAGCGGTATCGATATAAAAATAAAATCAGGCACAAAGAACGAGAGCGTACACATACCTGTAGTACTCAGCGAGAGCGGTCTGAAAGAGACTGTTTACAATGATTTCTATGTTGGCGAGGACTGCGATGTTCTGATAGTAGCAGGCTGCGGTATCGACAACTGCGGAACTCAGGATTCCGAGCATGACGGTGTTCACAGATTCTTTGTGGGCAAGAATTCAAAGGTAAGATACGTTGAAAAGCACTACGGTTCAGGCGATGGTACAGGCAAGAGAGTTCTCAACCCCGTAACTGAAGTATATATGGAAGAAAACAGCACCGTCGACATGGAGATGGTACAGATCAAGGGCGTTGATTCCACTGACAGAAAGACTATCGCTGAGCTGAAAGCAGGTGCAAAGCTGAATGTCCGTGAAAGACTTATGACCCACGGCGAGCAGCAGGCTCTCAGCACTTATCAGGTATCTCTCAACGGTGACGGTTCAGCTGCTGATGTGGTATCGAGATCGGTTGCAAGAGATAGTTCCTATCAGAAGCTTGACCTTTGTGTAAACGGCAACGCTGCCTGCACAGGTCACACCGAATGTGATTCCATCATAATGGATAACGGTAGGATACTTGCTGTTCCATCACTTGAAGCTAACTGCATAGATGCGGCGCTTGTTCACGAGGCTGCCATCGGAAAGATAGCAGGCGAACAGCTTATCAAGCTGATGACACTTGGTCTTACCGAAGCTGAGGCTGAGGAACAGATAATCAACGGATTCCTTAAATGATTAATATGAAAAACGCACACGTTACAATCGTGTGCGTTTTTGTTTTACAAATGTTTTTCCATAAGCAAAAAGCTGCCTTTGCGCCAATGGGCTGTGCCGACTTCGGTGTAGCCGCGGGCACGGTACAATGATAGAGCAAAGGGGTTTTCGGTGAAGACATCAAGTCTTATGGTGTCTATACTTTTCCTGCGAAGCTCATCCTCTATGTGGGCAAGAGTGCGCCCCGCGATGCCTTTGTTCTGATATTTCGGTGCTACGCAGAGACGGTGTATCACGCGAAAATCACTGTCGGGGTATTGCCAGTTTCCGTTGGAATACTGCTCGTCATAATCCTTGCTTACAGCATAAACTACTGCGATATCACCATCTGCTGTTCCGACGAAGAGAGTATTATTCTCAATATCGGACAGAAAGTCTTCTCGCGATGGATAGACAGAGTCCCACTGGAAAATACTGTGCAACTCCATCTCGGCTATGGCTGAGGTGATGACCTCGCATATAGCATCAATATCTTCATGTACGGCTTTTCTGTAGGTCATGATCGTACTTGTCAGCCTAAGCTTTTCAGCTTTTCGCAGAAATCGGATATCTTCTGTTCGTTAGCGGGGTCGGGCTTGTCCTTGGGGTCAACAAGGTAAAGTTCAGCCGCCACAGTATCAACACCCAGATAACCTTTCAGCTTTATGAGAGCCTTGTCGCCGCCTGCCGCTGTGAAACAGCTGATAAAAGCAAAAGTCTTGCCTTTGAGAGATGTGAGATTTTCCTGGATAAATGTACGCAGGGGCGGTGCGATCGTGTTAGCCCAGACAGGCGAACCGAAGATTATAAGATCGTATTTTTCAGCGTTGAAGGAATATGGCTGGAGTTTTGGCTTTTCGCCCATAACTACGCTTTTTCCGCCCCAGAACAATTTTGCAAAACCCTTATCGGGGTACGCCTTTACAGGGTGGACAGGGATAAGATCTGCACCGATATTTTCAGCTATCTTATTAGCTGCAAGTTCGGTGTTGCCGTTGAGAGAATAATAGACTATTGCTGTTTTCATTTTTTTACTCCTTTTGTGTTATCTTTTTTTCAGCCGAAGCTGTTAATTTCATTTTTGCTGTCGCCGAAAAATCTGTCGCACCAACTGTTCACTGCATTCAGCATACCGTCGATATCCAGCACGCCGTAGGCAAATCCTCTGCGCACCAGTTCAGCAGGCAGAAATTCATCGTACTTCTCAAACAGCGGAACTTCCTTAGGATAGACAAGTTCCATGGGGTCGATGGGTCGCGCGGCTTCTTCACGCAGGGTGCTGAAAAACGTGTACTCGTCAGCCGCCATGGTGAATTGGATAAAATATGGACGACAACTGTCAAGCCCGCGCATACGCAGTTTTTCTCTGCACCTTACGTTTAGAAAACGCTCCAGCGCAAAGAAAGAGTAGGTTCCCAGCCATGGGAAAAGTGCCCACATATCTCCGCCGAGATTGATTAGATTCTCGCAGACGATACCTGAATTTCTTGCAGAAAATCTAGCCTGTGAAAGACGTGCTGCGGCGTTTTTCATAAGGTAAGGATAGGTCTTGTCCTCACAGAGGACTTGCTTCATGCGCTCGAGTATCTTTGTGTTGATGTCACCGGGACAGTCACCGAAATAGGCAGGAACTTTGCCTTTGACAGGCTCGCAGAAGACCAGATGACGCTTGCGGTCAAGCTCGGTGACGATCCACACCTGACCTGCAATGGCGATCTTTTCACCCACAGGGGGAGGCATAACAAGAGTGCCAAGCTCCTGTGATTCACACCTGACAGTGTACTCCTCGTTCTCCTGAAATACGGCAAAAAATCGGAAGTTATTCACTATCCGCTCCCCTGCCAGACCAACTATCAATCCGCCCTCATCGGTACGCTGGATATGATCGGTTTCGATGAGGTGGCGAAGAAGTATCTTGTAATCCTCGGGGGATATGCGGTGGAAATATTTCAGCGTAAGCACCCGCTGTGCAAGCTGGGCTGGGGTAAGCTCACCGCATGATGCCAGGGTACTCATGGTCTGGTGATAAAGCAGGCTGAAAGGCAGTCGGTCAAGCCGCGGAGGCTCAACCCATCGCTCTTCGAGATAGACCTGCACCAGCGCTATGCCCTGCAATAGTTTCCAAGGGACTGTAGATGGGAGCATCGTCCTTGGTTCGGGCATATCCTCGCGTATAACGAACCACATTTCTGGCGGAAGGTCGCGCCTGCCTGTGCGTCCCATTCGCTGTAAAAATGAGGATACGGTGAATGGTGCATCTATCTGGAAAGCACGTTCAAGCCTGCCTATATCTATGCCAAGTTCAAGGGTAGCAGTAGTTACAGTTGTCATCTGAACGTCATCGTCTTTCATGGCAGTTTCGGCAGTCTCACGGTAGCTTGTGGAAAGATTTCCGTGATGGATAAGAAAACGGTCGCGCTCGTGCTTTGCCTCGCAGTATGACCTGAGAGTTGTGGTCACTGCTTCGCATTCTTCACGGGAATTTACGAAAACAAGGCACTTCTTTCCGCGGGTATGTTCAAACACATAACCCATGCCGGGGTCGGCGTTTTCGGGAGCTTTGTCAGTAGCATTTTCAAGTACAGGCAGAGCCTTTTGATCGGGTTTTCCGTCGGCTGCCTGTACGTTGCTTATATAGAAATGCTCCATGGAAAGCCGCCATTTTGAGCCTTTTGCTTCTATCTTCGGGACAGCCGTGCGCCTGCCCGTGCCGTAGGAAAGAAACTCACCTGCTGCCTTTGGATCACCTATAGTGGCGGAAAGTCCTATCCTGCGTGGGTTGACACCCGCCTGTCTGCAAAGGCGTTCAATAAGACAGAGGGTCTGCCCGCCCCTATCACCCCGCATTAGGGAATGAAGCTCGTCGATAACGATAAATCTAAGGTCACCGAAAAGCTTTACCAACGCCGAATGACGGCGTATCAACATAGCTTCCAGAGATTCGGGCGTTATCTGCAGTATACCCGATGGGTTCTTCATCATCCGCGCCTTGTGGGACTGCGCAACATCGCCGTGCCAGTGCCAGACAGGTATTCCTGCGTCCTCGCAAAGGTCATTAAGGCGGGAAAACTGGTCGTTTATCAGGGCTTTCAGGGGACCGATATAAATAGCTCCCACTGAACTGGGCATATCCTCGGAAAACAACGTGAGTATAGGAAAAAACGCGGCTTCTGTCTTGCCCGAAGCAGTAGATGCCGTAAGCAGCAGATTATCATCTGTATTAAAGATTACATCCCCCGCAGCAGCCTGTATCGCCCTGAGGCTTTCCCAGTTATTGCGGTAAATGAAATCCTGCACAAATGGTGCATAGCGATCAAAAACGTTCATTATCTGTCCTTTCCTTCAAAAGCAGTATCTTCATTTTTCTTCTGAAGTTCCTGCGCTGGCAAACTTTTTCCCTGTACCAGACTTTGTTGTGATTATTGCACCAGCAGGCGTATTTTCTGTCGAAACTATCCTCTTCGGTCATGTGCTTGTGGATATTTCCCTTGGTCATCTCGTACCTCTCAAATCATTCAGATAGCTGTCAGTTTCTTCGTGTGACTTGAATATCACGATATTTCTGCTGTATTTTTTCTAACAGACCGTATATCTGCGGAAGCTGATTATCACGAAATCCCTTTATGAAGCATTCAAATTCGGGGTCGAATTTTTCTTCTGTCCACGGCATATTGTTGTGCTTTTTGCCGACCACAAACAGCCTATGACTATCGACTTTTTCGATATCATATCTCGAACTCCGCAAAGTCGGTCTCAGCAGTTTCCTCTTCGGCTGCGGGCTTTGAATATTCAATACCACCCGACGCTATGAAATCCGATATCTCAAGTGCAGGATTCTGATATACGATATCAAGCAGTTCGATGAAATCGCGTATGACCTCTCGTGGTGTGATGTGGCTGTCAGCGCCTATCCTGCCGAACTCTGTCTTTATAAATGTTATCATATCCGCCTGAGTTATCCTCTGTTCATAGCCGAAAAGCTGAGCGTGTATGTCAGCAAGTTTTTCTGTCAGCACCAGCATTTCTTCATAGGTCAGCGGAACAAGATGTATAACAGGTGCAAGCATATCCCGAATGCCCTCGCGCCCGAAACGACCCTCAGCCAGCCTTGACCTAAGAGCTTCATAGCTGTAAACGCCGCGTCGGGTGTCCTCGATACACTGAGGAGTACCGCCCATTATTATACCCAGATACTTCGCCTTGCCCTGCAAAGTATCGTTGTACATTGTGAGTATCTTTTCGTAATTGTACTGGCGGGTGATGGCATTGGGTATCTTGTATATGTTCACAAGCTCGTCCACCAGCACCAGCAGACCGCTGTAACCCGCCTTTTTCAGGAACGTGGCAAAAAGCTTGATGTACTCGTACCAGTCATCATCGGTGATAACGATGTTTACTCCCAACTCGGTTTTGGCTTCCGTCTTGTTGACGTATTCACCTCGGAACCACTTCACTACCTTTGCTTTCTGTTCATCGTCACCCGATACAGATGCGCGGTAATATATGGTCAGCAGTTTTGCAAAATCAAAGCCGTGTACCATCTCGTTGAGGGCGTTTATGACCTCAAATATTTTCTTTTCAACGACTGCCGAAAACTCGGGTGAGGATATATCAAGTCCGCTTTCGGCTGCGGCTTCGGACTGGACACCGCTTATCCATCTGTCAAGTATCAGAGTAAGCGCACCGCCGTCGGGGCGGGTCTTGGTGGACATATTCCGTATAAGTTCCTTGTAGGTCGCCAGCCCCTGACCCTTTGTTCCCTGCAAACGTCTTTCGGGAGAAAGGTCGGCATCCACCACAACGAAATTTCTGTCCATTACGTGACTGCGTATGGTCTGTAAAAGGAAGCTTTTGCCGCTGCCGTATTTGCCGACTATGAACCTGAATGAAGCACCGCCCTCTTCGATTATATCAACATCGTGAAGCAGTGCATCTATCTCCACCTCTCTTCCCACGGTGATATAAGGCAGACCTATCCTCGGCACAACTCCGCCTTTCAGCGAATTGATAACAGCCTGCGCTATCCTCTTGGGTATCTTCATGGAAGTATCATTCCTTTCAGTTCTTCTTCATAATCTTCGATGACAGCTGGGGTATCGCCGTCAAATTCGATAACCGTATCGGCAAATATATCGTAAAGTTTTTCGTTTATACTGTCCGCCATGACAGAGGGCATTGACCCCACATTTTTTGCGGCAGACTGGTAGTCGCCGCCGTAAAGCAGTGCCTGCATGAAAGCATACTCGCCATTGTCAAGGGGTGTGGTATTCTCTTGCACACTTTCATCGGGAGATTCTTCTTGTACATCAGACTGAGAAAGTATTTCCTCTTCAAAATCTTCTTCATCGACAATAAGTTTCTCCCGGGTGATATCAGCGGCACGGCGGATACTTCCAAGTTTTGAAAGGTCGATATCTACCCGCATCGCCTCGGCACGCTTTTTCTCTTCAAGCAGGATATCCGTCTGTTCGGTGATGATTTTTGAAAGCTGCTTTGTGATATCCGTGGTTTGAAGCTGTTTTTTGAAATCGTACTTTCTGCGCATCAAACTGTCAACAGCCCTAAGAAACTGTCCGACTTCCTTATTGCCGTAAGGTTTGCCTGCGTAGCCCTCAGTGAACCATTCGCCGCCCCTGCAAAAACAGCGGCGGACATCGTCTATAACAACGGAATTCTGAGGTGATGAACGGTAATAGCAGAACACTGCTGAGTTAAACATCTGATGGACGCTGATAGTGCTTTTTCCAAAGAATTTTTCAAACAGGGTCTTTTTGCGGTGAGCGCCGTAATAGTCTGAGAATACCTTGTAACTCCGCACCGCAACGGCACGGAAATCCTCGGGATAAGCTTTGTAAAAAGCGGATTTTTCGGCATTGTAAGATGACATTACACAAAGGGCGGAGAAAACTTCATCGTCAGTGTGGCTATCTGTATCAAGCAAAACGCATAGCGCATCATCAAACTCAAAGATACCGCTGTTCTTTAGCAGAACGATATCCAGCCCGTAATATATGACCATATCATCAAGCCACGCAGAAGCGAATCTCTTCAGCTTTGGCTGTATTTCGCCATAATGTTCAAGCAGAGTTTTCAGCCTGTCATATCCCTCTCGGGGATTTTTCACTCCGATGAGATTTATCAGCTCATAGATATAGACAAATATGTAGGAAAGGCTGATATCCCTGTACTCGCCGCGCCTGATGCATGTGCGCCATGTGAAGTAGGTGCGCTGCTGTTCAAGGGTCATATCATTATAGGTGGGGAAATAATGTTCAAATGGAACTTCTTTCTCAAAATCATCCTCGAAATCTGCCATGAAACTGCCCTGCTTGCCGAAAAGCCATTCACGCGAGCGCCACTGCGCTTCGGGAGAATAAACCATTCTGCGCATTTCCATAAGCTGAGCAGGGGTGTCATCTTTGGGCGGGACTATATCACGAACGAGCTGAGATGCGCGTTTTAGTATGGGTTCATCGCGGTATACTTTTTCGCCGAGAGTTTTGCTTTCACGAAGCTTTGGGTCGCCCATTATAAGTTCGATAAGATCATCGATATTCTTCACGCGCCCACCTCCGTTCACAACATAAGTTAATCAATTAATTATAGCACAAATCTTTCCCAAATTCAAGTGCGGGCAGTACGTTTCAACGGACAGTAAAACAATTTTACGGCAATTTGTAAAAAAATCCCTGAAATTTCCGTTAAGTACTTGATTTTTGAATTGAACAGTGCTATAATATCAGTGTTAAAATTTATATAAGGGGAGCTTGTAGACAGGCTGAGAGGATAGCGACTGAGCTATCGACCCGTAACCTGATTTGGATAATGCCAACGTAGGGAATATGATACCGAATTTTCGGGGGACTGTTTTTTGCGTGCAGTCCCCCTTTTTTGTTGGGAGGAATGAACATGGTAAAGCTTAACGGAGAACAGCGTGAGCTTTCGGGCAAGACCGTCACCGAAATACTGAACGAGAACGGCTATGACCCTAAGCGTGTTGCTGTGGAACTCAATCTTGAGATAGTACCGAAATCGCAGTACGACAGCATGATTTTAAAAGACGGCGATTCCGTTGAAGTTGTAAGCTTTGTGGGGGGCGGCTAGATGATACCCTCTAAAGAAGAAATGTACTCCGCGCTGGAAGAACGTCACGGAAAAGAATTGCAAAGACGATTCGCTGAATCGGCGGTTGTGATATGCGGTCTTGGTGGTCTGGGCTCAAATGTTGCTGTCAGCCTTGCGCGGGCAGGTGTGGGAAAACTTCACCTTATCGACTTTGACAAGGTGGATATCTCAAACCTGAACAGACAGCAGTATTTTCCCGATCAGCTGGGACAGTACAAGTCAGACGCTCTTGCGGATACGCTAAGACGTATAGCGCCATACTGCGATATCACTTCTCGGACAGTAAAGCTTGATGAAAGCAATATACCTGAACTACTGGCGGATTTCCCCATAATCTGCGAATGTTTCGACAATGCCGAACAAAAAGCCATGCTTGTTAACACGGTACTGGAATATTTCCCGGGAAAAAAGCTGGTAGCCGCGTCGGGAATGGCGGGACTAGGAAGTGCGAATACAATAGTCACCCGCAGGATAGCAAAAAATTTCTGGCTGTGCGGTGACGGAAAAAGCGATGTGGGCGGCGGACTTGGGCTTATTTCTGCCCGAGTTGCAGTGTGCGCCGCACATCAGGCAACGATGGTACTAAGGATAATTTCGGGTGAAGAAGAAGCCTGATAACGAAAGGACGATATAAATGGAAAACAATGACAAGCTCGTCATAGGCGGGCGCGAATTCAATTCAAGATTCATACTGGGTTCGGGAAAATATTCCCTGTCGCTGATAAAGGCGGCAGTTGAAAACGCAGGTGCTGAGTTGATCACACTGGCTGTAAGACGTGCAAACACCAAGGAGCACGAGAATATCCTTGACCATATCCCCGAGGGAGTTACTCTCCTGCCAAATACATCGGGTGCAAGAAATGCCGAGGAAGCTGTGCGCATAGCAAGACTTGCAAGAGAACTGGGCTGCGGTGATTTCGTAAAGATCGAGATAATGCGCGATACAAAGTATCTTCTGCCCGATAACGCAGAGACCATCAAAGCCACAGAGATACTTGCAAATGAAGGATTCATCGTAATGCCATATATGTATCCCGATCTGAACACTGCAAGAGATCTTGTGAATGCAGGTGCGGCTTCGGTAATGCCTCTGGCTTCTCCCATCGGCTCAAACAAGGGTCTTGCAACAAGAGATTTCATACAGATACTTATTGACGAGATAGACCTGCCCATAATCGTTGATGCTGGCATCGGCAGACCCTCACAGGCTTGTGAGGCTATGGAGATGGGTGCGGCTGCAGTAATGTCCAACACAGCCCTTGCAACTGCGGGCGACCTGCCTATGATGGCAGATGCTTTCCGCAAGGCAGTTGAAGCGGGCAGACAGGCTTACCTTTCAGGTCTCGGCAGAGTTCTTGTAAGAGGCGCATCGCCCTCGGATACTCTGACAGGTTTCATCAGGGACTAAGGGGTGAAGATGATGGAAAACAATTTTCTGTTTGATTCCGAAGGTCTTTCCGAGGAAGCTTTAAAACGTAAACACAAGCTGGAAAATGACCCCTCTTGCCGTACCGACCATATGAAATATATGGATGACCAGGAGCAGATAAAAAGCGATATCCTTGAAAAAGTAATGGCGGAGTTTGACAGCTATGATTACAGCGCTTATACCGTCCTTGATGTATCCCGCGCTTTGCAGAAAAACACTATAGGTGTTGAGGAATTCAAAGCCCTGCTATCTCCCGCGGCTGAACCTTTTCTTGAGCAGATGGCAGAAAAAGCCCGAATTGAGACACGCAAGCATTTCGGCAACACAGTTTACCTTTTCACACCGCTGTACATTGCCAATTACTGTGAGAACTACTGCGTTTACTGCGGATTCAACTGCTATAACCATATCCGCAGAATGAAGCTCAGCATGGAGCAGATAGAACACGAAATGAAAGTAATCGCTGACAGCGGCATGGAAGAGATACTTATCCTTACAGGCGAAAGCAAGATCATGAGCGATGTAAAATACATCGGTGAAGCCTGCAAGCTTGCAAGAAAGTATTTCCGCATGGTTGGTGTTGAGATCTATCCCGTGAACGTTGAGGACTACAAGTATCTTCATGAATGCGGTGTTGATTATGTCACTGTTTTTCAGGAAACATACGACAATGTCAAGTACGAAACTCTCCACCTTGCAGGACACAAGCGCGTGTGGCCTTACCGTTTTGAGGCTCAGGAAAGAGCCCTCATGGGCGGCATGAGAGGTATCGCAGGTTCGGCATTGCTGGGACTTTCGGATTTCAGAAAAGATGCTCTCGCGACAGGTCTGCATATGTATTATCTGCAAAGAAAATACCCCCATGCTGAGATATCTCTGTCATGTCCGAGACTTCGTCCCATAGTCAACAACGACAAGATCAACCACATGGACGTTGGCGAAAGACAGCTTTGTCAGGTACTGTGCGCTTACAGACTTTTCTTGCCTTTTGCAGGGATAACAGTTTCCTCACGTGAGACAAAAAGCTTCCGCGACGGCATAGTAAAGATAGCCGCTACAAAGATATCCGCAGGTGTTTCAACGGGTATAGGCGACCACGAAAGCAAGTACACAGGCAAGGAAAATACCGAAGAGGGCGACGAGCAGTTCGAGATAGCTGACACAAGAAGCTTCGACACAATGTACAAGGATATGTCTGCTGAGGGCTTACAGCCTGTACTCAATGATTATCTTTATGTGTAAGATAATCTGTATAACCAACCGAAAGCTGTGCCGCAGAAGTTTTCCCGAACAGCTGAAAAATATCACGGCGGCTCGTCCTGATATGGTGATACTACGTGAAAAGGATATGTCCGAAAAGGAGTATTCCGAACTAGCAGAAAAATCAGCTGAGATTTGTAAAGGATACGGAGTGCCTTTTGCTGTGAACAGTTTCTGGAAAACAGCTGCAATGCTCGGTATAAAAAGAGTACATCTTCCACTGCACCTACTGCGTGAAATGACCCCCGAGGAAAAAGCGCAATTCGATATAATTGGAACTTCCTGCCACTCAAAAGATGATGCAATTGAAGCAGAATCGCTGGGAGCAGGATACATAATCGCGGGACATATTTTTGAGACCGACTGCAAAAAAGGTCTTGCGGGTCGCGGTCTGGGATTTCTTGAAGAAGTCAAAGAATGCGTGGATATACCCGTGTATGCAATAGGCGGGATATCCCCCGAAAATGCCGCAGATTGTATACGTACAGGTGCAGACGGCATCTGCCTGATGAGCGGATTCATGCAGGCGGAAGACGTGTCCGCTTATATGGAAAATTTAAAGAATAATATAAACCGAAAGGAAAAGTAAAATGAGAGAATATTACACACAGATGGAAGCTGCCAAGAAAGGCATAATCACACCTGAAATGAAAATCGTTGCAGAAAAGGAGTACATCGACCCCGAAGAGCTCCGCGCACTGGTAGCTAAGGGCGAGGTCGCTATCCCCTGCAACATCAATCACAAGTCTATATCCCCCGAGGGCATTGGCACAAAAATGCGTACCAAGATAAACGTAAATCTTGGTATCTCTGGCGATGCAAAGAACTACGAGACCGAGATGAAAAAAGTCGACATGGCTCACAAGTTCGGTGCTGAGGCTATAATGGATCTTTCAAACTACGGCAAGACCAACACTTTCCGCAAGCAGCTGGTGGAAAAATCCCCTGCAATGATAGGTACTGTTCCTATGTACGACGCCATTGGATATCTTGAAAAAGACCTTCTTGATATCACAGCCGAGGATTTCCTGAAAGTTGTCCGCGCCCATGCAGAAGAGGGTGTTGACTTCATGACTATCCATGCAGGCATCAACAGACGCGCCGTTGAAGCTTTCCGCCGTGAGGGCAGAAAGATGAACATCGTTTCCCGTGGCGGTTCACTGCTTTTCGCCTGGATGATGATGACAGGCAACGAAAATCCTTTCTACGAGCACTATGACGAAGTACTTGATATCCTCCGTGAATATGACGTTACAATAAGTCTCGGTGACGCACTCCGCCCCGGCTGTATCGATGATTCCACCGATGCGGGACAGATATCCGAACTTATCGAACTTGGTGCGCTGACACTCCGCGCATGGGAAAAGGACGTTCAGGTAATGGTAGAGGGTCCCGGACACATGGCGATAAATGAGATCGCTGCAAACATGACATTCCAAAAGCGCATATGTCACAACGCACCTTTCTATGTGCTGGGTCCTGTTGTTACCGATATCTTCCCGGGATATGACCATATCACCACAGCCATCGGCGGTGCTATCGCGGCATCAAGCGGTGCAGATTTCCTCTGCTATGTTACCCCTGCGGAGCATCTTCGTCTGCCCGATGTCAACGATGTTAAGGAAGGCATAATCGCTTCCAAGATAGCAGCCCATGCTGCCGATATCGCAAAGGGTGTACCCCATGCCCGCGACAAAGACAACGCTATGGCAGAAGCAAGACATAAGCTTGACTGGGACGAGATGTTCAAAATAGCCGTTGACCCCGAAAAGGCTCGCGAGTACTTTGAAAGCACTCCCCCTGCTGACAGACACACCTGCTCCATGTGTGGCAAAATGTGCGCTGTAAGAACTACAAACATGATCCTCGAAGGCAAGAAAGTCGAGTTCTGCTCGGAGCTGTGATATCAAATGAGTTCGATGTAGAAATTAAGTGGCAACTGCAAAAGAGGAGAGCTTTGGGTCAAGTGTTACGCGTCAACAAACCAGCGACCAAAACAAAGCTATGCCGCGAAGGGAGCTTTGGCTCAAGCCTTTCGCGAAAGGCTTGCGGGGAGCCACAGTCAGCAAAGCTGACTGTTAAGGGCAGAGCCCTCAACTCAAGGCACAAAACCAACGCGACAACCAAGCAATAAATAGCACAGCAAACAAATGTCCAAATAGGGCGCGGCAATACAAAAAATTACGAGCATATGCGACCGTATGCATACGCTCATTCTATGTCCGTAAATATATTGCCGCGCCCGAAATCGGACAGCAATAGCCACAGCCGACGCAGTCGCTGTTATCCGATTTCTTGAACCGCGGAACGAGGGTCGAGAAGCAATCAGGCACACACAATAAAACCAGACTATCCAAACAAGTTTGGTTTTATTATAGCCCCAAAATATACGATCCCCCGAAGTACTTATAAACACTTCGGGGGTTTTTTCACCTTTCTATCTCTTCAAGATATTCAACTGCTTTATCCATAAGATAATCATTTCCAGCGTCAAATATCTCATGAAGTGCATTTTCATCAAAAGGCACTATGACCTCAGCATCGTCATCTGCCTGCATATCTGTACCGCAGTCAATGAAAATCGTACCGTCCTTGTTCAGCATCAGCGAACTTGAATAGCTGAATGTTCCGCTTTTTAGATTTATAGGCGAAACACCCTGTGCCGAACCCGACGGTCCTGTAAAGCCCATGACTGTTGTATTTTCAAACCCGCTCATTAGCTTTGTCATATGATCGGCAGCACTTACGGAATCACTGCCCACCAGCAGAACTATCCTGCCCTCGTCGCCAAGTATGTTTTCGCCCTTGACGGTCACATCACCTACGGTTTTCCATTTGCCGTCACCCTCGCAGACATAGCAATTTTTGTCGTGGTCAAAATAAGCATCGGAGACATAATAGTACTCGCCCTCGGGTGCAAAAACTTCTCCTATCGCCTTGACCATAGTTCCCGAACCGCCGCCGTTCTCTCGGATATCGATGATGATATCACGAACACCCTGATTTTTCATTTCGCGTATATTATCGCAGAGTTCCTGCTTCATTTGTTTGTGATTGTCTTTCTCGGATAATGAATCAAACTGCATCAGCTTGATGCGCAGACAGGCTGTGGTGTCATTTATTTTTGTAACTGTCATATGACCCACGTTCATGCCGCCCTTTATCTTTTTGAAAGCCTCTTTCAGCCGCGAATAATAATCACCCGAAATCTTTGTAAGCTCAACGTTCTTCTCAGCACCATTATCGTCTTTTATGACTACTTCAACGTTATCACCGCCGGTGCCCGCTGCAAAAAATCCCTCGTAGAACTTCTCATTTTCTTTATCAGCAAAGGTGTACATCTGCTTCAACTCATTCAGCTCGTCAGCCTCGGCAGGTGTAATACCGTTCCAACTGATTATCTCAGTGCCGTTTCTGATACCCTTTTCTGCCAGACTTTCATCAACTTCAATGGCAACTGTCCTGCCATCGGAAAGGGTGCATATCACAAGACCGTAGTCATTGCCGGAAGCTCTTGTATATGCTGCATCTCTCGTCTTTTCGTCTGAACCGAAATTCACATGAAGATCATGGAACTCAGCACAGAACTTGTACCACGCTATCTCATTAGCCACCTTGTCATGTTCTTTGTTCGCCGCCTCGAATTGTGGAAGATATTTTTTATACAGCGCATCCCAGTCAACCTCTTTGTGCTCGGCTAGAACATAGTGAGCTTTCATACTTTCAAAGCCCTCATTGAAATCACTGACATAATCTACACTACGGTAAGCCTTGCTGAAAAGGCACAGCGGCAGACTTATCAGCACCAGCACCCAGGATAACACAGATGATGCTTTACGTGTCTTTTTCTTTGGTATGAAAAGTCCCGCTGCAAGAATTACAGCTCCGAGATACGCAGGTATCATCAGCTTTTCGACACCTGAAACATATACTATCAAAAAGCATGATGCCGCAGGTGCAAGCCATAAAAGTCTCCACTTTGAACTTTTCACCTTATCGGCATACCCTGCCATATACCACAGCGCACCGCTCATCAAGGGCAGTAAAACCAGCATGACAATATCTAAAGTTTCAAGTTTTCCCATTTTACCGCCCCCTATTCAAGATCGTCGCCGTGGAAAAAGTTGTAGCCTATCACCAGATATAATGCCCCCACCGCCAGTGAAACGATAATGCACCTGACAATAAATCCTGCTTCGGGCATAGGGGTATAGACCACCTCAACACCGCTTTCAAGACCAAAGATATGCCATTCCTTGTATTTCATAAGCTTGCCTATGGAAGAAAATGCCGTCAGCACACCCGAGTCATCAGCAGCAGATTTTAAAATGCTTACCACACTCATCAGACCGTAGAAGGCAAGAAATGATAACCCCGGACGCTTTATGAAAAACGCTATCATCACATACAAACATGATAGACGTATGAAAGGAAATGTCAGCAGAAGTATCCTGATAGCCACCGCACTGAATGGAACTGAATCGCCCCAGCCGTTAAGAATATAGCTTACACCCAGCGAGGTGAAGACCATGATCAGTCCGAAAAGAGTACACAGAACTATCAACACCGAAGCCCTTGCAAAATAAGCCTGCTTCCTCAGCCTGCCTGACATCATCTCGTAGTTAGCAGTTTTATCGCTGAAATCATCTGCACAGAAATATGCCGCAAAGAATGTCATTCCCATAATCGATAAGGTAACAATCGTATCAATACGGGTAGCAAAATCCGAAGCTGTGAGCTTCTGCCACTCTTCCAGACTATCACTACCGTTAAGATATTCTACCGCCCCGAACAGTGCCGACAACAGCATCATGGCTGCAAACACAAGATAATACACCCTGGTTCGAGATATCTGATACAGCTGGGCTTTTATCAAATTCTTCATTTCCTCACCTCAATTCATATCACGTCTGCGCATGACAGCGTAGCCGACAAGCAAAAATACTGCCGTGCCAAGGATACTCGCTGCAGCAGCGTGAAAGATGGTATCTGTTTCAAGTATATCCTTGACCACGATAACATCTTCTCCGTTAAAGAAACCGTATCCCATATTTTTAGGATTCAGCAGTCTGTCAAAGATATCGATGGAGAAAAGATACATGGTTACCTTTGTATCAAACAGCTCATTTATCATTATGGTTGAAAGCATAGTTATCATTGAGAACACATAACCTATACCGATAACAATTGCTTTATTTCTGACGGCCATAGTAATAAAAGTATAGAACGCCATATACCTTATCGCAGGCATAAGCCCCAAAGAATACCTTATCACCACATCTTTGACCGTCATAGTATGACCCCAGCCATTCAATGCGGTGAATATAAGCATCGGGGGAACAGATATGATAAGATACACCGCGATATTGAAAACCAGCACCACAAAGAATCTGCCGAAGAAAACGTCACTTCGTTTTATTCCTGAAAGCAGTTCGTAATTGACCGTCTTATCAGAAAGATCATTGCCGAATATCACAGCGGTATATACGAGGATTATCATCGGCAGCATCACCAAATTGATCTCACCTATGTAGCTGACAAACATACTTCCCGTTATCTTTTCAATCTCCTGATCGGAAATCTCCGCAAACAGGATAGTGGCAATAAATATCAGCGAACAGAGCAATATCACATACGTGCTAATGCTTCTCAGAAGCTGATACTTCTGTGCTTTCATCACATTTATCATTTTCTTCACCTACCAGTTTCATGTAGAATTCTTCAAGGTTAGCATCGTGCATATGTATCTCTGTGGGTATTATGCCGTTTTCAAACATGGTCTTTGATATCAGTCTTATTTCATCGATACGCTCATAAAGCTCCACTGAGCCGTCTCTGCGCACACGAAAATCATGTATATCCAGCTTATTTTCAAGCATAGCAGGAAGAGCAGAATTGTTATCGGAAGATATATGATAGAACTCATGACATTTATGATTGAGATCCTCGGCGGATATGGTCTCGACTATCTCTCCCTTACGTATAAAAACATAATCGGTGCAGAGAAGTGAAAGCTCGGACAGCAGATGTGAAGATATAACTATAGTTATATGCTCCTCGCGGTTGAGTTTCAGAAGAAGCTCGCGTATCTCCACTATACCCTCAGGATCAAGACCGTTGACGGGTTCATCGAGAACCATAAGCTCAGGCTTTGTTAGCATAGCCCCTGCTATTCCAAGTCTCTGCTTCATACCAAGGGAAAAATTCTTAACTGATTTCTTGCCCGTATCCGCAAGACCTACCAGTTTAAGCACCTCATCTACCCTGTCACTATTGGGAAGACCTTTCTGAAGCCTTAGCTTTTCGAGATTCTGCCTTGCTGTCATATTCTGCTTTGCATAGGGAGTTTCGATCATAAAACTCATTCTGCTTCGCGAATGTGCAAGACCCGTTTCGCTCTTCTCGCCGAAAAGTTCTATCTCCCCTGCTGTGGGGAAAACAAGCCCTCCCAGCATTTTCATGATAGTTGTCTTGCCTGCGCCGTTAGGTCCCACAAGACCGCAGATCATTCCTTTTCTGATGGAAATATCAGCGTTTTTGACCACAGTGTTTTTCATGTACTGCTTTGTAAGGTCTGTTGTCCTGATGATTATATCACTCATAGTACATACTCCTTTCGTTTGTATGATCTTTCCTTGGTTATAATTCTAAAACAATACCTTAAAGAATTTCTTAAGTGCTTTTAATGTTTACAGATTATTCATAAACAAAAAGACACCCCGCAAAGCAGAAGTGTCTAAAAATAATATTTATATACTTGTAACGCTATTCTTTCTGAGAAAATTTTACAGTCACCGAAAGCATATCTTCACTTACATCAGCACTGACTTCTGCGCCTTGTTTCTGAGCCAGAAGTTTGACTATATAAAGCCCCAGGCCTGCACCTTTTCCGCCCCTTGCACGGTCTGCGCGGTAGGTGCGTTCAAAAAGCCTCTCAGGTTCGGGAATATTCCCGCTGATGGGATTTGATATTGTCAGACAGCCATCCTCGGTGAGTGTTAAAGTAAAATACTCTCGGGAATATTTCAGCACATTTCCCAGCAGATTACCCAGCATACGCCCCACAAGCTGAGTGTCACCAAGAACAAAAACCGTCTTGGGCGGCAGAGATATCTCGGGTTCAAGCCCGGAAAGTCTTATCATGCCCTCATTCTCTGCGATGAAACTCATAAGAAGATTCGTGAAGTTTATTTTCTCAACATCGACTGTGCCTCTCTCGCTTTCAAGCACTGCAAGCTCAAAAAACTCATCGCACATCTCTTTAAGACGTTCCGTCTTTTCAAGACATATCTCCGCATAACCGCGGCAGTTTTCGCTGATTGCGTTATCACGCAGTATAAGCTGAAGATCACCTTTCATCACCGCAAGAGGCGTGCGCAGGTCATGGGCGATATCCGATACCGACTGCCTTAGAGAAAGCTCAGCCTGTTCAGTTTCAAGCTTCAGCTTTTTCTGATGCTCGATGCTCTTGTTTATCTCTCCTGCCAGATCATTCATGTCACTGTCAAATAGTGCTATCAAAAGCTGACGATCATAGTCGAACTCAGCAGTGCGTTCAAGTTCACGGCGCATTACCCTAAGCTGATGCTTCATGAGAAGAAGATATATCAGCAGAGCCGCGCATAAAACTCCGAGTATTACTATAGCGGCGATCATTGCGGGCACCCTTTCAGCCTGTAGCCTATGCCCCAGACCGTTTCGATGTGATCCTTGCCAGATGCTTTTTTTAGCTTTGAACGCAGATTGCTCATGTGGACATTGATGGTGTTGTCCTCATAGAAATACTGCTCGTTCCAGACAGTTTCATAAAGCTCCGCTTTTGTATATACCTTTTTCGGATGCTCCAAAAAAAGTTTCAGCAGCATAAGTTCCTTTGCCGTAAGCTGTACCTGCTTTCCGCCCACCGTCAGACGATTCTCCTCGGTGTTCAGCGAAAGCTCCCCCGCTTCAAGTACAGGCTTTGCCGAAAATGCACCGCTTCTTCTAAGCACAACTTCTATCCTTACAAGCACTTCGTCAAGGTCAAAGGGCTTGATTATATAATCATCTGCCCCAAGCCTGAGTACTTCCAGCTTTGTCTCCATCATTGACTTTGCAGATATGACGATAACAGGAGTCTCTCCCTTTTCCCTGAGTTCTGAAATGAGCCTTTCGCCGTTTTTATAGGGCAGCATGAGATCCATCAGCACCATATCGAAGTTCTCACGCGCCATCAGTTTCGATGCTTCATCGCCGTCAAAAGCCTGAACACATTCATAACCGCTGCTTTCAAGAAGTTCCTTTAATATATTGCTTATCTCGCGGTCGTCCTCAACAACTGCAATCCTGATCTTCATAATGCCGCCCTCCCTTTTATCTGTAACAGAAGAATTATATCATAATATGCTCCGAAAAGTCAACCCCGATACACTGCAATTAAACGAAAACGATATAGTTCAAGCAGGCACGGGCTTATCAGAATTTTCAAAAATTGAAAAGAATAAGAAACTTACCACATCATAAAAATTTATACGTTTATGTCTATAAAACCCCTTGACAAATGTATTTAACAATGGTATAATGTTTTTAGTTAATATTTAAAACGAAAATTTGAAACAACAATAATATTTTAAAGTTTATCAAAGGAGGAACCAGAAATGAATAGAACTTCAAAACAAGCAGCCTGCCTACTGCTTGCCGCAGGAATGGTCATGTCAACAGCAGCACCACTTTTCCCGCAGAGCCAGAGTGGTATAATTGCATATGCAGGTGATAATGATTTCAGCTGGAGCACCTACTCCAAAAAGGATTCTTCATGGTGGAAGAGCTACGAAGCTACTTCCCTTGCAGATGAAATGATCGCATATCAGCTCTCCGACGGCGGCTGGAGAAAGGATATGAAGACTGCCACCACAGGTTCGTGGAACAAGTCTACTATCGATAATAATGCAACATGGGGACAGATACGCTTCCTTGCAAGCGTATACAACGCAACAGGTACTACAAAATACAAGACCGCCTGCCTTAAAGGTCTTGACCTGCTGATAAACGGTCAGTACTCCAACGGCGGATGGCCTCAGGTATTCAACGATGCAGGTACCTACCACGCACACATAACCTACAATGACAGCGCAATGGTACAGGTTCTGAATATTATGCAGGAGGTATCCCAGAAGAAGGGTGCTTTTGCCTGGGTAGACAGTAGCTATCAGAGCAAAGCTGAAAACGCTGTAAACAAGGGTATCGACTGTATCCTGAAAACACAGATCAAGGTCAACGGAACTCTCACAGCATGGGGTCAGCAGCACGATGAATACACACTCGCGCCTGCTGCTGCAAGAGCTTATGAGCTGCCTTCCATCTGTACTTCTGAAAGTGTTGGTATCGTAGATTTCCTGCGTTCACTTCCCGATTCTAAGAAGACTGCAGACGTTATCCGCAGCATCAACGCCGCTGTAAAGTGGTTCGATGCAGTAAAGATCGAGAACAGAGCCTGGGGCTGGAACTCCGATAAAACGGACAAGGTGGTAACATACTCAAGCGGCTCGACCATATGGGCAAGATTCTACGATCTCCAGTACAGCAAGCCCCTGTTTGCAGACCGTGACGGTCAGGCTTATACCGACGTTACACAGATAAGCCTTGAGCGCAGAACCGGTTATTCATGGTATGGTACATGGTGCGCAAACAACATCAAGCTCGGCACTCTGCCTGAGCCTTCGAGTTCCACCCAGACACAGGGAACACATATCTATGTTGGTTACAGCAACAAGTCCAACAACTACAGCACAATACAGGCAGCCGTAAACGCTGCGGCAGCTAAGAATCCTTCTTCCGAGCAGACCCGTGTCAGCATACATATCGCTCCCGGCACATACCGCGAACAGGTGCGCGTAAACACACCTTATATCAGCTTTATAAACGATGACCCATCCAAGGAAGTTAAGATAACCTGGTACTACGGCATCGGATATAAGTATTACAGCATGGGCAGCGACGGTTACTACAACGCCAACAATGCTTGGTCGAAGTCTTCCAAGGGTGAAGCTACCCGCTGGGGCAGTGCTGTTGCTCTCCACACAAGCGCAGCATATTTCCGCGCTGAGAATATCACATTTGAGAACTCATTCAACCGCTATGTTACCGATGAAGAGATAGCAGACGGCGTTCAGGTATCGGGCAGCGAGTCCATCACATTCCAGCGCTACAAGGGTGCTGACGTAAAGAGCAAGACCGCTACTGAGCGCGCTGCCGCAATAGCTATCGAAGGCGATTACAGCGAATTCTACAACTGTAAATTCCTCGGCAGCCAGGATACCCTGTTCACCAGAGGCGCACACGAATACTTCCGTAACTGCCGCATCGAAGGCAACACCGACTACATCTTCGGTCAGGGCAAGTGTATCTTCCAGAACTGTGACCTCGTATGGGCTGGCTACACAGACAAAGCTGTCGGCGGCTACATCACTGCTGCAAAGAGCGACGGCACTTATCTCTTCTCAAATTGTAACGTATACGGCACCAGCGGTATGCTGGTAGGC
Source organism: Hominimerdicola alba (assembly GCF_900112155.1). GTDB lineage: Bacteria > Bacillota > Clostridia > Oscillospirales > Ruminococcaceae > Hominimerdicola > Hominimerdicola alba_D. Next base: position 73,684 of record NZ_FOKQ01000008.1, on the reverse strand, counting down.
TCAGGCTATTTCGGCAGACCCTGGGGCGCTGATGCGGATGTTGCATTCGTTAACACAAAGCTTTCATCCGAAAGCATGATAACTTCCGCAGGCTGGACAAGCATGAGCGGCAACCAGCCCGGCAACGCACGATTCAAGGAATACAACACCACAGTAAACGGTCAGGCAGTAAATACTTCGGGACGTGTTTCGGGTACTGTAAGATACTCAGCAAGCGGACTTGATGTTAATACTTACCTGAGCGGCTGGGTTCCCTACTACTACAACTATTCGGGCACAGTCGTTACTGTTGATCCTATAAGCGGCAATCTCGTAAAGAATCTGACCGTTACAGATTATGAGAACGCAGCAGACTGGGCGATCAACAACAGCTTCGGATACGGCGCTACTCTCTTCGGTGACCGTGATTTCACTGCTACAAGTGTTCCCTCTTATCTGGTAGGCGCAGAAGCTATAAAGACTGCCTGCGATTCCAAGACCGTTACATCTGACCTCGCAACATTCACTGCAGGTTCAAATATCACCGTTTATACAGCAGTTGACAGCCGTGTAACAAGCAGCAGTCTGCCTTCATGGCTTTCAAGCTGGACAAAGACAGGCGATTCTATCTATACATCCAACGACCTGACAATGGAAGTCTTCAAGAAGACCTACGCTAAGGGCAGCCAGGTTACTCTCGGCACAAACGGCGGTTCAACAAGCTGTGTAAACTACATTGTTCTTGTTACTGAAAACGCTCCCGAGCCTATTAGCGGAAAGTACATCAAGAATCTGGTAGTAAACGATACAGAAAATGCTTCTGACTGGTCTATCCGCAACGACATGAACAACGGATTCCAGATCTTCGGCGACCGTGATTTCACTGTAACGAATGTTCCCGGCTATCTCGTAAATGCTGAAACTATCCGTACTGCCTGCGATTCCAAGATGTACACATCTGATCTGGCATCATTCACAGCAGGCGCAGATATCACACTATACGTTGCAGTTGATACAAGAATAAACAGTCAGCTCAGCTGGCTGAGTTCATGGACACCTGTGGGCACATCTCTGTATTCTTCAAACGATGTTGAGCTTGCGCTCTATAAGAAGGATGTAAATTCGGGCACAAAGGTAACTCTCGGCACAAACGGCGGTGAGGGCTACTCCATCAACTACATCGTTATGGCTGTACCCAGACAGAATAATCAGCAGACCGGCAGCAACAATAACACTGTAACAAATATCAGCGTACTGTACAACCAGCAGTACCACCAGATAAGATTCTCGTGGAAGCCTGTAAGCGGTGCTACAAACTACGGTATCGCAGTTTACCTCGCAGGCAAGTGGAGAGTTCAGACTTCATCTCTCCCCTCAACTACTACTTACTACACCACTCCCAAGAACCTTACTCCCGGCATGAGCTACAAGGTAGCAATTGCCGCAAAGGTAAACGGAGACTGGAATGTAAATGCGGCTATCAAGAACGCAGTTTACGTTACGGTTCAGTAATAAGCTAATAATCAAAGGACTATCTCATTTCATGAAGATCAAAGCTCAGCGGACCTCAAAAGGTTCGCTGAGCTTTTTTGGCTGAAAAAGAAAAGACAGAAAAAGCCCCGCATAACATAATAGCGGGGCTGAACTTATATACAGAAAATTGCATCAGTGCTTTTTAAGGAGCCTTTTGCCCTTGACATGGGCTGCTATCAAAGTAATATCAGAGATATTTACCTTGCCGTCACCATTGACATCAGCACGCGCCCTGCGCTTTTCACTAAGCGTCTTTATACCCTTGACATGGGCTGCTGTAACAGTGATATCAACGATATTAACAGAACCATCGCCGTTTACATCACCGGGTGCAGTTTCCTCATTCGAGGTATCGTCATCTTCATCATCAAAGATTATATCGGGTGTTTCCGGGTCGAGAGCTTCGTATGAAAGACCATTTACTACCGCATATATATACGCCTGTGAATTCATATAGCACTTGATCTTAAAACCGCTTATCTTCGTGTAAGAAGCCGCATCATTGTCAGCAAGTGTGAAACCGAAAGCCGCGTCTTCTATCTTGACAACGCTTTTTGGGATAGTAACCGTCTTCAAGGAAGTACAGCCCATAAAAGCCTCATACTTGAACGTCACAGCAGAATCCTGTATAGTTACAGTTTTAAGTGCAGTGCAGTCCGAAAAAGCTGCTTCTGCAACAGTTTGCAGATTCTTAGGCAGCTTCACAGATTTAAGGCTTGTACAGCCGCTAAAAGCACATACACCAATGGTCTTGACAGAATCGGGTATAGTGACCGAAGTCATAGAATCGCATTCCATAAAAGCGCTTTCGCCAATGGTCACAACAGTATCGGGAATAATAACAGATGTAACAGCATCGCACTGAAAAAATGCATTATCTGCAATTTCTACCACTTTTTTTCCGCTTATCTTCGAGGGTATGGATACCTTTCCGCCAGCGCCGCCGTAAGCAGTTATTGCAACTCCACCACTAACAGATTCATAATAAAAGTCGCCAGAAGTTTCAGCCGAAGCCGATACACTGTATATGCTATCCCTGACAGGCAGAACTCCACTTCCGCCGAACACAAAAACAGCCGCCGCAAGACAGGCTGCAAACTTTTTATTCAACATATTTCCTCCGATCATTATTTTACAAATACTATCATCTTTTTCATTGCCAAACGCCAAAAGCGGTTAACTTAGGCATATCTGATATCGTTTGCCTTGGCATTTAGTATATTATACCCTAATCGCCCATGAATGTCAATTGCTGTAAATGCAGAAGAAAGCCCGAAAAGCCAAGCTTTTTCGGGCAATTTCATCAAAATTATCCATCAGTTGTTATATCTTCGTCCGAAGTGACAATATCCTCAGCATCTGTTATAAAGTCATCCTCATTATATCTGCGAACATCTTTGATAGCGCGCTTACCCTTGATATGGGCTGCCAGTCGCGTAATATCGGTGATATTTACCGTGCCGTCACAGTTGACATCGGCAAGGATCTGTTCATTGTCATTCAAAAATCTTGCAGATTTAACATGAGCCGCCGTAAGGGTAAGGTCAGTCACATTTATATTACCGTCACCGTTAACATCGCCGAGAGTTCCCGTTGTGCGCAGAACAGCGCCGTCTATAACATAGGTTGTTACCGAGTTCGGCGCAAGGTCGGCAGAAAAGCCTGTACTTGTGACTGCTGCCGCATCTTCTGTAACAGACCAATGCTCACCCTCAGCTAGACGTCCCGAGGTGCGTATCTCTGTAACATGACTTTCTTTAAGCATACCGAACCCATCCAGAGAATACTTCACTTTCTTTACTACGCTGCCGTCGTTGACCGCAACGATAGTCAGCTTATTGTGTGATCTGTCATATGCAGCTATCGTATCATCATCGACTTTGATTAGTGTCGATGCCGCGCCAATATACCTGCTGAACTGTCCGAAAGCGTAGTACTTCTGTGTAGCTTCAAGGCTTCCAGTCAGATCGTCACGATACAGTAACCCGAGATAGCCGCTGTCAAGATCGGGTCTGCCGTCGCAGACAGCCTGCCACATCAGCCATGCTGAAGCGCCGCTATTCTGAAGGTCGGAGATGATCTTCTTGCTTATGCCAAGTGCCGCAGACATTTCCCCGGCATTTGAACCTGCGGTGTAAAGACCGTCAGCCTCTGTTATGCGCACGCTGCTGAAATTCTTCGCAGCCTTTGTAAATGAAGCGTTCTCATGCTCGGCAGAATGTATATTCACATTGCGTACACCACCTGCTGCCTTGCTTGTTAAGGCTCCAAGCGAAGCCTCAGCAGTGTCGATATCGGCTTCATCGGCAGCTGAGATATACACTTTTGAAAGTCCTGCATTGTTCAGCGCATTCCTTACAGCAATAAGCAGCTTTGACTGCTGTTCGCCCTGGGATACATGACAGCCCTCCTGCCTTGTGCCGCCTGCTTTCCAGTGCAGTGAAGATGGTTCGTTCATAGGCGCTATGCTTGTTACATTTATCCCCTGAGATTCTATGGCATTCACAGCAGAAGCAAGATATTTGCCGTAAGCACCGCGGCAATCCGACCGCAGATTATCATTTCCCGAATACACCGCCCCCGCGGTACAGCCGCTGACCGTCATGTAGTATGGCGGAGAAGTAGGGCAAAGCTCCACCGAAAGATCACCGCCCGCGCTGCTGATACACTTTTTCAGCAAACCTATCCTGTTCTTGTCTTTTGAAAGATCTACCACATGATCAGTTTTTCCATTCTTATCGGTAACAGTCTTCGTCCATGAGGGCGGCATTTTATCAGCATCGAGAAAATGAGAGTGGGTCGGGTCGTCACCGCCGCTTACCTCGTACCTTACCATATTCATTTTTAGACCGTTCTCACCGAAGAGCATTTCAGCCGCCTTATCGGATACCGTCTTCGATTTGCCTGCTTCAACAGCCCATCGTGAAAAACCGGTTCCCCACCCCGAGAACACACAAAGCCTGTTGGATAAGGAAACGGTTACTGTTTCTCTTTCATTTGCCAAAACCGGGAAACTCATCATATCAAAAAGCACCGCGCAGGCAGCAGCCATAGATAGTATACGTTTTCTGAGTTTCATAAGCGTCACCTCCAAAAAACTGCCTTATCCTACAAAGGACAAGGCAGTAAAATTTTAAGATACATTATTCAAGCTCTTTTACAGCATTCTCCTTCTGCTCGAAAACAGTCTTTGCTGAACCGTAAGCAGTCGAAGCTGACTGTGCAGCCTTTTCTTTGTCGGTAACTGCCTGTTTAGCAGAATTGAGTGCACTTTCTGCACGCTTCATAGCTTCCTCAGCACCTGAATAGCTCTTACCCTTGATAGCAGTTTCATAATAGGTGTTGAACTTCTCGGCAAACTCGCTGACAGGCATCATATGACCAGCATCATATCCCTTGTCACAGAAAAGCACGTTGTGAACATTTCCGTTCTTGTGGCTGTAAGCGAAGCCGGCTGCGATATGCTCTTCATTCACAAGGCTGAGGTAATTGCCGCCTTCTGAATCCTTCTCATCATAATACCATATAGTGAAAGGATCATCAAAACCGATAGCAAGATCTTCATCAAGACCAGTACCGTTGGAATTACTGTTATCAGCCGAATAAAGATCGTTGTTCAGTGCCGCAAGAGCCATAAGCTTGCAGCTGACTTTGACCTCCGGCTTGCCCTCGGCTTTTCTTATCTGGTTGATGAAATTGAGATATTCTATGCTTCTCTTCATGCATTCAAGCGATGTTGCATCAGCAGAGTCACCCATATTTGCAAGAGCTGCAAGATCCGAATCCTTCAGCGTTTCAATGCCTTTGTGGTCATGTACGCTCTCAAAGAAGCCAAGCATACCCTTGTTGTAATTCTCTTTCTGACTCTCATCGTAATTGCGCTTGATCTCTTCGTACTTCGACTTTGCGTTGTCGTATTCGCCCTGAAGCTGATCTCTTCTGTTCTTCGCATCATCAAGAGCCTGATTGCACTGGTCGAGCTTTTCACTTGCTTTATCAAACTTTTCGGAAGCTGCTTCAAGCTCTTTCTTAGCCTTATTCAGCTTTTCTTCCTTGACTTCTTTAGATGACTTTGTGGTTGTAGTCTCAGTCTTACGGCGGTTATCTACCTTCTCGGTAGACTGTGTGACCACGGGAGTCTCTTCCTCAGGTTCGCTCTCCTCGCCGCCCGGAGTGGTCATAATTTCGGAATCAGTACCCAGTACCACATCAGCAGCGTCAGTTGTAAGACCATCAATTTCAGGCGTGCCGTCGCCCTTCTCTGAAAGGCTCTTACCGGAACGTTCGATGGAAAGGGGGTCTCTTCTGAGCGAGTATTTAATGAGCAGTCCCGAAAAGACTACTACTACAATAACAGCTAACCCTATCCAAAGCTTCAAACTGCTTCTTACCATTTCCTACCTCACTTTATTAGAATATTTATCAAAAAGCTAATATTACACATACAGTAACACATGGAATATTATAACACAAGAGATTAAATTTTCATGATATACTTAGTGAATAAAAAGTGAAGTAATCATTTTCGGCGTACTATTTTTTGTTTAAATCACGCTTGTTACTGTTTAACCTGCACAATTCAGCTCATAAATCGCCGTCAGACCACTTTTTATACCGACGTCAAGTCCATACAGAAATCGCCATATCATCGAGGTTTTATAATGATGCTGTTCTCGTAAAAGGGCAATGTTTTCTTTTTGTACTTCAGAGAAAAGATATAAAAAGCAATACGATATTATCTTGATCCAGCGTTTCACTGCTTGCATTATTTTCAAAGATATGATATAATCAATAGAAAAGACAAAATACTTGCTTTATACTTTATTACTGAAATTTTGAGGTGTATTTATGATAGTCAATTATTATGGAATCTGCGGCTGTGAATGTATATGGGATCAGAATGGTTTATTTCTCGCCGCACCTGCGGGTGTACAGGTACAATCACTTAAGCAGCTTGGATTTTACACCGCTGCCGACGGCAGGTGGTATAAACAGCTTTCACCCCAGGAATCTGCATATCTGGATTCCATGAAAAATATGGCGGTCGTTGATCTGCCTGCAAAGGGTCCGTCTTTCGGAATGACACCTAACATAACTTTTGATGCAGAAACACCCGAGGATAAAAAGAAAGCCAACACTATGTGCATCATATCCCTGTTGCTGATGTTCTGTGTTAATCCTTTGATTGTTGAGATAAGCAGGAATGGATACGAAAATATTACATCCATCAGTGGTTTTTCAGGTTTAGCCGCTTTAATACTGATGATCTATGTACGAGTAAAATATCCGAAAAACACCTTCGGCAAAGTGCTTATGATCGTTTATATAGTATTTTTTGTATTAGGATTGATATGGCTCACTCTTATTATGGCAATGTGTGCTTCCTGCATGAAAGACTGTCATGGTTTCTGATTTATGCATATCCATATAAACACAACTCATTCCCTCATACAGCCATACGGTGTGATGATAATCATGTCATTTCTTGTTGGATCCGCAGGAATGTTTATTCTGAATATCCGAAAAGGCATACAAAAACGCATCGCTTTGTATATGCTTCTTCTGCTGCCTGTGATGAGCCTGTTCTGCGCAGTAATGCTCACTTCGATCACCAGCGGCGGTAAGAGCTTCGGACTTTCATCAGTCGGTGGATTGGTCGGTGTATACGCGGCAGTTATCACAATGGGGCTTATATCACCTACACGGACTGATCTGCCTGTTATGGCAGAAACTGCAACCGTCATGCTTCCGCTGATGTACAGCGTTTCAAAGGTAGGCTGTTTTCTTGCGGGGTGCTGTTACGGTTTTGAGTATGACGGCATATTTGCTGTGGAATATTCAGGACAATATGCTCATGAATGTCCTGCTTTTCCTGTTCAGGCGGCTGAGACTATCTCATTCCTTCTCATATTCCTGATAGGCGTAATTCTTTATACCAAAAAAATGCGTTACGCTGTGCAGGTTATATTTATAACTTCTGCATCAGCTAAATGTATGCTGGATTTTCTACGTGCATCACACGATGGCATTATTCTTTCGCTGACACAGGTATTCTGTATCATACTTGCCTTTATAGGCGTTGTATGGCTGATTGTGAAAATGAAAAATTCCGGCGCTGAATCATCCGAAATAATATCAAACAATCTATAAAACCAAAAGAGCTAAGACTCGATGCTGATCGGTCTTAGCTCTTTATAATATATCAGGTATGATTATTCCACATCGGTCACATTTTTATCAGTTTCACGGGTAAAGAAACTGTCGTTCCTGTGCTCGCCGTAGGTGGATAAGTACGCCTTATTGATGATGATATCCTTCTTGGGACGAAGGTCGTCATCTTCTTTCACTACCTCGGCGCGGCAGATAGCGTCATAAGCATCAAAGCCGTCATAAACCTGTCCAAAGATGGTGTACTGCTGGGAGAAATTTGGTATTCCGCCTTTTTCCTTGAAAGTGTCAACAAGCTCAGTGTTGCCGCCTGCCGAATCAAGCTCTTCCTTGAATTCGTCAGTGAACTCTACCGTATCAACAAAAAGTATACGGCTGCCTGACATGATCTTTCTGTTGAAGATCGAGCCGCCCTTGTCGCCGTAGGATATCAGCGAACCCTTGAAAGGCCACAGATCTTTGTTTATCTCAGGGTCGATCTTAGTTTTGTCCGTATCGGAAGTTTCGGTACCGTCCGTGGACTTTGAACCTCCCATGAAGTAAACATCTTTCTGCACCGCGAAAACATAGGTGCCGTCGTAGTATCCGTCCTTGACCAGATCCTCGAAATATTCAACAAATTTCGGTGCCTGATCTGGATAAAGTACAGCCGTGAAAGTACCCTCGGAAGTTTCAAAAACCACAACGGGAGCGTCATCCTTCGGCAGCTGATACTGGATAAGATCAACGTTATCGGGATCAAGTGTGCCAGTCTTCATCCTCTGGCAAGCGTTAAACAGCGAGAACACCAGCACAAACGCCAGGGCTATCATCGAAAAATTGAAATAGATCCTGAATCGCCTGCTGCGCTGAACATCATAGTAATTCTTTTTTGATTTCTTGTTTTCCATTATTTCCTCCGCTTAAAGCTTGGTCACGGTCGTGCCCTGACGAGTTTCCTTGACCTCATAGCCCAGAGCGGTTATCTTGTCGCGTATCTCGTCAGCCTTTGCGAAATCCTTGGCTTTTCTGGCAGCCTGTCTTTCATCTACAAGAGCCATAACCTCAGCAGGGATATCAGCACCGCTGTTCTTCTCGTTCTGCTTCTTGGCAGCTGCGATAAGACCTACGCAAAGAACCTTGTCGATATCCTCGATAGCAGCAAGCTTGGTAGCAGCGGAAGCATCTGATTTCAGTATATCATAAAGAACTGTCATACCGTTTGAAGTATTAAGGTCTTCGTCCATAGCAGCGGCGAAAGCTGCTCTCAGTTCAGCTGCCTTGTCCTTATCGACTTCTCCTGCGTCCTTTTCGTTAAGAAGTGTTGCTATCCTCGAAGTCAGCTTGTCATAAGCGGTCTTAGCATTGTCAAGGTTCTCCCAGGAGAATACCAGTGACTTTCTGTAGTGAGACTGCAGGCAGAAGAATCTGTAAACCAGCGGGTCATAGCCCTTTTCTTCCAGCAGAGATACTGTCAGGAACTCACCCTTTGACTTGGACATCTTGCCTGTATCGGTATTCAGGTGATGAACATGGAACCAGTAGTTGCACCACTTGTGTCCGATGTAAGCTTCGGACTGTGCGATCTCATTTGTGTGGTGGGGGAAGATGTTATCAACACCGCCGCAGTGTATATCCAGATACTCGCCGAGATTCTTCATGGATATGCAGCTGCACTCGATGTGCCAGCCGGGATAACCTACGCCCCAGGGAGATTCCCATTTCAGTTCTTGATCGTCAAACTTGGACTTTGTGAACCAAAGCACAAAGTCAGCTTTGTTGCGCTTGTTTGTATCTTCCTCAACACCCTCGCGAACGCCAACTTCAAGGTCTTCTGCACTGAAATTGTGGAACACATAGTACTCCTTCAGCTTTGAAGTATCAAAGTAGATATTTCCGCCTGCCTCGTAAGCGTATCCCTTTTCGATCAGTGAAGATATTACCTTGATGAACTCATCGATATATGTGGTGGCAGGTGCTACAACATCAGGTGTCTTGATATTCAGCTTGCCGCAGTCGGTGAAGAAAGCATCGGTGTAAAATTTAGCTATCTCCATAACTGTCTTGTGCTCGCGCTTTGCACCTTTGAGCATCTTGTCGTCGCCTGTGTCGCCGTCAGAAGTAAGATGACCAACATCGGTGATGTTCATAACGCGCTTAACATCAAGACCGCTCCAGCGCATATACTTCTCCAGAACGTCCTCCATGATATAGCTTCTCAGGTTGCCGATGTGTGCAAAGTGATATACCGTAGGACCGCAGGTATACATAGATACCTTTCCCGCAGTATTCGGTACGAATTCTTCCACTTTGTGACTGAGTGTGTTATAAATCTTCATTTGTATCCTCCTAGTTTTTTAAACCAAAAGCCGTACAGGCTTTCTGAAATTCAGTTCTTCTACTCCTGTTACGCCGAACCAGTTGAGTTCTACGCCGAAAAGCTTCTCAGCGTCAAGCAGAGCTTCTTCCTCGGTTTTGTAGACCCTTGCTGTCCGATGAACTTCGTTATCAAATTCGCAGGCGGCAAGATAACAGGCTCCCCTGTTTATATCCGCAACATAGTACGCCAGTGGCACAAGAGATTTTCCGCTGTTCTGCGAATAGAATTGCTGCTGTTCTTCTGTAAGTGTCGCACGCTTGTAAGACGATATCTCCAGCCGTCTGAAACTGTCGAAATAGTTGACGAACATTCGGTAGCCCTCTTTGTCGCCGAAATAGGTCATCAGAATATCGAACCAGTCTGCATTGGGTTCATCGTAGGTCAGGCTGCAGCGGACATATTCCGTGAACAGTCCCCAGTCAGCAGGCAGCAGCGAATAGGCAGGTTTTGCTCCGCCCGTCAGTTGATTTTCTATCCTGCAAAAGGCATATCCGTTCAGAAATGTCCTCAGGGCGATAAGGCTTTCGCCGCAGGTGTAAAGATAAGGCTTCGCCAGCAATATCTCGATAAGCTCGATACTATCCATTTACTCGCCCTCTTGACCTATACGCTTTTCAAGCTCTTCAATTCGCTTTTTAAGACGTTCTATCTCAAGCCTATCCTTGCAGAGTTCCTGAGATACAGGGTCGGGCATATGCACCTGATCGAGATCGAGAGTGCGCTTGCCGTTCTGCTTGACGACTTTAGCGGGAACGCCCACAGCAGTACAGTTGGGCGGAACAGATTCAAGAACAACAGCGTTAGCCGCTATCTTCGAATTATCACCGACCTTGAAAGGACCCAGCACCTTAGCACCACAGCCCACCATCACATTGTTGCCCAAAGTAGGATGACGCTTGCCCTGATCCTTGCCAGTACCGCCAAGGGTACAGCCCTGATACAGCAGACAGTTATCGCCAATCTCAGCTGTTTCACCGATAACGACACCGGCGCCGTGGTCTATCAGGAGACCCTTGCCTATCTTTGCACCCGGATGTATCTCGATACCCGTGAGAAAACGTGCCGTCTGGGATATTACCCTGGCTACGAACTTTAAATTTTTAAGATAGAACCAGTGTGCAACACGGTACATAGCCACCGCGTGCAGTCCTGAATAAGTCAGAATCTCCAAAGTGCTGGTGGCAGCGGGGTCTCTGTCCTTGATGGACTGTATCTCCTCTTTGTAGCTTCTGATGATCCTGGTTATCAACTTACTCATGTTGACCCTCCGTATCTCTGAATAAACATATCAATAAATCTTACTTACTGCGTTTTAAAAGAACAGATCTCTAATAAATAAAAAAGCCCCCGAACACGCGATATATGCGTATTCGGAGGCGAGAGATCCCGCGGTCCCACTCCGTTTCACTGTACATATTCTGTACAGCCTTGATATCCTTAACGCGGATAAACGAGGAGGGATACTGAGCCTTGCCGTTCCCCTCTCCCTGCTGTCAGCCGCACTTCCCTACGCCGTGACTTAGCCTTGCACCAAACGGCTTTTCTCTGAACGTCACTAATGCGTGGTACTCTTGCTGATGCGCATTTTGGGAATATTATATTATTCGTTAGGGTCGATATACTTCGCGTAAGCTTTAAGATAAACGCCACCCGATATTACGGTGAGTATAACAGCTATCCAGATAAGCACCTCATTCAGCAGGAACACAGGGTGTGTCCAGTTGAGGTCTGGTGCGCCTTTAAGCTCGGGGTAGATTATCTGCATGAACATTATAGCTATCATAGCCACCATTGTGAAGGCTGTCTTCAGCTTGCCCCAGATTCCTGCGGCTACCACAACGCCCTCGCCCGCAACAACGAGCCTCAGACCTGTGACCATGAATTCTCTCGACAGTATGATGACTACTGCGATAGGGTCGATCCATCTTTCAAAGGTGAAACATATCAGCGCTACCATGACCAGCAGCTTATCAGCCAGCGGGTCGAGAAATTTGCCGAATGTTGTGACAAGGTTCTGCGCCCTTGCTATCTTGCCGTCCAGCATATCAGTCAGCGAAGCGATTATAAACACCGACATCGCAAGTATAGTATGCAGTCTCGGACCTATCTCAAAGCAAAGCATGAATACCATGAAGAATGGTATGAGTATTACTCTCAGAACAGTAAGCTTGTTTGGCAGATTCATTTTCTTCATCGAAAAGCCCTCCTTATTCCGTTACAGTTCCCAGCAGATCATAATCAAGTGTATCAAATAACTCAACCTTGACATACTGTCCCACTGCGACTTTTTTCTCGGAGGTAAAGAATACCTTTCCGTCTATCTCGGGCGCATCTGCTGCACCTCTGCCGAAATAGCACTCTGCGTAACGGTCAAAGCCTTCGCATACTATCTCGACTGTCTTGCCAAGCTGAGCCTGATTGTATCTTTCAGTCACCAGCATCTGCTCCTGCATGATGATATCGGCGCGTCTGTTTCTTGTAACTTCATCAACCTGATCGGGCATGGAATAAGCCTTAGTGCCCTCTTCGGGAGAATAAGCAAAGCAGCCCAGTCTCTCAAATCCAACATTCTTCACAAACTCGCAAAGTTCCTCAAACTGAGCTTCGGTCTCACCGGGGAATCCAGCTATGAGGGTAGTCCTCAGCACGATATCAGGGATCCTTGCCCTGAGCTTCTGTATAAGTTCCAGCAGAAATGCTTCGTCACCTGCACGGTTCATTCTCTTCAAAACATCACCGTTGCAGTGCTGGATAGGCATATCTATATACTTGACCAGCTTATCCTCGGTCGCAAGAACATCGATGAACTCATCGCTGATGCGCTCAGGATAGCTGTAAAGTGTTCTTATCCATTTAAAACCATCTATCTCACAGAGCTTTTTCAGCAGTTCGGGAAGCATAGACTTTCCGTAGATATCCTCGCCGTAGCGTGTTGTATCCTGTGCTATGACTACAAGCTCGGTAACGCCGTGTTCAGCCAGCCACTTTGCTTCTTCAAGGATATCTTCCATTTTTCTGCTGCGGAATTTACCTCTTATTGCAGGTATAGCACAGTAGGTACAGCAGTTGGAGCAACCCTCTGCTATTTTAAGATATGCAAAGAAAGGCTCGGTGGATATCAGTCTTCCGCCCTCAAGAGGAAGATCAGTCTTGCTGCCGTATGCACAAACACTTTCTTCGGTACGGTAAAGATCCCTGATTATCTCGGCTATCTTGCCGTTTGAACCAAGACCCACAACAGCGTCAAGCTCGGGTATCTCCTTTTTCATCTCATCGCGGTAACGCTCAGCAAGGCAGCCGGTAGCGATAACGTGCTTTATCCTGCCCTCTTCTTTAAGGGTGCAGAATTCCAGTATCGTATCGATAGCTTCCTGTTTGGCAGATTCAATAAAACCGCAGGTATTAACGATGACCACATCAGCCAGCGCAGCGTCGCTCACAAGCTCATAGCCCTCTTTTTTAAGGTCATAAAGCATATGCTCGGCGTCAACCTGGTTTTTGGGACACCCAAGAGAAACCATTCCCACTCTTGTAGACATAAAATAAGAACTCCTATCAATTTAACATTCTGTCTGATCACATTTTTATATTATAACACCTTTTTACCCATTTGTAAAGGGCTGTAAAAATATTTTACATTAATTTACCTTCGCAGGAGATCTCTATCGACCCGTCACCCAGAAGTTCGACCATAACACCCTCACCGAGAGCGCCGTTTTTAGCTGTAACTGTGATGCTCAGAACAGTACCCTCTTCGTCCTCGTCAACAAAGGCACTGTCGATCTCCATGATATCCTCTATCTGCGCAGAAGTCAGCAGAGGGAATTTCTTCTTGTCGTACTTTCCGTCACGCTTGATTATCTCGGCAAGCTTCGACTTGTTACGCTCTACCCTGCCCAGCTTGTCAGCAATATCAGAAATATTATCCATTATGTCCTGCTGTTCTTCCATGTAAAAAAGAACCGTAACGGCCTTGCCCCATATCTCGTAAGATATCTCGAAAGCTTCCTGTTCTTCGTTGTACTTGATCTTATCCATAGTCTACTCCTCCTCGCCGTATTCTTCTTCAATGTCACGCAGTACCTCTTTTATGAGGTCATAACCATAACCATATCTTACCAGCGCATTCTTCACTCGGACGATACCTTTTTCATCATCAAGGTACCGAAGATATTTCTTCTCCACCAGTTCGTAAAGGCGGTCGTACCAGGTATTATCCTCGTCCTCGTCATAGCGGTCGAGGGCTTCATTGATCACCTCGGAGGTAAGACCTCTGTTACGCATTTCACGGAATGCCCTTGTACGCCCGAATCGCTTGACTTCAACGTAGTGCCTTGCCAGCCCCTCGGCATAGCGCCTGTCATTGACTGCGCCAAGCTCTGCCATTTTATCAACTACACGATAGCAGGTGTCCTCCGAATAATTCTTTTCAAGCTTGCGAAAAAGCTCTATATATGAATAATCCTTTACGTCCAGAAGATACAGCGCACGTTCACGTGCCTTGCGGTATTCTTCCTCCGCCTTTATATCTTCCCACGCAGACAAAGGCAGACTGATGCCTGCCTTGAGATTATATCTGCTGACGATCTCGCGGTTCAGAAACTCTGCGTCCCTGTCCTCGAATTCGATCATATACGTCCCGCCCTTGTAAAGGGAAACGTTGGTTATTTTAAGCATTTTTTATTCACCGAGACTGTCGATATCTATCGGTGCGAATTCCTCAAAATCTTCCTCGGAAGGATTCTCCGGCTCTGAAACAGCCTTGTCAGCAGTGATGCCTGCACCTGCATTGGCCTTTTCTTCAAGCTTTGACTTCTTGTCATTCTTGCCGCCAATAGATGCATTATCATCAGCCATAGCCGCCTTGATCTTTTCTTCGATCTCAGCCATGATATCGGGATGATCCAGCAGAAACTGCTTTGAATTGTCTCTGCCCTGACCCAGTTTGTAATCCTCATAGCTGAACCATGCACCGCCCTTCTTGACGATACCAAGATCAACAGCCGCATCAAGCACTTCGCCCACACGGGAGATTCCCTTGCCGTACATGATATCGAACTCACATTCCTTGAAAGGAGGAGCTACCTTGTTCTTTACGACCTTGCACTTTGTTCTGTTACCGAGAACTTCGCCGCCGTCCTTTATCTGCTCGCCGCGTCTTACCTCGATACGAACCGAAGCATAGAACTTCAGCGCACGTCCGCCGGGAGTAGTCTCGGGATTGCCATACATAACGCCGATCTTCTCACGAACCTGATTTATGAAAACGCAGGTGGTGTTGGATTTAGAAACAACACCTGTCAGCTTTCTCATAGCCTGTGACATCAGTCTTGCCAGCTGACCAACGTGGGTATCGCCCATTTCGCCGTCGATCTCAGCCTTTGTTACCATAGCCGCAACTGAGTCGATAACTATGCAGTCGATAGCGCCCGATCTTGCCAGCGCTTCAGCTATCTCCAGCGCCTGTTCACCGCTGTCAGGCTGAGAAACCAGCATACTGTCGATATCAACGCCAAGATTCTTAGCGTAAACAGGGTCGAGAGCGTGCTCAACGTCGATGAAAGCAACATCGCCGCCCATTTTCTGAGTCTCAGCGATGATATGCAGTGCAACGGTTGTCTTACCTGAAGACTCAGGTCCGTATATCTCAATGATACGTCCACGTGGAACACCGCCGATTCCCAGAGCCATATCCAGCATCATCGAACCGGTAGGTATAGCCTCAACGTCCATAGCCCTTGCGTCGCCAAGCTTCATGATAGCACCCTTGCCGAACTGCTTTTCAATGAAAGCAATGGCAGTTTCAAGCGCCTTCTTTCTTTCCTCAGCGTCCGTGATGTTGTGGACCTTAACGTCCTTTTCCTTTTTCTTCTTATCGATAGCCATATTTTTTATTTCCTTTCAAAAATCATTTTTTCGGAAATTTTTCTTTCCTGCATATATTATAACACATTAACTGTCCCTTTGTACGGACTGCAAGTAATTTTTTGCCTAATTTATGATATGCGTACCAATTTCAGTACACTTAACGTTTTCTGTACTCTTTAATGTACTCTATGCGTCTTTTTCGCCTTTCAGAACCTTTTTTCTTGTGAAAATAGTTGTCCTGAAGACTTCTTTTTCTCAACAGCGCGTGACGTACAGCCATATGTCCGCCCAGATCGGCATCTGCATCAAACAGAATACCCCAGGGTCTTTCGGGACGTTTTGCACACATGGGACAATCGGGGTCATCGCAGATATCCTCTGCCCAACTGTCACAGGCAAGACACCCAAGCGCATCATACATCGGAAAATCATAAAGTACCGCGCCACATACCTCGCATACGCGAGATGTCTCAAAAGCAAATCCCTCATTTACAAGCCTGCGAAGCTTCGCCCTGCGTTTCAGATAGTTCTTTCTGTTTTTCAAAAAGCATCACCTACGATATATACTAAACTCTATAACAAAATATGCGCCTCTAAAGCTCCCAATCGCAAAAAGTATAGCTCCTGTGAGCTTATATGCGCATTTTGCAATAGAGTTTAGTATAACTGCATTATTTTATTTCATCGGGAGACTTCGGTATAGTGCAGTTATAATGCCATTCAGCGTCCAGAAGCCCCGCATTGAAGAACTCATCACAGAAATCTATCTTAGCCTTATCATCCTCACTTCCGCCGTAGAAAACTTTCTCGGGCGCTGTACCGATGAAAGCCTTGAAGCCTATAAACTCAATACTTTTGGGGATATATACACTTTTAAGATTTTTAAGTGCAGAGGCGCTGTATTCTATCATACGTGTACAGCCCTCGGGGATGACAAGCGTTTCAATAGTATTTACAAATATTGCAGTATCGCATATCAGCTTTACGCCCTCAGGCACAAAGAACACCTTGCCCTCATATTTCGGGGGCATAAAGTACATCTCAGTCATATCCTTTGAGTAAAGTCCGCCCTCAAACAAACGGAAGTACTCATTGTCATCCTCTACGATAAAACTGCGAAGATCTTTCTTATAATCTATTATATCGCCCTCTATCGTATCGACAGGCTTGCCGTTTATCGTATTCGGGATATAAAGATCTTTTATCCCTGTGCCCGGATTCTTATAGTCGCCTATAAGCCATATGGTGCCCTCGTCTTCGATAAAGCGGACCTTTTCACCGTCACAGAGGTAGTAGTCCTTATCGGTGATTATATGTTTAGTGTTCATTTTTTTGTACCAATAACACACCTCATGATGCCGCAGGGATCTGGCTTACAGCGGACGTTCTCAAAACCGTGCTGCACCATTATCTGCATAACGTCATCTTCCTGACCCATGCCTATCTCGTATATCAGCGTACCGCCTGTTTTAAGTCTATTTTTCCATATGCGCGTAACTGCGCGGTAAAAATCCAGACCATCCTCACCGCCGTAAAGTGCTTCGCTAGGTTCGTGAGTGACTTCCCTTTGCAGATGTACCATATCTTCACCTGTAAGGTAAGGCGGATTGCAGACTATCATATCACATTCGGGGATAGCGGCAGAACAGTCCTCGTCAAGGACATCGCCCATAACGAGCTTAATTGCCGAACCGTTCATTTTGATATTCTCGCTGAGATAGTTTGCAGCCGCTTCACTTTTCTCAACGGCGAAAGCTTCCCTGCAACGTAGGTATTTTTCCAGTGCCAGAGCGATGCAGCCGCTTCCGGAACACAAATCGGCAATAACTATATCTTTCGAGTTTTTGTACTTACTAACGGCCAGCTCCACAAGAGTTTCCGTATCCTGACGCGGAATAAGCACACCTTTACCGACCTTTATCGGGATACCGTAAAACTCCCATTCCCCCAGCAGATACTGAAGAGGTTCACCATTTGCTCTCCTGCCGCAAAGTTCTTCAAACTTAGCTTTTATAGGACTTTCAGCCTGTCCGTTCAGAGCAGATTCAAATGCTCCGCTGCGAATATCCATACCCATAGCCAGACCCAGAAGTTCACTGCAATCGAAAAGCGCGTTGTCATTTCCCGCACTTTCAAGACGTTCAGCCTGCGCTTTCAGCAGTTCCCTGTAAGTCACCACTGATCGTCCTCTTTGTTCTCGGGGATAACAGCTTTCAGCGCAGCTATAGCACACTCGATCTCTTTTTCATCGGGCTCGCGTGTAGTTATGCGCTGTATCCAGAGTCCGGGTGCGGAAAATACTTTAGTAACAGCATTTGTATATTTTCCCGCCAGACGTATCAGTTCGTAAGCTATACCAGTCACCACAGGCAGAAGAGCCAGCTTGCAAAGCACTCTCATAGGCAGGCTCGCCCATGATATCCTGAAAATGGTATTCACAAAAATACTTATGAACAGCACGAGGAATATGAAGCTTGTTCCGCATCTGGGGTGGAAGCGGGTGAACTGCTTTACATTTTCTGGGGTAAGTTCTGTCTCAGCCTCATAGCAGGCGATGGTCTTGTGCTCAGCACCGTGATACTCGTAAAGGCGCTTCATATCTGGCATAAGGGAAGTAAGAGCCGTATATCCAATGAATATGCCTATCTTCAAAAAGCCCTCGATAACATTTTTTAGAACCGTGTTGAGCTCTGTACCTGCAAGCTTCTCTATCAGCTTAATCAAAGCCGATGGCACCCACATGAACAGGAACATTGCGATCACAAGTCCAATTATCATGGATATGGTGGTCACAATGGGCATAAGCTTGTCGCCCAGCTTTTCTTCCAGCCACTTTTCAAACTTGGTAGGTTCTTCCTCTTCGTCGTCGGTCATCTGCTTATCCACCGAACGTGATATGCACTTGTAGCCGTCGATCATCGAAGTCACAAAGTTGAATATACCGCGCACAAAAGGCACTTTTCTGTAGAATGGCGGATTTTTTCCGCCTTTTATCTCCCACTCATCTATATCGATAGTACCGTCAGGCATACGGTTAGCCATAGCGCCCTTGTCGATGCCGCGCATCATTACGCCCTCGATAACTGCCTGACCGCCTATCTTTGATTTGAACTTTTCCTTACCGGCATTACTGCTCATCGGTCTCTTTCCTTTCTATAGCCCCTTCGGGCTTGTCATCAGAGGATATCAGCTCCACATCTACAGTGTCGCTTTCCTCCGATCTTTCTTCCTGCTCAATACATGGCAGAGTTATCATAACAGTTGTACCAACGCCCTGTTCGCTGTCAATGGTCAGAACACCGCCGTGCCTTGAGATTATCTCATCAGCAACAGCAAGTCCTATACCCGAACCGCGGCGGGTGTGGTTTGCCTTGAAGAATTTCTGCTTAATCCTTGGAAGATCTTCCTTAGATATACCGATACCCGTATCTGATACGGATATGCAGATATCTCCGTCCTCCTCGTAAGCTTCCACCGATACCGTATCTCCCTTGTCAGAATACTTTATCGCGTTATCCACCACATTGATGAACACCTGTCTCAGTCTGTTCTTGTCACCGTAAACAAAGGGCAGCATATCTGGTTCAAAATAGTTAAGAGTTATACCCAACGCCCTTGCTCTCTCCTGATAAATGAGGACAGTCTCGCCAAGCTCCGCAAGTATGTCGATGGTATCCATCTGAAGCATAAGCCTGTTATCCTGTATACGAGAGAAATCCAGAAGCTCCTCAACCATCTGCGAAAGTCTTTCCGTCTCACTGTTTATGACGCGCATACCTTTCTTGAAGGTCTCCACATCGCCGTACATAGTTGCAACAGTTTCCGTCCAGCCCTTTATCGCTGTCAGAGGTGTTCTCAGCTCATGGGATACCGAGGATATGAACTCATTCTTCATCTGTTCGGTGTTTGAAAGCTCCTCAGCCATGTTGTTTATGGAATCGCACAGCTGACCCAGTTCGTCCTCGCTTTTTTTCTCGATACGCTTTGAGAAATCGCCCTTAGCGTACTTATGTGTAATATCAGCTATACCGCGGATAGGTATTACTATCTGCCTGATAAAATACATACCCGTGAAGAACATCAAAAGTATGATACCCATAACTATAGCAGATATCACAGCAATTATCATCACTATCTGATGATCCACGTTCTTCATGGAACTCAGCATTCTCAGAGCCTCGTAGTCACAGCCCTTAGGAGATATGACCGAGGTCACCGCCACCACCTTTTCACCTGTTGGTAGCTTGATTATCTGTGCAGCTGTGCCAGCCGCGGAAGCCTTAGCTTCGGCGTAATCGGTCATGCTGTCACTGCCTTCCAGCGAAAATCCCGAGGAAGTAACATCAACATCGCCGTCTGCGGTTATCGCCATAAGCTCGATCCTGTCCTTGTCCTCGTAGCTTTCAACTATGCTTCTTATCTCGGCATTGTAGTTGGTAGTATCTCCCGCCGAATTCATCACCGAAGTTGTTATGATATTCATTTTTGAAGTCAGGTACTGCTTTGCCGAAGTATAGTAATAGCTGCGCACTATAACTATCAGCACTATCTCCACCGCAAGCAGTATCAGCGTTACGATGCCCATGCTGTTTATCAGCCAGTGCCTTGTAATGCTTTCTCTGCCACGGTATCTCCGTTTAATATCAATGCTCAATTTCAGCAGTACCCCTTTAGCCGTTTCCGCCCGACCACTTATAGCCGAAGCCCCATATCGTCAGTATATACTTGGGATTAGAAGGCTCGTCCTCGATCTTCATGCGGATACGTCTTATATTAACGTCAACGATCTTGTCGTCGCCGTAATAGCTCTCACCCCAGATATGGTTAAGTATGCTGGATCTGTCCAGCGCTGCATTCTGATTCTTGAAGAAATACTCCATGATCTGGTATTCAACCTGAGTAAGATCGATCTGCTTATTGTTCTTGAGAACAGTCCTGCTCTTGAGATTGAGCACAAAGGGTCCAGAAGTTATGGTGGAAGCCTCCTCGGGCTTGACTGCCGAGCGGTTCACTCTTCTGCAGACAGCGTCAACTCTGGCGATAAGCTCGGATATGGAGAATGGCTTTGTGATATAATCGTCCGCACCGCTCATCAGGCAGGATATCTTATCCATTTCCTGGCTTTTTGCAGAAAGCATTATGATACCAACTGAATTGTTCTTCTCACGTATCTTCTTGCATACCTGCATACCATCGATGCCGGGCATCATTATATCAAGCAGAGCAACATCGAAGCCGCCCTCATTCTCCTCATAAGCTTTAAGAGCGTCTTCTCCGCAATTTACGTCTACAACTTCGTAGCCGCTCCTTACAAGATTTATAACAACAAACTCGCGGATGGAGTCTTCATCTTCACAAACAAGCACTTTTTTCATGTTCAAAGTTCTCCTCTCGTTTTTTAGTAAGTATAATATCGTTAATCAGCCAACGATAAAGAAATTGTTCTTGACCTCGTCGATAGTAAGTATCAGCTGTTCTCTCTTATCCTCGGGGAGCTTCACATAATAATCCAGCTGACCCTTGCTGGCGATAAGCTTATAGCCATCGTCCGCATAAGATGCGCTGTCCTTTCGGCTGACAGCCGCTATCCTCATTATCTCGGTGTTGGAGCTGTTGATATCCCCACTGTATTTGTAGAATACCAATTCAGACATATCAAGCTCTCTCTTCACAGTAACCTGATCGTTCCACCTGTTGGGGAAAGAGAAGAAATATCCGTTGGATATGGAGTAATATCCGTGATACTTCTCCGTCAGGTCAAAGAAATCCTTGTATACGTTCCAGGTTGTCATGTATACCATCTCATCGGTGACAGCATTCTCATAACCTGTCATAGGCTTTACCGATGGTATCTCAACTATGCCGTCATCATCTACATCGGTGCTGTAATAGCCCGAAGGTCTGGTACACAGCGGCAGAAGCTTCTGAGGGCTGAGCTGCATTGGATTCTGCAGGCTGGAATACCGATAGTATACTATCTCTGTCTGAAGATTTCCGTCGGTATTCATGCCGTCAATGAATATAGCCTCATGCTGCTTATTCAGCAGACCAGAGCAGGTATTGACGTAATTCACAACATTCGAGCACATATCTATGCCCTCTGTCTTGACTATCTCATTGTCCGCAGACATATCCAGAAGCGAAGCCTTTGCAGATGTAACATTTGTTTCCGCATTGGTCTGCCTCTGTATCGTGACTATCTCACGATAGCCGTCATAGTTTATATCCAGCGTATCCAGCACCGAATAAGTATCTGTACCCACACGCTTGAAATCGCCGTCATAGCAGCTGTATATCTCCAGCGCACAATCGCTGCCCGTCACAGACTGATAGCCTACCAGCACATTGTATCGGTTCTTCTCACCCATCTGGGCGATTATTACTCTGTCCACCTCTGTACCTGCGCCTGCAAGCTCTTTTACTGAGAACCATTTGCCGTTCTCATCTTTATCCAGCAGATTGACCCTTATACCGTTATCCGAGCCTGCGCCCGTGTTATACTCGTAGAATACCAGAGCTTCCTTGCCGGGCTCGCCGTCAAGATTTCCTATAACAAAAGCCGAACGGTTATCACCGTTTCTTGGATATTTCAGTGTAACGCTCCCCCCGACAGCAGCCGTCAGAGCTTCATGGATCTCGCCCTGCTCCTCGGTGAGCTTTGGAGCATTAAGAAGACCGTCAACCGTAAAGCTGAACCCCGTACAGCCGCTGAGTCCGACACTAAGCGCCGTCACAGCCGCAGCAAGGCTCAAACGAAAACAGCTCACCACATCACTTCCGATCATATCAGTTTCATTCCATACAATGTTATTATAACATATTTTCCTGCAAATGTAAAGACACCAAGGCGCAAAAATTACCCGCCGTAACAACAACGTTATACCAATAAACAAAAAGCGGCCCCGCCAAAAGCGGAGCCGCATAATTTCGTATTAACCTAACAGATCGCCAAAGTCAAAAACTTCTTTAGCGGGTCTTGAATTTTCGTCGCCTATGATGTAAAGCTGATTCGAGAACAGACCGTAGCTGACTACGTCCTTATTTCCGATATAGCCCTTGATCCTTACGCTTGCAAAATCAGCGTCTTTCAGATCACCGATCATAGCCTTTCTGCCCCTGACAGTAGAGTACAGCTCGTAACCTTTACCCTTGTCCAGGTAAACCATGTACTCATCGCAGCCATCGATCTCGTTCCAGGAGATGACAGCATAATCATCAGTCTTGCTTACCAGTGCAGCCTCGGTTACTTCGGGCAGAGAAATTATCACGCGGTTTGAAGCCTCGGTATAGAACTCCTGACCATCCTTGACATTGTAGCCCTTTACATAGAATTCGATTGCCTCGGTATCCTCGGTGCTGAAATGGCAGCCATCAACTCTGCCTACCTCAACTTCACTGCCGTCATAATCAAGCTTGTATACTACATAGCCCACAGCGTCATCGATCTTGTTCCAAGTCAGACCGTCAGCGCTTGAATCAAGTTCGATAGAACCCTTAGGCGGGTAATTTACTCCGTTGAAAGAGCAGATATTGGAGTGCTCTGTACGGAACTTCTGCCCCTCAAGCTCTATATAAGCCTGAACATAGAATTCGGCTGACTGGCTATCGTCAACATAATAATTATTTTCTTGAACAACCAGTTCACTGACCTTACCATTAAGGTACCTTGTTATGATGTAACCGTCAGCATCGGGAACTACTGTCCATACCAGTCTGTTAGCCCTGAATTCAGCATAAGGCACGTCTGAAGGAGCATTGCCTGGAAGAGCAACCTGTTCAGAAAGATCGCCGAATAGACCGTTCTTGTTGTATGCCCTTACAACGACCTTTTTCTTCTGAAGATCGCTTCCTCTTATCTCAAGGAAAGTATCAGAAGTCTTGCCGACAAGCATGGATTTTCCGTCAGTAACAGTGTATACCTCATATCCTACTGCTTCCGGAACAGCGTTCCAGCTTACAGACACCTTATCGATACCAATTCTGGTTGCTTCAACATTTTCAGGTGCCTGACGGAAGCTGTCAACCATATTTGATGTTTTACCGTAGTGCTTCTTGCCGCTGAAATAGTTATATGCTGCTACGCAGTATTTACCAGAGCTCTGACCATTAATGTCAAAACTTGTCCCTGTAACATCTGCAACAACATAAGTATCGGTACCATTATCAGAACCGTAGACTGTGTAACCGTCAGCTCCGGCAGCCTTGTTCCAGGAAAGAACGCCGTTATCGATATTCACCTTGACAGTGGATGTTGGTGAATAATCAACATCGTACATTACGTTGATATCAACACTGCCCTTGATACCGTCGATATCAGCATTGCTGGAATACTGCCACATATCGTATATGCCGCCGTAATTAAGATATGACCCATAAGCAGCGACCCAGGTCTTGTAATCATTACCCAGTTCGGGACCGTTTATCATATTAGTAAGCCAGTAATAATTTGCATATACACCAGATTCATAGCCATAAGACTCTATCCTGTTGCAGAACTCCTTACAGAGCTTTGTCTTCTGAGCCTTTGTAAGTCCTGCATGGTCGAGTCTGCCATAATCGAAGTCAACACTCTCGATATCGTAGTATACAGGGAGATCAATATCGAAGCCTTTAAGCGCTTCTGCACAGAAGTCAGCTTCCTGACGAGCCTCAGCGTAGCTGATAGCCTGGGTGTAGAAATAAATGCCTACTTTCAGACCTGCAGCCTTTGCGCCCTTGATATTCTCATAGAAACTGTTGTCCATCATAAGTGTACCGGCCGAACCGTAACCACGATAGCCCAGTCTGATTATAACATCATTAATTCCGTCTTTCTTGACTTTCTGCCAGTCAATCTTTCCCTGCCACTGTGATACATCAATAAGATATGTTCTATCCATACCGTCGAATCTGCTGTCGTGTGAAAGATAGGAACCGAAAGTACCGCATATGGTGGAAAGGTTTTCCTTTATCCTGCCTGCAGGCGAATTTCTCGCCATTCTTTCATTGATGAGATTATGCCTGTATTTCAGATAACCTGCATCCTCATTTTCATTTGCGTAAGATACCTCAAAGGTTTCACCGTCCGCGCTTATAACATCCTTGCTGACTTCATCAGCACTGGCAGTCAGGCTCATGCCCGCAAAGATAATGCCCGCGATAACTGCACCTGATGCCGCTTTGATAAATTTCATAAAATATAGACCTCCGTAAAAGTTACAGTTTATTACATAACGGTTACATTCAATGCTGTATATTATACTCGATTTCACAAAGCTTGTCAATAGAAAGAATTTTCCAAATCAATTAAAAAAATCCCAAAAACAGGATTTTTTGTAAAAAAACACCAGTTTTTGGGAGAAAGCTTTTTCAATTTAAACAAAATCAATAAACAAGTGTAATATATTTTTTACACTATACATTTTCGATAGCATGAATTTTATCAACTCTGCGCTGGTGTCTTCCGCCCTCGAAAGGAGTATCGATAAACACCTTGATTAGCTCGCAGGCAAGACCTGCACCAACAACTCTCGCGCCGATGCACAGAACATTCGCATCGTTGTGTGCCCTTGTATACTTAGCCGAGAAATAATCTGAACAGCACGCAGCCCTTATGCCCTTTACCTTGTTAGCCGCCATAGACATACCTATGCCTGTACCGCAGATAAGTACAGCAAGCTCACATTCGCCACCTGTTACCTTGGCACATACCTCCTGTGCCTTGTCAGGATAATCGCATTTTTCGCCCTCCTGAACGCCCAGATCAACATAATCTACACCTATCTCGTCCAGATAAGCCAGAACTTCTTTTTTAAGCTCAGGACCTGCATGATCGCAGCCAATTGCCAGTTTCATAATAGTTACCTCCAAATTATGGTTTCAGATACATTTGCTCAAAAGTCCGAATCTTTCCTATTCCTCTTTTTCATATTTCCGAAGATCATATAGAATTCAATCAAGGCCATCACATGAAGAACTACCGAAATTATCAGAAATACCTTGCTGTGTCCCTTTAATAACAGGCATATCGTCGCCGATAAAAGCAGAGCATAGGCATAAATAGGATCGATAAATCTCTTCATAACAACTTCACCTAAAATATAAAACAGAATTCTTATCCCGTGTACCGAGATTAAATTTTACTGAACTGTCCGCTCAAAATCAGCTGTCGCGGTGAGCCTTGTCCTTTTCGGCCTTAGTAGCCTGAAGATATGACACTTCCAGCTCATCAGCACTGCACATCAGTGTCTGGTCAGCTTCCACAGCCATACAAAGTGATGATGCTCTTTGCAGAACACAGTTCAGAGGAGCTGTACGCACATTATCAGCATCAGCAAACCGACCTGACTTGATCTCCTCAGCACAGTCGCCCACCAGCATTATGTGATCACAGGGCTCTGTCTGCGCGAAGAATTCTTCTTCACTGCAAACTCTGTCATCGCTCATTCTTAATATCTTTCCGCCGCTGCATTCAAAAGCCGCCGCATAGATTATCTTGGGGCGCGCCCTCATCACTGCAAGTATCCTGCCCTCAAAACCAACACAGTTGTAAGCCAGCGCCAGCAAGGTCGATACCCCTGCCGCCTTGATGTCAGGTGCACCCATGCAGATGCCCTTAACAGCGCCTACACCTATCCTGAGTCCGGTATAAGACCCGGGACCGTTAGCGATTGCAATGCAGTCTATATCGGGATAATCAAACCCCGTTTCTTCCAACGCACTCTCCACCATAGGCAGTATAACCTGCGAATGTGTAAGCTTAGTAAAAACCGTCTTTTCCCATAGCATACGTGCCCCGTCACTTATAGCAACAGAAGCCGTTTTGCCGCTTGTATCAATAGCTAATATTCTCAAATCTGTCATCTCCGCCGCAGGTCTCGATAGTGAGTTCTCGCTCATCATCGGATATCCTGTTTATCGTGATCCTGATACAATCCTCTGGCAGATCGTCGTCGATATTCTCTGACCACTCCACCGCCAGCACCGTATCCTCGTCCATATAGTCGAAAAATCCTGTAGTTTCAAGGTCTTCTCCAGAGGTTATGCGGTACATATCAAAGTGTATCAGGCTAAGTTTGCAGTCCTTTTTCCGGTACTCATTAACCAGAGCAAAAGTAGGCGAAGTAACTTCGTCACCAAGCCCCAGCCCATCTGAGATACCGCGTGTTATGGTAGTTTTCCCTGCACCGAGCCCTCCGCGGTAAGCAAGCACATCGCCGCCCCGCAGACGTTTGCCTATCTCTCGTCCGAGCGCGATAGTCTGCTCGGGAGAAGAAGTCCTGTATGTAAAGTTCAATTCATCTCAACCCACTATTCTTCACCGACGAACTTGTGCTCGCCGTAATAATTCAACATAAGGTCAACCATTCTGCCGTATGACGCGATTCCATCCTCAACGCCATTGGCATGAAGTGATGTCTCCATAGCCTTTTCACTAACTTCACTGACGCTCTCACTTTCAAACACAGTGTCCTCAGCTTCTTCCACTGACTCCCAGTATTCGCGGTTTCCGTCGATATCCGCCCATACCTCATCACAGATAGCATTATCGAATTCACACTTCGTGTCTTCGTCACAATATTCGAATATCTGGTTTCGAACATAAGTCAGCGCAGAAAGATATCCCGAATACCGATAGTCCACATCGCCGCAGCGATCACAGGCTACAA
Source organism: Hominimerdicola alba (assembly GCF_900112155.1). GTDB lineage: Bacteria > Bacillota > Clostridia > Oscillospirales > Ruminococcaceae > Hominimerdicola > Hominimerdicola alba_D. The sequence goes on along the minus strand of NZ_FOKQ01000008.1, from coordinate 46,129 downwards.
AAGCGATAAAATTCGCCTCTTCCTCCCTCATGAAACCCTTTGTGTGGGCAAGCTCATGACAGATAGTGTTCGGAAGCTTCGCCTTGTACATATCAGTGTTGTAGTTTGCCTCCATGGAAAATGGAAAGTATATCCCCATCAAGTCCATCTGGCTCATAAAGAAAGAACAGTAAATCGGCTTCGGGTGAACTTCATATCCGCCGAAGCAAACAAACTCATCTTCCAGACCCTCGACAGCTACACGAGCGGTATCATCGGTATCCGAAGTAAGTACGAACCGACCCTCTTCGTCACGCTGAACCTGAGACGAAAGCTCATTTAACTGCGCTACGATACGGAAACCTAACTCTTCAAGATCATCATTGGTATGTTCTTCTACACTGATATTATTGAGTTCTTCAAAAGTAGAAGTATGATACAGAACAAAGCAGTTCAAGGTTTCTGTACCAAGGATAAAAACCAGGATCCACCCATAGATGAACCCGAATACCTTTGCAACTTTCCCACGTCTGCCCCTTTTAATAATGAGCAGAACTATCATCACCAGAAGTGATAGCGGTATACCGAAAACCGCGATAGCTATCAGCAGTTCCCCGAATGAGAACGGCAGCAGCGATGTTACGCGACCGTAGGTCTGCGCCCACAGTGGGTAAATATGCTTCTGGTAAAAATCGCAGAACTGTGTGCTTTTCCAGGCAAGCACATTCAGCAGCACGAAAAATATCGCGCTGCCAATGAGCCATTTAAGTTGTGTGTGCTTATGCTTTTTGTCCGCTTTTTGGGACACTTTTACGTCAACGCCCTGTGCTGTCTCCTGTTCGGGTATGACTTTGGTTTTCATTTCGCACCTCTGTATTATCAGAACAATCCGTAGATATTACCCTTGTTGTCGCAGTCGATGTTGTTAGCAGCAGGCACCTTGGGCAGACCGGGCATGGTCATGATATCGCCTGTATAAGCCACAACAAATCCTGCACCAGCCGAAACTCTCAGGTCACGGACAGTTATCTCAAAGCCCTCGGGCTTGCCCAGCTTAGCAGGGTCGTCCGAAAGCGAATACTGTGTCTTCGCAACACAGACAGGAATATCACTGTAACCCAGATCGTTGATCTCTTTCAGTGCTTTCTCAGCCTGAGCTGTGAAAATAACGCCGTCAGCGCGATATATCTCCTTAGCGATTATGCCAAGCTTCTCCTTGATAGGCAGCTTTTCATCGTAAAGAGGTTTGAAGTTGCTCTCGTTATTTTCAATGGTAGCAACAACCTTTTCAGCCAGATCAGTGCCGCCCTTGCCGCCGTTTGCAAATATCTCTGCAAGAGATACCTCAACGCCCATCTCAGCGCAGGTGCGCTTGATCACCTCGATCTCAGCTTCGGTATCGGTAGCGAATCTGTTGATAGCCACAACAACAGGCACACCGAACTTCTTCATATTCTCGATATGTGTTTTCAGGTTTACGATGCCCTTTTCCAGTGCAGGAACATTCTCGGCTGTCAGATCAGCACGTGCAACACCGCCATTGTATTTCAGTGCACGGATAGTAGCGACCAGAACAACACAGCTAGGCTTGAGTCCTGCGAAACGGCACTTGATATCAAAGAACTTCTCAGCACCAAGGTCGGAACCGAAACCAGCCTCGGTGATGGTGTAATCAGCAAGCTTCAGAGCCAGCTTTGTAGCTCTTACAGAGTTGCAGCCGTGAGCGATATTCGCAAAAGGACCGCCGTGTATCAGCGCAGGATTGTTCTCCAGTGTCTGTACCAGATTTGGCTTCAATGCGTCTTTCAGCAGTGCAACCATAGCGCCGCAGCCGCCGATATCCTTAGCAAATACAGGCTTGCCGTCAGTGGTGTAAGCCACCAGTATCCTTTCAATACGCTTTTTCAGATCGTCAAGGTCAGCCGCAAGACAAAGTATAGCCATAATCTCGGAAGCAACGGTTATCTGGAAAGAATCCTCTCTGGGGATACCGTTTACCTTAGAGCCCAGACCGATGATGATATCTCTCAGTGCTCTGTCGTTCATGTCAAGACATCTCTTGAACATTATTCTTCTCTGATCTATGTTCAGAGGATTACCCTGCTGCATCGAGTTGTCGATCAGCGCACAAAGCAGATTGTTAGCCGCAGTTATAGCGTGCATATCTCCTGTAAAGTGAAGATTGATATCCTCCATGGGAACAACCTGAGCATATCCGCCGCCTGCAGCGCCGCCCTTTATGCCGAACACAGGTCCGAGAGAAGGCTCTCTCAGGGCGAGTATTGAATTTTTGCCAATAACGTGCATAGCCTCATGAAGACCAACCGAAATGGTAGTCTTGCCCTCACCCGCAGGTGTGGGATTGATAGCAGTTACAAGAATCAGCTTACCGTCGGGCTTGTCCTTGGTCTTTTCATAAAGAGATTCAGAGAGCTTAGCCTTGTAGTGACCGTAAGGCTCATACTCCTCCTCGGTTATCCCGAGTTTCTTGGCGATCTCGGAAATTTTCAGCATTTTAGCCTGCTTGGCTATCTCGATATCTGACAGCATGACGATCAGTTCCTTTCCTCAACAGCAGCTTAATTTCACTGCCAAAAATAATACTCTTTAATTATAACACACGACTATTAAAATTGCAAGTACTAAATATAACATCAAGGGTATAGCAAAAATGTATATCTGCCCATGTATAAAGAGATATCCCCTGTTTTATCACTTAGGTTCATCTATCGTTATGACCACATAACCACTGTCTTTGTCAAGCAGAACACCTTCACGAATATGACTGCCTATACTATATATCTCAGCATTTTCAAACTCTTCACGCCATTTATCATCTAATTTCGCCCAGTACATAAAACGTTCAAGCTCATCTATCGTATTTTCGCTCTCATAATCTTCAATACTTATCTCATCGTAAATACCGTAGTAGTATTTCTTATCACAAAAACCGGTGTAGTATTCCGCATACCTCTCAATTGTTTCTTCATCTGTGCGAAACATCAGACGAGAACCTGGAAATCTGTGATTCAGCCAACCCGTAGTCAAATATTCGTAGTCCTCACATTCATCGGGAAGTTTTTCAGGGAAAAGCTTTTTGTAATACTCCAATCTTTCCCCGCTAAACCCGTACAGCCCGTGCGCATAATTCAGCCATTTTAAATCATACATACATTTTGTATGATCAAAATGTGAGATCACCATCGATGGCAGATATAACCCCGCCACGCACAAAATCAAAGCAACTCTAAAACAGTTCAATATTATTCTGCCGTTTTTTATATCGTAAACATCATCATAAAACTTCCATGTAGCGATCATAAACACGATCGTCCCTAAAATGAAATAGAAAGAGATACTAGATGTGTTTATACAGATATACCACGCAGGAAACACAAAAAAAGTCAGCAAGAATATTATTACGTTCAATATCTTAAATCCATATTTCTCCATTATCGTTTTCTCCTTTCCTGATTTTCCCTACGTCAGTATTACCACATATCCGCTGTCTCTGTCAAGCAGTGCGCCTTCCGGATCGTTCCCATTTATCCGGTAAATCTTTGCATTATCAAACTCTCCGAGCAAACTGTCATCTATTTTCGCCTTATCTAAAAACGAATAAAAACTATAGTCCTCTGTCTCATCTTCTTTTTTTACTATTACCTCATCGCTTAGAGAACTGTAGTACTCCGCATAATCTTTTATCGTTTCCTCATCGGTGCGAAACATCAGACATGAAGATGCGTGATAATCCTGCGCTAATATACTGCCTTTCGTCACAAATGAGTAGTCCTCGCATTCATCAGGAAGTTTTTCAGGAAGAAGCTTTTTATAATACTCCGCATTCTTCCCGAAAACTCCGTAGGTGTAATCTAACCGTTTTATATTGTACATACATTTTGTATGATCAAAACTCAAAAGTACAATCGCAGGCAGGATCAACCCGGAAATGCACAAAAACAAAGCGATCCTAAAATAACGTAAGATTTTCCTGCCGTTTTTTATGCGATCAGCTTTTTCATAAGTCACCCCCGTAGCGATCATAAACACGAGCGTCCCCAAAAAGCAATATTGTGATATTCCTATAGTCATTAAGCTGCAAAAGATCCACACAGGAAATACATAATTATGCAAGAATATTATTATGTTCAGTTTCTTTAAAGTGCTCTTTTTCATAATTGTTGTCTCCTTATATTTGTTGACTTATATCATATCTTACACAAAGTAGCTATCCGTGATTTTTCCTATGCCAGTATCACAACATATCCGCTGTCTCTGTCAAGCAGAACACCCACACCTTTTGAAGATGGTCCGTTTGTCCAATAGATCTCAGCGTCATCAAACTCTTCACGCCTGCTATCATATATATCCGCGTGATTTAAAAACCTGTCGAACCAGCCTAATTTCTCACCCTCGTAATCTTTTTTCACCCTTACCTCATCACACAGACTGCCATAGTATTCAGCATAACTGTCTATCGTTTCATCATCAGTGCGAAATATCAGACAAGAAAAAGCATGATGAGAAAGAAAATGACCCTCAGTTATATATGAGTAATCCTCACATTCACAAGGAAGCTTCTCGGGGATAAGCTTTTTGTAAAATTCTGCATTTTTTCCGTCTATCCCATACTCTCCATGAATATAATCCAGCCGTTTTATATTGTACATACTTTTTGTTTCATCGAAACTGAAAAGCACTATCGAAGGCATATATATACCCGCCACGGACAAAAACAAAGCTGCCCTCATACAGTTGAGTATTATCCTGCCGTTTTCTACGCGGCTGATATTTTTATAAATATTCCCCGTAGCGACAATAAAAACTATCGCACTTACTAAAAAATACCGCGATATCCCGAACGTTATTAAACCATACAACCATGCAGGGAACAAAAAAAAATCAGCAAGATTACTATTACGTTCAGATCATCATATGTAAATTTCCTCATAACCAATTTCTCCTTTCTTTCTTGATTTGTATTATATCACATCAAAAATTGATTGTCAATACTTTTTTATCGTTTCTCGATATTTATTTTTTGTAATTCAGAATTTGCAACACATAAAAAGACCTTCCCGTTTCTGGGAAGGTCTCCTAAAAAATATATTCAAAAAGATTTAGCTCTCTTTAAGCAGATCGTCCATAGCGTACAGACCAGCAGCCTTTCCTTTAAGGAAAACAGCCGCATTTACGGAGCCAACAGCAAAGACGCTCTTGGAGTGCGCCTCGTGCTTCAGGCTTACTACTTCATCTCTGCCTGCAAAGATTATCTCATGCTCGCCAACGATGGTGCCGCCGCGAACCGAGTGCATACCGATCTCGTTCTTGCCTCTCTTTGCACGAACGGAGTGTCTGTCATATGTATAGCTGCATCTGTTATCCAGTTCTTCATTGATGGCATTAGCCAGCATAATAGCAGTACCCGAGGGGGCATCAAGCTTCTGGTTGTGGTGCTTTTCGATTATCTCGATATCGAACTGGTCGCCCAGTATCTTGGTAGCCCTGCGAGCAAGATCAGCCAGCAGGTTAACACCCAGCGACATATTAAAGGTGAAGAACAGGGGTATCTGTTCAGCCGCCTTCTTGATCTTAGCAGTCTGCTCATCATCGTAACCCGTGGTTGCAACTACCAGAGCTGTGCCGTTTGAAAGACAATAGCTCAGCAGATCATCCAGAGTTGAGGGGTGAGAAAAATCGATGATAACATCGGGCTTTTCAGCCATATCGGCAACATTTGCAACTATGGGGAAATCAGAATACTGCGCAGTCACCTTGTCAATACCCGCAATGACCTTGCAGTCATCTCTGCCGCTGATAACATCGGCAATAACTCTGCCCATGTGACCGCAAGCACCGCATATAGCAATATTTGTCATTTTTTATCAGTCCTTTCGTTTTTACGATCAATAAACAAAGGGCAGAGCGTTCACCGCTCCGCCCTCAGAAAGTTCTATTACTTTACAAGTCCCAGCTCAGCCATCTTAGCTCTGAGCTTCTCGATCTTAGCCTCTTCCATCTTGATAAGGGGCAGACGGCACTCGCCTACCTCCCAGCCCATAAGGTTGAGAGCTTCCTTAACAGGGATAGGGTTAACATCGCAGAACAGACCGTTGCTGTTTGCAAAATCGAGAATCTTGTTCATCTTAGCCTGTGCCTCGGGATACTTGTTCTCCAGACAAAGCTGAGTGATCTCGTGAGTTTCCTTAGGCATAACGTTGGACAGAACAGAGATAACGCCCTTGCCACCCAGTGCCATGATAGGAACGATCTGATCGTCATTACCTGAGTAGATATCCAGATCATCGCCGCAGAGTGCTGCAACTCTTGCTATCTGCGAGATATTGCCGCTTGCTTCCTTAACAGCCACGATGTTCTTTACTTTTGACAGCTCCTTCAGAGTTTCGGGAGTGATGTTAACACCTGTTCTGGAAGGAACATTGTAAAGGATTATGGGGATATTGATAGCATTTGCGATGGTGGTGTAGTGTACAATCAGACCCTTCTGAGAAGTCTTGTTGTAGTAAGGTGTAACCAGCAGAACAGCATCAGCACCCAGCTCCTCAGCCTTCTTCGAAAGACCAACAGCATATTCGGTGTGGTTAGAACCTGTACCTGCGATAACAGGTATCCTGTGGTTTACCTTTTCGACAGCGTATCTGATAGCCTCAACGTGCTCGTCATCACCCATTGTAGAGCTTTCGCCTGTAGTACCGCAGATGATGATAGCGTCAGTACCCTCAGCTATCTGCCATTCGATAAGCTCACCTAGCTTATCGTAATTGATAGAACCGTCGGCGTTCATAGGTGTTACGATAGCAACGCCTGCGCCTGTAAAAATGGTATTCTTCATAATAATTCTCCTTGATCGTTAAGATCAATGATCTTTGTTGAAGGTCTGCCGCGGCGACATATATAGCCGCCCGCCGACCAAATCATCTTTTATAATTAGTCAAAATAGCCCTTAGCAGCCAGAAGCTCAGCCAGCAGAACAGCACCGCCTGCAGCGCCTCTCAGTGTGTTGTGAGACAGGCAAACGAACTTGTAATCATACTGAGTATCTTCTCTCAGTCTGCCGATGGAAACAGCCATGCCACCCTCGAGGTTTCTGTCGAGCTTAGCCTGAGGTCTATCGTTCTCCTCAAAGTAGTTCAGGAACTGCTTGGGAGCGGAAGGCAGATTGATCTCCTGAGGAACACCAGCGAATTCCTTCCATGTCTGAAGGATCTCTTCCTTGCTGGGCTTGTTCTCAAAGCTTACGAATACAGCAGCAGTATGACCATCGGAAACGGGAACTCTCAGGCACTGTGCAGTGATCGCGGGAGTTGTAGCGTCAACGATCTTGTCGCCCTCGATCTTGCCCCAGATCTTCATAGGCTCCTGCTCACTCTTCTCCTCCTCACCGCCGATGTAAGGGATAACGTTATCCAGCATCTCAGGCCATGTCTCGAAAGTTCTGCCTGCGCCGCTGATCGCCTGATATGTGCAGGCAAGAGCCTTGGTTACCTTGTACTTAGCGTGCAGAGGAGCCAGTGCGGGAACGTAGCTCTGCAGTGAGCAGTTGGACTTAACAGCGATGAAGCCTCTCTTTGAGCCCAGTCTCTTTCTCTGGGAAGCGATGATCTCGATGTGCTCAGGGTTGATCTCAGGGATTACCATAGGAACGTCATCGGTATGTCTGTGAGCAGAGTTGTTGGAAACAACAGGGCATTCAGCCTTAGCGTATTTCTCTTCCAGAGCTCTGATCTCGTCCTTCTTCATATCAACTGCGCAGAATACGAAGTCAACCATAGAAGCGATCTTCTCAACATCATCCTCTGCGTTGAGGATAACCATATCCTCCATGGACTTGGGCATAGGATCAGCCAGCTTCCACTTGCTGCCTGCTGCCTCTTTATAAGTCTTGCCTGCGCTTCTGGGGGAAGCTGCCAGACATACTACATCGAACCAGGGGTGCTTGTCGAGAAGCAGAGAAAATCTCTGACCTACCATACCGGTCGCACCGATGATACCTACCTTAAATTTCTTTTCCATAACAAAAAACTCCTTTTCCTCTCACGCTCATCGTCACGATAGCCAAATCATCAGCTGTACCGCGCCGAAATTTTGCGCAAAACATAAAAAATTGACAAATAACAAAAAAACCGGTTGAAAACCGGCGCATCATACAATATAATAAGAATGTTGGCAAAATAAATTTTCCGCCGATAGCACTCCATCATAAAGTCATGATGACAACCGATGACCTATTAAACCATCAGTCAGCAAACGATTTCCCACATCGCAGCTTCGGCAGTTTTACCTTTCACATCGGTCATTCGGCATGGGGTGCTAAGTCCTCGGGAAAAATCTCAAAGGACAGACCGTGCTACTCTTTTCAACTGCACCTCTATCTGTTCTGAAATAAAGGATAACACATATTCCGCCGCTTGTCAATAGAAAGCGCCCATGTTCCGAAAAGTTTTATATGAATTTTCTGTAAATTGTCAGCAAGCCGCTAAGAATTTTGTATATAACGCGGCATACGATATAAGCAAGGAGAGTTTAAAATGCTAGACCTGAACAACATGAAAAAGTCCGATTTTTTCTATGAGCTCCCACAGGAACTCATAGCCCAGACCCCCATCGAGCCAAGAAACGCATCAAGGATGCTTTGCCTTGACCGCACCACAGGTGAGGTCGGCCACGACCATTTCTATAATCTATGCGATCATCTGAAAAAAGGTGACCTGTTGGTTCTGAACGATTCGCGAGTACTTCCCGCCAGGATCTACGGGGAGACCGAGGATACTCACTCATTCATCGAATTCCTGCTGGTTGAACAGCGCGGAAATATGGAATGGGAGATCCTCTGCCGCCCGGGTAAAAAAGCCCGCGTGGGCAGGCGTTTCGTTTTCGGCAACGGACTACTCACCGCCGAGATAACAGAAGTTCTTGAAGACGGCAACCGTATTGCTAAATTTGAGTGCAGTGAATCAACCAATTTCTTTGCCGCCCTTGACGAGATAGGTCAGATGCCACTGCCACCCTACATAACCGAAAAACTCAAAGATAAGGAGCGCTACCAGACAGTATATTCTAACGAGATAGGCTCTTCTGCCGCTCCCACGGCAGGTCTGCACTTTACCAAGGAACAGCTGGCAGATATCGAGAAAATGGGTGTCAATATCGCCTATGTGACTCTTCACGTCGGTCTGGGTACTTTCAGACCTGTTAAGGAAGACAAAGTTCTCGACCACAAAATGCACCGTGAACACTACGAGCTTCCCAAGCGCACCGCTGACCTCATCAACAAAACAAAGGCAGAGGGCGGACGCGTTATCGCAGTAGGAACAACATCCTGCCGAACCCTCGAAAGTGTAGCCGCATTCCACGGCGAGATAAAGCCCTGCGACGGTTTCACTGAAATATTCATCTATCCTGGATTTGAATTCAAAGTTCTCGATGGACTGATAACAAATTTCCACCTGCCGGAAAGCACCCTCATAATGCTTGTATCCGCTTTTGCAGGCTATGAAAACACCATGAATGCCTATAAAATAGCCGTTGAAGAAAAATACCGATTCTTCTCTTTCGGAGATTCTATGTTTATTGCAGACAGTATAAAAGAAGATAAATGATAGAAGAAAAGACCGCAAATCAATTAGTTTGCGGTCTTTGTTGTTTATTATGATATATACATTGAGTCCGCTTTGCAGACAATTTTAAAAATCATCTAAGAATGCGGTCACCTGCCGAAAAGCACCGTAAAGCAAAAGACGAGTATGATCAGACTAACGACACCTGCGAGCACTCCTAGTGGGATTATCTCATTTTTCAGTTCTCTTCCGTCCGAAGCGAGGGTCGCCACGTTGTTTTCCATCATCATTCTCGCGGCAGTGATGCTATCGTCTGACTTGCGGCTTAAATAGTCGTTCAGTCGGAGTTTTTCCTCATGCGAAAGAGAGTTTAGCGCTTCTCTTCCGCCCATGACGACGGACTCCATATATTTGTCTTCGTCTGTTCGTGCAGGAGCACCCTGGGGGACGAGTATCTTAACGGTGCTGCCCTTCATTATCAATGCCGAAGAGAAACTGCTTGAGCTGACATTGTATGTGCAGCCATTCTCAGCTTTTACGATGAACGAGTACAACATGCTGTTTGCAAGCTTCTTTTTGGAAATGTCCTCAACCACCGCTGACATTTTTTCGCATGATGAGGTATATTTCCGCTCCGCCTTGATCTTTGATCTAAGGTTGATCAAAAGCACGATATCAAGCAGCGTGAGAACACCGAGCATGACGATTTCAAAACGATCTTCCATATATTATCCTACTATATGCGGATCATTCCGTCTCTTCGTCAAGCCAGATGCAGTAATACTGGTCATCATCATCCCAAGGCGTGCTGCCGTCATCGGGACCAACATATTTCAGCTGATCTCCCCTTACGATGATCGAACATTGATGCTCGGGCTCCCATGGGCACTCCGCCACGATGCTGTAACCTATCTCGTCGGTACCGTCTTCGGGAATCTCCACATTAAGGTAAGGTCTTGTGAGATATTTCAGTATATCCCCGCCGGATTCAAAATCTGCCACAGCCTTGTCAGTATCCTCGGCAATATCATCGTATATGCCCATAGCCTCCCACTCATTACGCATATAATACATGAACTTCGCCAGCTTGTCGCGCAGATCAGCCATAAACCCTGAATCATCTTTCAGACGGTTATAGTGAACCACGCATTTTTCCGCATATTCAATATAATCATCGCTTTCGCCGTATATTGTAATGCTCATTTCACCCTGAAAAAACGAATCAGAATCAAACTTGCCGTAAAGCCAGCCCAAGCCATCCTTATCGTGGACGATATCTCTGATAATACTCATTTTTATGCTCCTTTAGCTCTCAGAAATCTCTGCTTTATCTTTGCGCTTTTTCAGCTTACCCGCAAGAGCTTTCCAGCTCTGCTTATAACAGCTGTAAGCCGCCTCGAATTCAACATCCGCAGGCTTGTATCCGCCAAAGCATACCTGCTCAAACAGGCTGACAGCCCTGGTTATCTCAGCACCTCTCTCGCTACCCATATCAAGTATCTCACCGGGTGTCATACCGCGGATATGCATATCCTTGTCCGATGATATCTCCAGCAGACGAACTATACGCTCATACAGAGCCAGAGATTTCTCCTGTGTTGTCTTGCGGAACTTCATCCTAATGCGGAAGAACAGCTCGATTATCCTGTCGATAAATATCACGAATACGAGCACGAACACAACGCCCAAAAACAGTGCTATCTTGCTGAAATAATCCATGAATGTCCTGATAACATTTGCAGCGTTATTACCGCCGTAGTTCTCTGTACCCTTGTAATCCGGTACTGTCGGGTCGAAAGTCACCCAGCCTGCGCCGGGGATGTATACCTCAACAAAGGCATGAGCATGGCTGTCACGGACAACCAGATCGCCATCGTCATTTCTTTCATAAGCCGCAAATCCCTCAACATATCTTGAAGGGATATCCAGCGCCCTTGCCATCAGCACCATTGAAGTAGCATAGCTGGTACATACACCTGTCTTGCTCTCGAAGAGGAAATAATCTATGGATTCATCATCGGGTATATATTCAAGGTCGTAGATATAGCCGTTATCCTCGAAATAATCAACTATCGCCGAGCACTTATCAAAATCGGTCTTGCAGTCCTTTGTTATTTCCTTTGCAAGCTTTTCGATGTTATCAGTCACACCGCCCTTATCGGTGTAGCGCTCGTAGATACTGAGCACCTGTGAGTAATCCTCGGGGCTGACATCACCGTAGTAAACGCCCCTGGTCATCATCTTCTCGAAGCTTTCCCAGCTGAAGGGCAGACGGCTGACATAATCATACTCTTCGCCCTCCTCGGAAACACAGCCGTAGCTGACTCCAAGGCCGCCGTAAGCCGATGAATATCTGCTCTTGTAGTAGAACTCACCATGAACGTTCCTGAATCCGTAATCAAGGCTTTCAGTTTCTGCCATTAGCGGAGCGGGTATATAACTGGGGCTGTATGTCGGACCTGAAAGGTTCAGCCAGATCTTGCTCTTGTACTCTTTACCGAACAGATCTTCCGTAAGTCCAAGATCCTCATACCTGCCTGTAGCCGCCATGGACTTCAGAAGCTTATGCATATATAACGGCGAATTAACTATATTATCCGTACCGTCCTCGGCACCGTACCAATCCCTGTATTCGTTCCTCAGCACCCACTGATCCGCTCTGAACAGATCAAAGGACTGCCTGCGCATATAAACAGATTCAACATTCTTAGATGTATCAATGGTGAACAGTATCTCTCCTGTCGAATCAGCACCGAATCTCGGTGAGGATACATCATTCAGGTCATCGTAATCCGTGGTGTTTGAGTTGAGATAATACTTGAAAATACCTTTGTTTGCTTCAAGCTGTGACCTATATTCAGGCTTTGGCAGAAGCATGGTCAAAGCACCTACAAAAGTAACGAACAGCGATATACCGATGGCATAGGAGCGGTTCATTATTATGTTGCGCTTCTGCTTTTCGGTATAATCGTCTGCTACCCTCTTCTGATGGATCATCATCGCAAGGAAAACAGTCATCATGAAAGTAAGGCTGAGGGTATTAAGGTTCTGTGCACGCTTACCGTAGATAACGAATGGAAACATGGTTGTCAGCATAACACCGAATATCCTGAACCTGTAAACGGTAAAATAGTAGAGTATAGATATGATGAAAAATCCCATACCTACAAACAGAAAGGCATTATAGTAAGTCACCGAACCCACTTCCTGTGAGTTCACGTAAAACCAGTCAATAAAGCTGACACCCGTTTGCTGCCAGCCGTTGCCTATCAGCCACCCCGAGACAACAAGTATCACCAGTCCCAGTGTGATATAAATAAAGAAACGCCATCCCTTCCGCTTCTTTATCTTTTCAAAAAACCAGAAAAGAATACATTCGTATGCAACGAAGCCCGCTGTAACAGTCTTGACGAAGTAATCATAGTAAGTTCCGAATATAACATTCATCACGACCGCACCCAGCAGCAGCGGAAGAAAGTATTTAGCTATGGAAGCATAGAGCCATTTCAGCGGTTCTTTCTTATCAGTCATGGCTCGCGCCCCCTTTAAGTTAATTTTTCAAATTCAAATTCACGGCTGACTGTCCACATATCGTTCCTGACAGCACCCAGTCCGCTCTCTTTAACGACAACCAGCGTGCCCTCAAAATTCTCCATAAGTTCAGCCAGCTGATCAGTCATCTGTCCGGTGCATGAAGTAAAGCATATCATCGCCTTACCCTTTTCGTTTATCTCATGATCGACCATTCTGCGTTCATTGGGATAAGGCGTGATGCCCGCCAATCTCTCCTGAAGCTGTATCAGCGACACCTCATCGGCTATCTCAGCCATTTCCCATTTATCGTCGATGAAATAGTTGTACTCACTCTCATACCCCGATCTAATCAGCATCGAAAGCATAGCCAGCGAACCCTCTATCGTGATATCCATCATGGTATAGCTTATCAGATCAGGTGTCGGGCAGGGCGGCAGATCCATTCTGAATATCTGGCTGGAAGAAGTCACCTTCTCATCAAGCCTTACCATCAGCTGATCCTTTTTGGAACTCAGCTTCCAGTTAACTCTTTTCAGCGGATCTCCGGGTACATAGCCCCTGTGCTCATAGCCGGGAACACCCGTAAGTGCAGATGAAGTCTCGTTGGATTCCTCATCGCTGTCATCAAAGGATATATTCTGGGATACCGACCTCAGCACTTCGCTCTGGGAGCCTGTATCGGGTATCCTCGGAAGTATCTTCACGGTGCATTTTTCTGGAAGAGTCTTCTTTTTCATGTTGAACAAACCAAGATAATCAGTGAATGTTATCTTCTCCACAGTAACCTCAGCGCCGCCGCAAAGTATGGCTTTCAGCGGTATCTCTATACTGTCTCCACGCAGACCCGTACAAATGAACCTGTAGGCCAGAGAGCCGTCACCGCCCTCAATATTCGGGGTCACCGCCAGATCCACCTCGATAAAGGTGCTGGGGAAAAAGAACTTTTTATTGAATTCCAGTCTGGCAGTCAATTCGTCGCCCTTGTTGACGATATTGCCCGAAAGCCCCATGGATATATCTATTGACGCATGGGATAGAGCCAGCATCGCCAGCGATATAATAAGTGCCATGATAAGCAGCACCGCTATGAATATACCTCCGCTGCCGCTTATCAGATAGCCCAGTCCGACAGACAATGCCAGACAGGACAGAAAACTTATCAGGTTTTTTACAGTCTCCAATCTGATCACTCCGCAGTAGTAGGACTTTGTACCGTCATCGCCACAGCTTTAAGTGCAGCGCCGTTATCTTCAAAATTTGACTTGCCCTTAGGCGAAAGCATAAGTCTGTGGGCAAGCACCTCGACCATTACCGCCTTAACGTCGTCGGGAATAACATAGCTTCTGCCCATAACATATGCGTAGGACTTCACAGCCCTCAGCAGTGCGATAGAGCCACGGGGCGAAACACCAAGCCTGATATACTCGGAAGTTCTCGTAGCTGTAACGATATCGAGTATATACTTTCTGATGCTGGGGGCAGTAGCCACTTTCTGAGCTTCTTCCATAAGCACAGCGATATCATCTGTACTCATAACAGCTCTCAGGTCTTTTGCTGAGATAAGATTCTCACCGTTGGACATGATGCGAAGCTCGTCCTCATATGCGGGATAGCCCATGGATATCTTCATTATGAATCTGTCCATCTGTGCTTCCGGCAGATGATAAGTACCGTATGTCTCAACAGGGTTCTGTGTCGCCAGTGTCATGAAAGGCACAGGCAGCATATGTGTAACACCGTCGATTGATATCTGATGCTCTTCCATTATCTCCAGCAAGCTGGACTGTGACTTAGGCGAAGCACGGTTGATCTCGTCAGCCAACAGGAAGTTGCACATGGCAGCACCCTCTTTATATTCCAGTTCTCTGGTTACCTGATTTATCATGGAAAATCCCACAATATCCGAGGGCATAACATCGGGAGTCAGCTGTATACGGTTGAATTTACCCGCTACTGACCTTGCCAGCGAAGATACCAGCTGAGTCTTACCAACGCCGGGAACATCCTCTATCAGCACATGACCGCCGCAGAGCATAGCAGTTACTATTTTAAGCACTGTTTCCTGCTTTCCGACGATGACTTTCTCTATATTTGCAACCAAAGCTTCGATCTTACTGTTCATCAAATATCCTCCTGTTCAGGGATAACTTATGCGTAAAAATACGCATTTCACACTATAATATTATACCATAAATATGTACCAATGTCAACCAAATAAACGACAAATACATAAATTATACAAATTTCGGATCCACCATTTCAGGCAGACCCGACTATATATCTTATTAAATAAAAACATCACCGAAAATCCGTCATTTTCTGCGTTTGCCGCCATTCTTTACAGGTCTTTTCACTGACATTCCTCTGGGCTTTAAAAATACCTGTTCTTCCCTTTTGACTGCTTTCTCAGATGCTTTATCGGCAGATTTCTCAGACTTTTCAAGGCAGACAACATTCTCAATGCCCATAGTATGCGGAAACATATCCACCGGCTGAATGAATGTGGCTCTGTAGCCCTCTTTCTTGAATATCCTCAGGTCGCGCTCAAGAGTTTCGATACTGCATGAAACGTAAACTATCTTCTCGGGAGCAAGCTTCACCGCACATCCGATGAATTCTCTGCTGGCACCTGCCCTGGGAGGATCCATTACCAGCACATCAAAGCTGTCACCGCGTGATGCCATTGCCTGCATGAATTTGCCTGCATCATCGTTGAAGAACTTGATATTATCCAGACCGTTCAGCTCCGCATTTACTTTAGCATCTTTGCAAGCCGATTTGTTAAGCTCCACACCTGTGACTTCCGCACCGTTCTTCGCACAAATTATGCCTATGGTACCTGTTCCGCAGTAAGCATCTATTACCTTTACTCCCTTGCGTATGCCCGCTGCCTCAACAGCAAAGCTGTATAATTTTTCGGTCTGCATTGGATTCACCTGATAGAATGAAGCAGGAGATATCCTGAACCGACATCCGCAAAGCTCGTCCTCGATATATCCCTTACCGTAAAGGATAACGCTCCTGTCACCAAGAGTCAAAGGCATGCCTGTCGGACAGATATTGTGTACGATAGTAGTTATCTCGGGGTGTGCTTTCACCAGTGCCTTAACAAAATTATTCTTTGCAGGAAGCATCGGCGAAGCAGTGACCAGCACAACCATGACCTGTCCAGTGGTGAAAGAAGTCCTAATCAGCGTATGCCTTAGAAGACCCTCGCCTGTACGAAGATCATATGGTCTTATACGCATATCTTTCATAAGCACCTTGATGGTCTGAACGATAGGCGAAGCCACTTCGGCTTCAAGCATACAGTCGTCCACAGCCACCATCTTCTTTGCGTTAGACTGATAAACGCCAGAAATTATACGCTTTGAGCTGTCCGTTGCGAAAACGGTCTGCACCTTGCACCTGTAATTATAAGGAACTTCCATCGGCACGATGTTCTCAACTTTCCCGAAGCCCGAAAGCATACGTGCGGCTTTTTCCTGTTTTCTTGCAAGCTGTTCGCTGTAGCTCTCACTCAGCTGACATCCGCCGCATCTCTTGAAACAGCGGCATTTTCTCTCACCGGTCGCATGATCTGTAATGACCTTTTTAGGCATATCTTGCCCTCCTGAAAATTATTTATCCAAGTGCGTAAGTTTACCAAACACACATTTTCTATCACTTTTCCATTCACCGAAACTCATTCTTTCAGCAAAACACTGCCCAACTCCAACTTAAAGATCAGAACAGCATATCGATTATACCATGTTTCAACTCCCCTGTCAACGTCCGCAAAGGTCTCAGAGAAAAATTCACACAAATATAAAATATAAGCTGAAATACATTAGTATCTCCCTATGAATGAGCCAACAAAAAAGACAACCGTACAACAGTACAGCTGTCTTTTTTACATCACGAAAAATTATTCCTCGTCACCGTTATCATTATCTTCGGAAGTCTCAGCGTCAGCGTCGTCCTGCTCTTCGGGAGCTTCTTCCTCAACCTCGGGTTCTTCCTCTCCGCGGAGTGACTTACGGCGGGCATCACGCGCTGCAAAAGCCTTTTTCAGGTCTTCGCGCATTTCTTCTTCGTCCTCATCGTCATCTTCCTGCTCTTCTCTCTCAAAGAAAGCTTCTGCCGCAGCAAGTTTCTTGCGGCGCTTGCTTGTAGGCTTCATAATAATAAGGTACTCTACAGCGATTATTATCATAGTCAGTGCGATGGCGATTATGATGAAAAGGTTGCGGACGGTCTTATCAACACCGTTGCTCTTGTTATCAGTAGCTGCAACAGCTCTGTCCTGAGCGTCGGTGGTGTTGGTATCATCAAAAATTATTATATCGTAGGTCTTGAGCTCATCATTGTTGAACACTACATCGAAAGAAGTCTCACCTGCAGCAAGCATCTTGAAAACGCCGTTCTCAAAGCTTACTATACTGGGGTCGGCAACAACGATATTCCTGTAATTCTCGATACCCATCTCCGAGGGTGCAGCCTGACCTATGCTCTTCTGAACTTTTACCAGCGGGTTGAGCTTGGGCGCCTTTGTCTCCTCGCCATTGTATCCGGGTGCATCGGGATTTGCAATTATACCGTTCTCGACTGAATATGATATCGGTATACCTGTCTTGTTATCCAGTGTGGTAACAGTCAGGAAAAGTGTAGTGGAGACCATATCCTTATCCAGAACTTTAAAATTCAGGGTAACATAATTGCCCTGGAATTTACTGCCCGAATCATTTGTATAATTGAAAACATACTTGCCGTTGAAGCTGTTCTCGGCAGCCTTTCCGCCTGCCTCGGGATTTATCTGAGTGCTTTCCAGCTGCAGAAGCGCGGTATCAAATGCAACCGACATCAGTGCGCTGGATACAGCAGAATCAGCTTCTATCCTAAGCTCTACCGATACGGCGTCGTCCTTGAACTCACCCGGCTTCAGATAAACCTTTGATGGTGCAGAAGTGGGCTTATCGGGAACAAGAGTAGTTGCCTTGTTCTCCATGGCTGTAACTTCATTTCCCGCAGACTGTGCAGGATCATAGCCGGGATCGGGCGCTGTAGTTGTTGTAGTCTCCTCGTATCCTCCGTTGTCATAGCCGTTATCATAATTATAATCGTAGTTATTATAATCATAATTATTATAATCGTAGTTGTTATAATCATAAGTATTGTAATCATATGTCGGATCATAGCCGTATTCCGCATAAACAGAAGGAACAGCAGCAGTCACCGCCAGAGCCGCGGCAATGACCGCAGCAAACCTTTTTATAAACATTTTTACCACTCCCGAGAAATAATTTTTCGCTATACACAGCAAAAACCTCTATATTTTTGTAATACAGAGGCATCTGCTTTAAAAATAATAATTATCAGTCAACTATGGTGACTTTCTTCATCACCTGAGGTTCCAGAGGCTTGTCGTTGAAATTGACCTTTACATCAGCTATCTCGTCAACTACCTCGATACCCTTTACTACCTTGCCAAAAGCAGCATAATCACCGTCAAGGTGAGGAGCATCTTCGTGCATGATGAAGAACTGTGAACTTGCAGAGTTGGGCATCATGGATCTTGCCATGGAGATAACGCCTCTTGTATGCTTGAGGTCGTTGTTTACGCCGTTTCTTGCAAATTCACCCTTGATCTTCTCGTCAGAGCCGCCCATGCCTGTGCCCTCGGGGTCGCCGCCCTGGATCATAAAGCCCTTGATGACTCTGTGGAATATCAGACCATCATAAAAGCCCTGCTTAACAAGCTTCTCAAAATTTGCAACTGTGATAGGTGCCTTCTCGGGATAAAGTTCGATAAGAATCTCCTTACCGTTTTCCATTTCTATTTTAACCATTTCCACTTTCCTCTCTGTTTATCAATCGGCATTGCCGTAAAATCTTTTTTCTTCTTCCTTTGACTTAGGCAGCAGACCTGCATCGTATCTCTTCTGAAGATCCATGAAATACTGACTTTCGGGAGTCCTGCTCTTTTTGAAAAGCGAAGCCTTCCTTACTTCGTCAAGCGTGAAAAAATCGCGCTTGCCTTCAGTATTTACGCAGTAGAATCTGTTTACCTTTTCAAAATCCCCGTTCTCATTGTTCCTGTTCTTATCAAAGCAACAGAAGATATCTCTTGCCATAAGATCACAGAGTCTGAGAACTCTTGTATAGTTGGAAGCATCTTTCCACGCATCAAGTTCCTCTTTGAAATACTGCTGAACAGGTACACCGTTGACCTCCATGCGCCTGATAATCCTTGCCAGGCACACCGAAGCGTCATGATCTGTCAGTTTATCGAGACGCGCGTTCTTATACTCCATAATATAATCATTTACTGTAGAATAGAAAAGTTTATCATAGGGAAATTCCTTTCCTGCTTCTGAATACTTGATTATAGGATTGTCTGTGTTGATGTTCAAAACCTATCGCTCCTAGAAAAAAACATTTGCCCTGACCTTATTTGCGGTCACCATATTTTGCCTCAAACTCCTCGACCTTCTTGGCAAGGAATTCTTCATCGACAAAACCAATATTATCGGGATCTTCGCTATGGTCTATTACACCCAGTTTCTCGATCTCGGCTTCATCAGGCTCGGATGCGACAGCAGCTATATCCTTATACTCCGCATAATCCTCAGGTCTCTTCGCATAAGGAAGATCAACAAGCTTCTTGTCCACTTCAGCCTGGGCTACCTCACTGAATTCAAACTTGGTATTCTCCACCTCAGCCACCTTAGCTTCATGCTCAGCATACATAGCTTCCATTTTTTCTGCTATACCATGCTCCTTAGCCTCGGTAATCTCTTCCTGATGTGACCTTATATACTTCTCATGCTCTACTTCATAAAGCTTTTCATACTCGGTCTGGGCATCAACGATCTCTTCGCGTCCCACCGTGCTGGTGCCGTAATCTGCATGAGTTTTAACTGGCTGGTTCTTCTTCTCTTCAAGTTCCGCTTCAAGCTGAGCCATCTTTGTCTTGATCATCTCAGGGTCAACGCTCTCTACCTCAAGAGTTTCGGGAACAACTTCATCATACTTAGACTCCTTCACAGCAACGGTCTGCTTACGTCTGGGTGACGGAGTATTCCAGATATCATCAGGATTCACGGGCTTAGCCGAAGGAGCTGCCACAGGAGCAGCCGGTTTCTTTTTATTGAATAGAGCCATTATATATTTCCCCCTAGTGTAAAAATGTTCAGATAAAATCACCCGCACCAAATGCCTGTTCAGCGGACTGATATCTATACAAATTAATTATACTATAAACTGCACAAAAATGCAAATACTTTTTGTCATCTAATTGAGATAAATTTCAGAGAACAATTTAGTTATATTTACCTGTATTCACATTTAGTTCACTAAACGTTTTATTTTTATCGATATATTATGTAAGAATATTTGATATAATTGATTCGATATAGTATAGAGTTTATTATGCGGGTACAATGTATAATCTTTTAACCGTTTAAAACTTTTTCTAGATAATTTTTACATTTAAATACCTTTAAGGGGGAATCACTTTGGCAAACCAGAAACTTGGAGTTACCGCTAACGAGCTGTTCGCCTGCAATCCTTTCAGAATATTGGGTCTGCCCGTTACTGCGGAGGATGAGGAGCTGACTGCTACCTACAAGAAGCTGCTCTCTATGGGAGATGCGGAGAATTATAAGACTGACTATGATTTTCCTACAGCTCTTCCGCCTTTCAAAAGAGATGACATCACACTGAGGACTGCTTATGCTAAGCTTGCCAGCAACGGCTACCGCTGCTTTGCGTTCTCTGATGGCTGTTTTTCTCAGGCACTTACCGAGGACGATGTACTGCTGAACCTGAAAGATGTCACCTGCTATGATGCTTTCATCAGATGCTATATGTGGCTCATCACAAATGACAGAGGATTCGAGCACCCTCATCTGTGGATACTTCTCGCTAAGTACATAGACAAGCTCATAGAATCCAAGCAGAGCGAGTGGAAGCGTCTGTTTGACAATCGTTTCCCGCAGTCTGTAATGTCTGCAGGCAGCGACCAGATGCTGGCAGAGCTCCACGCTACATTTAAAGATATTATACTCCTGCCTCTCAAAGAGATGGTAAGAGGTTCAATGAGATGCACTTCCGCAACTCAGATACTCAAGGCTGCAAAGATCGACGTTGACAAGGTATATCCTATGCCCAACATCGGTCAGGCTAACGGTTCTGGTTCAAAGCTGAGGATAGCTGCAAGAGATGTAACAGGCGCTGCACCTGCTCCCAAGGCTGAAGAAGCTCATACTTTCGTTGCTGCTGCATCTGCAATAACCGCAGACGCTATCATAAGCGAGGAAGCTCCCAAGCCTGCTGCAAGACCTGTTGTCAATACTGTTAAGCCTGCTGCTCCTGCTCCCGCTCCTGCACAGCAGAAGCCACAGGAAGAGCATAAGGTAAGCCTTGTTGATGATGCTATCGCTGCACAGGCTGCAAGCTCACAGAACAGTCAGTCCGGCACAGCAAGCAGCTCCTCCAACAAGACTTCACTTGTTGAGGAAGAGATTCCTGTAAAGCACGTTGAAGCTATCGACGGTCTGACAAGACCCAAGCCCATCATCAAGAAAGAAGAGCCCAAGTCTACAGGTGCGTTCGAGATACCCTCTGACAAGGATATTGCAAGCAGCTTTACTGTTAATGCTAAACCTGATGAATACACAAAGCCAAAGGATAATATGGGACCTGTTTCCTATCGTCCCGAGACAGATGATCTGCCCTCTGCAAACGTTGGCGAAAGAACACTGGAAGCTATCGATCCTTTCGCAAGCGTCGGCACCAGCACTGCAAGAGTTATCGACGAAGGAAGCATTGCTACAGGCACAAAGCGTAAGTCTGTAAACCTCACAGGTCTCGGTGACGAAATTGTCAATGACAATGTAGATGATATCCAGTTCACTGCTCCTGAGGGCTACCGCCATGTTGAAGAGGAAGAAGTCGTTGAAGAGCGCGAGATCAGCAACCGTTCGCTGACTTACCTGATCAACGAAGTTGACTCCCGTACCGACGAAACTACCGATCAGCTGCTGACCGAGCAGGAGATCGAAGATGAGCTGTACACTGACACCCTCATCAAGCTGCTTCGTTCCAACCGTTCCAGCAAGATGATGAAGGAAGTTGATACTGAGCATGTTTACCTGAACGGCGGCGGTACCAGCGAGAATAAGGGTGCCGAGATCACCATGGACGATATCGATATGAAGAAGAAGGACAATTCAAATCTGGATTCTGCATTCGGCTATCACAGATTCGACGAGGCTCACGCTGCTGAGGCTATCAAGGAGAAGTACAAGAACATCAACATCGGCGATATGCTCAATCCTACTGTGGGCAACTCGCTGAAGAGAGAATACCATGAAGACCCAATCAAGGAGTACATCAAGTATAAGAAGGCTGAGAAGAATCTTTCAGCTTCGATGATGAAGGTATTCGGATTCGTTGCACTGGTCGGAATACTGGTCTTCCTCCTTATATTCTATCTCTGATATATGTATACTACACGGAGAGGTATTTTCCTCTCCGTGTTTTTTTGCCGCAGCGCAATTACCACTTATAGATTTAGTTTTCAGAATGCTGACTTTTTATAGGACGAACGAGGCATTTTGTATCCACAGCTGATATATTTTGATGAAACACGGATTTTGGAAACATCGGTAAGTATATTTTTCACCCTCATTTTAAAACAGCTAATAATTAAGAAAAAGTTGTACGTTTTTGTACAATCCTTTCCAAATTATGTCTATATTAAAATATAAAACAATTGTTAACACAAAGTTTTCGCGGCGACATTGTTGATTTTTGACAGTACACAAGCTGTATCAGCATATGCAAAAAGGCGCTAAAAGGCGTTCATAAGCACTTATTAGGGTCGATTCCGAGCTCGTAAGACAGAAATTACAAAAGTTGACTTTTGGATAAGAATCTGATATAATCTAACATGGAGCATTCTAAAATATACTGGGCTTTTCAGCCGAAAAGAAGGTCACACAATGAATGAAAAAAGAAGCGAACAGCTGCACCGTATGCTGGGCAGTCTGTGGGAAGAGCTTATGCACTGTACGGACAGTGTTGGAGCTTTTGTGCTGTGGGACGACAGCCGCGAATATTATATTGATGATAATGCGCTGGGGCTGCTTGGCATGGACAGGGAGTATCTTTCCTGCGATGCTTTGCGCAATGTGCTTGAGTGTGCCCTTGATGCAGAGGTATCTTCAAGTCCTGCTAAGGTGATAACTGTGCATGTCGATGACAAGGACTGCATGGCGGGATTCGTTGTGCGCCGAGACACAGCTGTGCCTCTGTCTATCGTGGAGATGTATCCACTGCTGAATCAGAATCAGCTGGCTGAGCGGATGACTGAGGCGGGAGATGACGCTTTTCTCATGCTTATAAAACTTGAGCACGTCGATGAAGGCAGAGACGAAAAGTCCTTTATCAGAAGCGCGCTGGAAAGTATGGAAAAAGTTTCCCCCGATGGAACAGCGCTGGCTTATCATTCGGGAATGAAATTCTGGGTATTTGTCAGAAGCGGTGTGAAAGAGCCTCAGGAATTTGCAGAAAAATTGCAGAAGGCTGTAAAGGATTCTTCCGTTACAGACGAATTCGGTGTTGTCATAAGCAAGGAACATTCCATGACCTTTACAGGCGGATATGTGACTTTCCGCAGCAAAGAGAATGCAGCAGTAAAGGAGTTCCACTATGCTTCATTTGCACTATATGAAGCTGTAAGTGCGGGTGTGGGAACCATAAGCAGTTTTTCAAGCGCTGTATACGAGCTCCAGAAAAACGACTACCGCAGGGTACAGAATTTCTTCCATGTGCTGGATCAGAATTCTTTCACATATTATTTCCAGCCTATAGTAAGTGCAAAGGACGGAAGCATATTCGCTTACGAAGCACTTATGCGTACAGACAAGAAATTCGGGCTTAGTCCGCTGCAGATAATCGACATGGCTTCAAAGTACGACAGGCTCTACGATATAGAGCACGCTACCATGTACAACGTGCTTGACCAGCTGAGCAAGAACCAGAGCTTTTTCAAGAAGAGGAAGCTTTTCATAAATGCCATACCTTCCAGTTTCCTCAGTGACGATGACTGGACGGAGCTTATGGCAAATTACGGTGAGCTGATGGAAAAGGTTGTTATCGAGCTTACCGAGCAGACAGATACATCTGACGAGAATCTGGCTTTTCTGATAAACAGACTTAAAGAGCAGAAAGTCGAGATGGCTATAGATGATTACGGTACAGGATACTCGAATACTTCCAGACTTATCCGTTACGATCCTCGTTACATCAAACTGGATCATTCTCTGATATCCGGTATAGATACGAATCTGAAGCTTAGGAGCATAGTTTCCAAGCTGATAGACATGATGCACTCCAACGGTCTGCTTGTTCTGGCTGAGGGTGTAGAAACAGAGGAAGAGCTGAAAGTTCTTTCAAATATACACGCTGATCTTTTCCAGGGATTCTATATCTCGCGCCCGAAGCCTTTCTTTATCAATGAGATAAGCGAGAGGATACGCAGTCAGATAGTGAAGTATCACCTTGAAGCCCAGGGAAATTCGGGTAAGATATACCATGCGAAGTCGGATGAAAAAGAGATAATAAAACTCTCTGACCTTATACAGGATAAGTACACAGGGGTATTCATCAGCGGAAGTGATGTAGAGATCATCGGTGAGGCAGGTATGCCTTCTACCATTATGCCCATCACTGTCAAAGAGGGCGCTGAATGCCGGCTGAGACTGAGAAATGCTTCTATTGAATCAACCCTGGGACGTCCTGCGCTGTCCCTGGGAACAGGAAGCAAGGTGACAGTCAGGGTGAGCGGCAAAAACAGGCTCGTCAAGGGCGGTATACTTGTTCCTGAAAAGGCAGAGCTGACCCTCGAGGGTTCGGGAAGCCTGACGATAATCCCCGAAAGCGTCAGCTGCTTTGGCATAGGAAATGAGTTCGATCTGACTTACGGCAAAATAACCTTGCAGATGGACGATGAACTGACCATAACTGCCTGCGGCGACAACTGCGTAGGAATAGGCGGTGGAAAATGCAGCTGCCGTGACGGTATAAATATACTCTCGGGAACTATGGAAATAAGCTGCGCGGGCGGAAACAGCATCAGCATCGGCAGCTCCATCGGCAGAAGCGATATCACTATCAAGGAATGTTTTGTTTCCATAGGTGCTGCTTCGGCTAATCTCACGGGTATAGGCTCTATCGACGGCAATACACAAATAAACGTTGAAAACGTCAAGCTGGCTATCACGGCAAGCGGCAACACTATGTGTGCTGTGGGCGCCAAAAACGGTGGTGTCGCTGATATAAACATCAGGAACTGTGAACTGTTTTCAAACATCAAGGGCAGAGAGATAACCAACATCGGTACACGCGGCAGTGAGTGCGCCTGCAGGATATCCAATTCTACCATGAACCTCAGCTGCGAAGGCAGTATCGTATCGGGTATAGGCGACAGTACAGGTGCTGGATTTGTTGAGCTCACAGAAACTGAGATCAATATAGATTTCCTGGCTGCGGAGTGTTTCGACCTTGGCTGCCGAGACGGAAGCCTGGAGATGCGTGATTGTCTGAAAAATATTCATATCAACTTATAATATCAGATCGGTATATCAGTATCATCTGAATCAATGAAGGATGGCAGTTTCAGCTTTATCAGGGCTGAGACCGCCTGATGGGTGAAAAGAAGGAACTCGATGGAAGAGGTCTGTTTTGGAATGGTGATGCCGTAACAGACCTGCGATCATGAAACGGAGTGTATTTTATGAGCGAAACAACTATCGGCAGACGCCGCCTGAGAGTAGGGCTGCTGATAAGTAATCCAGAGGAAGAATTTGATAATGCAGTGTGCGAAGGCGCTATGATCGCTGCCAAACATTTTGATGTGGATATGTTCATACTGCCGGGACGTTACATTGACGCGCAGTATGCTGACAAAATAAGAACCGCTTACGAATATCAGTTCAACACTGTGTTTGAACTTGCCAAAGACAAGTGCTTTGATGCTTTGCTCGTACTTATCGGCACAATAGGCAGTCATCTTGACAAAAAGCGCAGAGAGGAATTTCTCAAAAAGTTTTCAGATATACCAATAATAACCCTTACTTCACAGATAAACGGATATCCCTGCATAACCGTTGACAACCGCACAGGTCTGAAACAGGTGATAAAGCATCTGATAGAAGCTCACAGCTGTTTCAAGATAGGATTCGTCAGCGGACCTATGACCAGCGATGACGCGGTGGAGAGATTTGAGGTATACAAAGAGGTCCTTGCTGAGTACGGTATCGAGTACGACGATAACAAGGTGGCTTACGGCAATTTTTCTAAGCACGTTCAAAATGAGGTTGGCGAACTCCTTGACAGATGTCCCGACCTTGATGCCATAGTATTCTCAAACGACCAGATGGCGATAGGCGGCTACAAGGCTATGGAAAAACGTGGCATCAGACCCGGCACGGATATTCTCGTTACGGGATTTGACGATGATCCTGCTGCTACAGATCTTACGCCTCATCTTACTACTGTGGCTATGGATTCCACTGAGCTGGGATACAATGCTCTGATAGAGGCTGTGAACTACATCAACGACGGTACTATTCAGCAGGAGATGGTTTCTTCAAAGATCATAATAAGGAATTCCTGCGGCTGTACTGATGCGGCTTCGGCGGAGCTTAACGCGCTGCATAACGACCCGAAAATGATAACGGAGCACGCTGATGATATCTGCAGGACGATATTCAACAGGTACAGGAAAAGCCCTACATCGATAAAATATTGCAAGACCTTCGCAAAGATCATTCAGGAACTGTGTTCCAGTGCGGAAAGAATAAAGCAGGACAACGATTTTGATCCTTACCATATTTTCGAACAGCTTGAAGATACGATAACAGATGATTTCTTTGAGTACACCGATCTGGAAACGCTTTATTCCACAATGGAATATATACACTCGGCACTTGCGTGTACCCTTGATACCAAAACTGAACAGTTGAGGCTCAACAGCATATTTATCAGGTTATATAAGCTGATCTCAGAAAGACACATAAAAATGAATAACTGCAAGCTGAAAAACAACACGCTGATGACCAAGCTGACGAATATGACAGCACGTGATATGCTGGTGTTTGACGCTTATGATGATACAGCTTACTGCTCTGTGGTGGACAAAATGAGCAGGCTGAACGTTACTGCCAGCTATCTTTACGTATATGACAATGTTGTGGAGCATCATAAAGGCATGGAATGGAAATTTCCTGACTGCATAAAGCTGAAAGCTTACCACAACATGAGCAAGCCCAAACTTCTCCCCCCGGAGGAACAGCACATAGCGCCCGAAGAATTGCTTACAAACAAGCATTTTGTTCACGACAGACGCTGCACTATGATATGTCTGCCGCTGTTTACGAATGAAGAGCATTACGGGCTGTTGATATGCGAGCTGGAACATCAGGATTTCAGTTTTCTGTCATCACTCATGGTTCAGATATGTGCGGCGCTGAAAATGATCGTTGTTATGAAAAACCAGAAGATCATCGAAAAGCAGCTCAATCAGAGCCTTATCGAGATACGCGAGAACAATCAGCTGCTGGACGAGCTTTCAAAGCAGGATGATCTCACAGGCTGTCTGAACAGACGCGGATTCTTCGAGTCAGCAAGAAAGCTTATACGTGCTGAGGAAAACGAGGGCTGCAGTGCGGTGATGATATTCGCTGATCTGGACAGTCTTAAAACCATAAACGACCGTTTCGGTCATGAGGAAGGCGATTTCGCTATACGCGGTGTTGCTAAGATACTTTCTTCTGCCTTCAGATGCGGTGAAGTCATCGGCAGACTGGGCGGAGATGAGTTCGTGGTATGCGTAAAGACAGACGAGAATTTCAGCGCGGCTGCGATACGTAAGAGGATAGATGAGATCTCAGCTGAGTTCAACGAGAACGAGGGGAGGAACAAGGAGTTCTATGTTCATGCAAGCGTAGGCGTTTATCCTTTCAAGTGCACTTCCGACGATGAGATTGGCGAACTGCTCAGCCATGCGGATGCTCTGCTTTATTCGCAGAAGAAAAACAAGCTTTCAGTCATAAAATCGGAGAGAACAAAACAAATCAGAGAATAATATAGAGGTTAATATATGGGAAAGATCTGTAAGTCATGCGGACACTATTACAGCGGAGAATTCTGCGACAAATGCGGGTACGGAAAGCCCGCAAAAGTTGCGGAATCCGTAAAAAAATACAGAAAAGCGGCGAGGAAAAAGCCCCTGCGTATGCAGACGGAAGAGGACAAAAAGCTGTATGCAAAATGGGCTAAGGAAGAAAAGCAGGAACAGGTACAAAAGAGGACTGACCCGAAGGCTAAAACCCATTTTCTGATAGTAGTAGTGATCGCGGCTTTGATCGTGCTGGGATTCGCACTTTACAAAAGCGGTGCTGTTTTTTCTAACACAAAGGAAGAAGTTATCCAGCAATATTTTTCTGCCATATCTCAGGGAGATTACGACAAGTTCGTCAAGTGCTTCCCGAAAGAGATCAAGCGTGAATACGACGATGACAGGCAGGTATCTGGACTCAGCAAGGACGAATACATGAAAGCGCTGTATCAGGAATTTACCGATACTTACGGAGCGGGATACAGCATAACCGTCAAGTTCGGTGATATGACTCCCCTTTCGGCGGAAGATTATGATATGACAGCTTACAAGGAGCAGCACGGTTCTGCGCCGAAGCTCAGCGAGGTATACGAGGTCGTCACAAATGTTGAGTTCCGCGGAGCTAAGGGCAGTCAGCAGTCGAAGCTTTTCATCTATGTGGGAAGATCAGGCGGTTACTGGCATATCTTCGGTATGGATGAGGATATGGGAAGTATCAACGCCGACGGTTCACCTAACGAGGGTGAGATACCACCTGTAGTTGAGAATGAGGACACGATAAAATAATAGTACGAATGCCTGTGCTTTATGGGACAGGCATTATTTTGCGCAAAAACAAGAGCTCAGCAGACCTTTGAAGTCAGCTGAGCTCTTTTGTAATTTTAGAATCCGTATTGCGATAATATTACTTAACGGTAACTGTGAATGCTCTGCTGTTGAGCGCGGAAGTATCCCACTCGCCGCCTACCTTAGCACAGATGACCATCTTGTAGGTCTGACCGGGCTTGAGCTTGGGCGAAGTGTAGTATGTAATAGCTGCAGGGATCTTCTGGTTAACTACTACCCATCTGCCTGCTAAGTATACAGCTACACCATAGTTCTGGGCGTTCTTGACCCTTGTCCAGCTTACCTTGAACTGGTGGAACTCCTCGTTGTATTCGATAGCCTTAACAGTGGGGTATTCTGGAACATCCCCCTTGGGAGATACAGTAACTGCATTTGAAAAATCAGTAATATACTTACCACCGATGTTTGCAAGAACAGCCACGGTATACTTATTTCCTGCTTTCAGTCCATCCAATACATAGCTGGTGTCATCGACTTCTGCCAGCATATTCCATCTGCCGCTTACATAAGATGCAACAGCGTACTTTTCAGCGCCCTTAACTTCTGTCCATGTGAGCTTTACAGCATTCTCGCCCTGTTCATAGGAGATCTCGGGAGCCACAAAAGTAAGCTTAGGAATGATCACTTCTTTAGTATCGGTATAGATCTTGCCTTCCAACTTAGCGGAAGCAGTGTATACGATCTTGCCTGCGGAAGTATAAGTAGGCTCGGTGGTCACAGATCTGATGGTCGCAGTTGTGCCGACTACCATGTTGCAGTTAGAACAGGTTGACGACAGCGTTGCCGAAGAATAATCATCGCTCCATTTCCATACAAGCTTGCCGAGGTTGTGACCTGTTGCCTGTATCACTGTCTGTTCCTTAGAGATCTCTTTGATTCCATATTCATCAGCATAATATTTGTTGTTGACTTCATCGAACCAGTAACTTATGTGACCGTTCTTCTGACAGGTCGGTTCAACCTTGGGAACATAAGTAAGTTTCAGCATGGGGATAGCTACTTCCATGGTATCGGTATATGTTTTTCCATCGAATTTCACAGTAGCTGTATACACGTACTTGCCGTCAGCGGTGTATGTGGGATTAACGACCTTAGCGGTAACCTTTGCATCTACAATTTCGCCATAGCGACATTCCTTGCACTTGAATGTAGCCTTTGCAGTTACAGCGGCAGTAGTAGAAAAATCAGACCATGTCCAGGCGGGATCATCGAAAGTATGTCCTTTTGCAGGAATGATGATATCATCAAGTGTAAGTTCGTATATACCCTTGTTGTCGGCATAGTATTTGCCGTCTGAACCTTTATAGAAAACAGTATGTCCGGGCTCGGTGCAGGTAGGTTCAACAGCGCCTACCTTTTTATAGGTATGATAAACTCTAACAGGTACTATCACATTATGAACGATCAGATAATGCTCAGTATCATTAGGAACGAAAGTAGCCGTGAAATAATTTACTCCCACATTACCCACATTTTCAGCGCTGTTGTCCCAGGACCATGTACCATTATCAGCTTCGGGTAAAATTACATTTGAAAGTGTACTGCCATAAGGAGCATTTAAATCTTTAGGTATCTCATACTTCGGCAGTTCCTTGATCCTGAAAGTTTTTGTGATAGTGCCGTAAAAATCACCTATACCGTTGATATATACCGTAGCTGTACCGACTTCTATATTTTCGTCATACGAAGCAGTGAAATCAACATTCTCGGAAAGAAGTCCTGCGGCTGTCTGGATCTTTACATCGGGAGTGATCTTGCTGCCAGTGTATTCCTGATCGGAAATGCTTTCAATAGCAGCAGGATCGATAGAAACAGCACCGATCTTGCGGATACCAAAATCGTATACCGGGTCTTCAATATCATAATACTCAAAACCGTCTGCAGGCGACGGAATATACTTCTTCAAATTAGTGCGCTCGGTAAAATATCCGCCTGTCAGAAAATACTGACCGCTGCCGCTTCTGTAAAAAGGTCCGTCACTGTCATCAGCCTGAAGATCGAAATAACCGCCTTTGATATAAATATGCGCATCGTTTGATTCAGTTCTGGATATATCACGACCACCTTTATAGTTACCGCTGAGGATCTCGACAGTACCCTTATTTACCTTAATGAAACGAACTACTCTCGGATTTTCAGCGAACATTCCGCCGCCGTGACCACTGTCAAGGAAAGTGATATGAGTATTAGCATTGCAGAGATACAAATAACTCTGCTCATTACGATTTCCCATACTATCATACAAGATAGTATTGCCGTTAAAGTCAACTGTGAATGAATTGCTGTTATCTATGGTATAAGCGCCGGTTAGATCGAAAGAATCGATAAGCTTGATGGTGTCGCCATCCTCAGCTGAATTTGCAGCAGTAAGAAACTCTTCAAGAGTAGCGACCTCACGAACAGTTGCGACCGGAATGGAAGCAGCTTCTGCATCAGCATAAGCAGTAACGGCAGCCGTACCGCCAAAGAAATTTGAAGCTACGCTCCCGGGGACAGTTCCCGCAACACATAGAACAGCCAGCGCACCTGCAAGAGTACGCTTAGTGAAATTATGATTCATTTAAATGATCCTCCTTTTGTTAATGATAATCGAACTATCTAACTTAATTATTGGCCTTAATAATTATATCATAGTCAAATACAAATAGCAAGGTTATCATGAATTATATGAATAATATCTTTTTATTTTGTGAAGAATGACAAAGGTTATTAAGCATTGAACTGCATTTGGTACAAAAGAGGATGTATGAATAAAGAACAAAAAGTTCTGAAAATATAAAATTTACAAAACTTCTTTATGGCAGGGGCACCAAGGATCGAACTCGGGACACGCGGTTTTGGAGTTTCATATCATTGTAAATCTATCTTTCGCAAACCCACTAAAACCTAAGATGTTTCGTCATTTTATAGCATCCCATCCTCACATCTTATTATAGTATTTTATCCCTTGTTTTAGTTTTAGCAGTCAAATAGTAGTCAGATTTTCAAAGATTTTTAAGATACAACAACTTGTTATATAATACTATATTAACTCGCACAAATCACATTTAAGCATCTGATTAATTTCAATGTCAGCTTTATATTACACATTATCTAAATCGACAATAACCGTCTTAAAATATTTATAGCCTGCAAGTATCATAATGATACTTGCAGGCTATTTTTGGTGCTTTAGCGAAAATAAACCCCCGGTTCTACCGGGGGAGATAAAAAAGCTTCAGCAAGCGATTTAAAATAACCTCCGAGTGTGATACAATCTGTCGGGAGGACAGTTTACTAACGAGTATAAAAACAATAACCTGAGCGAAGTCGAGAAAATAATAAAAATGGCTATCGGGCGCGGCAATCTGGATATGACAGAACGTGAAGAAATACGCAAGTACATCGAGAACTCTCACAATGTGTAATCAATTAATGAATTATCTAACTCTTCTTGTAAAAGAGGTTGACAAACACTACTGTTTCGGATATACTATAATCATAAAGAGGTGAAATAATGCTTGAAAATAAAATAAATGCACAAAGCTCGGCGGAGCTTGCAAGAGAAGAAGAACGCATTTCAAAACAGAAAGTAATCGCAATGTTTGAACAGGATATGCTTGCTGATAAAAAGGCGGGTACAATTGAAACGCTAATGTTTATCCACAAAACGCTCTTTGAGGATATTTATTACTTTGCCGGAAAGATCCGCACTGTAAATATTGCAAAAGGCAGTTTTCGCTTTGCACCTGTCATGTATCTGGAGCAGTCTTTGAAAACGGTAGAACAGATGCCGCAAAAGACTTTTGATGATATCGTTGCTAAATATGTTGAGATGAATATCTGTCACCCTTTCCGTGAAGGAAACGGCAGAGCGACAAGGATTTGGCTCGATCACATTTTCAAGAGCGAGCTAAAAAAAGTCGTAGACTGGAGCTTGATAGATAAGGAGGATTACCTTCTTGCTATGGAAAGAAGTCCGATACGCTCCACAGAGATAAACGTTCTGCTCAAAAATGCCCTTACCGAGAAGACAGAAGATCGTGAAGTATTCATGAAAGGAATTGACACCAGCTATTATTACGAGGGCTACACGGCATTTGACATCAACGATTTGAGGTGACTATCACCGTATAACAATCTATTTAAATCGGAGGTGACACAATGGCAGTTTCAGAAGCACATCAGAAAGCCAACATCAAATGGGGCAAAGAGAACCTAACTAATCTGGCAGTCAGACTTCGAAAAGAAAAAGCTGCTAAGTTCAAAGAACTTGCGTACAAGAACAATACAACACCAAATGCTCTATTCAAAGAATTTGTAGATAAATATATTGAGGAAAACTCTTGACATACAGTATTTAATACTGTATAATTACGGTAGACAGATTATACCTGTCTGCCGTTTTTTTATTTCAAAAATACATATATCGAGGTGTGAAATGAAAATTCCAAACAAACTGCTGGATCTGTCCCGTAACGAACTAATGGTAGCCTGCCGCCTTTACAGCATCGTTAACAGTCACACCAAGCTGACAACGAACGGTTATGCGGTCTGCATCAAGCAGGAAACGATAGCAGCAAGCTGTGGACTGTCTGTAGCAACCGTTAAGCGTGTTTTAAAGGCTTTGTCTGAAAAGGGTATCACATTTACTCACCAATATCGTCAGACACGTTCTAACGGCTGTCTGGGTGCAACTCACTACGATCTGCAAGCCTTTTCTTTCCTCTCGGATTATTTTTATATGCCTAACAATGTGTTCAAGCTTGGTCTGTCGCAGAAGATGTTCTATGCGTATGCGCTTTTCTGTAAGTTGGCTGACAGCAATAAAAAGTCCTTCTTTCATAGTTACAACGACCTTGCCGAGATGATGAAGCTGAAGCGCAGTGAAGTCATAGAGCTTGTCGGTGCGTTGATAAAAACAAGGCTAGTATTCCGCACAAGGCGCAGAACAAAGGCAGGCGATCACACAGATAATAGCGAACATGTTCTTTCTTTTCTCCCGGAGATTTGGATTGAACTACTATGAGCTCATGATGATGGAAGCTAAGTATCAGCTAGGTGATGAACCACCAAAAACAAAACCTAAAGCAAATGAAACATTTGCGGAACTCCTAAAGAAAACACGAACGCAGGCGGGTATATCACAAGCAAAGCTTGCGGATACTATCTGCTGCACTAAGTTCACTGTATACACATGGGAATGCGGTGACAACATCCCGAATTTAGAAATGCTTGAAAGGATCTGCTATGCGCTTAAAGTTCCAGCCGATTTTTTCGATGCAGTATACAAGGCTGAAAGATTTCAGCCGAGAACACCAAGAGATAGGAAAAAGAAAACATGAAAAAGCATATCATACCAAAAGCTATTTAGATATGTAGTTACATACATTCAGAACGACCAGTACATAGGAAACAAGCACTTGTATTATTACAAAAACACAGCCCCATCCATTAATAGAATCGGACTGTGTTATAAAAAATTATTTTTTATTTAAGTGGTTAGTGACCGCCACTGTAATTGATTAGAACTTTTCTACCAGTTCCCAGAAATCTATGCCGGTCGCTTCCTGTACACATTTTAGATTTAATAAAGCCTCATATACGATTGAGCCGTCTTTACCAAATTTCTTTGTTAAATATTTTTTTACAGTTAAATTACCATATCCATCAAATTCAAATGTTTCTCCATTTTTAAGGCTGTCTAATGTAACTGTATTTGCCCAGAATTCATTTGATGCTCCGCCATCCCAAGTATCATAAATCTGACCCAGTAAATACTCCTTAATATTTTTTTTCAAGCCGGCTTTAACTGATTCTTTCGCAGATGTTTGAATCTGATCCAGAATTTTGCCGTATGAATTTGAACCGCCATCAACAAGATCAGTTGCTGTATGTAACACATCTATGAGAGTATTTAATGTACCAATATTAACAGTCTTGCTATTGTTATTGGTAAGCAGATCATAAACACCCAAACACTTATTAGCTATTTGACATTTAGCTACATAAGTCTTACCTTCACAATCGGGCAGACTATCAATTGGAAAGTAATCAGCTATTTTGGCTTCATCAGCTATAAATTTCTTAAGACCTGTTTTCTTGGTCTCTCCCAAAGGAACCACGTTATAGAATGCCTTTGCAGCTTCTAGAGCTTTTTTTTCATCAATAGTCTGATCAAGCAAATAGAAGTAACGTGCAAGAGCTTCTTCCTTTGAATTAAACCTCTTCTGCTGTTCAAATGTCGTTTGAACATACTCATAATAGTCTACTTCATGGTCAATATAATCGCAATCGTAGCAACCATAATAAACTCTATTATTTTTACTCTCAAAACCCATCCTATGAGTATGACTCGGCTTTTGCGGCTCATTTTTAGGCTCCTGATAAATTCTTGTACCATTCGGGTTTGATGAATACTTGCTGGACCAAACTTTACTTCGGGTCTTACGGGAATAAATGAACAGTTCGCCATTATTGCTGAGATACAGAGAAGCAGGAGTTTGAAAGCTGTCTGTCGTCCATACGGGTCTTCTATATTTATCATAAATAACAAAGTTGCCGTCATCCTGTATCTGACAAAGGTTCGCATCACATCTATCTGTTCCCGAAGCCCAGTAAGGTTTTCTATTGCCATCATCATTGTATCTGTAAATAACAAGATTACCATCGCTACCCTGGAAAATCAGACCGTATTGACCGTTCTTAGACATATACCAATGATTTGCCTGCAATGAATTCTTAGAAGCAATAAACTCTGCTCCATCAAGAACACTTGCAGCTTCAGCAACAATTGTATTCTGCAAGCCATATTTTTCCATAGGCGAACCCAAAAATGTGCCAGACATAGAAGCAGTGTAGATTACTGCAGCTGATGCAACAGCGGTGATTCGCTTAATGAGATTTTTACTCTTAAACATACTTACTCTCCTGTCTTTATTAATAAACATTTTGTTGTAATGTGTAGAACAGTTGCCTTGCAAGGTTGTTTTTATAACTGTTTGCCTACGGTGTCATTCTATCACAAGCGTAAATGTTTGTCAATAAAACAAAGATAATTTTGTAATAATTGAATTGTTGTTTTGCACAATTCAAAATAAATACGGACATTTTGCGAATATTTTAAAGATATTTACTATTATTTTGTCAGATACAGGAATCAGATAAAGTTAGTAACTATTTTATCAATCGAATAATCAACTCTTCTAGATTTACATCGAAATAATCTGCTATGCATTGAAAGTTCCAGCCGAATTTTTTGATGCAGTATACAAGGCTGAACGATTTCAGCCAAGAACACCAAGAGAAAGGAAAAAGAAAGAATGAAAAAGCTTATAATATGCGAAAAACCGAGTTTAGCTAAGAACGTCCGTGATGCGATTGCACATCGTGAGAATGTTCAGCGTGTAGGCAACAAAGATTTGTATTATTACGAAAGCAGCAGCTACGTGATAACGTTCTGTTTCGGGCATCTGCTTACGCTCGGAGAACCTGAAAAATATATACCCGAGGGTGAAACTGCGGTTCTGCCGATAATACCCGCGAATTTCAGGCTGTTCCCGAATGACAAGGACTGTGCAAGACAGTATTCGCTTATCAAGAAGCTGATGGATATGCCCGAGATCGACGGTATAATACACTGCGGTGATGCGGACCGTGAGGGTGAGATCATCGTGCGTAACGTCCTGCGCGTCGCTAGTAACACAAAGCCTGTGTATCGTCTGTGGCTGCCGGAACAGACCGAAAGCACGATACTGAAAGCCCTTAGCTCACTGGAAAATGACAGCAAATACGATGATCTGGCTAACGCTGGCTATGCGAGAACATTCGTTGATTGGCTGTTCGGATATAATCTTTCCCGTTATCTGATGCAGAAAGCTAATGTCCGTAAAGGCTGGGGCGTTGGTCGTGTAATTATCCCGATAGTCGATACCGTGTATCAGCGCGAACTTGAAATACGCAACTTCGTTTCGACACCGTATTTTCAGCTTCATGGTGAAACGGAAAAGGACGGTATAAAAGTCACTGTCACCGATAAGGAAAAATACGATACTCAGGAACAGGCACAGATGCGGCTTACAGAACTGTCATCGGGTGTATATCGGGTCGGCAGCATCGATACGAAAAAAGCTGTTGTCACTCCCCCGAAGATGTTTTCTCTCGATACGCTTCAAGGCAAGCTGTCAAAGGATCTCGGCATGACACTGGACAAGTCGATGCCGCTTATCCAGTCGCTGTATGACAAAAAATACATTACATATCCCCGTGCTAATACGGAATACTTCGCGGAGGAAGAAAAAGCAGATGTATTCGCTGTTGCTGACAAGATGAATGCTGTATACTCCCTCGATCTTGAACATAAGGACAGTAAAAAAACTTTGACAGCAGCAAGGTGGATAGTCACTCCGCTATCAGACCTACGCTTAACTTTCCGACCAGTGAAAGCAGTCTGTCCGATGATGAACAGAAGGTCTATAACACGATAGTCAAACGTTTCTGTGCGGTATTCGCTCCTCCGTGTACTGTCAACAGGACCGTGATAGTGTTCACTGATGGCACTCATGAATTCAAAATTAAGGGTGATACTCCCCTGACACCCAGTTTCAGACGTTATGAGCCTAAGAAATCCGATGAAAACGATGATGATAGCAAGACACTTCCTTCTTTTTCTCAAGGAGAACTTGTTTCATTCACATGGGTCATAGATAACAAGATGACAAAGGCTCCCCCACGTTATACCATAGATAGCCTTAATGCGTACCTTAAAGCGCCTTTTGCTAAATCATCATCTGCCCAGGATAACGATGACTCCCCTGCCGATGACAGCGAACTGTATGAAGCTGTAAAAAAAGCATGGAGATTGGCACCGTTGCAACGCGGACAGGACTTATCACTAAATGCGTAAAGACTTACAAATACCTTGATATAAAACAAGGAAAGTATTACTGCACCGAAAAAGGTGAAGCTTTCATCGGTTATCTTCATCAGCTGAATATAGACCTTTTCACCGAAAGGAACATTGAATTCAACATGATGATAAAGTCGGTTGAACTTGGGAGAGAAACGATGCAGCACTCAATAGAGAAAACTGCCGATGAGATACGCAGTATCATCGCACAGGATGTTACAGTAAGTTCCGCTCAGAAATTTACAGATAGCAACAGCTTAGGAAAATGCCCTTTCTGTGGCAGTGATGTACTTGACGGCACTAAGAACTTCTATTGCTCTGCATACAAAAGCGGCTGCAAGTTCGTCATCTTCAAAAATACATACTGTCATTTCTCGTTCGTAAAGGACGGCAAAGAGATAAAATACTCTAAGCCAATGTCCCTGACAAAAGCAAACTGTAAGGCTCTTCTCGGCAGCGGAAGCACTACGGTCAGCATCGAGGAGAAAAACGGCAAGGGCAAGTACAAGATTGGTGTAACTTTCAAGTCTGATAATATGCATGACTTTGTCGGTATAGAGCGTATCCGAGAAAAGAAGAAAGTTGATGGTTAAATACAGCAAAGTGTGTCTATAGACACACCTAAGTTCGCTTCAAAATCCATATTCTAGATTATATATGGTTAGAAAAACAAACGGACACAGCGCAGGCTGTGTCCGAATTATCATATAAATCAATAATCGTGATATCTTCTAACGTTACACACATCAATGTGCCCTGCAACAATAACATCAGATTTATTGGAATTCTGCTCCTGATAACAGTAAGGACAATACCATTTCTGATTCGTTACATCCCACTTGGGCGGATCAAGTCCTGGGTCGAGCAGCGCTAAAGCAGCATCAGAGCATTTCCTGTTAGGATTTTTAGTGCACTTGGGAATGTGTTTATCACAGCTACTTACAGTCGACTGATTTTTACGGCAGTGTGGGCACCATTTCTTGTAAGGACAATCCTTTTCATGTTTTTCAAGATCACTCTGTGAATTAAAAGTACTCGTGCAGCCGTGAGATTTATACTTGCACTTTCTCGTCCTATAGTCGCAGGTCTTCTCATGAGAAGTCACCATGCTCTTGTCCTTATGTTTGAATGTACAGCCATAGCTCTTGTACTTACAATAATTAAAGGGTCTGTACTGACAGTGTTTTTCATGGCTCTTGACCTTGCTCTGGTCAGTATTCGAAT
The DNA here is from genome assembly GCF_900112155.1 of Hominimerdicola alba. Taxonomy (GTDB): domain Bacteria; phylum Bacillota; class Clostridia; order Oscillospirales; family Ruminococcaceae; genus Hominimerdicola; species Hominimerdicola alba_D. The sequence continues at coordinate 6,915 of NZ_FOKQ01000008.1, read as the reverse complement.
ATGTACAGCCCTTTTTCTTGTACTTACAGTAATACTTCTTCTTTGCTGCACTCGCGGTGATAATCGTGGAAACAGCTGCATTCTCGCTATTAGCAAGTCCACCATAACCAATCTCTCCGGTAAGCAGAATAGCTGCAGCCATTGCTACCGAAAGGATCTTCTTCTTGAGGTTTGATATTCTTTTGAACATTTCCTCTTCTCCTTTACAAATAAATTTTACCTTCCTTGCAAAACGAACAATTCATTTTGCATTAGTAATTTTATCATATTTAATAAAATTTATCAATTGACAAATTTAACTAACTACCTATTTCAAATAGCAAATAGTTTTACCATTTTAACAAAACATCCTATTCAGCTAAGAATATTATTTCCAGAATATAGCATATGAGCTAATTCATCTTGCAAAAGGGTGTCTATGGACACAGTTCAGCCAAACATAAAAGCGTCCGGCACTCACCTAAAGGTTGTAGTGTCAGACGCTTTGTATTTTTATCTATTAGTTAAGGCATAATATCTGGTTGAGGTATATTATCGCTCTTCGTTGTTTTTACACTTTGTGCAAATTCAAAAAACCAACTATCTGCGCTTTCAAGTTCTTCATCAGATATACTTTCTTTGCCATTACATGGTGCAACAGCAAATGAGAACGTAGTATCCACAAAGTTTTCGTCCAAACAATGAACGTGTATTATAGAATAACTTCCTCTCTCGTTCTCATTGTCATGTGTAGTGTTATCTCTTAATATAATAACTGCTCTGTTACCGGATTTTTGGATAGTATATGTAAATAGATCTTGATCGATATGTCCAAAAATAGATAATTTATTTACTTGGTCTTCGCAGAACTTTTTAAGGTTATCATCTGTGTATTCCGTTAAGTCAAGATGCAAATGAACAGCGTAACATAAAGAAAGAAAAGTTTGTGATACAGCCCGAAGGAACTGAAATCACATACCTCGCTGGATTGTATCGCTTTGAGGAACATAGGGGAATTCAAGTTCCGATGTTCACCGTGATTACAAGAGCAGCTGTGGCTCCCGTAAGTAGCATTCATGATCGAATGCCACTTATTCTCGGAAAGGACAACCTGAACGAATGGATACGTCCAAATGGTGATCCATATAAGATAGCTAAAATGGCACTTACGAAAATGATTATGGAAAAGGCTATCGACTATCCTGAACTGTACACATAAAATTAACGGCACTACGTCTTTATAGCACAGTGCCGTTAATATTTATGATTGAGAAAGTATAGCATATTTCCGTAAAAATTTCAACTATGAATGATCAATCCATTATTTTTGAAACCCCCTTGACAAAACGAAATATTTGTTATATAATAAAGTCCATTAGAGCGAAAATTCTAACGGACTTTGAATTTTTGGAGGTTTTTTATGTCAGACACTATACTTAAGGAACTAATAGAAAAAAACATAAAAAAAATAGAAGCAGATTTAATCTTTCTTGAAAGTAGCCACACAATATGTATTAATGAAAAAGAGGATAATAGAAGCAATGTTAAATTTGATATCTTAGCACTAGACAAAAATCATACGCCGGTTATTATTGAAGCAAAATCAATCACGGATGGTTCGTTAACTTATGTCCTAGAACAAGTCGGTGAATATTTATATTTACTTCGCACAAAAGAGTCTCAGAGTATGGCTGCGCTTGCCAAACGTCAAGGCATACCCGTTGACGAAAATAAACTAAAAGCAAATAAAAAGAATTCGCGAATAATTATCCTCGTTGAAAAAAGAGAAAACGAACCAATAAATAGACTAAAAAACGCCATTGAAGTATTTACTGATAGTGTAGATATCCGTCTATATTCTTATAGGTTATCGACTGATAAAACATCCCTCGAAGATATAAACCTCGAAAGCCCGAAAAATTTAAGTGTTGACAAAAGAATAATACACAAAAGTGAAGAAGCTAAAAAACTATACGAGGAATTAAGCGATTTATTTACAAAAATGAAACAAATGACAACCCGAACATCGGGAAGAGGTGAACTAGGACTTATTATAGGTGATAAACTCAATTGCTATATAGATATCACCCAAAAAAACGGAGATCAAGTCGCAGCTGATTTCGGTTTATCATTCCAGTGCATTTCGTTCTATAGACGCACGAAATTATTAATCGATGAAATCCAGACTCTGATAAAAAAAGATGCAGTAGCCGTTTCTCTTGCAAGTGGGATTTTATCAGGTTTAGACAAACAACAGCAAAAAAGAGTATTTGGGTATATGGCATCTTTCCTTCAGTTGAATACTGATCAAAAAGTAATAAACAGAAAAAAACTGATACGAATGAAAAAAGCTGCCATTAAAGGCGAAGAATATGACGATATTAAATACGATTTACTCGCAAAATAATAAAGATAATATTAAACCCATCTGAGAAAACAGAAAGAAGGTTAGTACTTTGAATCTCATTAATCAAATCGGGACAAATCTGAAAGGACATTATAATAATATAAAATATCATACTCCTAAAGCAAAACTTAATGAACAAGAAATTGAAATGATCAAGCAGAATGGTTTAGTTCATTTTACAAGGTACATTAATAAAGATAGTATAGAAAAAAACGGGATCCTAGGAAACTGGGAAAAATATATATTCAAATCTGAACGAGGATTTTCGTGGTATTACATCATGAATAAAGAAACATTTCATGATAAGCTTGATTTAGTCCATAGCAAAGGGAAAAGAAAGGAATATGATGCTTTTGCTATCATCAAAAATCTTAACGATGAACAAATATCAAAACTGAGAATCCGAAGAGAAACAGATGACGCTATTATTTATCCAGATACGTTAAAAACAAATAAGATATTTGTAGATAAGCTTGACTGACAATAAGAAAAATGAGAACCGATATTATATAAAGATATTGTTGAATACATATTTGAATCCAAAATAGTTAAAGACAGATACTTCATTTGACTTTGAGGTATCTGTCTTTTATGTATACCCTAATGAAACATAAGAAATATATGTCATTTAAATTACTTCGAGTGGATTGACATATTTCATAATACGGTTTATACTTATATCAAATACTATTTAAGGAGAATCACGAATTATGATGATAGGATATGCAAGGGTATCGTCCATAGATCAGAATGAAGCGAGACAAATCGAAGAATTTAAAAAGCTCGGAACGGAGAAAAACTTTATAGATAAGCAGTCTGGAAAAAACTGTGACCGTCCTCAGCTGAAAGAAATGCTCCAGTATGTCAGGTAGGGTGACATTATTATTGTCAGTGAGTATTCACGGCTTGCCCGTAACGTGCAGGATCTTCTTAACATCATCAACGAACTGAAAAAGAAAAATGTTGAACTTCGTAGTCTCAAGGAATCACTGGATACCACAACTCCACAGGGAAAGCTGATGCTGACTATATTTGCAGGACTTGCGGAGTTTGAACGTGATATGATCCGTCAGCGGCAGCTTGAAGGCATTGCAATAGCCAAACAGCAGGGGCTTTACAAAGGGAGACAGCCTATTCCATACGATAAGGCTCTTTTCAAAAAGGAGTGTAAGAAGTGGCGTAATGGCGAACAGACTGCGCGTGCTACTATGCAATAATTGAATATGAAGCCCAATAGGTTTTATCGTATCGTTAAGGAGTCTGGATTATAATTTTTTGATTTAAGTCATCTGCATATTGTCTTGCTCCGTTTTATGAACAAATGGAATTTGAAATAAAGGTGGTAATAATATTGAACAATAATAAACTGGATATAACAAATAACTTGATCATAACAGATATTAGCAAAAGTATTGATGTTCCGGTCCAATTCAAATTAACCGGTGCAATCCATCTGCTTAAAGCTACAAATAAAAGAAAGCAATCTTCTCAGATGGTCGAAGCGGCAATTAGTGAAAATCCATTTTCGTTGCAATATGCTTCTAAAAGACTTAAAACATACGAAATCTGTTTTAAAGCTGTAAAATCAGAAGGAATGACTTTGAAGTTTGTTCCTAAAGATCTTATAGACCGAAACCTTTGTCTTGCTGCAGTTGTAAGTGATGGAATGGCAATTGAATTTGTTCCCGTCGATTATATAGACAAAGAAGTAGCTATGGAGGCGGTTAGTTCTGAACCAATAGGCTCGGCTGCTTATTTTTTCTTTACCTCAGTTCCTCTTGAAATGAAAAGAAATATAAGAAAAAACGAAAGACGAGTCTATCCAATAAAGTATATTCCAGACAAAATTATAGATAAAGATATTGTATATGCATCAGTAAAAGCTCAACCACTTAGCTTAAAAAATATTCCTGAAGAGTATCGAACAAAGGATATCTGTGAAGTTGCAATATCAAGGAACGGTATCGCTATAAAATATGTGCCTGAAAGCTATATTGATACAGTTATTGTGGACAAAGCACTTGATAATACAGTCATGGCTCTTGAATATATACCAGAGAAATATAAAAATAAACAAAGATGCATTAATGCATTCAACACTGATATCAAAAATTTTAAGGATATTCCTCATAAATATTTGAATATAGATATGTGCAAAGAGGTAATAGACTATATAGCAAATTTTAGGATTAAAAACGGTTACTTAGATGAGAAGTCGCTGATAACAAAACTGTTAAAAAACATTCCTCGGAAAATCATATCGGATAAAGAATTTATTAATTATATGATAGCCGTAATAAATGAGGATGTTCTTAAACAAATTATCGAAGTAAATGAGCAGAAAAATATCTTGGAACAATTTCTACCCAGTGCAACAGTTGATTATATTCAAAAAAAGCAAAAAGTTGTATACAATACAATTATAAAACTTGATGCTTCAGAATGTGATCTACCTGATTCAATTTATGAAGTAGAGCCTGTCTCATCAATTCCTCAAATATATGATTTTTCAGATGATAGAAATAATCAAAGAACAATATACTATATATCAGATCTCCATCTTGAACATCAATTTCATAATACATTTCCAGATGAAAAAGACGTAAAACTATCAAAGCTATATGAATATGTTGAGCAAAAAGTTGACGAGATGATTGATGGAATCACAGATACGTGTGATAGTGTTCTTCTTATCGGCGGTGATGTTGCCCATTCATTCCCTATTATGTATCATTTCTATGAGTATCTTTCGGAAAAATGGGAAGGCAAAATAGTATCTGTTTTAGGGAATCACGAGCTTTGGAATGGTCATTATGATCCTGAAGAAGTTATTGTACCTCCCTCTGTTGACTTTATCTCAGACAAATACAATAGAACTGTATTTGATAAATTTGGAATAAAAATGCTCCAAAATACAATTTTCCTTTTACCGGGAGGATTAATAGACGAAAATACAATATTGAAAATATCTGAAGAAGAACTCAGGTATAAATTAGGAACTGGGTTGATAATCCTTGGAGGGACTGGCTTTTCAGGATTAAACCCGTTTTACAATGCTAAAAGAGGGCTGTACAGACATACTCTGCAAACTGTTGAAGATGACATAACTCAAACCGAAAGGTTTGCCGCTGTCTACAATAAACTAAGCAGATGTGTAGGTGACAGGCGTGTCATAGTATTGACTCACTGTCCCTATGATAATTGGACTGATAAACCACTAAATGAAAACTGGATTTACGTTAGTGGTCATACTCATAGAAACGGTATAATCAAACAATCGAATGGTGCTTTTGTTCTTCATGATAATCAGATTGGTTATTCTCCAAAAGAATTCAAGTTAAAAGCATTTACTACTGCTGAATGGGATGAACCATTCTTGCCTTATCCGGACGGTATATATAAGATATCAAAGGATAGTTATCTGTATTTTAACCGCCGAATAAAAGGAATAAATATTACCAGTTTTAAGTCAAGAGACGATATCCTAATGTTAAAAAAGAATGAATTGTATATGTTCCTACTCAGAGATGAATATAATAGAATATCCCTCTTGGAAGGAGGTAAAATTCATCCATTGTCGCATCGTGATCCACAGTATTATTATATTCACATGGATGAATACTATCAAAAAATGAAGCTATTTCTTAAACCTGTACATGAGAAATTAAGGGCTATATCGGAAGAAGTCAAGAGGTTCGGCGGCAGTGGCTTTATTCACGGGAGCATAGTAGATATTACTCCTTTTACACATTTATACCTGAATATTGAAGATAGTTCGATTATTCCTTATTTTGCTATTAATATAGTCGACAAGTTTCCTTATTCAAATGTTTCAACTCTTCTTTACGATAAAGCTCCTACACTCTTACCAGATTACAATGAGCTTCAAAAATCTGGAAAACTTCAAATACTAAATAAAGTAAATTGTAATTTTCAATATTTTCCGGATACCAGTGTATATAATCCTTCAAACAAGTTAAGAGCCATCCAGTATATGTTTGACAATAATGTGATTCGTACTTGGTATGATGATCTCATTAATAGTGAAGCATTAACCTCTGATAGTTTGGATTATATAGATATATAAATTGCTACAAACAAAATATAGATGCAAAAGGTGGTAGGCGTAAAGAAGTTTTCAAGAAAACATTGTAAGACAGGTACAGCAGTCTAAATGATTACCGAAAAAGTACTTACTATACCATTCTTCATACGTCAATTTGTTTAATCCACTACATGGTCTATTGTGCATAAAGTAGAAATCATTATCTTTTTTTCTAGTTATTCGCTATATTATTGACAATTCAACAACAAAAAGGTATATTAATAATATAAGCAAACCTGTCGAAAGACAGCGACGCAAAGCCAAAGGGTCTAAGCCGAATGGTATGACAGCCGGTTGCCGAGGTTATCCTCGATATTATTTCGGTATTTAAGGGGGTGTTGCAATCGCAGCACCCTCTAACCATATCCGAACATCAGAGTAAAAAAACATATTAACTGGTGAAATAAGCTGTTTCAGAGCGCAC